>JAOPYK010000039.1 GCA_025964695.1 Streptosporangiaceae bacterium | reverse complement strand
CTCGGTTGCGGTCATGCCGGTGCTGGGGATCGCGAAACAACCTCTGGCCCGGCGGCTGTGGGCGGACGGGTCTCGCAGGTGTGCGGTCATTCGTAGGTGTGGGTCGGTTTCTTGATCGGCCGCAGGCCGGTGGCCTGGATCTCGTGGATGCCAGTACCGGAGGTCTTCGGTGTCGGGGGGATCCAGGTGCCGGTGACCTCCACCCAGGTCTCTTTCGGTGGCTGGGCGACCCCCCGGACGATGATCTGCATGGGGATGGCGTCGGCGGCGCAGCAGGCGATGTGCAGGCGGGTGAGGTACCAGCCGCCCTCCTCGCTGGTCATGGCGAAGCCGGTCAGGGTCACCCTGTGTCCGTTGAGGGTGTTGGCGGTGCCGGCCTGGGCGTCGAAGGATCGTCCGATGAACTCGCCGATGGACAGCTTCACGGGGTCGCCGGCGGGCAGGGCCGGGTAGCCGTCGCTGGGCGGCGGGATCGCGGGAGCCGAACGCGGGGCGGCCCGGGCCGCGGTGAAGGAGCCTAGCGCGGGCGGTGCCACCAGGAAGATCGCGAGCACTGGCAGGGCGAGCAGCCAGGCCACTCGGGGTCCCCGGTGCCCGTGATCGTGTCCCCCATGCCCCTCGCCCTGGTCGGGCTCGCTCTGATCGGGCTCGGCGAGGGCGACCGTTCTGGGTTTGCCCCATTCGGTCCAGAGACCGGTGCCACCGAGCACCACGACCACCACACCGGCCGCCGCCAGGAGGTAATGCAGGCCGGGCTTGACGTAGTTGAGGTATTCGTCGGTGGCCACGGTCAGCCGCAGGACGGCCACACCGACCAGGATGAGCAGCATGTTCTGTGCGGCCTTGTTCACAGCAGCCCCCAGGCGACCAGGGCGCTGACCCCGATGGCGAGTACGAACGTCATCGGCATGAAGCGGGCGGCGAAGCGGGGCCCGAAGGTCCCGGCCTGCAGGGCGATCAGCTTGAGGTCCACCATCGGCCCCACCACCATGAACGTGAGCTTGGCGGTGGGAGAGAACTGGGTCAGGCTGGCCGCGACGAACGCGTCCGCCTCCGAGCAGATCGACAGCAGCAGGGCGAGCAGCGCGAGGGTCAGCACCGAGACCACTGGGATCCCCGCCACACTTGAGATCCAGCCGGACGGCACGATGACGTTCATCGTCGCGGCGGTCATCGCGCCGACCACGAGGAAGCCACCGGCATGGATGAGGTCGTGCCGCATGGCCTCCGCGAAGGACGCCCACTTGCCACCCTGCGCTGCGTGCGGACGGCCTGGGATGCGCAGCCACTCGGTGCGGCCGAACCGCAGCCAGACCCAACCGGCCAGCACCGACACGATCAGTGAGGCCAGGAAGCGGGCCACCGCCATCTCCGGGTGGCCGGGGAAGGCGACCGCGGTGGCGACCAGCACCACCGGGTTGATCGCCGGAGCGGCCAGCAGGAAGGTCAGCGCCGCCGCCGGGGCCACCCCGCGCGCCATCAGCCCGCCCGCGACCGGCACCGATGCGCACTCACAGCCGGGCAGCACGGCTCCGGCGAGGCCCGCGATAGGCACCGCGGCGGACGCCCGCCTGGGCAGCGCCCGAGTCCAGAACTCCGGTGGGACGAAGGCGGTGATGCCCGCCGACAGGGTCACCCCGAAGACCAGGAACGGCAGCGCCTGCACGCAGATCGCCACGAACACGGTCGTCCACGCCTGCAGAGACTGGATCTGCAACTCGGGAGCCAACCAGATACGCCCCGCGACCAGACCGAAGATGACCACAGCGAAGATCCAGGCCGCCCGATTGCCGGGTGAGGACGACCTGCGGCCCCAGTCGGCGGGCGGCAGCACGTCATCCTCGGCGCCCGGTGAAAGGGTCGCTCGGTCCATCATGCGGGTCATCCTCCCAGACCAGTTCCACTCGAGGCGGGCGAACCACCTCGTCCGTGTCCGGGCCTGCTTGCCTCCGCCGGAAAGCCCGGGGGCTAGAGGGAGCTGAGCGGTGGCCGTCGGCGGACGAGTGACGACCGGCAGCCTCGGAAGTGGCCGTCCGTCGCTGCGGGGGGTCGGGGCACGCAGGTCCGCAGACCGCCACCCGACACGGCATCGCGCACCACTCACCGGGACGCGGGGACAGACCGCTGTTGCCGCAGCGATACTGACAACTTTCTACCTATCCGTCCTACCTTGTGCCAAGGAACTACCGCCCAAATCCCTCAACCCAAGGGCGTGACAAGCCCTTGGCCATCCGGCCCGGGCATGGGAGGCCGCGCAGCTCGCCCTCATCGCGTTCGCCGCGGCCGTCCACCGGTCGCGGCGCCCTACGTTCATCCGTGACCGATGGGTGAACAGACAGGAGTTCGCATGTCCCCGACCGTGTCCCCGCAGCTCGCCGAGCAGGCCGCCGCCGGCGAGATCGACGACCAGGCGTTCCTGGGTGCAGGCCACGCCGGAATGCGGTGATGTCGCCGTATCCGGCGTCAGCGGCGACTGGTAGTTCCGGCGGACCCTAGGGACCGGTCAGCTCATCGAGCATGTCGAGGTCCAGTTGCCATTTCGGCACGTGAGGGATCTGATCGGGGACCTTGCAGGCCGTGCGCCGCCTGCGCGCCCGGGCGGCCTCCACCTCATCGGCCAAAGCATGGTCATCCCAGGACTCCGGGCACAACAGCCGCCATGACGCCGCTGCGGAGGCGTGGTCGGTGACCTGGTGGACGCTGACCGCGACCTGGCAGTTCGTGGTCTTCCCGACGTTCCCGCAGTACTGATGAGCGGCGAACACCGACGCCGGGCCGTCCTTGGGAACCCCGAATCATCCACCCCGTACGCCACTGGACCGACCATCTGTGCGGTTCGCTCAGCGACCCGCCGCTGCACCGCTCGCCGTAGATCAGTAGGTCGTCTATGCACTCGCGCCGCAACGTGCCGACAGGCCACATCGCCCTGCACGACCCTGGTGGCATACTCGTGGAGGATTCCATCCAAAGCGTTGGTGACGACGTATGTGCAGGCAGGTACCTGCTGTCGGTCGGTGATCAGCCTGGGCAGCGGGCGTAGCAGAGCAGCGTTCGCTATGCCTGGTCGGGTTGGGCCACGTCGTCGGCTACGATGCGCGCGTCGTGAGAACCCCGCTGGTCTACACTGCGTGCATGCCCGAGGCCGCCCGAACCGCCGACGTGTTCCCGCCACTCGCCGACCATGACGTGATCCGCCTCGGCGGGCAGGCCGCCGTGATCGTGCCCGTCGAAGAGTTCACGCGCCTTCGGCAGGCGGCCCTCCACACACGTTTCCTGCGAGCCCAGGCGGCCGGAGAGACGTCACGAATGACGGTGGAGGAGTTCATCGACTCCTCTGACCTGCCCGAGACCGAAAAGCAACG
>JAOPYK010000038.1 GCA_025964695.1 Streptosporangiaceae bacterium | reverse complement strand
ATCCCCGGCCAGTCAAACCCGGTGGCCCGCCGTGACCACAGGTAAGATCTGATCGGGAAGGGAGCAGCATGCCGCCGCACGGACCCGAGCGCCCGACCCAGTCCGGGTCGCCGCCACGCGCCGGCTTCGCCATGCGCCAGCCGCCCGCTCCCGATCCCGGCGGCAGGCCAGGTGGCGGCAGGCCAAACGGTCAGGGACCGGACGGCGCCACTCGTAACGGGAGCGTCCCATTTGACCCAGGTCCGTTGCGGACCGTTCCGGCGGGGGCCGGCCAGCCGGGTGCGGGTCCGCGCGGCGGTTCCGTGCCGCGTCCGGGCTTCGATCGCCGCCAGGGGCCCGGTCCGCGTCCCGACCCGGCGGCGCGCCCCGATCTTGGCTTCGGTGGCGCGAGCGGGACGCAGGCAGCGCCGCGCCCGCGTACCGGTTCCGACGCGAACCCGCGTCCCGACTCTGCCGGGCGTCCAGGTCCGCCTCCTGCTCCTGCCGCCAACGCGCGCATCGAGCAGCTCCTAGTCGCCGCCCAGCGGCAGATCGTCGAGCACGCCAAGGCCGCCGCGGCGGAGGCCGCGCGTGAGGCGGCGCAGATCAAGGCCGCGGCCGAGTCCTACGCCGCTGGGCTGCGCACCTCCGCCGAGTTCGAGAAGGCCAGCGTCCGCGCCGAGGCCGAGCGCGAGGCGGCCAGGGTCAAGGGCGCGGCCGAGCGGGAGCGCGATGACATCGTCCGGGCCGCCCGCCGCGAGGCCGAGGAGATCCGCCGACGCGAGCAGTTCCTGCTTGAGCAGTCTGAGACGTTGCGCTCCCAGGCCGAGGCCGACCTCGAGGTCGAGCTCGCCGACCGCCGCGCCGAGGCGGAGCGGCTCGACGTGGAGCGGCTCGACGACGCGCAGGAGGCCACCCGCAAGCTCGTCGAGGAAGCCGAGCGGCGGGCCGCCGACGCCGAGAAGCGCGCCGCCGACGCGACCGCGCAGGCGGAACAGGCGCGGCGCGACGCCGAGGCCGACGCCAAGAAGGAAATAGCCGACGCGCACCGCAAGGCCGAGCTGGTCATCGCCCAGGCCAAGGACGAGGGCAAGCAGGTCCTCGCCGACCTCGAGGCCGACGGCGACAAGCGCCGCGCCGCGATCCAGAAGGAACTCGACGAGCTCACCAAGCAGAAGCACGACGTCGACGCGAAGCTAGCCCAGATGCGCCAGCTCTTCGCGGTCAGCTCCATCCTGGACACACCCGCAAGCTAGTACGCGGCCGGGCGCGGCCACGGGGTGCTGCTGTGCCTGGGCGGCGCGGTCAGTGCCCGGCGCGCTGGCCGCGGTCACCGGTGCCCGGCTTGCCGCGCTCGGCGGCCCAAGTCTCCAGCTGGGCGACGAACGCGGCCGCCTGGGGGGGCCACGCCAGGTGGTGCGAGGCGTACTCGTGGGCGCGGAGGCCCATTTTCGCGCGGAGGTCCGGGTCGGTGTCTAGCTTGAGGATCGCGTCCGCCGCGCCCTGAGGGTCATTGAAGGGGACTATGAACCCCCCGTGCGCAGCCTCCACGAGTTCCACGGCCAGCGGCAGGGGCGTCGTCACGACGGGGACGCCACGGGCCATGTACTCGGCGACCTTGGTGGGCATCGAGTGGCGGAAGTTGGCCTCGTCCCGCAAGAGGGACAGGCCCGCCAGGGAACCCTCTATCAGGCGGAGGGCCTCGGCGTTCGGGACGAAGCCGTGCCAGTGCACCGCGTCTCCCCCGGCCTCGATGTGCGCGCGGGCCGCCGGGTCCGCCTGGCCGATCAGTTCCACCGCGATGCCGTGCGGCTTCAGGAGACGGCCGAGTTCGACCATCTCGGCGGAGCCGCGGTCCGGGGAGAGCCAGCCGACGTAGACGACCCGGCGCGGGCCGCTTGGCGGTGCCGCTGTTTCCGGGACGTACGTCGTGTTGGGGACCACCGGGTGCTCGCCGGCGAAGCGGGCGTTGTAGCCCTGCTCGGCGAGGATCAGGTGCAGGCGGCGCTCGGCCAGCTGTTCTGCCCTTTTCACTCCCTCGGCCGCGACCGGGCGGAGCCATTCCGGGAGCCAGGCCTTCGTCGTCAGGGCCGCCGAGGTGTCCTCGTGGACGTCCCAGACCGTGGGCGGGCGCTTGTCCTTCGGCGGGAGGACAAGGAGCAGTTCCGGGTCGTGCACGAGCAGCAGGTCCGCGCCCGCCACCTGCTCGGCCATGGCCGTCCGCGCGGCCCGGATCGCCCCCGCCCTGCGCCTGCCCGACGCGCGGGGAATGGTGACCAGGCGGAGGTTACCCCGCACCCGTTCGGAGTCAGCTTGACCTTGACTTTGACCTTGATTTTCATCCCGAACGGGAGCGGCTGACTCCCCGTGCGGAGCGATGTACGTGACGTCGTGGCCGGCGTCAAGCAGTGCCTGGATCTCGCGGTAGAAGACCCGGGCGTCGGCGGGATGATGCACGACCGTGCAGACGACGACGCGCACCTTGACGCCTCCAAGCGGGGTCTTACAGCGGGTAGACCGAGTCTCCGGAAATCTTGCCACGGGTGTCGAACAGCAGGTGGGCGTTCGCGGCGATGCTGTCCAGGTCGTACTCGCTGTGCACCTGGAGCAGGATCGTCAGGTCGGCCTGCTCGGTGGGGGACCCCGCCCTGCGGATGTCCTTGCCGTCGACCTGCCAGCTGTCCACGTACGGGTCGTGGTAGCTCAGCACCGCGCCGCGCTGGAGAAGCTTGCGTGCGATCGGGCGGGCCGGGCTCTCGCGCTGGTCGGCGATGTCGTTCTTGTAGGTGACGCCGAGGAGCAGCACCTTCGCGCCGTTCATGGCCTTCGCGTCGGTGTTGAGCAGCTCGGCGGCGCGGTCGACGACGTAGCCGGGCATCCGGGAGTTGATCTCCTGGGCCAGCTCGACGAAGCGGAACGGGTGCTTCAGCTCCGCCCGGACCTTGTAGGAGAGGTAGTTCGGGTCGATCGGGATGCAGTGGCCGCCGACGCCGGGGCCGGGGCGGAACGCCTGGAAGCCGAACGGCTTGGTCGCCGCGCACTCGATCGCGTCCCACAGGTCGATGCCGAGCTCGTGGCAGAACACCGCCATCTCGTTGACCAGCGCGATGTTGACGTGCCGGTAGGTGTTCTCGAGGAGCTTGGCCATCTCGGCCTCGCGGGTGCCCTTGGCCTGCACGACCCGCTCGACGAACTTGCCGTAGAAGGCGGCGGCCAGCGAGGCGCAGGCGGGGGTGAGTCCCCCGACGATCTTTGGGGTGTTATGCACGCCGTAGACCGGGTTGCCAGGGTCGATGCGCTCCGGCGAGAACGCCAGGTGGAACTCCTCCCCGGCGACCAGCCCGGACTTCTCCAGCAGCGGCTTGACGACCTCGTCGGTCGTGCCCGGGTAGGTCGTCGACTCCAGGACCACGAGCATGCCGGGGGCGAGGTGACGGGCGACGGCCTCGGTCGCGCCGCGTACGGCGGTCAGGTCCGGGCCACCGTCCTCGGAGAGCGGGGTCGGCACGCAGATCACGACTGTGCGCGCACCGTCCATGATCGCCTCGTCCAGGCTGGGTTGGAAGCCGGCCTCCAGCATCTCCGTGACCTCGGCCGCGGAGACGTCGTCGATGTGTGAGAGCCCCTCCGTGAGACCGGCCACGACCCGGGGGTCGCGGTCCAGGCCGCCGACTCGCAGCCCGGCCCGGCAGGCCTCCCGGACGAGTGGGAGCCCGACATAGCCGAGCCCGATGACCACCAGATCCACTCGGTGGCTCCCTTCGAAACGGTGCCCCCCGAGGGGAGGCCGGCCGGGGGCGGGGGCGGTTCGTCCCGGTCAGCCGACGCCGTGCGGGCTCCGGGTGGACCCGGTCCGCGCCCATCGGTAGGCGTCCTCGTAGCGGGCGGTCACCGCACGCCAGGTGCGTTCTGCCCTGACCCATTCCTGGGCCGCCTGTCCGATTTTTTGGCGTCGTTCGGGACTGTAAATCAGCTCACGGAGGGAATTCGCCCATGCTTCCGGCTCTTCCGGAAGAGTTAACGTGCCGGTCACGCCAGGTTCCACTATTTCGCGGAGCGCTTTGACATCACTTGCTATTACTGGGATTCCCCCGGCCATCGCTTCCACCGGCTTCAGCGGGGTGACCAATTGGCACACCCGGTCCGCCCGGCGGGGGACGGCGAAAACATCGAGGACGGCGTGGAACTGACGTATGGACGACATCGGCACCCGGCCGGTGAACAGGACCCGGGCGGCGCCCGGCCGCCCGTCGTCCCCCGTGCCGCCCGTTCCAGGCAGGTCGGCGAGCAGGCCGTGCCGGGCCGCCCGGTCCTCCAGCGCGCCGCGTTCCGGGCCATCGCCGACGAGCAGCAGGACGACCGGCGTGCCCTGGTCGCGGAGCAGCGCGGCCGCGTCGATGAGGGTGTCGATGCCCTCGTAGCCGTAGAACGAGGACGTCAGGCCGATGACGAGCTCGGCCGCTCCGATGCCGAGCTCCGCCCGGAGGCCGGCGCCGTCCGGGAGGGGTTCCAGGAACTCCTCGTCGACGGCGTTCGGCACTTCGAAGATCTTGGCCGGGTCGATGCCGCGTTCGGTGATCTCCTCGCGCATGGCGGCGCCGAGGGTGACGATCGCGTCCGCGTCGCGCATGCACCGGGTCTCCAGCTCCCGGGTGAGGCGGTAGAACGCCGCTTCGGGCGTGTGCCCGGGGTCGCGGGACAGCCAGGAGTCCTCGAGAAAGCCGCGCACCTCGTACACGACCGGCAGCCCGTGCCGGCGGCCCAGTTCCAGCGCCACGGCGGCGTTCAGATGGTTGCTGACCGCGTGCAGCACGGCCGGCCGCACCTCCTCGACCAGCGGGCCCGCCAGGTCCGCGCCCTTGGTGACGGCGGCGGCCGGGTCGCGCGGTGGCAGCCAGGGCAGCAGCCGGTGGTAGCGGATCCCGTCCACCTCGACCAGCGGCCTGACGTCGGCAAGGCCCTGGGCCAGCGGATAGCCGAGCCGGGTGACCACCCGCGGCGCCAGCCCCAGGTCCCGCTGGGCGAGGGCGATCTTGTGCGTGCGCACGGTGTAGCCCGCGTTGGTCCGCGGCAGCGCGTTGGTGACGAACTGCAGCACCGTCGCCGGGTCGTCGGCCGCGCCCCGGGCGCCGGGCCGGGATACGGTCCCGGGCGTAGTCGCCGTGACCACTTCGGCACGGCCGCTCGCCCGCCGGCCGCGTACGCGCGGCAACCGGTTCCCGGCACGACCCGCCTCCGGTCCGCCATCGAGGAGAGCCTGAAGATCGCGAGCCTCGCGATCCGGGTCACGGGGGCGCGGCACGGCGACGGCGGCCAGCCGGGTCCGCAACCGGGTGGGGACCAGCCGCGCGGGGGCAACCCGCAGGAGCAGCCGCACGGCCAGCTGCAGCGCCCGCAGCGGATCGTCGCGCAGCTGCCGCCAGCTCAGACCGGACAGAAAAACGATCAGTTTGGCCCGTTGTCCCAGTGTTCTCAACACGGCGGCCGAGCGTAGACACCCCTGATGAACAGAGAGGAAATAATGTTCGCCCCCATTGCCCATGTCCTGGGCGCTCGGCCCAACTTCGTCAAGGCCGCTCCGGTGATCGGTGCCCTCGAGGGCACTGAGCAGACGGTCATCCACACCGGGCAGCACTACGACGAGCGCATGTCGGAGATCTTCTTCCGCGACCTGGGCCTGCCCGAACCGGACGTCAACCTGGGGGTGGGCTCGGGCAGCCACGCCGCGCAGACCGCCGCGCTCATGGTCGGCCTCGAGCGGGAGTTCACTGAGCGTTCACCTGGCCTGGTCATCGTGTACGGCGACGTGAACTCGACGATCGCCGCCGCACTGGTCGCGGCCAAACTGCGCATCCCGGTCGCCCATGTGGAGGCCGGGCTGCGCAGCTTTGACCTGACCATGCCCGAGGAGATCAACCGCAGGCTCACCGACCAGCTGTCCGATCTGTGCTTCGTCACCAGCCCGGAGGCGATCGGCCATCTGGCGAACGAGGGCATATCGGTGGACCGGGTCCATTTCGTCGGCAACCCGATGATCGACACCCTGCTGAAGAACCTCGAGCAGTTCGACACCGCCGCCGTGCGAGCCGCCTACGACCTGCCGGACCGCTATGTCCTGGCCACCATGCACCGGCCGGCCAACGTCGACTCGCCCGAGACCGCCGCCGCGCTGGTCCGCCGGCTGCACGAGGTCGCGGACCTGGCCGACCTGGTCATCCCGCTGCACCCGCGCGGCCGCCAGGTGCTGCTGGGCGCGGGCCTGCACGACCACTCGGGTGTGCACATCCTCGAGCCGCTGGGCTACATCGACTTCCTGGCGGCGGTCCGGGGTGCCGCCGCGGTGGTGACCGACTCCGGTGGGCTGCAGGAGGAGACGACGATCCTCGGCGTGCCCTGCCTGACCGTACGGCCCAACACCGAGCGGCCGATCACGATCACGCACGGCACCAACCGGCTGGTCACCTTCGACGAACTGGCGCCCGCGGCGCGGAAGGTGCTCGAGGTCGACGCCGCAGGCACGGCCCCGTCGAAGGACACCGCACACCGGACCCCGCCGCTCTGGGACGGCCAGGCGGGTCCCCGCATCGCAGAAGTGATCACGAGGTGGATGAGTGAGTGAGAAGAGTTCGGCGCGCGCCGGCCGGCAGGTGGCCCGGCTGCGCCGGGCGCTGCGGGAACGCGACGAGCGGCTGTACGAGCTCGAAACGCGACTCGCTGCTTTGGAGGGCTCGACGACCTACCAGGTCGGCAAGCTCGTCGCAGGCGCGGGCCGGAAGAAGGCCCGGGGTGCCGTACGGCTGCCCAGGCAGTTGTACGGGCTGTGGAAGAAGCGCAACGCGGCCCAGGCCTCCGGGCCGCTACGGGAACGCCCGCGGATGGAGGGGCTGGACCGGATCGAAGACCGGCTGCTCATCGTCGATCCGTACGAAGGCCTGGTCGTCGCGGGCATCTTCGGCGCGGCGACCGCCGCGGCGCTGGCCCAGCACGCCCGGGTGATCCGGTTGTATCCGCACGACGCCGCGCTGGTGCTCGACGCCGCCGATGTGGATCTGGTGATCGTCGATGCCGCGGCGGGCGCTCCGGGCGGGCCATGGGCCTATCTCGGGGTGCCCGGGGTGTACGACCGCGAGCGCACGCTCCTCGACGTGCGCGAAGTGGCCCGGGTGCGGAATCTGCCCCTGGCGCTGTGGGGCTCGGCGCCACCCGCCACCCTCACCCGGCTCGGCTGGGACGCCACCGTGGAGCCGGGGTCGTCACCGGCCGCTGATCTCGCCGCGCTGGCCGGTCGGCTCGCGATCCCCGGCGTCGGCTGACTCGCTCAATCCTCAGAAAGGTAAGTACGTGCAACTACGCGCCCTCGTATACGGCGACGTCGACCTCAACCTGATCGACGGCTCCGCGATCTGGGCTCAGGGGGTGGTACAGGCCCTCGCCCGGGCCGGCTGCTCGGTGACGCTCGTCCTCAAGGCGCCGGTGCGAACGGGCCGGCTGGTCGATCCGCTGGCGGGCATCCCCGGCGTCACCGTGTTCCGGCCGCACGAACAGCCGGGGACGGTCGCGGACCCGGCCCAGAGCATGCCTCCCAAGGAGGCCGTACGGGTGCTCACCCAACTGGACGAGGCGGAGCCGTACGACCTGATCGTGGTCCGCGGCAAGCGGCTGGCGGGCAAGCTCGCGGAGAGCCCGCTCAAGGGGCGGCTCTGGACCTACCTCACCGACATGCCGCAGTCGGCCGCCGAGATGACCGGTCAGGCGCGTGGCGAACTCACCCGGATCGCCAGGTCGTCGCGGTTCCTGCTCTGCCAGACCGAGGAGCTGCGCTGCTTCCTGGAGAGCGCGGTCTCGGCGACCGCGGGCAAGTGTGTCCTCTTCCCGCCGGTGGTGGCGCTCCCGGATGAGCTGCGGCCCAGGGACCACACCCCGCCGGCCGGGCGTGCGCTGCGGCTGGTCTACACCGGCAAGTTCGCGCCGCGCTGGAACACCTACGAGATGGCCGCGCTGCCCCGGTTGCTGAAGGCACGCGGTGTCGACGCCGAACTGCACATGATCGGCGACAAGATCCATGAGGACCCTGACGACCCCAGGTACGGCAAGCGGATGCGCGCCGCCCTGGAGTCGGGGCAGGGCGTCGTCTGGCACGGCGGGCATCCCCGCGCGGAGGCCATGCGGCTGACCTCGGGCTGCGACATAGGGCTGTCCTGGCGTGACCCGGAGCTCGACGCCAGCCTGGAGCTGTCCACCAAGGTCCTCGAATGCGGCACTCTCGGGGTGCCCGTGGTGCTGAACCGGACTCCCATGCACGAGCGGTTGCTCGGGGCCGACTACCCGCTGTTCGCCGCCACCGAGACCGACGTCGTCGACGTACTCGCCCTGGCCGCGGCGCAGCCGGAGGTCTACGCGCTGGCCCGGGAGCGCTGCCAGGACGCGGCCGCCGACTACAGCCTGGACGCCGCCGCGGGCAGGCTGACCCGCTATCTCGCCCAGGCCTTCCCGACCCCCTCCGCCGCGATCATGCGATCGGTCGCTCCGGAGGCCGATGGCGCCGAGGGCCGGAAGAGACCGCTGCGGGTGGGGGTCGCGGGGCATGACCTGAAGTTCTTCACCGCGCTGCTGGACTATCTCAGGTCCCGGCCCGACCTGGAGGTCCGGGTCGACCACTGGGCGGCGCTGAAGGTGCACGATCCGGAGCGGAGCCAGGAGCTGGTCGACTGGGCCGATGTGATCGTCTGTGAATGGTGCGGGCCCAACGCCCTGTGGTTCGCCGCGCACAAGCGACCCGGCCAGCGGCTGGTCGTCCGGTTGCACCGCTTCGAGCTGTACGCGGCCTGGCCCTCGCAACTGAACATCGAGGCCGTGGATCAGGTGATCTGCGTCAGCCCGCACTACACCGAGCTCACCCGCAAGCTCACCGGCTGGCCGGAGGACAAGGTCGTCACCGTGCCCAACTGGGTGGACGTCGATCAGCTCGATCGTCCCAAATTCGAGGGCGCGCAGTTCCACCTGGGCGTGATCGGCATCGCGCCATCGCGAAAGCGCCTGGACCTGGCACTGGACGTACTCGAAACGCTGCGCCGGGAGGACCCCCGTTACACCTTGTTCGTCAAGTCCAAGCTGCCCTGGGACTACTGGTGGATCTGGGACAGGCCCGATGAGCGGGCCCATTTCGAGGAGGTCTTCCGCCGGATCCGCCGGTCGCCGCTGCTGGCCGGGGCCGTCGTCTTCGACTCCTATGGCAGGGACGTGGCGGCCTGGCTGAGGAGGATCGGCTGGGTGCTGTCCACCAGCGACGACGAGAGTTTCCACCTGGCACCCGCCGAGGGAATGGCCTCCGGCGCGGTGCCCGCGCTGCTCGGCTGGCCGGGTGCGGACACGATCTACGACCGGCGCTGGATCCACCAGGGTCCGGCCACGATGGCCGCGGCGATCGCCGAGACGGTAAGGGAGGACCGCTGGGAGCAGGACCGGGTGGCGGCCCACGCCGAGGTACGCGCCTCCTACGCACTGGACGACGTGTGCAGGCAATGGACGGACCTGCTGGCAGGAGGCCAGATCCCCGTCCCCGCCGTCTGATCCGGACAGCCGCATCCTGACTGCCCGGTGGCCCGAACGGGCATGCTGACAGAGAGCGTTCGTATTCTGTTGGCCGATGCCCCATGGTGTGCCATGTTCGGGTTTTTCTCGCGTACGCTCCTATCGATCACTATGGGTGCTTCGGAGCGGGTCACCGGCCCTGCCGAGGGGCCTTACGATCGCCAGAAGGAGTGGACGTGAGGGGGGCTTGACCGGTGGAGATCTCAGGTGATACGGGCCGGGTGCTGGTGATCATCCCGACGTTCAATGAGCGGGAGAACGTCGAGGTGATCGTGGGCCGGGTGCGGGCCGCGGTACCGGTAGCGGATGTCTTGGTGGTCGATGACAACAGCCCGGATGGCACGGGTGAGCTGGCCGATGGGCTGGCCGCCGAGGATGCGCAGGTGCAGGTGCTGCACCGGGTGGCCAAGGACGGGCTGGGTGCGGCCTACATCGCGGGGTTCCGCTGGGGCCTGGGCCGGGGTTATGACGTTCTGGTGGAGATGGACGCCGACGGGTCCCATCAGCCGGAGGAGCTTCCGCTGCTCCTGAACGCCCTGCGGGACGCGGATCTGGTGATCGGCGCCCGGTACGTGCCCGGTGGCGAGGTGGTGAACTGGCCGAAGTCGCGTGAGGCGCTCTCCCGGGGCGGCAACACCTACGTGAAGATCATGCTGGGCGTCCCCCTGCACGACGCCACGGGAGGATACCGGGCGTTCCGGGCGGCGACTCTGGAGAAGATCGGGCTGGACCAGGTGGACTCGCGAGGTTACTGCTTCCAGATCGATCTGGCGTTGCGGGCCGTGCGGCAGGGGTTGCGGGTGGTGGAGGTGCCGATCACGTTCGTGGAGCGGGTGCGGGGCACCAGCAAGATGAGCCAGTCGATCGTGGCCGAGGCGATGTGGCGGGTCACGGTATGGGGCGTCGCCGGCCGCCTGAACCGCCTGCGCGGCCGCCGGTAGCGCCGACGGTGGTGGGGGCGCCTGCGGCGGCACGGCGGCTTGAGCTGCGTTGACCTACAGACCGGGCAGGCTCAGGACTACCCGGCCGGGCGGCGGATGGCGACCACGGTGTTCTGCGGGAGATCGTTCACCACCACGAAGTCCGTCGCGCCGAACTGCTGGGGGCTGAAACGTAGGACTCCGGGGGACCGGAGCGGACGCCAGACGAGGTCCGCTCCTTCGCGGTGCAGGATGAAGACATCGATGGCGCCGAAGCCGATGGTCTTGCTGGCCTGGGCGAACTGCGCCGGGTCCTTGATGGCCACGATCCGGTTGAGCTCCGCGAAGCGCGCATCCCACTTCACCGGGCCGTATGACGAGCCCCGATCGGTCCCGATATAGCCCTTCCAGGGCAGGAACGCGAAGAGCTCCTCGCTGTAGGAGAGTGTGCGGGGCGCGGCCCCGGCCCCGAGCACACCTTCGACGGCCTTCTGGATCGGCGTCGTCGGGAACCACGGCCAGGTGTGCCTGCCGTCCTTGGCGGAGCCGGCGAAGCGCGGTTTGGCACCGTTGGGGAACGCCTGCGCGTGCGCGTGCAGGGTGTAGCTGTTGGTCAGGCCATAGCTGGCGGTCAGCGGGTTGGCGTTGCCGTTGGACGTGCTGAAAGTCGGCTTGGCGGGCCCCGCCTGTGTGGCGTGCCACCTGTTCACCGGCATCCAGGTGTCCCAGTAGCCGAAGCCGGCGAAGACGAAGAGGGCCGCGAGGACCACCGCGCCCGCGGATCGCGAGGGCGTCAGCCGCTCCGGCAGCCGGGAGACCAGTTCCCCGAAGGAGAGCACACAGCCCACCAGGAGGCACATGGAGATCAGCGGCACCGTGTAGTAGAACAGGCCCGTGTGCCCGGTCGCCACGTAGCGGATGAGGTTGATCACCCGGTAGAGGTAGGTCGAGAACAGGATCAGCAGCAGCGGGCCGGCCCACCAGACGGAGCGCCGGAAGGAGAGCAGGCCGATGAGCCCGGCCAGTTGTGCCAGCCCCAGCACGCTGAACTCCAGGAAGGGCAGTGGGAGGTCGGAGATGGTGCTCGACTCGAAGACGTCGAGCTGCTGCCCGCCGTGCAGCATCGCCCACACGTAGGGCACGACGAACCAGCAGGACAGTACTGCCGTGACGGCGGCCACCTTCAGCACGTACACCAGGTAGGGGCGCCCCTCCCGGCGCCAGGTCGTCCACAGCAGGGCGAGCAGGCCGACCAGTGCGAACACCACGTAGGTGTAGTAGACCAGGACGATCAGACCGCCGATGGCGCCGGCGGCCAGCCAGTGCAGCCGCCCGCGCGGGGGAGTCAGAAAGGTCGACAGGACCCACGGGAGGAAGATCATGAGGATCAGGACCTCATACGACTTGACCGGCCCGCCGTACAGGGCGATTCCGAGCCCCATGATCGCCAGCGCCAGCGGGGCGCGCACGTGCCGCAGCCAGAGCAGGAAGCCGGCGATGACCGCGGTGGAGACCGCGCCGATCTCCGCGAAGGGCATCAACCGCCACGCGGCCACTCCCGACAGCACGGACAGCTTGCCGATCAGCCACGGGAACAGCGGCGGATACTCGGAAGGCACGCCGGGGACGATGCCGTCGGTGCTCCCCCAGCTGACCGTGTAGCGGGTGGCCATCGCGGTGATCCGGCCGGTGTCACCGTTGACCCCCTCGAAACCGAAGGGCGTTCCGTGCAGGGCGGTGCGCAAGGTCAGCACGATGTACGCGGCGAAGAGCCCGGCCGCGACGCCCGCGACGGTGTCGACCCCCGGGCCGCGCCGCAACAGGGCCGCGCCGGCGACGATCACGACCACCAGGCCGCCCAGCGCCAGCGGCACGTCGGCACCGCGCTGGCTGAATGGATCGAGGTTGAGCAGCCCCGGAATGACCGCGGCTATTGGTGTGGCCACCAGCCACGTTAGTACTGCGATAACCCACGGCTTACCCAATGTGGTCGTTACGCGACTACGCCTATCGGCGACCGGGACGTCGCTATCCGTCGCGGCGACCTCGTTTTCACCGGCAACGGCTTGGGCCTGCGTCATTGCAACCCTTCCCTGGAGTTTGCGCAGAGTTTCCACAGGATTTCCGCGGGCGATGTCTTGCGCGATCGGGCGACGGGCACCCAAGTATGCCCCAGCCGCTGAGCTGCCAGGTCCGTGGGAGGGCGCAAGCTTTGGCTGGTACCAGATTTCATCTCAAACCCTCATGTAGCCTCAATGCGGCCGCCTCGTGACCTCTCCGTGGCGGGCACACGAAGAAACGAGGGACTAGCCATTAACGTTTCCGACCTCGGGGTCGCCGCGCGTCATGACGGCGGCGTCATGCGAATGCGCACGCTGGTGGTCATCCCGGCGCTCAATGAGGAGCTGGCGCTGCCAGGGGTGCTCGCGGAGCTCGCCGACCAGTGCCCCTACGCCGACGTTCTGGTGGTGGACGACGGCTCGACGGACGGAACGGTGGCCGTCGCCCGGCAACAGGGGATTCCCGTCGTCAGGCTGCCGTTCAACCTCGGGGTCGGCGGCGCGATGCGGACGGGATACCGCTACGCGGTTCAGCAGGGTTATGACGTCGTCGTGCAGGTGGACGCCGACGGCCAGCACGACGCCTCGTACCTCCAGGTGCTGTTGGACGCGCTCGGCGAGGCCGACCTGGTGATCGGTGCCCGTTTCGCGGGCGAAGGCGTGTACACCGCGGCCCGTGGACCGCGGCGGTGGGCGATGCGGCTTCTCGCCGCAGTGCTGTCCGGGCTCGCCCACACCCAGCTCACCGACGCCACCAGTGGCTTTCGCGCGGCGGGTCCACGGGCAGTACGCGTCTTCGCCGAGCACTACCCCGCCGAGTACCTCGGTGACACGGTGGAGAGCGTGGTGATCGCCCTGCGTTCCGGCTGTACCGTCCGCCAGGTCCCGGTCGCGATGCGCCCCCGGACCGTCGGGCAAGCCAGCCAGAACCCGTTGCGGGCCTCGGTTTATCTCCTGCGCGCGATCATGGCTTTGGGGCTGGCCCTGGTACGCCGATGGACGCCGGTGGACCCGAAATGACCGCCTACACACTCGGCCTGATCGGGGCCGCCGCCACCCTCGTCGGGATTTTCGAGATGCTGCGGCGCCGCAGGCTCCGGGAGAAGTACGCCGTCTTCTGGGTCCTGCTGGCGTTGATGATCGCCTTCATCGCGGTGTTCCCCGGCGTACTGGTCTGGGCCGCTCACGTCACCGGCGTCGTGGTGCCGGCCAACCTGCTTTTCTTCGTGGCCGGCCTGGTGCTGATCAGCGTCAACGTGCAGCTCAGCTCCGAGATCACCCGGTTGGAGGACAAGTCCAGGACACTCGCGGAGGAACTCGGGCTGCAGCGGCTGCAACTGGAGGAACTCGCCGCCCGCTATGCCCGTGAGGACCGGTGACCGGCGATCGGGCGATCGTTCCGGCGCCCGCCCCTGAGCGTCCGGGCAAGGCGGCGGGCAGGGTGGCGGGCAGGGCGGCCGACCCGGCGACGGTCTCCCGGAACAGCCTGACGGTCGGTGCCGGGCTGGTTCTGCTGGG
This sequence comes from Streptosporangiaceae bacterium, assembly GCA_025964695.1. Classification (GTDB taxonomy): domain Bacteria; phylum Actinomycetota; class Actinomycetes; order Streptosporangiales; family Streptosporangiaceae; genus Actinomadura_E. The sequence goes on along the minus strand of JAOPYK010000038.1, from coordinate 55,117 downwards.
CGTGTCGGCCACGGTGTACCTGGTGCTGTCGGCCAGGGCCGTCGGCCCGCGCGAGTTCGCTTCGCTCTCGACCTTGTGGACGCTCGTCTACACCTTCGGGATCGGCGCCTTCCTGCCGTTCGAGCAGGAGCTCGGCCGAGCGGTGGCGCGCCGGACGGTTCTCGGCCAGGGTGCCGGTCCGGTGGCGGCCCGTACGGCCGTCGTCGCCGGTGTCGTGTTGGTGACACTGCTGGTGGCCCTCGGGGTCGCGGCTCCGCTGTTCGTGGACCGGCTGTTCGGAGGCCAGAGCGCACTCCTGATCGCGCTCGCCGTGGCGATGGTGGCGATGGCGGCGCAGTACCTGACGCGCGGGCTGTTCTCGGGCACCGGCCGGTTCGGCTGGTACTCGGCGCAACTGGGCCTCGAGGGCCTCGTCCGTATCGGCGGCTGTCTCGCTCTGTTCGTCGTCGGCGTGCACACCGCCGGACCCTACGCATGGGTCCTCGCGGCTGCACCGATGGCCTCGCTGATGCTCACCGTCCCGGGGGCCGGCCGGGGTCTGCGCAGCGGACCGCCCGCCCGCTGGGCCGAAGTCTCGGTGAACCTCGGCTGGTTGCTGATCTCGGCGATCTGCGCACAGGCCGTGGCCAACGCGGCCATGGTGGCCCTGCAGCTGCTGGCGCCCCACAGCGACACGGCCGGCAGATTCCTGGCGGCCTTCGTCATCGCCCGGATCCCCCTCTTCCTGTTCCAGGCGGTGCAGGCCACGCTGATCCCCGGCTTGGCCCGGGCGCTGGCCGCCCGCGACCACGCCCGATTCCGCCGGGAACTGAGCCGCGTGCTGCTCGTCACCGGCCTGGTCGGTGCCGCCGGGGTGGCCGGGGCCGCGGCGTTGGGTCCGTGGGCGCTCCGGCTGGCGTTCGGCCCGGCGTTCGACCTCGGGCGGCTCGACATCGTCGTGCTCGCCCTCAGCACCGGCCTGTACATGCTGGCACTGGTCTTCCAGGCGGGACTGGTGGCCATGGAGCGTCATCGGGTCAACGCGGCGGGCTGGTCCCTCGCGCTGACCTCCTTCGCCGCGATGTGCCTGATCCCGCTGCCGGCCCTGGTCCGGGTGGAGAGCGCACTGGTCCTGTCCTGTTCGGTGGCCGTGGGCCTGCTGGGCATGTGGTTGATCCGAGGCACCCGCCGGACCCTGGACGGCGGAGAAGCCCGCACTCCAGCGATCGCGCCCGATCAGCGCAGTGGCCGGGTATGACCATGGCCGATTTCGTACGCTACGTCTGGACGAATCACGAAGACACATGGATGTGGGGCTTGTGAGGCCGAAAGTTACGGTGGTCGTGCCGGTGTACAACTGCCGGTCCACGCTCGGTCGTGCCTTGGAGTCGGTTTTCGCCCAGTCGCTCGGCATGGAGCACATCGAGATCATCGCGGTCGATGACGGGTCCGATGACGGAAGCGCCGAAGAGCTGGACCGGCTGGCCGGCGAGCACTCCCAGTTGATCTCCGTCCACCAGGCGAACTCCGGAGGACCCGGCGGGCCGCGCAATGTCGCCCTCGACCAGGCCACGGGGGAGTACATCTCGTTCCTGGACGCCGACGACTGGCTCGGCGCCGAGGCACTGGAGCGCATGGTTGCCATGGCCGACGCCCATGACACCGACGTGGTGGTCGGCAAGTACGTCGGCGTCGGCCGGAGCGTGCCCGAGCGGATGTTCCGCCGTACCGTGCCCGTCACCACGCTGGCCGAGCCCGACCCGAACCTTTACACCACCCTCTCGGTGCTGAAGCTCTTCCGCCGGTCACTGCTGGACGAGCACGGGATCCGGTTCCCGGTGGGGGTACTGTCCGGGGAGGACCAAATCTTCGCCGCGCACGCCTACCTGCATGCCAGGGGCGTCTCGGTGCTGGCCGACTACGAGTGCTACTACTGGGTCGGCCGCGAGGACGGCACGAGCATCATGCAGACGGGTGGTACTCCCGCGGCGGCGTACTTCCCTCGCATCGGCGACGTCTTCGAACTGGTGGCCGCACATACCGAGCCGGGAGAACTGCGTGACCGGCTGTTCGCCCGTCACTTCGAGTGGGATGTCCTGCACTGGCGCTTCGATGAGCTGTATCTCGGTGCCGACGAGGTGGATCGCCGGGCCAACGAGTCCGGCGCACTGACCCTCATCGAACGGTGGCTGACCCCCGAGGTGACGGCACTGTTGCCCCCCCACGACAGGCTGTTCGTGCATTGTCTGCAGTACGGCCTGCTCGATGAGCTGCGCGTCATCATCTCCTACCACCATCAGGGTGAGGCACCCACGACGGTGGTGGACAAGCGTAAGGCGTTCGCCGCCTATCCGTACTTCCGTGACCCGGCGGTCGCCATCCCCGACGACTGCTACGAGATCACCGACCGGCTCACCGCGGGCCATCGGCTGACGGGGCTCGCCTGGGCCGACGGCGGTCTCGCGGTGCGCGGCCACGCGCTCATCTGGCGGGTCGACACGGAGGTCCAGGAGGTGACCCTGGTGCTGCGCTCGAAGAAGCACCCCGGCATCGAGCACCGGGTGCCGGCCGAGCGGCTCGCCACGCCGGACCTGGTCGAGGGTCGCTACACCTACCCCTGCGCCGGGTTCGCCGCGGAGATCACTCCAGCCGCTCTCCGGCCGCCGTCCCAATGGGACGTGTACGTCGAGGTCGCCGTCGAGGGGCTGGTCCGGGAGGCCCGGCTGGGCGCCGTGCGCGACGATCAGATCGTCGCCCCGGGGGTACGGCTGGCGGCCGACGGCCCGTACGTCACCCCCTACTTCACCGAGACCTTCGACAACCTCACCGTTGGCCTGGCCCCCACGGGCCGCCGGGAGGCCGTCCAGGTGACGGAGGCCGCCTGGGCGCGCAGGGGCCGCCTGCGACTGACCGGACGGCTGCTCGACGCCGGCCCTGGATCCGGGGAGCTGATGTTCCGCGCCGAGCTGCGGCGCCGTGGGACCGAGGAGACGAGACTCTCCTCGGCGGTGGTGGACACGCAGGGCGGCTTCACTCTCGACGTGGATCTGCGGGGTGCCCCCGGGGGCCGCTGGGACCTGTGGGGCGAGGTGACCGCCGGCGCCGCCACGGCCCGGATCCGGATGGCCGCCCTCGCCCGGCCGCCCGGCCCGTCTCCCTGCTCGGCGGCCCGGCAGGCCGAGCCGTACGAGGCCAAGGGCGGGGACCTCTCCATCCGGGTCACCGACCGCCGGGCGGTCCGAGCGCTCAAGCGAATCAGGGCCTGGGTGCAAAGCCCGCGATCATGATTTCGCACATTACGGCGATTTCCCATAATGTGGTTCCCTATTATCGGGGTGGTATTCTTCATAGGGCGACGGTGGGCTGACGTGCTGGTACGAGAAGGAGCCGCTGGCCTGGCGCCACGCATGGGCGTCGGATCGGGGCGCCGTTTTCCGCGACCCGGCCCTTACCTTTTGATTACCATCTGTGTGATTAGCTGGACGGTTCTCGTCACGTCACGGCATGTGTGGGCCGGTGATATCCGCCTCCACTATGCGACGCTTCACGCGCTGCAGAAGAATTTCTGGTCGCCCCGGGATCCCATGGTGGGAGTCGTCTCGGGCAGCCCTTACTACTCGCCGTACATGGTCGTGCTCGCGGCGATCGGCAAGCTCACCGGTGCCTCGGTGCGGCCCTTGGTGGAGTACGCCGGGTTGTTCAACATCGCGCTGCTTCTCGTCGCGATACGCCGTTTCTGCGGCCATTTCCGCCGCCCCTCTCTCACCGCCACGCTGGTGCTGCTGTTCACGTTGACGCTCTGGGGACTGCATCCGCGGGACTGGAGCGGCTTTCTCGGGCTGTACTCCCTGTCGTGGCAACTGGGGTACCCGAGCGTCTTCGCGGCCGCCCTCATGTTCTTCGTGTGGGACGCCTTCCTGCGGTTCCGGGCCCGGCCGGCGGAGAACTGGGCCTGGGCGGATCTCGCGGTGGTGGCCGTCCTGGGCGCCCTGGTGGCGCTCGTCCACCCGTTCACGGCCATCAACACCGTGCTCGGCGTGGTCGCCTTCGCGCTCGCCGATCTCCGTGGGCTGCTGCGCGGACGTCCGGTCCGGCTCGCTCTCGTCGCCGTGCCCGCGGTGGCCTTCGTGGTGCTGTGGCCGTGGTCCGACGTGCTGTCGTTGTTCGGCGCGTCCGGCGAGTTCTCCGGCATCCACCTGATCTTGATCCGGGATGTGGTCAGGGAGTGGGGTTTCTTCAGCTACGGGCTGGCGCTGCTCGGGCTGCCCGCCCTGGTGACCGGCGGCCGGCGTCCGCTCGGCCGTGAGCTGCAGATCCTGTTCGGGCTCTCCGCCGGGCTGGTGGCCTTCGGCGCCGCGATCGGGTCGTACGGCTTCGCCCGGGTGATCCCCGTCGTGATGCTGTCGCTGCATCTGGCGCTGGCGTCCTACCTGGCCGACCGGGAGACGCGCTGGAGCATCTCCTGGATCACCTACGGCACCGTCACCGTTCTCGCCTGCGCCGTCGGGCTGTACGGGAACTCCGGCGGCCTCATCCGGGCCTACTGGGGCAAGGTGACCAGCGCCGACCTGGCGACCTGGCACTCCCGGGATCCGGCGAGCCGGTACGACCCCGTCATCTCCCACATCCACAGCGGTGATGTGGTGATCAGTGACGACCCCTGGGCCGGCCGGCTGGTCAACTCCAGGGGCGCCTACACCGTCGTGCCGGCCTGGCCGTACCCGTTCGTGGACGAGGCCGCCCGGACCAGGGACGCCAAGACGTTCTTCGCCGCCTCCACGAGCACACAGCAGCGGACGGCGATCGCCGACCGCTTCCACGTGAACTGCGTCATCCTCTCCCATGGAGCCCGCACTCTCGCCGTGCCGCAGGCGCTGCCCGGTTTCTCGCTCAAGGCCCGTACCTGGCGAAACGGCGCCTCCGTCTGGTGCCGCCCATAAGCTGGCGTCCGGACCGGAGCCGACAGGGAGAGGCGCGCCATGCGAGGGGCCGGCAAGCACACCGGGCGGCTCGCCCGGGCACATGGGGCGTTCGCCGTCGTGCTCGTGGTGGCGATCGCGCTCCGGGTGATCGTGCTGCTGGCCTATCCGTCAGTGGTCTGGTTCGGCGACTCCGGTACCTATCTCGGAGCGGCGCTGCATCTCGTTCCGTCGCTCATCCGTCCCAGCGGCTACTCGGTCCTGCTCTGGCTGCTCCGGCCCTTCCACAGCCTGCTGGTGGTCGCCGCCGTCCAGCATCTGCTGGGCGTGCTGACCGGGGTCATGGTGTACGCCCTCGTCCGGCGGGCGGCCCGGACCCGGTGGCCGGATTCCGGGTGGCTGCCCGGGATTCTCGGTGCCCTGGTCACCGTGCCGGTCCTGCTCGACGCCTACCAGATCCAGCTCGAGCAGCTGCTGATGGCCGACGAGCTGTTCACCTTCCTGACTGTCGGCGCCATCACGGTGGCGATGTGGCGGCCTGCCGCCATGAGCAGGCCGACCTGGCGGTCGGCGTCCACAGCCGGCCTGCTCATGGCGTTCGCGGCGCTCACCCGCTCGACCGGGCTGCCGCTGCTGATCGTGCTCGTGGTCTGCCTGCTGATCCGCCTGATGAGCGGTGGCGGCCTCAGGGCCGCTTGGCGGCCGGTCTGCGCGGCGATCGTGGTCTTCGCGATCCCGATGGTGGCGTACGTCCTGTGGTTCCATGCGGCGCACAAGACGTATTCGCTGACCCGCACCGACCAGATCTGGCTGTACGGGAGGACCGTCGACTTCGCCGACTGCAAGCTCATGAAGCCACGGCCCGAGGTGGCCGCCCTTTGCCGTGACGGGCTGTCCAGGGACCCGAAGGCGGCGGAGGCCTGGGAGGCCCTGTGGGGCCCGAGCTCGGCGTTCCGCCGGATCCCCGAGGGCGTCGGCGGGGTCAAGGCCAACCAGCTGGCCGGGGAGTTCGCCTGGCTGGCGATCGAGAAACAGCCGGGAGCCTTTGTGAAGGTCATCGGCCGCGACACCGTACGGGCGTTCGAGTGGGAGCGCGAGCCTTACCCCAACCGGGTGACGATGGAGGGATACCGGTTCCCGACCCGGGCCGTCCCGCTGTCCGCGGGCGATGCCCGGCTCGGGCAGCGGTATGGCGGGGCGTCGGCGACCCCCAAGGTGGTGGAACCGTGGGCCGGCTGGATGCGTGCCTACCAGCGCTGGTTCTTCCTGCGGGGGACGATGCTGGGAGTCCTCCTGCTGGCCGGGCTGGCGGGCATCGTCGCGCAGTGGCGTCAGTGGGGTGGCAGGGCACTGCTGCCCTGGCTGATGTCACTGGCCCTGCTGGTGATTCCTGCGGCCACCGCCGACTTCGACTATCGCTACATCCTGCCGGCGGTGCCCTTCGCCGCGCTGGCCGCGGCCCTGACCTGGCTCCGTCCCCAGAACGGGTCTGAGATCGGGTCCCAGATCGGGTCTGAGATCACGCTCGATGGGCAGAATCACCCGGCCGCGGAATCGTCATTGGATCGTTAACCCAGAGGTAATCCGGCATGGCATAACTTGTCCGGATGGCCCGACTAAGCCTTCTATGGCCGACCCTATGACGGTAAAGACAGCGGTGCCCGGCGACACCGCTCCGCAGCGGTTTCCGCTCCGCCGTCTCGGACTCGGTATCGGCCGTTTCGCACGCGCCCACTGGCTGTTCGCGATCGTGCTGAGTGCGGGCCTGGCGCTACGCGTCATCACCATTCTCGGCTATCCCAGCGTGGCCTGGTTCGGTGACTCCAACACCTATCTCTCCAGTGCGGTGCAACTGGTGCCGTCACTGTTGCGGCCCTGCGGCTACTCCCTGATGCTGTGGCTCCTGAGGTTCGCGCACAGCCTGACGCTGGTGGCGATCGTCCAGCACCTTATGGGGCTCGCCATCGGCGTGATGGTGTACGCGCTGATATGGCGTACGGCCCGCGCGGCCGGGGGCCGCCGGACCTGGCCGGCCGGGGTGCTCGGGGCACTGGCGGCATTGCCGGTGCTGACGGACGCGTCCCTGATCCACCTCGAGCAGATGCTGATGGCGGACGAGTTCTTCCTCTTCCTGCTGGTCGCCGCGGTCACGGTGGCCCTGTGGCGGCCACGGCTGCGCTGGTGGGCGGGGGCCCTCGCCGGTCTGCTGATGGGTGCCGGGGCGGTGACCCGGTCGGTGGGTCTGCCGCTCGTGGTCGTGGTCGTGGTCTGCCTGCTCGTCCGCCGCGCGGGCTGGCGCGCCGTCATCGCCTCGGTCGTGGCCTTCGCGGTGCCCCTGATCGCCTACGGGTTCTGGTTCCAGTCCGCGTACGGGAAGTTCGCCCTCACCAACGCCGACCAGATCCTGTTGTACGGGCGCACTGTGGCGTTCGCCGACTGCGCCAAGATGAAGCCCCCGCCCGATGTCGCCGTACTGTGCATGGACGGTGTGCCCCGGGATCCGCGGATCCCGGGGGTCGCCTACCAGGCCATCTGGACGCGGAGCTCCGGCTTCCACAAGATCCCCGGAGCGCTGGGCGGCGACGACGCGAACCGGCGGGCCGGGGAGTTCGCCCGGCTCGCGATCACGACCCAGCCGGGCGACTACGCCAGGATCGTGCTGCGCGACACCTTCCGGGCGTTCGAGTGGAATCGCAGGCCCTACCCGACGACCTGGACCGCCGGCGAGTACGTCTTCCCGAAGACGCTCACGCCGCTCACCGGACACCTGGGGGAGGTGGCGTACACGTACGGCGGATCGACGGCGACCCCCACGGTGGTCGAGCCCTATGCGGGCTGGATGCGCGGCTACCAGAGCTGGGCGTACCTGCGCGGGACGATTCTGGGAGTCATCCTGCTGATCGGGCTCGGCGGGATGATCACCCAGTGGCGGCGGTGGGGGGGTCCGGCGCTGCTGCCCTGGCTGATGTCGGTGGCCCTGCTGGTGATCCCCGCAGCCACCGCCGACTTCGACTACCGCTACATGCTGCCCGCCCTGCCTTTCGCGCTGCTGGCCGCCGGCACGGCCCTGACCCGGCCGTCCAGGGAGGCCGACCGACCGCAGCCCGTGGCCGAGGCCGCCGAGCCGGCGCCCCACTGACGCCGGCGCGGGCTTCAGGACAGGGGCGGCTCAGGGCAGGAGCGCGGGGCGGTCTCAAGGGAGGGAGCGCCAGGGCCGGCTCAAGAAAGGGAACGCCAGCGGCCGAAGGTGCCTTTGGAGTCCTGGGCGGTCCGGTAGAGCCGGCCGTCGGCGGCGATGGCGTACACCACCTGGTGGCCGCCCTCACGGATGGTAGCCGGAGCCCCGACCAGCGAGATGCCCAGTGACGGCACCGTGGCGTCGACCGGGACGGGTGCCTCACCGGTCTGCTGGAGCACCGGGCCGGAGTAGACGGTCGCATTCGAACCGGTGGTCTGCATCACGTCGAGGCTGCCGGTCTGCTGGTAGACGAGGGCGGAGTGTCCCTGCGCGTCGCGCGTCAGCCCCAGCCGGCTGGTCGGCCGGGCACCGGCGATGGTGCCCGCGGGCGCGAAGGCGCACGGCCCGCTCTGCTGCCAGTGCAGGACCGCCGTGCGCGATTCGCCGAACAGATCGATCCTCCCGTTGGTCGTCGTCGTGATGAGGCCGTCTTGGAGGTCCTGGAAGGTGGGGCCGCCCGGAGTGGCGACCGGAGCGCCGGATACGGCGACGGGCTGATGGGAGGAGGCCTGCGTGCGGTGGAGGTCGTGCGACGGCTCCCAGGGCAGCGAGGGATGTGACAGCCGGTGCCAGGTGCTCTTGCCGCCGATGCCGCACCGGACACTGACCCCGCCGCGGGCGTCCCGGGCGAAGACCAGGAGCTGTCCTTTGGCGTCGCGGACGATCACCGGTACGCCGATGCGCTCGCCGGTCGATCCGGGCGACGGGCTCCCGGCGCTGGCCCAGCTGGTCTGCCAGCGGCCCTGGACCAGTCGTGGCGTGGCGATGACGATCTGGTCGGTCGCGGGCCGCAGGGCGGCCACCGCAGGGCCGGCCGGCGTCTGTTCGACCTGAATCGCTTGCGCGAGGGCGCCTCCGCCGTCGCCCAGCACGGTCGGCCCGCGCCATCCGCCGGAATCCTGCCACCACACCATCAACCGTCCGGCCGAGATCGCGAACGCCTGCGTTCGGCCGTCCGGGCCGGTGCCCAGCCAGGCCGATCCGCGTGACCAGCGGTAGCGCATCCGCTTCGGCCAGAGCAGGTAGCGAGTGGGGCGCTTCGGCAGCCGGTAGTCGTGCTGGGCGTAGAGCTGGAAGAACTTCGTCTTGTCCAGGTGCTGGGTGGCGGTGAGGTTCTCCGGGTAGTTCATGATGCTGTAGTCCTGGTATCCGACCTGCAGGACTCCTGGATACCGGACGGCGTGGACGCGCACGGCCTCGTCGGTGAGGCGGGCGGCGGCGATGTGGTCGTTGTGGTCGTGCTGGTAGCGGACGTCGGGGTAGGCGTCCTGCGTGCGCACCACCTGAGGCCGGAAGAGCGCGAGCAGGGTGGTCAGGGCCCGTACCACGTCCCGGTGGGTGTAGCAGGGCACATGACCGCCGGGCGATTGCGGCTGGAGCCTCGCGCACAGTTTCCCCGTGCTGTCGGTCTGGAGCCGGGTCAGGGAGTTCCGCCCCAGGTTGGACCGCCGGTCGCCGCCGTCCGGGAGGTAGAGGCGGGCGATGCGCACACCGGGCCGTCCCACCAGCGTTCGCACTTCGATCGATATGTTCCCGGAGCGGACCTGGCTCACCCGCCAGGTGTCGGGCACTCCGGCCATTGCGGCATAGGCCGCGCTCTGGCCGGTGTCGCGCTCGGCGGTGTACACCTTGGGATCGTGGGTATCCGGGGGGATACCGGCGCCGGACTCGCCCGCGGTCAGCACCACGGTCTCCACGTTCATGCCGTTTCTGATGTCGTCCATCACGTCGGGGTTCATGAACAGCAGGTCGTCGTCCGGGTGCGCGGTGACCTGCATGAGGCCGCCCCGCGTGGTGGTCGGAGGCGCCGCCGCACGGACGAGCGGCCCCCCCGCTTGTGCCTGAACGCCTGCACATGCGGTGAGACTCGTGACGGCGGCCAACAGGACCGCTCGCTGGGTCCAGGACAGTGAAGGCCCCCGTTATGTCGCCGATACCCTAAATCGAGAGGATCTCGAAGATCCTAAGGGCTGCGGCGGCCGGGTGAAGCCGAATGCCCGAAATTCGCGAGCCGATCGGACTCGGCGCTCGGTGATCCCGGCGGCCACCGCCGACTTCGACTACCGGTACGTGCTGCCCGCCCTGGTCTTCGCCGTGCTCGCCGCCGGCCTGGCGGTCATCCGGCAGTCGGCGCAGGCCGCCGACCCGGCCCCCGTTGACGCGGAACTCTCCGCCGTACTTTGATGGCCGCACGATGAATCGACGCTTGATCGTCCTCGTGTCCGTGGTGGGAGCCCTGCTCGCCGCCGGAGTGACCGTCGCCATCGCCTCGTCGGTGGGGCCGGACGACCGGCCCGGCCCCGGTGGCCCCAGCGGCTCCGTCGTGCACCAGGTGACGGAGAGCCCGCACGACGTCGAGACCTACTGGAATTCCGAGCGGATGCGCGCCGCCAAGGGCGACTGACGCCCGGCCAGGTGGGACGGACCCACTGACGATCTAGGCGGTCAGGAGTCCAGCGCCTGCGGATGGGACAGCGGCTGAGCCGGGTCCGGGACATAGAGGGCGAGCTTGCGGCGCAGGAAGCCGTTCAGGGCGAATCCCCAGAACTGCCGGCCGCGGAAGGTGTGCACGACGCCGGCGGACAGATCGACCACCACCGGCTGGGTCCGGACCGCGAACTCGATCTTCGCCGGCCGGGTGGCGGCCGGAACGGCGTCGGGATGCACCCGATCGCCGACGAGGACGGCGAAGGCGGCGATCCCGCTCTGCGCGCCGCGCATCCCGCCCTTGGTGGCCCTTCCGTACTCTCCCACCCGCCGGGTGAAGTCATCCACCGCGAAGGCGCCGACGTCCTGGACCGCTGCCGCCACGGTGAAGAGATGGATCCTGGAGAACATCATCTGCGGCAGGAAGTTGCCGCGGTAGCCGGCGATCGCGGCGACCGGGCCGAGTGAAGTGTCCTGCACCGTGCAGCCATCGGCGGCCAGCCGACCGCGCAGGGCCGTCAGATAGGTGGCGTGATCCATCGGTCCGCTCCAGAAGCGTCGGGGGGTCTTCGGCCAGAGCGTACCGAGGCTTCCGGTCAGGCGAGGAACAACGATCAAGTGCGCTGGAGTCCACACCCGCCTGACCCCGACGGGTGCTCAGGTTGATCTGAGCACGTTGGATCAGAGTCAGCGCCCGTGCGATCAGCCGTGGAAGACACGGTCGACGACGCGGGCGGCGGCCTTTCCGTCCTCCAGCGAGCAGAACCGTCCGGTGAAGGCCGCGTACGCCTTGGCATAGGACTCGGAGATCGAGTCCACCGACCGCAACGCGTCGATGAGGTCGCTGGAGGACTCCAGCAGCGGCCCGGGGGCTTCGGCCTCGAAGTCGAAGTAGAAGCCGCGCAGTTTGTCCCGGTAGTGCGCCAAGTCGTAGGTGAAGAACAGCATCGGCCGCCCGGTGTTGGCGAAGTCGAACATGACCGATGAGTAATCACTGACCATGACATCGGTGACCAGGTAGAGCTCGGAGATGTCCGGATAGGCCGACACGTCGTAGACCAGCGGATGCTCGGGTGCGCCGTCCACCACGTTGGGGTGCAGCCGGACGAGCAGCACATGATCGTCCCCGAGCGCCTCGGCGAAGTGGTCGAGATCGATGCGCCAGTCGGCCTTGTAGCGGCCCCGGCCGTAGAACTGGTCGTCCCGCCAGGTCGGAGCGTACATCACGACCTTCTTGCCGGCGGGAATCCCGACCCGGGCGCGTACGGACGCCGCGATCGAGGCGGCCTCCGGGCTGTACATCACGTCGTTGCGCGGGTAGCCCGCCTCGATGATCTCGCCCTTGAAGCTGAACGCCCGCCGGAAGATCTCGGTACTGAACGCGTTGGGGGAGATCAGGTAGCTCCACTCCGGCAGCGTGGGAGTCTTAGGGCCGGACTTGGCGGACTGCAGTGCCTTCTTCATCCCGGGCGCGTAGGCGAAGTGGACCTCTTTGACATCGCTGCCCAGCTTCTTCAGCGGGGTGCCATGCCAGGTCTGCAGCACCACCTGGTCGGGATGGCGCTGGAACCAGTCACCGAGACGATGGTTGGAGACGATGTAACGGGAGCTCGCAACCGCCTCGTGCCACTCCTTGCTGTTCAGCCGTACGGCTTGGAGCGTGCCGGGCAGTTCCACCTGGCCGTCGTTGACCACCCACAGCTGCTCCAGGCCGCTGCCCCGCCGCACCAGCTCCTCGTGGACGGCCCGGGTGCTGTCGGAGTACTGGCGTCCGTTGAAGCAGGAGAAGAGCACCGCGTCGCGCAGCCCCGTCTTGGCGACCTGACGGCGGGCCTCCTCACGCAGCTTGGTGCCGGCGCCCACCTCCTCGGCGCGCAGATCCGAGGTCACCGCGACGACCAGCTGCCCCTGCTGGTTCTCCAGGGTGTAGGAACGCAGGGCCTTCTCGACGGACGCGGGCAGCTCGGCCGCCACCTCCGGCGCGATCGAGACGGCGAGCGCGCGGTGCTGGTCCAGACCGGCCGGACGGTACAGAACGTTCCATTTGCCCTGCCTGAGCGGAAGAACGCCCGCCAGTGTCGGTACGGCCGCCACCGGGATCTCGGCTCGCATCTCGGCACCGGAACGGACCAGACCGTAGACGTACTCCTGCCGCCTGCCCTGGCTGCGCAGCAGCATCTCCCCGTCGGCGAAGACCGGATGCCTGCCGGTGAGGACCAGCGTGCCGTCCGGCTGCCATGAGCAGCCGGTGACGAGCAGCCGGGCGGTCCGCACGCTCAGTTGCAGATAGCCGCCGGAGCCGCGTTCGGCCACCGCCTCCTGCGTGCCGCTGAGCTGCCCGGCATCGGCCACGTCCTCGGCCAGCACGAGGGGCACGGACTCACCCGAGATGACCGCGGTCAGACACCAGTGACTGGTGTCGTCGGCACCTCGTCCCTTGCACTCGACGACACCGGCGTTGTTGGCCAGCTCTCCGAGCTGGATGGAGGCGCTGAACTCGCGGCCGGACACCGAGACCGGAACCGACACGACCCGGTCGCCGCGGTTGAGGCGCAGCGCGCTCGGTGCCTTCTCCCGCGCGGTCCCGGACACGGTGAGCGTGTCACCGGACCAGTCCAGCGCGGTCGCGAGGGCCCGTACGGTCTCGACGCGGACCCGGAACTCGCCGTTCACGATCTTCGGCACGATCCGTACGTCCTTGGAGACGTAGTGGTACGGCGGGTTGGCGCCGCTACCGGAGATGCCGCCGCGCAGCGCGGCCTTTCGGTACACGCCGGAGTTGAACACCGCCGCGTGCACCTTCCAGCCGGCGTCGCTCCAGCGGCCCCGGCGGCGCAGCCGCTTCGGGTCGACGGTGAAGGTGAACCCGGTCCACGCACCCGAGGTCTTGCCGGGCTTGTGGGTCTGGGTGGCCAGCACGGAGATGCGGCGCTTGCCGTGCCGCAGCGTGATGCCCTTGATGGAGGTCCATTTGCGGCTGGCGTTGACGGAGTTGATGTAAGCCTCGCCGCTGACCCGCAGCCGCCCGTCCTCCCAGCGGACCTCGTGCACCCGGGTGCGCAGTGAGACCTCGTCCCGGGCCAAGTAGAGGCGCTGGGGGATCTGCAGCTTGTCGTCCTTCCAGTACGGATAGACGACGTAGCGGCGCAGCGGGCTGCGCACGATCGACGGGGCGATCTTCCCGCGTTCGTACCGCACGACCTTGACCAGCTCGCTCTTGAGCCGGCGGTGGGCGAGATGCCATTTCAGCCGGGTCAGCGCCGGTAGCCGGTCGAAGGCCTTCGGGTCGAGGCCGTCGACGAACCCGGCCGCCTGCTCGAGGATGCCGGCCCGTTCCTCGTCGTCGGCGTCCGGCAACGAGTCGAGGAAGACGCGCAGCTCCCGGTCCAGCACCGTCTCCAGGAACCGCCGCCGGTCCTTGGCCCGCCAGCTGCCCTCGAGCCGGTTCAGTACGGCCTCGACCGCGGCGAACCCGTCGGCCACGTCCTTCGCGGCGCTGGTCAGCTCGGGCAGCACGGAGCGACGCCGTACGATCCGGTGCGGGATGACGTGCACCGACGACGCCAGGAAATGTGACTGCACCGCCACGGCGAGGTCCTCATGGCGATCCCCGTCGGGGAACTCCAGCCGCTGGTCCTTCCAGAAGGACCGCCGGAAGAGCCGGTTCGACACATGCCGGTCGTCCAGCAGCGCCTCGTGCCGGGTGACGTGCGCGTCCGGCCGGGGACGGGAGAACAGCTCCCGGCGAGCGCGGATCTCCCGCCGCTCGGGCTCCGCGCTTTCGCGGGAGCGCCTGGTGACGTCGGCCGGCAGGCGTACGTTTCCGACCGCGAAGTCGGCATCGCCGCCGTCCAGCGCCCCTGCCAGGGCGGTCAGCGCCCCGGAGACGAGGATGTCGTCGCCGTCGAGGAACATCAGGTAGTCGCCGGTGGCGGCCGCCGCTCCCAGGTTGCGCGCGGTGCCCCGGCTGGGGGCACCCGCTCGGACCAGCCGGAAACCGTCCTCCTCCGGGACGGCTCCGGTTCCGTCGTCGACGACGAGCACCTCGACCTCGGGGTGCGACTGCTTGGCGATGGACGCGAGGCAGTTTCGCAGGTAAGACCCGGCGCCGTGGGTCAGGACGACGACGCTGATCCGAGCGGTTGTCACAATCCCCCTACTTCAGCTTCTCGCCGAGGAAGACCCGGCGAACGGCACGCTCGGCGGCATGGCCGTCATCGAAGGAACAGAATCGGGTCCGGAACTCCGCCCGGTCCTTGGCCGCGGTGTCCCCCCAGGCGGCACCGGACCGGAACGCCTCCGCCAGCTCGTCCTCGGTGGTCGCGACCACACCGGGTGGCATCGCCGTGAGGTCGAAGTTGACTCCGCGGGTACGAACGTAGGTGTCCCAGTCGTTGGCGTAGATGACGATGGGCCGATCCAGGTTCGCGTAGTCGAACATAATCGAAGAGTAGTCAGTGAGCAGGGCGTCCGAGGCGATACACAGATCTTCGACGGTCTGGTAGTCCGAAACGTCTATCACCTGCTCATCCGTCCACTGGGGCTGGCCGACCTTGTAGTAGTAGTGCGCGCGGAGCAGCAGCACGTACTCAGGGCCCAGCCGTCGCATGAAACGCGAGATGTCGAACTGCGGCGTGAAGTTCCTCATGTAGTCGCGGTGCGTGGGCGTGTAGAGGATCGTCTTCTTGCCCTCGGGGATGCCGAGCTCGGCACGCAGCCGGGCGACCTCCTCGGCGGTGACCCGGAAGAAGCGGTCGTTGCGCGGGTAGCCGATCTCCAGCATCTCGTAACGGCAGGGGAAGCCGCGGTCCCACGCCTCCGTCGAGAGCGGGTTGGAGGACAGCAGGAAGTCCCACCGGTCGGAGCGCTCGATCAGCTTGCGGAAGTCCATGTCGTTGGCGCCGACCGGAGAGTCCATCTGGTCGAGGCCCATCTTCTTCAGCGGCGTGCCGTGCTGGGTCATGAGGTGCACGGTGCCCTTGCGCTTGACCACGTCGTCGGGGAAGTTCACGTTGTTGACGAAGTACTTCGCCCTGGCCAGCGCCCGGACGTACTGCTTGGACCCGACGACCACGTAGTCGACGCCCTCGGGCATCTTCTTCGCGGCGCCGGGCTTGACCACCCAGACCCCCCGGATATGCGGGGCCAGCTCGGCGGCCTTCTCGTAGATGGCCGCCGGGTTGCAGGCATAGCCGCGGTACCAGTACGCCCCGTAGACGGCGAGGTTCTGGTCGATCGGGCTGCGCCGCTGCAGCCGGTAGTAGAGGCCCCGGCCCTTGCCCTTGGTCAGCTTGCGCAACGACAGCACGCGCCGCTTGGCGCTGTTGACCCGCTTGCGCACCTTGGTCCGCTGCGCGCTCAGCCGCCGGAGCCGGGTGAAGGTGCCGTAGGCGTTCTTCTCGATCAGCCGGTACTTGCGGCCCAGGTTGGCGGGCTCGGCGGGCGGCTCGTGGCCGGCGGGCAGGAACCTGCGGTAGATCTCCGACATGCCGCTGAAGAACGCGGGCTCGTCCTTGCCATGAACCCGGTCACCGCGTTCCAGGATGACCAGCAGGTGCCACATCATCCGGTCGAACATGACCGGCCGGTACTCGGCGGTGCTCGGGTGGGCGTCCATGAACGCGAAGACGCGCTCGTACTGCTGGAAGGCGTCGAAGTGCTTCTTGCCCGCGGTCCGCGTGATCGCGCCGCGCCGCCGCTGGCGGTAGACGTAGCAGTTCCGGTCCAGCAGGCTCAGTCTCTCCGCGGCCATCAGGATCGGGTAGGTGACGTTCAGGTCCTCGTAGAACCCGCTGCTGAAGCGGAGCCCGAGGTCCAGCAGGTACTGCCGGCGGATCGCCTTGTTCCACGCCGTCATCATCAGCTGCAGCACGCTGGGCCGCTCGGCGAGGGTGAAGACGTCGGGCGCCGGCGGCTCGCGGAACAGGTGGTTGATGACGCTCCGCTGCACCTTGCCGTGCCAGTAGCCGCGCGCATAGTCGAAGATGAGCACGTCCGGACGCGCCTCGTCGAGTCGGTCGTGGACGGCCTGCACCGCGCCCTCGGTGGCGTAGTCGTCGCTGTCGAAGAACCACACGTAGTCGCCGGTGGCCTTGTCCAGGCCGAAGTTGCGCGCTTCACCCAGACCGACGTTCTTCTCGAGATGGAACACCCGGACGCGAGGGTCACGTTCCGCGTACTCGTCGAGAATCTTCCCGCAACCATCTGGAGAGCAATCGTTCACCGCGATGACCTCAAGATGTGGGCATCCCGGGTTCAGAATGGAGTCGAGACACTGCCTCAGGTAGCCCTGGACTCCGTGTACGGGGACGATGACGCTCAGTGAAACCGGATTCGCGCTCATTCAGAAGAACCTATGACCTGCTAGAGAGTGGTTGACGATTATAGCGGGCGGTGTTCCCGCGGCCGGACTGTCGAACGTGGTCTCGCCAGGTCGGGGCTCGAGCTCTTCTGCCAGGTGGGCTCATCGATCGTCGCTCCTGCGCAGGAGCCAGGAGACATTGGGTTCGATGGCCCATCGGGTGGCGCGCCGGACCGGCTCGGTGGCCAGCACGATAGTAGCCGCTACGGAGAGTAGTGTCAGGGCGACGATACCTATCGGGGTCACGAGCGCCCGGGCAGTCAGCAGACCCAGGTAGTCGAACGCCTTCAGAATGAGCCCGTGCAAGAGGAAAACGTACATCGTCCCGGTGCCCAGCCAGGTGAACCAGGTGCGCCCACGCGGCACCACCGCGAGGAAGGCCGCCGCCAGCACCAGGCCGACCAGGATCATTCCTGACCGGACCGCCATGCCGGTGAGGGGCGCCACGTGCATCGTCTGGTATCCGTCGGTCCACCACAACCAGCGCATGTCGAACGGGTGCCGGTGGAAGCGATGGGCCACCACGAGCGCGCCCCCGAGTCCCACGGCCAGCACCGCCGCGCCGTACCAGCGGGCGGCCGGGCGGCGCAGCACCGCGAGCCGCTCGGGCCGGATGGTCAGCCCGAGCACGAAGAACGGCAGCAGGGTCATCATCCGGCCCGTGGTGCCGTCCAGCATCACCCGGCTGCTGCCGGCCACCAGCGCGACGGCGACGGCCACCGCGAACGGATGCCGCAGATGCGGCCACAGCGGCGCCGCCAGCCGCCAGCCCAACAGGGCCAGCAGGAACCACATGAGGAAGTGCGGCTGGAAGGCCGTGTTCAGGTCGAACGGCACCCCCTTGATCCACCAGGTCTCGGCCCGGTAGAGCAGCACGAAGATCACGTAAGGCGCGACCACCTGGCCGATCAGCGTGCGGACCTTATCGGTCGACCGGGAGAAGCTCCTGGAGAAGTAGCCCGTGGTGAAGACGAAAAGCGGCATGTGGAAGGCGTACACGAAGGTGTAGGCGGCCCGGATGTACTCGTCGTGCTTGTAGAACTGGCCCCACACATGCCCCAGCACGACCAGGGTGATCGCGAGGAACTTGGCGTTGTCGAAATAGGCGTCCCGCTGCCGGACCGGGGCCGTTTCGGTCGTCGGCGCAGCCGGCGCCGTCGGCACCTGCTTCGTATCGGACATGTTGGTACGTGGGCTCCGTTTGGGGGATTGGACGGCCGTTGGGGCCACAGGTGGTGACGATACCGAGTACGAGTCCGAAGAATGGGGCTATTTGTATTGAGATGTGATTACCGTTCGGCGTGAGTACCCGGCCGGCGCAGCGGAGTGAAGGCCCATGTCATCCGAGGCTCCAGGGCCCACCGCATCGTCCGCTGCACCGGTGGGGTGCACAGCGCGGTCGCCAGCACCACTCCGCCCGCCACCAGGCTCAGCGTCCCCGGGATCGTGTGCAGCCAGCGGATGTCGTACCAGCCCATGAAGGTCATCAGCTTGGGCACGAACCCGTGCAGAAGGTAGGCGTACAGCGTGGTGGCGCCGAGCGCGGTGAACCAGGTGCGCCGAGCGGGCACCACCGCCAGGAAGGCGGCCACCAGCACGGTGGAGGCGACCAGCATGCCCATCCGCATAAGGGTGCCGGTGACGTTGTCGACGCCCAGCGTGGCGTGTGAGCTCCGCCAGTAGACCCACTCGGTGTTCATGTGGCGGTCGACCAGGAACGTGGCGACCAGGCCGCCGACGAGGGTGAGGGCCCCCAGAACGCGAGCCGCCGGCCGCTTCAGCAGCGCGAAGTGCTCAGGCCGCAGCATCAGGCCCAGAACGTAGAACGGCGCCAGGCCGAACACCCGGTGCATGTCCAGCTGGCCCGAGAGCTCCGCCATGAAGGACAGCAGTGAGATCGCCACGGCCACTCCCAGCGGCCACCGGATCTGCTGCCACACCGGCGTGGACAGCCGCCACAGGAACAGTGCCATCAGGAACCAGGTCAGGTAGTACGGGTCGAGCAGGCTGATCCGGAAATGGTCCTTGCCCACCAGCCAGTCGAACAGCGAGTAGGCGGTCTCGAAGACGACGTACGGCACGCCCAGATTGGTGATGAGTTTGCGCGCCTTACCACCGCTGAAGGTGAAGTTCCGCGAGAAATAGCCGGTGATGACGATGAACACCGGCATGTGGAACATGTAGACGAAGACATAGAGCGCGTGCGCCAGGTGCACGTCCCATACGCCCTCAATGGCGTGACCTGCCACGACGAGCAGGATCGCGAGGAACTTGGCGTTGTCGAAGAACGGGTCACGTGCGAACGGACCCGGCCGGCCGGCCTGGTGGTCAGGGACGGTGGGAGTGGGGGCGGGGGGAGGAACAAGCTGAGTCATGGATCCAGGGGGCCTCAGATCGCTGGCAGAACACCTGAGACTAATCCAAGCTCGAGGTTCAGGCGGCCTTACAGATGTTGTCGGTGGCCTTGATCTCGCCCTGCACCTTGGGAATGACCGTCGCCTTCTTGCTCTTCAGCGCGGTCCAGTCCGCCCCCACGACCAGGTCGACGACCCCGGCGGCGCCGTCCGACCGTGAGAGGGGCTTGGCATTGGGGACCAGCCCGGCGAGCGTGGCCGCCTGCTGATCGGCGCCCTGCCCGAAGAGCACCTGGGTGGTCTTGCCGTACGTGGCGCTCGCGTTGCCGACCTTGATGACCTTAAAGCCCTGCGCGGTCAGCTGGTCGGCGATCCGCTGTGCCTTGCCGGGGGTGCCGCTGGCGTTGTACACCCGCACCTTCACCTGGCTCGCCGGGACCGCGGTCGTGCCGGTGGTCTGCTTGGGCGCGGCCGGGACGGTCTTGTCATTGCGGATCGCGGCGAAGAAGTCGTCCGCGGCGGGCTGGGCGAGTGCGACCCGGTTGTGGTCGAGGGCGTAGGCGCCCCACGGCACGGTGATGAAGCGGATCTTGCCGCTGGTCATGCCCTGCAGACCCGAACCCACCTTGTACATCGCGCCGGCGTCGAAGCCCTGGTCGGTGGTGAGCGACTTGGTGGCGGCGTTGAGCAGCCGCAGGAGCTTGGCCGGGTCACTGAGGGTGCCGGCGCTGAGCGCCTTCTTGGCGGCCGAGCCCAGGAACTGCTGCTGGCGCTTGATGCGCTGCAGGTCGGAGCCATCGCCCAGCCCGTGCCGGTTCCGGACGAAGGCCAGGGCCGTCTCGCCCTTGATCAGATGCCGGCCTGCGCTCAGGTTGAGCTTGGAGGCCTTGTCGTGGACCGCCTTGGGCAGGCACACCTCGACCCCGCCGAGGGCGTCCACGACGCTCTTGAAGCTTGTGAAGTCGACCTGCAGGAAGTGGTCGATCCGGATGTTGGAGATGCCCTCGATGGTCTTGATGGTGCAGGCGGCGCCACCTGAGGTGAACGAAGAGTTGATCATCGCGACCGACTGGGCCGGCACGACGCTCCCGTCCTTCCTCTTGCACGAGGGGATCGGCACCATCAGGTCCCGGGGGAAGCTGATGCCGATGGCCTGGCCGCCGCCCGGAGACAGATGCAGCAGGATCATCGTGTCGGAGCGCGGCGGATCGTTCTTCATGCCGGCTCCGTACTTGGCGTTCTTACCGGCCCGTGAGTCGGTGCCCATCATCAGGACGTTGAGCGCGCTGTTCAGCTTCTTCGGGCGGGACGCCGCGTTGATCTGGCTGTTGAGATCGTCGTGGTTGATGTTGCCGTTGAACTTGAGGTACGTGCCGTACGCCACCAGGCTGACCATGACCATGACCACCGAGAGCCCGATGGAGACCCATCCGGCGATGCGCCAACCGCGTCGGGGCGCCGGTTCGAGGTCGGCGTCGTCGACGTAGTCCACGTACATCAGGTTGGTGCTCATCGGCTCCAGAGAATAGGTCAGGGAAGCCGGCGTACGTATACGGATGGCTCATCCCAACCGGCAACACCGGCCACTGCGGTCACACGTTCTACGGAGACTCGCTGATTGAGGGTTGCTTTGTCGAGGTTTCTACAGATTATGACCGAACCCCCGGCATGGAGTGGCCCGATCAGGCCAGCTAGGAGCCCTGGAAGTGTGGTGAACGGCATGTCAACCAACACTCGGCTCTGGGCGTCTAGACCCCACTTCTGGGCCGCTACACGTCCCTGCTCCACCAGTTCGGAGCCACTGAATGTGGCCTTTATCACATTCGAACCGTTCGCCCCAGAGGTCCCCTCAACACCCGCAACACCCGCGGGGTCGTCCAGGAGGAGCGCGGGCCCCTCCGGATCGACAGGGGAGTACGGGGCGAAGCGATCGCCGTACGAGCGCACCTCGGCCGCATAGTCGATCATTCCCGGCGGGCAGTCCGCCAGCGGTGCTCCCATCGCGTGCAGGGAGAGCCCCACGAGGTCGCGGGCCGCGGGCGCCTCGAGGGCCGGCCCGGCTCCGGCGACCACGACGATCTCCGCATCGCTCGCGGCGGCGTCCGCCGGGCCGACCGGCTCGACCGTCAGTCCGGCCGACCAGCATGCGAACAGCCACACCGCGGTCTGCCAGTGCGGTGGCAGGGCGATCGCCACCCGCTCGCCCGGTTCCGCGTCCAGCCCGTCGACCAGCAGGTTGGCGGTCTTGGCGACCCAGTTGTCAAAGGTCTTGGCCGACAGCTCGATCCGCTCACCGGCCGCGTCGTCGTAGAACGTCACCAGCGGGCGGGACGGCTCGGCCGCCACCACCCGCCGGAGCAGATCCGCAGGTCCTGTCAGGGGCATGACACGGAGCGTACGACCTCGTACGCGTGACCGGACACCGCGCCGGGCGCCCCGTCCGAGGGGTCATGGGAGGGTCCTCCCGACACGTGATCAATGCCGCCACCTGCCGTACTGTCGAGCGAGCACCCGGTCCGGGCAGATACGCTGCGGGATTTGATGGACAACCTCCGCCCCGACCGCGTACTCGCGCGGCTCACCGTCGCCCCCGCGCTGCTCGTGGTGGCGTGGCTGGTGGTGTCGCTGCCGCTGCTGATGGCCGGCCTGTTCCGTATCGGGCCGGCGCTGTTCCTCTTCGTCCTGGTCGCCGCGCTCATCCTCACCCTGGGTTTCCGCGGGGTGCCCCGCGCGGACGTGCGGCGCGGGCCGACCTCCTGGTGGGTGGTCGGCGGCGTGGTCGCCGTTACCGCCGGCTTCCTGGTGCTCGAGCTGGCGATGCAGTCGGAGCAGATCATCGTCCGGCGCGATCCCGCGTCGTACATGCAGTTCGCCGCCTGGCTCCAGGAGCACGGGTCGCTGCCGATCTCGCGCTTCGACTGGGCCTTCGGCGGAGGCGATCCGGCCCTTTCATACGGAAGTCCCGGCTTCTTCCAGGACGGCGACGTCATCGTCCCGCAGTTCATGGCCGGGCTGCCCATGGTGCTCACGCTGGGCGGCTGGATCGGCGGCTCCTCCACCATGGCCGCGATGGCCCCGCTGCTGGGGGCCTGCGCCGTGCTGACGTTCGGCGGGCTCACCGCCCGGCTGGTCGGCCCTCGCTGGGCCCCGCTGGGCGCGCTGGCCCTGGCGCTGACCCTGCCGATGCAATGGGTCTCGCGATCGACCTACAGCGAACTGCCCGCGCTGGTCCTGATGCTGGGCGCGCTGGCGCTGATGCACGACGTACGTGAGCTTCCGGCCAACCTGGAGGGTGTCCCGGGCTGGAAGCAGCCGGTCCGGGTGCGGGCCGCGCTGGCCGGCCTCGCCTTCGGACTGACGGTGCTGGTCCGGATCGACGGACTGCGCGACGTGCTGCCCGTGGCGATGTTCGCCGGGCTGCTGGTCGTGCGGCGGCGCCGCACGGGACTGCCGC
Source organism: Streptosporangiaceae bacterium (assembly GCA_025964695.1). GTDB lineage: Bacteria > Actinomycetota > Actinomycetes > Streptosporangiales > Streptosporangiaceae > Actinomadura_E. Next base: position 32,385 of record JAOPYK010000038.1, on the reverse strand, counting down.
TGTTCGCCGGCCTGGTCGCCGGCGCGGGGGCGGGCCTGATCGAGGGCTTCACGCTGTCGAGGCCGTACCTCACCTACCTCCGGGCCTCGCTCGATCCGCTGCTGCTGATGGCGGCCACCGTGGTGGCGGCGACCGTCCTCATGGTGACGCTGCTGCGCTGGCCGGTCACCGGGGTCCCGCTGCGCCGTGCCGGCGCCTGGATCTCCCGGGGCCGGTCGCCCGACCTCGCCGCGGTCGTCACCGTCCTGGTCATGATCCTGTTCGCGATACGGCCGTATCTGTACACCGACGTACGGATCCCGCGCTCCCAGGACGACAAACTGACCGCCCTGGCCATCCAGACCATGCAGAAGGGCACCGGCCTGCCGATCGAGCCCGACCGGCTGTACAGCGAGATCAGCCTCTACTGGGTGGTCTGGTACATCGGGGTGCCCGCGCTGCTGCTCGGCACGTTCGGCGCCGCGCTGCTGGTGCGCCGGTTGGTGGGACGCCGCTCGCTGGAGTGGCTGCTGCCGTACTCGGTGATCGCGTGGACCACGGTGACCACCCTGCTGCGGCCCGGCATCACGCCCGACCACCCGTGGGCCTCGCGCCGGCTGATCTCGGTGGTGATCCCCGGTCTGTTGTTGTTCGCCCTCTGGGCACTCGCCTGGCTGGTGCGCAGGACGCGGCGGCTGGGATACGGGCGGCATGCGACCGGTGCGGCCGCCATGGCCGGTGCGGTGCTGCTGCTGGTCCCGATCGCCGCCACCTCCGTCGGGCTGATGTTCACCAGGACCGAGCAGGGCGAGATCGCCGCGGTGCGTCAGTTGTGTCAGAAGCTCGGGCAGGGAGCCTCCGTCCTCATCGTGGAGAGGGTCACCGCCGACCGGTTCACCCAGGTGGTCCGCGGGATGTGCGGGCTGCCCACGGCGCGGGTCCGAATCCCCGTCGGGGCCACGACACCCGACCAGGCCGAGATTCAGCGGATCATCAAGAAGATCTACGGTGCCCAGCGCCGCCCGGTGGTACTGGGGGCGGAGGCCTCCCAGGTGGCGCCCTACGGGCCGCCACAGCCGGCGTTGCATGTCGTGGGCAGGCAGGACGGGCACTCGCTGGTCGCCCCGCCGCACGGCACCTGGCACCTGGACATCTCCGTCTGGATGGCCGAGCCCCTCGGACCGGGCTGATCGGCCCGGCCGGACGCGCCGCCCGCGAACGCGGAGAACTTCCCTCTGATCCGCCCTCCGCCCCTACGCGGAAGGGCTTTCGGTCCACCATTGTTCATCCGTCGGCCACGGTCACGATGCCGTGCGGAGCGATTGCGGTCCACGGGGCGAGTATTCTCGCCCGGCGTGAGTACCGAGCCTGTGCATGTCACCATCGTCCTGCCCTGTTACAACGAGCAGGACCACGTCATCGACGAGGTCGACCGCATCTGCAAGACGATGGACGCGAGCGGTCAGACCTATGAGCTGCTCGCCGTCGACGACAAGTCGACCGACGAGACTCTCGAACGGCTGCGCGAAGCCGAACCTCGGTACCCCCAGATGAAGGTCATCGCGTTCCAGCACAACAGTGGCTCCGGCACGGTACGCCGCATCGGTACCCAGCAGGCCCGCGGCGAGATCGTCGTGTGGACCGACGCCGACATGACCTATCCCAACGAGCGGATCCCCGAGCTCGTCGCGATCCTCGACGAGGATCCGTCCGTGGACCAGGTCGTCGGTGCGCGCACCACCGAAGAAGGCACCCACAAGCTGCTGCGGGTGCCGGCCAAGTGGCTCATCCGTAAGATCGCCGAACGGCTGACGGCGTCCCACATCCCGGACCTCAACTCCGGCCTGCGGGCGTTCCGACGCTCGGTGTCGCTGCCCTACCTGCGGCTTCTGCCGCCCGGGTTCTCCTGCGTCACCACGATCACGCTGGCGTTCCTGTCCAACCAGCACCCGGTGCGCTACCTGCCCATCGAGTACTACAAGCGGGCCGGCACGTCGAAGTTCCACTTCACCAAGGACGCCTACCGCTACATCCTGCAGGTGCTGCGGATGGTCATGTACTTCAACCCGTTGAAGGTCCTGATGCCGCCCGCCCTCTGGCTGCTCGTCATCGGGCTCGGCAAGGGGCTCTTCTACGACATGATCGTCCATCCGCTGTACTTCCCGGCCAACACGGTGATGCTGTTCGTCACGGGATTGATCATCGCCTCGCTGGCCTTGCTCGCCGATCTCATCGTCCGCTCCCGGAACGACGCTTGACCCCGCGCACGGTGACGGCGGGCGCCGGGCGAGGCACGCCATGAGGATCGCGATCGTCGGCCCGGCGTTCCCCTACAAGGGCGGCGGTGCGCACCACACGACCGAGTTGGCGCACCGGCTCGCCGGGGCCGGGCACTCCGTCACCCTGGAGTCCTGGAGGGCGCAGTACCCGTCGTTCCTGTACCCCGGCCAGCAGGTGATCGACGAGCCCGAGGGCAGGCCCTTCCCGGCGACCCGCCGCGGACTCTCCTGGCGCCGTCCCGACGGCTGGCTCCGGCTGGGCCGCCGGCTCGGCGCCCGCTCCGCTGACGACCCGGGGGAGGCCGCTCCGTTCGACCTGGTGATCCTGGTCGTGCTCAGCCCGGTCCAGGTGCCGGCCTATCTCGGCATCCTGACCGGACTCCGCCGGCGTTTCCGGCGCGCCGAACCCCCCCACCCCACCACGCCCACTGATGACGAGCGCCAGCTCGCGGATGCCGTTCGTGGCCCCCGCGTGGTGGTGCTCTGCCACAACGTGCTGCCGCACGAGCGCGTGTTCTATGACGAGCCGCTGATGAAGACCTTGCTGCGGCGGATCGACGGAGTTCTCGTGCACTCCGAGCAGCAGGCGGCCCTGGCCGGCACGCTCACCACCCGGCCGGCCCAGGTCGCCGAGTTGCCCGCCCACTTCCCCACCGGCCCCGATGCCGCCCCGCGATCGCCGACCGAACCGCCGACCGAACCGGCGACCGAGTCGGCGACCGCCGAATCGATCGGCGAACGATCGCCTGGCGAGGGGCCTGGCGAGGGACCTGGAGAGGGGGAAGACGCGGAGGTACGCCACAGACTGCTGTTCTTCGGGATCATCCGGCCCTACAAGGGACTCGACGTGCTGCTGCGGGCGCTGGCCGTGGGGGCCCCCGGTGTCGCCCTGACGGTGGCGGGGGAGTTCTGGGGTGGTTTGGAGGAGACCCGCGCGCTCATCACCGAACTCGGGCTGACGGAGCGGGTCGACCTGCGGCCGGGCTATGTGCCCGCGGCCGAGGTCCCCGGGCTCTTCGCCGCCGCCGACGCGCTGGTGCTGCCGTACCGGTCGGCGACCGCGTCACAGAACGTCTGGATGGCGTACGAGCACGGGGTGCCGGTCATCGCCACCCGGGTCGGTTCGTTCCCCGGGCAGATCCACGACGGGCAGGACGGACTGCTCTGCGAGCCGGACGACGTCGCCTCCCTCACCGAGGCGCTCCAGCGTTTCTACGCTCCGGGCGAGCCGCAGCGGCTCCGGGCCGGCGTCGGCCCCGTGGATCGCGAGCCCCTGTGGACCGCCTACCTGAAAGCACTGCTCGCCACATGACTTTGGCTCGTCCCCCTCCTGCGGGGGACGGGCCAACATCATGTCGAATGGGCCGGGACCGGCCGGGTTACAGGTGGTCGGCGATGGCGGCCACGAGCTGGCGCTTGGGCTTGGCGCCCAGGATCTGGGTGACGACCTCGCCCTTGACGTAGAGGTTGAGGGTCGGCGCCCCCATGACGCCGTACCTGGCCGCGGTCGCGGAGTTCTCGTCGATGTCCAGCTTCGCGACGGTGAGCTTGCCGGCGTACTCGGCGGCGATCTGCTCCAGCACCGGCGCGACCATCTTGCAGGGCCCGCACCAGGTCGCCCAGAAGTCCACCAGCACGGGCGTCTCACTGGCGAGCACCTGCTCGTCGAACGTCGCGTCGGTCACGGTGATGGTTGCGCTCACGGTCTCTCCTCGGTCGGGCCCGCCGCGAGGCGATTCGCCTCTGCCACCGTTGACAAGTCGGCCGAGGGCAGGTTCATTCCCGCAAGAGTGGTACGGGCCCTGCGGCTGAGGGCGAAGGCGAGCGCGGCCCAGGCGAGATCGGCCACCGTCGAGATGAGCCGGGCCACCACCGCGACCACCAGCGCCTGCGGCGGTCCCATCAGGGGGGCCAGCGCGACGGTCATGGCCAGCTCGCGGGTGCCCAGACCGCCCGGCGCGAAGATCGTGAGAAAGCCGACCGACCAGGCCAGCATGAAGGCCGCCGCGGCCGGCAGGAAGTCGGTGAGCCCGCCGCCGTGGATGTCGGCGACCAGCAGCCAGGTCTGCACGCCGAGCAGCAGCCAGCCCAGCACGGTCCAGCCGAGCGCGCGGCCGATGGCGGGCAGCCGTACGGCCCGCTCCAGAGGCTCCTTGCGGGCCAGCCGCAACGCGAGGTTCAGCGCCGAGTTGAGCACCCGGGGATGCAGCGCGACCAGGGCGAGCGGCACCAGCGCGAGCACCCACCAGTAGTCGCGGGCGGCATTCGCCGAGGTGAAGGGGAGCGCCAGGGCGGTGAGCGCCAGCGCGGAGGCCAGTGTGATCGCCATCGCGACGACCGTGGCGGTGAAGGTTCGCTTGCGCGGAGCCGCGTGGTCGCGGGCCAGCTCCACGGTGGCCACCACCTGCCAGACCCCGCCGGGGACGTACTTGCCGAGCTGCCCGATGAACATGACCTGGGTGGCCACCGGCAGCCGCAGCGGCGAGCCGAGATCGGCGAGGAGCGCCCGCCAGGCCAGCATCGCCGGGCCCGGGGCCAGCACGCCGGCGACCAGCGCCCCCGCCACCGACCACCACGACAGCGCGGACAGCGCGGCCCAGGCCTTGTCCCACTGGGAGATCAGGGCATAGGCCATGAAGGCGATGGCGAGCAGCACGAACCCGAGCCGCAAGGCCCGGCTCGCGACCAGACGGCGCAGCACCCGCCCAGGCTATGGGGACAAACGCAAGATCACGCCCATGATGGGGCGGTGCACCCGGTGAACGGTGACCGAACGGCTACGGAACAGCCGCAGGTCGGCACCGGGAAGGCCACCGGGAGACCAGCGCAGCGCCCCTAGAATCGGGCCCATGTCGAAGGAGCGGGCACCACAGCTGGCGTACTCCGAGTTCCAGGGCAAGATGCTGGAAGAGGACAAGCGGCGCCGCAAGGCTGCCAAGCTGATCTCGGTGCTGCGCCATTTCCTCGGCCGTGACGACCTCAGCGGGCTGACCGTCGCGGACGTGGGCTGCTCGGCGGGCTTCATCTCCGACGAGCTGGCCCAGGCGGGGGCCAAGCACACCATCGGCATCGACATCGACGTGCCGGGCCTGTGCAAGGCCGCGGACCGGTTCGGCGAGCGGGTCGGTTTCGTCTGTGGTGACGGCGAGCGGCTGCCCTTCGCCGACGGGACCTTCGACGCGATCGTCTTCAACCACATCTACGAACATGTCGTCGATCCGGACGCGGTGGTGAAGGAGCTGCACCGGGTGCTGGCCGACGACGGGACGCTCTACCTCGGGCTGGGGAACAAGTACGGGATCATGGAGCCGCACTACCGGCTCCCGTTCCTGTCCTATCTCCCGGCGGGCCTGGCCGACCGTTACGTCCGGGCCAGCGGCCGAGCCGACCAGTACTACGAGCGTTTCCGCGGCCGCAAGGGCCTGCAGCGGATGCTGAGCGACTTCCAGGTCTGGGACTACACCTTCTCGGTCATCGCCGAACCGGACCGCTTCCACGGGCAGGACGATCTGCCCGGCCCGGTGGCGAAGCTGCCGGAGCAGGCCGTCCGGACCTTGCGTCCGATCATCCCGACCTTCCTGTGGGTCGCCACCAAGACGCCCCGGCCGCCGGCCGGGCCCGCGCTCGTCAGCCCGGCGCGGCGGGTGAGCCCCCGGTAACCCCCGGGACACGCATGATCACGCGAAATGGCCCTGTCTCACGGGGTGCGGCGGCGTAGTCTGGCGATCAGGGGAGACAGGCTCGCCGCTGAGTGATCCCCGTCGTCTGTTCGCAAGGGAGAATCTTGGCGCCTCGGATCCTGGTGGACGCCACCGCCGCCCCCGCCGATCGCGGGGCGCTGGTGCGGTACGTCGACGGCCTGATAGCGGCGCTGCACGCCGCCGGTGCGGATCTGGCGGTCGCGTGTCAGCGTCCTGACGAGGAGCGGTACGCCACGCTCGCCCCCAGTGCCAGGGTCGTCGCCGGCCCGGCCGCGATCACCCATCGGTCCGCCCGGCAGGCCTGGGAGCAGTACGGCCTGCCGTACATCGCCAAGCAGGTCGGCGCCGACGTCCTGCATTCGCCGTACTACACCGTTCCGCTGAGCCCCGGCCTGCCTACGGTCGTCACCATCCACGACGTCACGTACTTCACCGATCCCGACGTCCACGAGCCGGGCAAGGCCACCTACATCAGGTCCGCGACCCGTACGGCGGCGCGTCGCGCGACCCGGTTGATCGTGCCCTCCCGGTTCACCCGGGACGAGATCATCCGGCTGCTGCACGTGGACACCGACCGGGTGGACGTGGCCCACCACGGCGTGGACCACCAGGTCTTCCACCGGCCGCGGGAGGACGAGCGGACCCGGGTGTCCGACCGGCTCGGCCTGCACGGCGACCCCTATCTCGCCTTCCTCGGAACGGTGGAGCCGCGCAAGAACGTGCCCAACCTGATCCGCGGCTGGGTGGCGGCCGCCGTCGAGCTGCCCGATCCGCCGGCTCTGGTGCTGGCCGGCGCCGGCGGCCGCGACGACGACATCGACGAGGCACTCGGGGACGTGCCCGAGGGGCTGCGGGTGATCCGGCCCGGCTATCTGAGCTGGTCGTCGCTGCCCGGTTTCTTCGGCGGCGCGACCGTGGTGGCGCTGCCGAGCGTCTGCGAGGGCTTCGGGCTGCCGGTCCTGGAGGCGATGGCCTGCGGGGCGCCGGTCCTGACCACCCGCTGCGCGTCGCTGCCCGAGGTGGGCGGTGACGCGGTGGCGTACACCGAACCGGACCCGGCCGGCATCGCCGAGGTGCTGGGTGAGCTGATCGCCGATCCCGCCCGGCGGCAGAAACTCGGAGACGCCGCCCACGTGCGTTCCTACGAGTTCAGCTGGGAGGCCTCGGCGGAGGCTCACATGGCGGCCTTCGAGCGCGCCGTCGGCAAGTAAGCTCGCTCGAATGGAAGCGATTCTCCTCGTCGGGGGGCAGGGCAGCCGGCTGCGGCCCCTCACGATCTCTACCCCCAAGCCGTTGCTGCCGATGGCGGGCGTTCCGCTGCTCGAACACCAGCTGACCAGAGCCCGGGCGGCCGGGGTGGACAGGATCGTGTTCGCCACTTCCTACCGGGCGGAGATGTTCAACGAGGCGTTCGGGGACGGAGAGCGTCTGGGCCTGGAGCTCGTCTATGTCACCGAGGACGTGCCGCTGGGCACTGCGGGCGCCATCCGCAACGCGTCCGACGCGCTCACGTGCGGTCCGGACGCCCCCGTCCTGGTGCTGAACGGGGACGTCCTGTCGGGTCACGACATCACGGCCCAGGTGGCGACCCACGAGAAGGCGGAGGCAAGCCTCACCCTGCACCTCACCGTCGTGGAGGACGCACGTCGGTACGGTTCCGTACCGACCGGCGCGGACGGCAGAGTGACCGACTTCGTGGAGAAGTCGGAACATCCGCCGACCGACCAGGTGAACGCCGGCTGCTATGTCTTCCGACGTTCGGTGATCGACCGCATTCCGGCCGGCCGGGTCGTCTCCGCCGAGTACGAGACCTTCCCGGGGCTGCTCGCCGAAGGCGGGCTCGTCCTGGGCTACGTCGAGTCCGCCTACTGGCTCGACGTCGGGACTCCCGCCGCGTTCGTGCGAGGAGCCTGCGACCTGGTGCTGGGGACGATGCCCACAGAGGTGGCCTGCCCGTCCTCGCACGGCGTCCTGCTGCTGGACGACGCGGTGGTGCACCCGGACGCCCAGGTCGGCGGTGGCACCACGGTGGGCGCGGGGGCCCGGGTGGAGGCCGGGGCCGTGGTCGAGGCCAGCGTGCTCTTCGACGGCGCCGTGATCGAATCCGGTGCCCGGGTGCTGAGGTCGGTCGTCGGGCGAGGAAGCAGGATCTGCGCCGGCGCGGTACTCGACGACGCGGTGATCGGCGATGGAGCGGTCGTCGGGCCGGGCAACGAACTGCTGGCCGGTCTCCGGCTGTGGCCCGGCGTCGAACTCCCCGCGACGGCGGTGCGCTTCTCGCACGACGGTTGAGCCGATACCGGCGGGAGCACGGGCGCGGGACCGGCAGACTGGCACCCATGCTGACCAGGCAGTGGCGGCCGCCGTGGCCCGTGGACGCGCGGGGAACACTGTCCGCGCACCGGCGCGGCACCGGCGATCCCGCCTTCCAGACCACGCCCGACGGGGCGATCTGGCGGGCGTCGCACACTCCTGACGGTCCCGGCACGCTGCGGATCGTCGCCGGCAGGGAGATCGTCGAGGCGACCGCCTACGGCCCGGGCGCCGGGTGGCTGCTCGACGGGCTGCCGGAACTGCTGGGCGCGGGCGACGATCCGGCGGCGCTGACCCCCGGGCACCGCGTCCTACGGGAGGCGGTGCTGCGGCAGCCGGGCCTGCGCATCGGCCGGACCCGCCGGGTCTTCGAGGCGCTGGTCCCCGCCGTGCTGGAGCAGAAGGTCGTCAGCATGGAGGCCTGGCGTGCCTGGCGTTACCTGCTGCGGCGCTTCGGCGAACCCGCTCCGGGCCCGCCCGCTTCGGCGGGGGCCAATCGGCTGCGGGTGCCTCCGCCGCCCCAGGTCTGGGCGGAGATCCCCAGTTGGGAGTGGCATCGCTCGGGCGCGGAGGCGGTACGGGCTCGTACGATCATGCACGCGGCCCGGCTGGCGTCCCGGCTGGAGAACCGCGTGTCGGACGAGACGCTGCGATCGTTGCCCGGGATCGGGGTATGGACCTCCGCGGAGATCCGGCAGCGGGCGCTCGGAGACCCCGACGCCGTCTCGGTCGGTGACTACAACCTGCCCGCCCTGGTGGGCTGGGCGCTGGCGGGCACCAAGGTCGACGACGCCGGGATGCTGGAGCTGCTGGCGCCCTATCAGGGCCAGCGATACCGGGTCACCCGGCTGCTGGAGCTGTCCGGCAGCCGTCCGCCGCGCAGGGGACCGAGAATGCGCGTCCGGGACTACCGGGCGTTCTGACGTCCTCCGCGGCGACGGGGCGACGATTGCGCGGGTGACGGTGTCCGTCCGGAGTGGAACGCTGTCCGTCCGGAGTGGAGCGGTGCTCGGCCGGTCCGGCCCGGCGTCCGCCCCGAGCAGGACGGCGGTGGAACCAGAAGTGACCAGCAGACCAATCGAGGCCGTCGCGGCTGTCCGCGCCGAACAGCGGGGTCAGGATGGCGAGTGCGATGAAGAGGGCGAGAATGACCAGCATGGGGGTGTCCTTCGCATGACGAGGTGCAGGGCCATGGCCGTGGCCCGGGACTTCCCGCGGGGTGGAACGTCTTCAGTCTGCGCCGCCTGACTGTTCAGGTCCAGCGATTGTTTCTTCCCGGAACAGTTGAGCAGAACTGAATGATCGGGTCCGCCCGCCCGAAGCGCGCGGGAACGGTCCGCCCCCGGCACGTCCAGAGCGGATCGAAGAGACATATGGTGCGAAGCGTGGGCGCAGGGGACGGAAGTCGGCCTCGTTCGCGCGGAGGTCACTTGCGGCCCAATATGACGCTTGGCATACAGTGCGCCTATGGACCATGGTGTGACGCCCGGCCGGAGCGAAGCGGTAAGCCCCGAGCGGAGCGAGGCAGCGAACACAGTGACCGAACCGGTAGGCAGCGAAACCAGGCCTGACGGGGGGCTGGACGCCGCGCCCACGGGCCCGCCCACCCCGCCCACCGAGTCCGGGCTGCGCCGGGCGCTGGCCCGGGCCCGCGACGGCAAGACCCTCGACCTGGCCGAGGCCACCACGCTGCTGCACGCCCGCGGCGCGCAGCTGGACGACCTGCTGACCTACGCCGGGCGCACTCGCGACGCGGGTCTCGAGGCGGCCGGCCGACCCGGGATCATCACCTACAGCCGCAAGGTCTTCATCCCGCTCACCAGGCTGTGCCGGGACCGCTGCGGCTACTGCACGTTCGCCACCGTGCCGCACCGGCTCGACTCGCCTTACCTGAGCCCCGACGAGGTCCTGGACATCGCCCGCCAGGGCGCCGCGATGGGCTGCAAGGAGGCTCTGTTCACCCTGGGCGACCGCCCGGAGGACCGGTGGAAGCCGGCGCGCGAATGGCTCGACGCGCACGGCTACGACGACACGCTCTCCTACGTCCGCGCGATGGCGATCCGGGTGCTGGAGGAGACCGGGCTGCTCCCGCATCTCAACCCCGGCGTCATGAGCTGGCAGGACTTCCAGCGGCTCAAGCCGGTCGCCCCCTCGATGGGGATGATGCTGGAGACCACCGCGACCCGGCTGTTCAGCGAGAAGGGCGGCCCGCACTTCGGCTCGCCCGACAAGGACCCTGCCGTGCGGCTGCGGGTGCTGGAGGACGCGGGCCGCACCAACGTGCCCTTCACCACCGGCATTCTCATCGGCATCGGGGAGACCTTCGCGGAACGGGCGGACGCGCTGTTCGCGATCCGCAAGACGATGCGCGAGTACGGCGCGATCCAGGAAGTGATCATCCAGAACTTCCGCGCCAAGCCCGACACCAAGATGCGCGACACCCCCGACGCGGAGCTCGCGGAGCTGGCCGCCACCATCGCGGTGGCACGGCTGGTCTTGGGCCCCAAGGCGCGGATCCAGGCCCCGCCGAACCTGGTGGCCGAGCAGTACGCGCTGATGCTGCGCGCCGGCATCGACGACTGGGGCGGGGTCTCGCCGCTCACCCCCGATCACGTCAACCCCGAACGCCCCTGGCCGCAGATCGACGATCTCGCGGGGCGGACCGCGCAGCAGGGCTTCACCCTTCGTGAGCGGCTCACCATCTATCCCGAGTACGTGCGGCGGGGCGAGCCATGGCTGGATCCGCGGCTGACCGCCCACGTCGCCGCGCTGGCCGATCGGACGACCGGCCTGGCCCGCGAGGACGCCATACCGGAGGGCCGCCCCTGGCAGGAGCCGGACGGCGGATTCGGCCTGGCGAGCAGCGGCCGTACGGAGCTGCACGTGGAGATCGACACCTCCGGGCGTACGAATGACCGGAGGGACGACTTCGACGAGGTCTACGGCGACTGGGACGCCCTGCGTGAGCGCATGAACGCGCCGCAGCGGTTCGACGCCGACGTCAGCGCGGCACTGCGCAGCGCCGAACGGAACCCCGCGGGGCTCTCCGACGACGAGGCGCTCGCGCTGTTGCACGCCGACGGCCCGGAGCTGACCGAGCTGATGAGGCTCGCCGACGACCTGCGCAGGCAGGCCGTCGGCGACGAGGTGACCTATGTGGTCACCCGCAACATCAACTTCACCAACGTCTGTTACACCGGCTGCCGGTTCTGTGCCTTCGCCCAGCGGCGCACCGACGCCGACGCCTACACGCTGTCGCTCGACCAGGTGGGCCGGCGGGTCGAGGAAGCGTGGGAGGCGGGCGCCACCGAGGTCTGCATGCAGGGCGGCATCCACCCGGACCTGCCCGGCACGGCCTACTTCGACATCGCCCGCGAGGTGAAGCGCCGCGCCCCCGGCATGCACATGCACGCCTACAGCCCGATGGAGGTGGTCAATGGTGCCAGCCGCACCAATCTGTCGATCCGGGACTGGCTGCTGGCGGCCAAGGACGCCGGGCTGGACTCCCTGCCCGGCACCGCCGCCGAGATCCTCGACGACGACGTCCGGTGGGTGCTCACCAAGGGCAAGCTGCCCACCGCCTCCTGGGTGGAGGTGGTCACCACCGCCCATGAGCTGGGCCTGCGGACCACCTCCACGATGATGTACGGGCATGTCGACACGCCGTCCCACTGGGTGGGGCATCTCAAGCTGCTGCGGAGCATCCAGGAGCGGACCGGCGGGTTCACCGAGTTCGTGCTGCTGCCCTTCGTGCACCACAACGCGCCGATCTATCTCGCCGGGCTGGCCCGGCCCGGCCCCACCGCACGGGAGAACCGCGCGGTGCACGCACTGGCGCGCATCCTGCTGCACGGCGCGATCGACAACATCCAGTGCTCCTGGGTCAAGCTGGGCGACGAGCTGTGCGCGGAGGTGCTGCGGGGCGGCGTCAACGACCTGGGCGGCACGCTGATGGAGGAGACGATCAGCCGGATGGCGGGGTCGGAGAACGGGTCCTTCAAGACCATGAGCTCACTGGCCGAGATCGCCGCCCGCGCCGGGCGGCCCGCACGGCAGCGCACCACCGAGTACGGAGTCGTACCGCGGGAGCGCGTGGAGGCCGCCCGCCGCACCGACGGTGTGGGCCACTTCGGGGCCGCCGCGGCTCGTCCCCTCGAAGAACGCAGCCTCCCGCTGGTATGACATGCTCGTCCACCCGTGGGGTGTCCCGGAACCGGGACACCCCACGAGTCGGTGGAAAGGCCTTAGCTCAAGGTCGAAGGAGTGTTGTCCGTGGAGGAGGCCGCTTCCCCCGGTGACGGGCGCCGTCGCAAATGGCCTATATCGGCCATTTGTGCCGTTGCTGTGCTGATCGTCGGACTGGGCGCAGGCGCCTGGGCGCTGCGGGAGTTCCCCCGGGCCTGCCAGGGCGCCCCGGTGACCATCACCGTCGCGGTGCAGCCCGAGATCGGCTCCGCGGTACGGGAGGTCGCCGCGCGGTTCAACGTGCAGACCCACGACGTGCGGGGCCGGTGCGTGCGGGTCGAGATCGCCGAGCGGGACCCGGCGACGGTGGCGCGGATGTTCACCGGCCGTTCCCTGAGCTCCGGCGGTGCCGGGAGTCCTTCCGCCATCGACGGCTGGCTGCCCGAGTCCTGGATCTGGATGTACCTGGCCCGCTCCACCCCGGCCGGTGCCCAGCGGGTGCCGTTCGGTGTCGACTCCGTCGCCACGTCGCCGGTGGTGTTCGCCACCTCCACGGGGACCGCCGCGCAGCTCCGGCAGCGCAAGGCCGCGGTGAACTGGAGCCTGCTCCTCAAGGCCGATGCCGGCCACCTCGGCCTGTCCCGGCGGATGCTCGACCCGGCGGCCAGCGCGGCCGGCATCGCCACCCTGATGGCCGCCTACAAGATCGACTCTGCCGGTCTGGCCGGATTCGCCGGCGGCATGGAGTCGCGGTCCGCGATAACAGCGCCCGCGCTGTTCACCGATCTCACCACGCTCGCCCGGGACCAGCGGTCGCTGATGGCGGTCACCGAGCAGCAGGTCGTGGCCTACGACGACACCCACCGGCCCAACCCCGCGGCGGCGCTGGTGCCCGAGGAGGGCACCCTCTCCCTGGACTACCCGTTCGGGGTCACGGCCCCGGATCCGGTTCGGCGCGAGGCTGCCGAGGCGTTCCGTTACGCGCTGCTCTCCAGGGTCGGGCAGGACACGTTCCAGCGCTTCGGGTTCCGTACGCCGAGCGGCACACTGAGCGCGGACCTCGCACGGCGCTACGGGCTCGCCGAGTCGGCACCGAAGCAGCTGAACCTGGCGGACCCGGCGAAGACGGCCCTCACCTCGGTGCGGGAGTGGACCCGGCTGGCGCCCCAGGTGCGGCTGCTGGTGCTGCTGGACGCGTCCGGCTCGATGCTTGGGCAGGCCGCCGGTGGCCGCACCCGCCTGCAACTCGCGGCCCGTACGCTGCGGTCCGGTCTGCGGCTCCTGCCGGCCGGTGCCCAGGCCGGGCTGTGGTCGGTCGCCACGGCCTCCTCCGGTGGGCCGGGCGGTGGCGTGGGCTACCGGGAACTGGTGCCAATGACCGCCGTGACGGGCGGTTCGGGCGGCCGGGCCGGGGTCGGGGCCGGTGGTACGGACGGGGCGGACCGCATCGCCTCGGCCGCGGACCGGATCCGGCCTGCGGCGAGCGCGGGCACCGGGCTCTACGACGCGATCCTCGCCGCCTACCGCGACATCCGGCAGGGCCATGTGGCGGACCGGCCCGGTGCCGCCACGGGCTCGGCCGAGATCGTCCTCGTGCTGACCGACGGCGACGACGACGCCGTGCGCCTGCGGGGCCTCTACGACGCCGTACGAGCCCAGCAGGACCCCAGGAGGCCGGTACGGGTCGTGACCGTGGCCTTCGGGCCCGAGGGCGCCGGCTCGGACTCGCTGAAGCAGGTCGGGGAACTGACCGGCGGCGTCCTGTACTCGACCGGCGACCCGGCCCGCCTCGCCGTGCCCCTGGAGAACGCCCTCGCTCCCCATCTCTGCGTCCTCGGCTGCTCCGCCCGGTGATCTCGCCCGTCGGCTATCTCGCCCGTCCGTGATCGCGCCCGTCGGTCATCGCCCGTCGGTCGAGGTCACCGGGCGTGAGGGAGCGGAGCCGGGTTCAGCGGGTGACGATGAAGTCGCCCGGGTCGCGGGGCGGGCGGAGGCGGGGCGGGGCGGCGGCACGGCCCACTCCGACCGCGCCCATCGGGTCCCAGGACTCCGGCAGTTCCAGCGCCTCGCGGACGACCCCGGAGCAGAACATCGTGCTCGACACCCAGCAGGAGCCGAGGCCTTCGACGGCCAGCGCGACGAGCATGTTCTCCACTCCGGCGCCCATCGCGACCAGGAACATCTCCCGCTCGGCCCGGGCCCGCCGCTCGTCCGGGTAGTCGTGGGAGCCGTCCATCACCAGGCAGGGCACGACGAGGTAGGGAGCACGCCGCAGCACGTCACCGCGGGCGATCCGCCGGGCGATCGACTCTTCGGTGAAACCGTCCCGGCGCAGGTCCGCGATCCAGGCGTCCCGCATGGCGTCCAGCAGCCTGGTCCTCGACCCGGCCGACTCCAGCAGCACGAACCGCCAGGGGGTCGTATGGTGCGGCGCGGGCGCGGTGATCGCCGCGGCCACGGCCCGGTGGACGGTCTGGGGGTCGACGGTCTCGTCGGTGAACTCCCGGACGGTGCGGCGGGCGTGCAGGACCTCGGCCGAGCCGTACCGGAACATGTCCTCGGCGGGCGGGCGCACCAGGGCACGGCCGCCCGGGCCGTCCTCGCCCGGAGCGGTGATCAGGTGGCCGAGGCCGCGGACCACCGCGACCGGCACTCCGGCCAGCTTTCCCTTGACCAGCTCGGCCGCGGCCGCCACCTCGTCGGCGATCGCGGTGACGGTGGCGTCCAGCCGGTTGCCGTAGGCGTCGCTGCGGCCGCGCAGGTCGTCCAGGGGCGGCAGGCCGGCGACCCCGATGGCGGCGTCGGTGAGGCCGTTGCGCCAGGGCCGGCCGAGGGTGTCGGAGACGATGACGCCGACGTTGACGCCCAGGAGGTGGCGCAGGCCCGCACGGATCCGGCCGGCGGAGGCGTCGGGATCCTCGGGCAGCAGCAGCACCGTGCCGGCGGCGGTGTTGGAGGCGTCCACCCCGGCCGCGGCCAGGATCAGTCCATGCCGGGTCTCGACGATCCGCGTCTCGCCCCGCGCGTGCGCACGTCGCGCGACCACCCGGACCGTCTCGGCGTCGATCGCCTTCTCCCGGTCGTCGGCGACCAGCACCCGGCCCTCGGCCTTGCTCACGATCTTTGACGTGACGACGATCACGTCTCCGTCCCGGATCGCCGCGCCGGCGGGACCCGCCGCACTCTGGTGCGGTGAGCCGGCCCCCTGCGAGTCGGATACGGCGGGCGCGGAGCCGGACACGGAGCCGGACACTGCGGCGGCGATGAGCGAGGCCAGGTCGTCGCCCTCGCGGACCTCCGGCAGGCCCGGCGGTCCCCAGATCTCGACGCGTGCGCTCATCGCGCCTCACCCGCCGGGTGGCCGGACCGCGCCGAGGGCGTGCAGGCGGTGGGGACGGAGCTCACTGAAGTTCCAGGGCGAGATCGAGGGCGGCCTTCGCGATGGCGGCGGTGCTGTCCGGATCGGCCATCAGCAGCGGCCGCGAGCGTACCTCGATGCCGTCCACCGCCACGCCGGCGTCGGCGGTGTCGACCAGCCATCCGTCGAGCAGGTCAGGCCCGTAGTGCGCGGCGACCGCCTGGGCGGAGGTCTCCACCCCGATGGCGGTCAGGCAGGCGTCGGCCATGCCCCGCACC
The DNA here is from genome assembly GCA_025964695.1 of Streptosporangiaceae bacterium. Classification (GTDB taxonomy): domain Bacteria; phylum Actinomycetota; class Actinomycetes; order Streptosporangiales; family Streptosporangiaceae; genus Actinomadura_E. Next base: position 16,292 of record JAOPYK010000038.1, on the reverse strand, counting down.
GGCGCTCCGCCGATGATGGGGGAGACCCCCACCACTGTCTTGGCCGCGATCGCGGATCGGATGCCGGGAATCGCGAGAATCGTGCCCACGCTCACGACGGGATTCGACGGCGGCAGCAGCACCACGTCGGCGGCCTCGATGGCCTCCAGCACCCCGGGTGCCGGCTTGGCGTCCTCGGCGCCGACCGCGGTGATGGCCTCGGCCGGCACACCGGCCCGCAACCGGACCCACCACTCCTGGAAGTGGATCGCCCGCCGTCCGGACTCGTCGGAGATCACGACGTGGGTCTCCACCCGGTCGTCGCTCATCGGGATCAGCCGGACCCCCGGCCGCCACCGGGCGCACAGGGCCTCGGTGACCGCCGACAGCCGATAGCCCGCATCGAGCATCTGGGTGCGCACGATGTGCGTCGCGAAGTCACGGTCGCCGAGGCCGAACCAGGCGGGCCCGACGCCGTACTCCGCGAGCTCGTCGCGGAGCGTGAATCTCTCGTCGGCGCGGCCCCAGCCCTGCTCCTCGTCGATGCCGCCGCCGAGGGTGTACATCACGGTGTCCAGATCCGGGCATACCTGCAGTCCGAACAGCCTGATGTCGTCGCCGGTGTTCCCGATGACGGTGATCTCGTCGGGACTCTCGGCACCGGTCTCCCGGCCGGGGTCTGACCCCGGCGCCGTGACCTGCTTGAGGCCGCGCAGGAAACGGGCTCCGCCGATCCCGCCCGCCAGCACCACGATGCGCATGCGGGCCAGTCTCCCACTGCCCGGACACCGGCTGGGACCTGGGGCGGAACGTTGCCAAAAGCAAGATCGACCATTGGATGGGGGACGTGAACGCACGTGGTATGCAAAGCTTGCGGTGAAAAGCGGATATCTCTCTCTGGAGCTTCTCGTGGATAAGGATGCATTGCAGCGGTTCCGTGAACCGGCCGCCTGGGCCCTCATCGGGGCTGCGGGTCTGCAGCTCCTGGCAGGCCTGGTGTATTTGCTGTTCGGCGGGTACAAATTCACCTTTCGGGCGCTGAACGAGGCGCAGGGCTCCGGGCTCTTCGCGAGCTTCACGCTGGCGGTGCTGGTGATCCTTGCCGTGTTGTTCGTCACCCGTGGTGACACCCCGTCGCCGCAGGCCAAGACCGTCACGATGATCGGGCTCGGCCTGCTCGGGGCCGGTCTGCTCTTCGGTGTGATCTCGCTACTGGCCGGGATGCTGGCCGACGGCTCGGTGGTCAGCGGTGCCGGGTTCGGCATCAAGCTGAGCGCGTTCCTGTTCGCGGTCTCCAAGCTGGTGCTGACCGGGCTCGCGGGCTACTACACCTTCACGGTGTTCCAGACCCTTCAGCCGCCGAAGCCCGCCGCGCAGCCGGGTGGCCTGCAGCCCGGCTACCAGGCCTACGGCCAGCAGTACGGCTACCCACAGCCGGGCCAGCAGCCCTACGACCCGCAGCAGCAGGCTCAGCAGCCGTACGACCCCCAGCAGCAGGGCCAGCAGCACGGCTATGACCCGCAGCAGTACGGGCAGCAGCAGTACCCCCAGGCGGGCTACGGTCAGCAGTACGGCCAGCAGCAGGGCTACGGTCAGCAGTACCCTCAGCAACAGCCCGGGCAGGGCGAGGCTGAGGCCGCGGGCTGGACCCAGGCCTACGGCGGCGCGGAGAACCCGCAGCCGTCCTTCGAGCAGCCCCAGCCCGGTCAGCAGCCTCAGCAGGGCCAGACACCCGAGGGCGATGACCGGAACTGGTACGGCGGCGAGCGCGGTTCACAGTAATTACAGTTCAAGCCACGTCGCTATCACACCAAAGCAGCCCCTTCATCACCCCTGGAACTCGTTCCGCTTGACGGGCCGGGTCTCTCGCGCGTGTAATTTCATCCGTGTAGTTCTGCGCCTTCCCGGGGGATGGAGCTCGAGGGAAGGCATGACTTAGGGGCTCCAGGGGGCTAGGAGGTGCGCTGTGAGCGAGGTGCTCATCCCGCTGGCGCACGGCACAGAGGTTGAAGAGCCGGGCTGGCAGGAGCGTGCTCTATGCGCGCAGACCGATCCGGAGGCGTTCTTTCCGGAGAAGGGCGGCTCGACTCGCGAGGCCAAGAAGGTGTGCCGCGCTTGTGAAGTGCGTGCGGAGTGCCTTGAGTACGCACTTCAGCATGACGAACGTTTCGGCATCTGGGGGGGATTGTCGGAACGGGAGCGGCGCAAGCTCAAACGGCAGGCCGTTTAGGGGCCTGTCCCGGGCTGCGAGGCCATCGATGGCGTGATAAAGCGGCGCTTCGCGTACAGTGGTCAGCCGTGCCGACCGGATGGGCCGGCACGGCTGACCACTCTTGACAGATCGAGCGGACCCTTGTCGCCTGCCCGTGACATCGCACGCTTGCAGCATGACCTTGATCGTCATGTCGTCACCGCAGTACTCGTCACTCATGACGGGGCGCGATGGCTGCCTGAGACGTTGAAGGCGCTGCTCACCCAGACGCGGCCGGTTCAGCGTCTGGTCGCCGTCGATACCGACAGCCAGGACCGCGGCCCGGCCGTGCTCGCCGAGGTCGTCGGACCCGGAAATCTGCTGTCCCTGCCGCGCACGAGCGGTTACGGCGAGGCCGTCGCCGAAGCGCTGCGGCACCCGGCCGCGTCCATCGCCGTGCCGAGTGACCGTCCGGCCTACGAACAGGCCATCGAGCAGGAAGCCAGGATCGAGTGGGTCTGGCTGTTGCACGACGACTCCGCACCCGCGCACGACGCGCTCGACCGGCTGCTCAACGCCGCCGAGAGCGACCCGCGCATCGGTGTCCTCGGCCCCAAACTGCGTGACTGGACCGACCGGCGGGTGCTGCTCGAGATCGGTGTGAGCATCGACGGGTTCGGTCGCCGGGAGACCGGCGTGGAACGCCGCGAACTCGACCAGGGCCAGCACGACGGGCTCCGCGACGTGCTCGCGGTCAGCACCGCGGGCATGCTGATCCGCCGCGACGTCTGGGACCAGCTGGGCGGTTTCGACGTGGCTCTGGGCCTCTTCCGCGACGACATCGACTTCGGCTGGCGGGCGCACGCCGAAGGCCACCGGGTGGTCGCGGTGACCGACGCGGTGGTCTTCCACGCCGAGGCCTCGGCCCGGCAGCAGCGCGCGCTCGGTGTGACCACCGACCATCCGCGCCGGCTGGACCGCCGTAACGCGCTGTTCGTGCTGCTCGCGAACCTGCCGCTGTCCGTGCTGCCGCGTGCGGTCGTACGCAACCTCGCCGGGTCGCTGATCCGGGCGCTGTCCCTGCTGATCACCAAGCGGCCCGGTGCGGCCAAGGACGAGATGGCCGCCGTCGGTGATCTGCTGCGGGGGCTGCCGGGGCTCCGCCGGGGCCGGGCCGCCCGATCACACAACCGCAAGCGCGTCTACCACAGCATCCGCCGGTTCATGGCGCGTCGCGTCGCGCTGCGCCGGCTGGGCGAGTGGTTCGCCGCGCTGCTCTCCGGCGACTCCATCGGAGCCCATCACCTACGCCCGGGGGACGAGGATCCGATCGTTCCGGAGAGCGGTCCGCTGCGCCGGTTCCTGACCACCCCCGGTGTCGTGTTCATGATGGCGCTCACCGCGGTGTCCCTCATCGCCGAGCGGTCCCTGATCGCGACCGGCGGCCGGCTGGGCGGCGGGGCCCTGGTGCCCGCCTGGGGCGGCGCCGCCGAGCTGTGGAACCAGTACCTCTCCGGCTGGCATCCCACCGGCCTCGGCTCCGACACCGGCTCCCCGCCCTACGTGGGCGTGCTGGCGCTGCTGTCGACCGTGCTGCTCGGCAAGCCGTGGCTGGCCGTGGGGCTGCTCCTGCTGGGCTGTGTGCCGCTGGCCGGTCTCACCGCCTACCTCGCGGCCCGCACCCTCGTGCCGGACACCTACAGCACCGTCTCCGAGCGTCGCACCCGCAACGGCCGGCGCATCCCCGCCGCGTACGTACGGGCCTGGCTGGCGAGCACGTACGCGCTGCTGCCGGTCGCCACCGGCGCGGTCACCGGTGGGCGGCTGGGCACCGCGGTCGTGGTCATTCTGCTTCCGCTGATCGGACTGCTGGTCGCCCGGATGCTGGGGGTGCCGCGTTCGTCGTCCGTCATCGCGGGTGAGACCAGGGTCCAGCGGGCCAGGCGGGCCCGCAGGGCGGCCTGGGGGGTCGGTCTCCTCCTCACGGTGGCGATGGCGTTCGCCCCGCTGACCTGGCTGCTCGCCCTGGTCATCGGAACCCTGGTGTGGGTCGCCTTCGCGCCCAGCGGCTCGGGCGCGGCACGGCGCGGAGCTTCCCGTGGACTGGGCATCGACCTGGCCATCGCGCTGGCCACCCCGGCACTGCTACTGCTGCCGTGGACCTTCGACCTGCTCCTGCACCCGTCCAGGTTCCTGCTGGAGGCCGGGCTGCACCGCCCCGAGCTGGTGGATTCCCGGCTGCAGGCCAAGTCGATCTTCATGCTGGATCCGGGCGGGCCGGGCACCCCGGTCTGGTGGGTGACGGCGGGGCTGGTGGCCGCCGGGCTTCTGGCGTTGCCACTGCGCAGCCGGCGGACGGCCGTGCTCGCGGGCTGGATGCTGACGCTGTTCGGCCTGCTCGGCGCGATCCTGGTGAGCGCCGCCACCGTCAGCAGCGGTGCCCTGGGCGCCGACAGCGCGCGGGCCTGGCCGAGCGTGGCGATCCTTATCGCGGCGGGAGGCTTGCTCCTGGCGGCGACGGCCGCCGTGCAACGTGCCGCCGAGGTTCTGGTGGGCAAGGACTTCATCTACCGGGCGGGCGGGGCGGTGGTCGCCGTCGTGGCGCTGTCCACCCCGTTGCTCGCCGCGGGAAGCTGGGTCGTCACCGGCGCGCCGGGGCCGCTGCGTGAGGTCGGTCCCGACGTCGTCCCGGCCTTCATCGGGGCGACCGCCGGTGGTGCGGTGCAGCCGCGAACGCTCGTTCTCGTCCAGGGTTCCGGCCGCCCCAAGGAGCAGGTCGCCTACACGGTGCTGCGCGGTTCGGCGCCCATGCTCGGCGACTCCGAGACCCCCACCTCGGCCAACGCCGCGCGCCGGATGAAGTCCCTGGTGGGAGAGCTGGCGGCCGGTCATGGTGACGGCCGAGCCCTGGCCCGGATGGGCATCCAGTTCGTCCTGGTACCGCGGCCCGGGAAGGACCCGCTGACCGCGGTCATGGACGCCGCGCCGGATCTGACCCGGCTCAGCCGCACCAACGAATTCGCACTGTGGCGGCTGGTGCCCTCGGCCGGCCGGCTGATGCTGCTGGAAGGGCAGACGATCACCCCGCTGCCCATCGGGGAGCTGGACGGTGCGGTGCGGATCCCGTCCGGCGGCCCCGGCCGTACCCTGCTGCTGGCCGAGCCGGCGGACGGCGGCTGGCAGGCCTCGCTGGACGGATCCTCGGTGCGTTCCCGAGTCGTCGACGGCTGGGCGCAGGGTTACGACGTCCCGGCCGCGGGCGGCCGGTTCGAGCTCTCCCACGGCATGTGGTGGCGGCACTTCTGGCTGGTCGTGCAGGCCATCGGGCTCGCCTTCGTGGCGGTGCTGGCACTGCCCGGCGGTCAGATGGAGGAGGGCACCGGGGCGGCGCTGGTAGCCGTACGCGGATGGCGCAGGCCCCGTGGCAGGCGGTCCAGGGTCGGCGACGAGCCCGCCCCGACGGCCGACGGCGAAGATTCGTCCGAGGATGGCATGACCGAGAAGACCCCTGAAACGACAATAAGTCCGCATAAGGCGGATGACAGGGCCGGTCGCGGTGACGGTGATGACGAGAGCCAGGCCGCCGCGGACGCCGACGGCGAGAGACCCCGCAAGGTGCGCTCCGGGCGGGGGCGGCGCAGGAAGGCCGGCGGCCGGGACGAGTCCAAGGCCGACCCGGTGGGCACCTCGAGCAGCCCCGAGGAGCCGCCGCTCAGCGAGTCGTCTCTCAGCGGTCCCGGTTTCAGCGACCAGGAGCCCAGTGAATCGGGTTTCAGCGGGTCGAGCTTCAGCGATCCGGAAGCCAGCGAATCTGGTCTCAGTGATCCGGGTCTGAGAGATCCTGACCTCGGCGATCCGGATCTCGGCGATCCCGGTCTCACCGAGTCGCGTCCCACCGAGCCGGGTTTCAGCGAGCCGGGTTTCAGCGAGACAGGTTTCAGCGAGCCGGGCTTCAGTGAGCCGGAACTTGGGACGTCGGACGGCCTCGGCGAAACGGAAGGCCTCGGCGAGGACGACACCGCGAGCGGTCCAGCTGAGTCCAGCGGGCCGGGGGACTCCAGCGAGTCCAGCGAGGTAGGCGCATGAACGTGCCGAACTCGGCCCTGCGCCTGCTCTCCCACCGGTACGGCGTGACGCTGCTGGTCCTCCTGGCGGTCCTCGCCCTGTACGGGGTGGCGGTGTTCTCCCGGCCCGCCGGCACCGCACCGGCGCAGGGGGGCGGCCGTGCTCCGATCCGGTCCGCGGTGGTGGCCTGCCCGGCCCCGGGCGGTGCCAGGCTGAGCGCGCTGTCCTTTCCGTCCTCCGGCGGCGCTACAGGGGCCCCACCCCTCAAGGGCGGCCAGGTGGACCTGACCCAGACGCGGGGCGGCACCCCGGCCGGCTCGATCACGGCTCCCGGCACCGCGTGGTCTCAGGACGTGAATACCGCCGACGGGTCGTACACCCTGCGGGCGGCGGGCGCGCTCGCCGGGGGGTTCGAGGCGGAGCAGACGACACTGGCCAAGAAGGGCGACGACCGTGGCCTGGCGGCGGTCCGCTGCGCCGAACCCGGCACCGACCTGTGGTTCCTCGGTCCGGGACCGGCGGACGCCAAGCATCTCGACCTCTACCTCACCAACGTCGACGACCAGGCCGCCGCGGTGGACGCCTCGGCGCTGTCCGGCGACGGGCCGCTGGACACCGCCGACGGCCGTGGCACCATCGTCGAACCGCACACCACCCGGGTCGTACCCATCGGCGGCAGCCCGGAGGGTCTCGGCGTGATCGTGGCCCAGGCCCGGCTGCTGGCACTGCACGTGCACGTCAGCACGGGGCGGGTCGCGGCCGCCGTACGCGTGCGGGTGGGCAAGGGCAAGGGCGTCGACTGGCTGCCTGTCACGGCGCCCTCCGCGCCGCAACTGGTCGTGCCCGGCGTCCCGTCCGGCGCGGGCCGGCGCCAGCTGCTCATCGCGGTGCCCGGCGACGTCGACGCCCGGATCAAGATTCAAGTGATCACTCCGGCGGGGGCGTTCGCGCCGCAGGGACAGGACACCGTCGACGCCCCCGCGGGCACGGTCACCCCGGTGGACCTGGAACGAGCGCTGTCCGGTAAGGCCGCCGCGGTCCGGCTCGTGGCGGACCAGCCCATCCTGGGCGGGCTGATCGTGCAGCAGGGCGACGACGTGGCCTACGGGGCGGCGACGCTGCCCCTCGGCGGCGACGGCGGGGCAGGTGGGGCGGTCGCGGACAATCGTGACGTCTCCTCCGTGCTGCTGACCGCACCGGACGGCCCGGCGACGGTGAAGGTGGTCGCCCTCACCGCCCAGGGCGTGGCGGGGGATCCGTACGTCGCCAAGGTCGAGGGCACCCGGACGCTGGAGGTCCGGCTCGCCGCGCCCTCCGGCGCCACCGACGGCTTCGGCGTGGTGGTCCTCCCACAGCCCGGTTCCGGTCCGGTCTACGCCACCCGGGTGCTCACCATGCACAAGCTGATCACCATGGTGCCGATCGCGCCGGCCCCCACCACCGTGCGGTTCCCGCCGGTGGCCGACTCGCTGACCTCCCTGATCCCCTAACGCGCCGTACGGGCTTCCCAAAGCCGCGCCGACATGCGTCGCCAGACTCCACCACCATGCGAGCGAACAAGACTATTCGTCGGGGGTGTCGTAGCTGGGGTCGATGGACTCGGGGGAGAGGCCGAGCAGGTCGGCGACCTCCTCGACCACGACATCGCGGATCAGCCGGGCCAGATCACGTTCGTCGCCGCCACCCCGGGCCTCCAGAGGGCGCCGGTAGATGACGATGCGGGCCGCGTTCGCCCCGGCCGAGGGCCGTAGGCGGCCCAGCGGCACGGGCTCGGGGCCGTCGGTCGGCGGCTCGGTGGGGGGCACTTCCTCCACGGCGAACTCGACCCCGGCCAGCTCCTGGCTCCACCGCTGCGCGACTCGCCGGACCTCGTCGGTGACCAGATCGTCGAATCGCTCGGACCGGGAACGTGAGATCGGCACCTCCGGAGGCGCGAGCATGCCCCGGAGGCCTCGGCCACGCCGGTCGCGGCGCCGGGTGCGCGGTCGGCCGTTCGATGGGTGGCCGCTCCCGGCGTCTTGCCTGCTGCCCTCTGACAGGGTCCCACCTCCACTGCCGATGTGGGATCGCACGCTTCGAGCTTACAAGCCGAAGCGCACGGGCACACCCCGGCCGCACAACTTCAAGATCGGGCTCGGGTCCGATCGTACGGCCGATCCGAAGGATCAAGACCACGCCGGACGCCTAGGCCGGAGTGGGTGATGTGACCTGTGAGAGCACTGCTTTACGTAACGGTCCGTGGCGAAAAAGTGCAGTAACGAGGACACGGTTGTCTAGATAGTGGCGGAGGGGCCGAGAGGGGGGTACGGTCGGCCATCGTGAGCCCCGTCCGCATATGCTCCCGCACCGCCTGCAAGGAGCCCGCAGTCTTCACGCTCACGTATGTCTATCGGGACTCCACCGCGGTGCTCGGTCCGCTCGCCGCGTACGTCGAACCGCACTGCTACGACCTGTGCGCCGACCACGCCGGCCGACTCACCGCCCCCATGGGCTGGGAGTTGGTGCGGTTGCCCGCCCAGCAGGTGGCGCAGCCGAGCAGCGACGACCTGGAGGCGCTCGCGGACGCGGTCCGCGAAGCCGCCAAGCCCGTCGATCGGCAGGAACCGGTCGGGCAGGGGGTGGAGGTCAGCCGCCGCGGGCACCTGCGGGTGCTCAAGTCCGCGCCCCCGCTGCCCAAGCCGCCCCGCGAACGCTGAAGCCGTCCCCGCGGCGGAACACGCCAGTGAGCGCCTCAACAGGACCCGATAGGCTCGGGTGGCAAATGCGACACGGCGTGTGCCAGCGAGTGGGGAGTACGGGTGGGCGACCTCACCAAGATCTTTAAGGCCTACGACGTCCGGGGAGTCGTTCCCGACGACTTCGACGAGGACATCGCCGAAGCCACCGGGGCGGCCTTCGTCCGGGTGACCGGAGCGACGGCGCTCGTCACCGCGCACGACATGCGGGCCTCGTCGATCCCGCTGGCCGCGGCCTTCGCCCGTGGCGCGGCAGGTCAGGGCGCCGACGTGGTCGAGGCCGGTCTCGGCTCCACCGACCTGCTCTACTACGCCAGCGGCAGCCTGGACCTGCCCGGGGTGATGTTCACGGCCAGCCACAACCCGGCGAAGTACAACGGGATGAAGATGTGCCGGGCGGGCGCCAGGCCGATCGGCCAGCAGACCGGCCTTCTGGAGATTCGCGACCTCGTCGCCGCAGGCGTCCCCTCCTACGAGGGCGCAGCGGGCACGATCACCCGGCGGGATCTGCTGTCCGGTTACGCCGCCCACCTCAAGACGCTCGTGGACCTGTCAGGGATCCGCCCGCTGAAGGTGGTCGTCGACGCCGGGAACGGCATGGGCGGGCACACCGTGCCGGCCGTGTTCGACGGCCTGCCGCTCGAGGTCGTACCGCTCTACTTCGAGCTGGACGGCACCTTCCCCAACCACGAGGCCAATCCGATAGAACCGGAGAACCTGCGCGACCTGCAGGCCGCCGTGCTGAAAGAGGGCGCCGACCTGGGCCTGGCCTTCGACGGCGACGCCGACCGCTGCTTCGCCGTGGATGAGCGAGGCGAGATCGTCTCGCCGTCCGCGATCACCGCGCTGGTGGCCGTACGCGAGCTCGCCAAGCACCCCGGCTCCGGCATCGTGCACAACCTGATCACGTCGCGAGCCGTACCGGAGATCATCAAGGAGAACGGCGGCACGCCGATCCGGACCCGGGTGGGTCACTCGTTCATCAAGCAGACGATGGCGGAGAGCGGCGCGGTCTTCGGCGGCGAGCACTCGGCGCACTTCTACTTCCGTGACTTCTGGTTCGCCGACTCCGGGATGCTGGCGGCGCTGCACGTCCTGGCCGCCCTCGGGGAGCAGGACCGGCCGCTGTCGGCGTTGCTGCGGGAGTACGAACGGTACGTCGCCTCCGGCGAGATCAACAGCGAGGTGGCCGACCAGGCGGCGGCGACCGAGAAGATCCGTGCCGTGTTCGCCGGCCGGCCCGGCGTCACCTTCGACGAGCTCGACGGCCTCACGGTGAGCGGCACCGGCTGGTGGTTCAATCTCCGGCCGTCCAACACCGAGCCGCTGCTGCGGCTCAACGCCGAGGCCGCCGACGAACAGACCATGGCGGCCATCCGCGACGAGGTGCTCTCCACCGTCAGAGAGCCTGCCCCGCCGCCGACTCGGTGACCAGACATGAACAGACGCTGTACACAGAGTGGGGGCGGAGTCCTATGAAGATCGACTCGTGGCTGCTGGAAATATTGGCCTGCCCGAATTGCCGAGGCTCCCTCGTCGCCCAGGGCGACGAGCTGGTGTGCACCGGCGAGTGCAAGTACGCCTACCCGGTCCGGGACGGCATTCCGGTGCTCCTCGTGGACGAAGGCCGGAGGCCGGAGACGGGCGCCCCGACGTCGTGAACCGGCCGGAGGTTTTCGGAGCGGGCGTATGAACCTCACCGTCTCGCTCGACGATCCCGCGGCGCTCACCGCCGCCGATCCCGGGGAGATGCTGCGTCAGGTGGCCTCGGCCGCCGCGCAGGTCCGGCAGGCACAGCTGACGGCCACCGAGGCCGGTCTGGCCCGGCTCGGTGACGAGGGCCGCCCGCGGGCGGTCGTAGTGGCCGGCATGGGCGGATCCGGCATCTCCGGCGATGTGCTGGCGGCCGTCTGCGGCGTCAGCTGCCCGGTCCCGGTCATCACGGTCCGCGGGCACGTGCTGCCCGGCTGGGTCGGGGTGCCCGATCTCGTCATCGCCGTGTCGTGCTCCGGCGAAACGGAGGAGACCCTCGCCGTCGCCGTCGAGGCCATCCGCCGCGGCTGCCGGCTGGTGTGCGTCGGTGCGCCCGGCTCCACGCTGGCCGGGATCGCGGTCCAGGGCAGAGCCGTGTTCATCCCGGTCCACTCGGTCGGGCAGCCCCGCGCCTGCCTGTGGGGTCTCACGGTTCCGCTGCTCCTGGCCGCCCGCGCGACGGGGCTGGCCGACGTACCGGACGCGGTCCTGGAGGCCACGGCGACCCGGCTGGAGGACATCAGCCACCGATGCGGACCCGGCAGGGAGACGTTCGTCAACCCCGGCAAGCAACTGGCCACCGACCTCGCGGGCTCGATTCCGATGATCTGGGGGACGTCCCCGCTCGCCGGGGTCGCGGCCTACCGGTTCGCCTGCCAGCTCAACGAGAACGCCGACTACCCGGCCGTTCACGGTGACCTGCCCGAGGCCGTTCACAACCAGATCGTCGCCCTGGACGGGTTCTTCGGCGGCCTGCGGGGCTCCTCCGCTTCCGGGTCTCAGGAAGACGACTTCTTCCGGGACCGCGCCGACGAGAACGACACCGGACTGCACCTGATCCTGTTGCGGGACACCGAGGAGCATCCCCAGGTGGCCAAACGCCGCGAGGTGTCGGCCGCGCTGGCCCGCGATCGCGGCGTCCCGGTGACCGAGCTGATGGCGGAGGGCGCCCATCCGCTGGAGCGGATCGCCACGTTGATCGCTTTGGCCGACTATGCCACGGTTTACCTGGCGATCGCGCTGGGCGTCGACCCGACCCCGGTCGCCGCAATCCAGACGCTCAAGGCCAAGATCGTCTGACCATTGCCGTGATCATGCGGTCGTTCGGCTATCGATCACGCTTGACACTCGAAAGGACACCGATGAGCGCTGAGGGCGGGACCAAGGCCATCATGGCCGCGCTGGCGGCCAATCTGGGGATCGCGGTGGCGAAGTTCGTCGCCTTCGGATTCACCGGGTCCACCTCGATGATGGCCGAGGGCGTCCACTCCGTCGCCGACTCGGGTAACCAGGCGCTGCTCATCCTGGGCCGCAAGCGCTCGGAACGGGACCGTACCCCTGAGCACCCCTTCGGGTTCGGGCGTGAGCGCTTCTTCTACGCCTTCATCGTCGCCGTCGTGCTCTTCACCGTCGGCTCGCTGTTCTCGCTGTACGAGGGGTTCCACAAGTTCACCGACCCGCACCCGGTGGAGTCGCCGGCCTGGGCCTTCGGCGTTCTGGTCTTCGCGATCCTGCTGGAGGGTTACTCCTTCCGGACCGCGATCAAGGAGGCCGGTCAGCTGCGCGGCGGACGGTCGTGGGTGGGCTTCATCCGCCGGGCCAAGGCGCCGGAGCTGCCCGTAGTGCTGCTCGAGGACCTGGCCGCGCTGCTCGGCCTGGTCCTCGCGCTGGTCGGCGTCGCGCTGGCAGTGATCACCGGGGACGGCATCTGGGACGGCGTCGGGTCGATGACCATCGGCGTCCTGCTGGGCGTCGTCGCGATCATCCTGGCCATCGAGACCAAGAGCCTGCTCATCGGCGAGGCCGCCGACCCCGAGGTCGAGCGCTCCATCCGGACCGCTCTGGAGTCGGTCGACGAGGTCGATCACATCATGGACCTCCGGACCCAGCACCTCGGCCCCGAGGATCTCCTCATCGCGGCCAAGATCGCGGTAAAGCACGACGACACCGCGGCCCAGATCGCCAAGGGCATCGACGCGGCCGAGGCCCGGATCCGGGCCGCCGTCCCGATGGCCGGTCACATCTTCCTCGAACCCGCGATCGGAGACCCGGCCGGGGTCACCGAGTAGGCCCGCTCTCGGCGGCCGTGCCGACCGGTCTCAGCGAGGCCGGGGGGCGTTGGTCCAGGTGATGGCCCGGCGAGCGGGAAGCTCTCCGGTGAGCGGCTCGTAGGCGCCGACCGCCCAGAGATAGTCCGTTCCGCTGATCCTGGCTAGATTCCACACTGCGGCCGACGGAGCGGCCGTGCCGGGGGCGCCGGGCGCCGGGGCGGCGGAGAGCTCCCAGCGGGCGCCGTCCCAGCGCGCGAAGAAGCCGCGGCCGTCAGGCCTCTCACCGGCCGCCCAGATCCCGCCGTGGCCGTCGCCCGTCACGCCGTAGAACCGGCCGCTCGCCTCCGGCAGCGGTACGTCCCGCCACGACCTGCCGTCCCAGTGCTCGGCCAGCGGTCTGTCCGTCACCGTGCCGGGGGCGAAACCCGTGGGCGCCGGCACGGTCGTGGAACCGACCGCCCATACGTCGGCGCGGCCCAGCGCGACCACGTCGGACAGTATGGCCTCCCCGTCGAGGTCGGGGGCCGTGTAGGGAGTCCAGCCCTGCCCGTCCCAGTGCAGGATGAGCTGCCGGGCCGGGAACGAGCCCCGGCCGCCGACCGCCCAGACGTCGTCGGGGGCCCGGGCGGACACCGCCGCCAGCGTGCTCGCGGTCCCCGGGCCGTCCGGGATGACGACCTGTTGCCAGCTCCGGCCGTCCCAGTGCCAGGTGGTCGCCTGCGTGACCCCGGAGCCGCCGCTGCCCACGATCCACGCGTCGCCGGCCGTACGGGCGTCGATCGCCCGGGGGAAGGCGGGGGTCTGGCCGGGCACCGGCATGGACCGCCAGCCGTCTCCGTCCCAGTGGGCGGCCCGGGGGGTGCCGCCCGGTCCGTACCCGATCGTCCAGGCGTCCCGAGGGGACGCGGCGGCGACTCCCTCGAGCAGGGTGTCGGCCGGCACCGGCAGCGCCGTCTCCCGCCAGCCGAGGCCGGTCCAGCGTGCCAGCAGCGCGTCACTGCCGCGGCTGCCCACCGCCCAGGCCACCTGGTACGAGGGAGCCGCCACGTCGCTCAGGGTCGTCTCGGCCCGGTACGCGGTTGACGCGGTGGCCGGGGTGCCGTCGGCGTTCAGGCGTACGTACCGCCAGCAGCCGCAGTCCGCGGAGAGGGTGGGCAGGGCGGTCGCCGTGAGCCCCAGGCCCACGGCGAGCATCAGAGCGCCGGGCAGCAGGAGCCGCCGGGCTCGCGATCCGGCACTCCGTCCGCCAGGTGCCGCGGGCATGGTGAGGCGAGCTGCCATGACTGTGAGACCCCCTGAGTTCGCTCCTCTGGAGGTCTACGGCACCGCGGCGCGGGTCTACCGGTGGCCTGCCGGAGCATTCCCTCTTCTTTGCCGTTCCCTGGCGTGCCGATGACCGTCCGCCGGTGCTCCCGTAAATTTCACGGCCGGTGCCGGCCGCGGGATCACGGCGAGGCGGAGGTGCCCGGGGTGACCAGTCCGGACTCGTAGGCGAGCATCACCGCCTGGGCACGGTCACGCAGGCCGAGCTTGGTGAAGACGCGGGCCACATGGGTCTTCACCGTGTGTTCGCTGACCACCAGCCGGGCGGCGATCTCGGCGTTCGAGAGTCCGCTCGCGATCAGCACCAGGACCTCGGTCTCCCGGGCGGTCAGGCTGGCAAGCTCGGCCGGGGGGCTCGGCTGATTGCGGCGCTGCCTGGTGAACTCGTGGATCAGCCGGCCCGTCACCTGAGGGGCCAGCAGTGAGTCACCGCGGGCGACCACCCGGACCGCCGACACGAGCTCGTCGGCCGTGGCGTCCTTGAGGAGAAAGCCGCTGGCGCCCGCGGCCAGCGCGTCGTAGACGTACTCGTCCACGTCGAAGGTGGTCAGCACCAGCACCCGGAGGGAGCCGGAGTTCGGCTGGGTCAGAATGCGGCGGGTCGCCTCGATGCCGTCCATGCCCGGCATCCGGATGTCCATCACCACCACGTCGGGACGGTGCAGCGAGGCCAGGTGGACCGCCTCCCGGCCGTCGCCGGCCTCACCCGCCACGGTGATGTCGGGCTGTGCGGACAGCAGAGCGGCGAAACCGGCGCGTACGATCGTCTGATCGTCGACGATCAGCACTCGGATCACGGGCGGGGGTGCTCCTCACGTGTTCGATGCCGTGCCTGCGGCACGGCGGTTCGGAGCGCTTTGACGGCGTCGGCTTCACTCGTCGTTCAGCCTCTGCCGCGCTCCTCACTGAAGGGCAGCTCCGCCTCGACCATGAAGCCACCCTCGGTGGCGGGCCCGGCGGAGAAGCGTCCGCCCAGCATCGTCGCACGCTCGCGCATGCCCAGCAGCCCATGGCCTCCTCCGGCCGAACGCGGATCGAGGACCAGGGTCGTGCCGTGTCCGTTGTCCCGTACCCGGACCGCCAGGCGATCGGGCAGGTAGACGAGCTCCACCCGCACGTTCGCGCCCGGAGCGTGCCGCCGGGCGTTGGTCAGCGACTCCTGGACGATCCGGTAGGCGGACAGCTCGATCGTGGCGGACAGGGTGCGCGGATCGCCCTGAACGGAGATCTCGGCGTTGCCGCCGGCCCCGCGGTGCTTCTCGATGAGTTCGGGCAGCCGGTCCAGCCGGGGCTGCGGGGTCACCTCCGCCTCGCCCTTGGCGTCGGCCCGCAGCACGCTGAGCAGCCGCCGCATCTCCACGAGGGCCTCCCGGGCGGTGACCGCGATCTCCTGGTAGCCCTGCGCGGCCTCTGGGGAGATGTCCCGGACCGTGTACGGCGCAGTCTCCGCCTGCACCGCGATCATGGACACCGAGTGGGCCACGACGTCGTGCAGTTCCCGGGCGATCCGGGCGCGCTCTCGGAGTACGGCCTGTTCCCGCTGGACGGCGTTGAGCTGGGACAGGGTCTCGGTCGTACGTTCCTGCGCCGCCGCCTCCGTGCGCCCGGCGGTCTCGACGGCCCGGCGGGCGTCGCCGAGCCCGATCGCCGCGATGATCGCGATGATGGCCACCGGCCACGGGATGTCGTTGAGGCTGTTGGAGGCCAGGTAGACGACCAGGACACTGGCCACCCCGGCCACCGCGAGCACTCCGGCGCGCTGCCGGGGCAGCTGCTGGCCCAGGACGTACAGCGTGCAGAGCGTCGCGAAGGCGACCGTGACCAGGAGCAGCTGGCCGGAGAGCATGGCGGCGGCGAAGGCGCCGAGCGCGACCGCCGCGACCGGGTGCAGGAACTCGCGACGCCAGACCAGCGGCAGCGTCGCGGCCACCGCGAATCCCCCGGCCAGGCTCAGTGGGACCATGTGCCGGGCGTACAGCTCGGCCAGCGCGGCCAGGGTGAACGCCACCCCGGTCAGCGGCGCGAACCACCACGAGCCCGCGAACTCGTTCCAGGCGTTGATCCACCGGGGCAGCGGGGCTGTGCTCACGGCGGCGCGTCCGGCCGGCGGTGCGGTCCCGTACGGCGGCCCCTGCGGCACGAGCCGCGTGCCGTTGGGGCCCCGCGGCGGTCCGGGCGGGACGTACGGGCCCGCGC
>JAOPYK010000018.1 GCA_025964695.1 Streptosporangiaceae bacterium | reverse complement strand
CCGGTGGCCGATCATGTGACTGCCCTCCTCGGCGGTTCCGACTCACCCTTCAGCACAGCAGGGTTCCCCGCCTGCTCGTAGGGCCGAAGGTCCCCCTGATGGACCCCCGAACTCCAAGCCAAAAGCCATTCCAGACCTGCTTCGCCGGGCTTGCGGATCGCGTCACCGCGGCCTTCGTGTTCGTCGTCGGGGGTCACATAGGCCAACTCGTGGTGTTACTTCGGGAGTTCAGCAAGGCGGCGGCGCAGCTGCTCGCACTGGGGATCGTTCATCCCCAAGGCGAGCGTCTGTTCGTAGGCTGCGCGCGCCTCGGATGCCCGGCCCAGGCGGTGCAGCAGTTCGGCGCGGGTCGCGTGCCACCACGGGTAGGCCGTCAGACCGCCGATGTCTTCGACCAGGGCGAGACCTGCCTCGGGACCGTCCCGTTCGGCCACGGCCACCGCCCGGTTGAGGTGGACGACCGGGGTGTCCTGAACGGCGAGCAGCACGTCGTACCAGGAGATGACCGCGTCCCAGTCGGTGCTGGCATAGGAGGGTGCGAGCGCGTGGCACGCCGCGATTGCCGCCTGCACGACGTAGGGGTCCGGCCGGTCGGGGGTACGACGCAAAGCCGTTCCGACCAGTTCGACGCCCTCTTTGATCGCGGCGGCGTCCCAGCGCGTGCGGTCCTGGTCGGGCAGCAGCACTGGACGGCCCTGGTCGTCGAGACGGGCGGCGCGGCGGGCGTCGTTCAGCAACAGGAGCGCGAGCACGCCGAGCACGGTCGGTTCGTCGGGCATGAGCTCGGCCAGGAGCCGTGCCAGCCGGATCGCCTCGGCCGACAGCGCGACCCGGACCAGGTCCTCGCCGGCTCCCGCCGCGTATCCTTCGTTGAAGATCAAGTAGATCGTGGCCGCGACCCCTTTCAGCCGGCCCGGCAGTTCCTCGGCGGCCGGCACGCGGTAAGGGATCCGGGCCTGCGCGATCTTCTGCTTGGCTCGGGTGAGCCGCTTGGCCATGGTCGCCTCCGGCACCATCAGGCCACGGGCGACTTCCACGGTTGACAGCCCGCCGAGGGTCCGCAGCGCGAGCGCGACCTGGGCCTCGCTGGACAGTGCCGGATGGCAGCAGGTGAACACCAGCCGCAGGAGGTCGTCGCGGACGACCTCCGCAGGCTCCGGGACAGGATCGAGGAACGACACGGCCTCCGCCTCCTTCCCGGCACGCCGGGCCTCCCGGCGGACGACATCGATCGCCCGCCACTTCGCGGTGACCGTGAGCCAGGCGCGCGGATTGTCCGGGACGCCGTCACGCGGCCACCGTTCCAGCGCGCGGACGACGGCGTCCTGGACGGCGTCCTGGGCCAGGTCGATGTCGCCGGTGACGCGGATCAGGGTGGCCAGGACCCGCGCGCCCTCCTCGCGCACCAGCCGCGCCGCCGCGTCATCGGCCTCCACGGTCAGGGCTCGAGGGACGGGTGCACCGGACGGACCTCGACCGTCCCGTACCAGGCCGCCGGGATCTTCGCCGCGACCGCGACCGCCTCGTCGAGGTCGGCACACTCCAGCAGGTAGAAGCCGGTCAGCGCCTCCTTTGTCTCGGCGTAGGGGCCGTCGCTGACGATCGGGTCTCCGCCCTTGCCTTCGGGTACGCGCACCGTCGTGGCGGTCGCAGTGGGGTAGAGCGCGCGACCACCCCTCAACACGGCGTCATGCGCCTGGTTGAACGCGATATATTCCTGCAGGCCTTCCGCGTACTCCGGCTGAGACCAGTCGACCTCGGCGGTGTAGGTGAGAGCGATGTACGTGGGCATGGTTTCCTCCTGTACTCCTGGGCTATCTGTACTCCTGGGCTATCGGCGAGAGCGGTGAGCGGCTTCATTCATTTGATTCGCTCCTCCAGCAGGACGGTCACGGTGTCTCCCGCCTCCTTGCCGATCGCCTTGCGGATGTCGGCCTTGACGGGCAGCTTGTGCCGACCGTCTCCCAAGGCCATGAACGAACTCTGGAACGGGTGACCGTCGATCGTGCCGCGAACCTTCACCAGACCCCGCGTCCCGAAGTACTCGACCGAGTCAGGCCAGACGAGATAAGTGTGCCCGCCCTTGTTCGGGCTCTTCTGCAAGGTGGCGGTGAACTGCTTGCGCATCACTGAGCGCTCTCGACGAGGATGAGGCTGTTGCCGTCCGGGTCCCGCAGACAGAACATGGGCGGCACCACACCTTGCATGCGCATGACCTCCGGGTCCGTGTCGACGCCGCGTTCCCTGAGATCCGCATGAGCGGCGTCGGCGTCCTGGGTGGTGAGGCGGATGCCGGTGGGCACCCCGGCGGGAACGAGCGCGATGGTCGTCGCCGCCCCGGGTGGGGCCACCTCGATCCAGCGTGCTTGTCCGAAGGGCATGTCCCGGCGCTTCTCGAAACCGAGCGTGCCGACGTAGAAGTCGACCGCTCGCTGCTGATCAGTAACGGGGATCCCGACCGTTCCGACCTCGGTGATGCGGGCTTCGGGCATGACTTGCTCCTCTGCTCAGGGCCAGCGCTTCTCACCGACCTTCACAGTAAGGACGAAGGGGTCCGGTCCGTCATGGACACTCGGCCACGACCAATCTCCGGGTCACGTGCCGCCAGCCCATGCGTTCACGCAGAACGTCGGCGCGGCGAGCTGCCGAGCATACCCCCCGATCATTTTCATCATGATCTCGCGGAGCGCGATCGGCGCGCCGGTCCGCCCGCGCGCTCATCGCCTACTTGTTGAAGTGAATCACGGCTGCCCCTGCAGGTTCGTCGAGGTGCCTGGCCGGCTGGGGTGAACGGGATCAGTCGGGTCGCGAGGGTGCGGGTGTCCATGAACAGCAAATGGCCTTCAGCGGACAGCGACGAAGCGCTCTGATCAAGGATTCCGCACGGCATACCGACGAAGGCGTTCTCCGCCTGCTGGGTGATCCGGCCAACTCCGCACGGGTCCGCCCCATAGAACTCGCGGAAACAGTCCGGCCGCACGGATCCCCGTCACATGACCTCCTTCAGCAGTGCGGCGGACCTCTCGGGCAGCACGTCGTTGATGAAGGCGCCGAACCCCGTCTCGGAGGACGCGAGGAACTTGAGCTTGTCGGCGGTGCGGCGCGGAGTGTAGATCCGCGCGTAAAGATGGGAGAGCCCTTCCCCGCGCACCGGCGTCTGGTACCAGACGGCCATGTACGGGACGGGATCGCCGAACAGAAGGTCGAAACGGCGTAGGACGTTCGCGTATAGGCCGATCAGCTCGTCGCGCCGCTCAGGAGCGAGCGCCGCCAGGTCGGGCACGCAGGTACGCGGCGTCACATACGCCTCGTACGGCCAGCGCGCCGCCTCGGGCACGAACGCGAGGAAGTGCCCGGTCTCGGCGACCAGCCGGGGACCCGCAGTGGCGGCGAGGTGGCACACGACGCAACCCTCGCCGAATCGTGCGGCCGACTCCCGCACGCGGGCGACGGTCGGAGGCACGTACGGGAAGGCGTAGATCTGGCCGTGCGGATGGGAGAGCGTAGCGCCGATCTCCGCGCCGCGGTTCTCGAAGACCGCGACGTACTCGACGCCGGGGAGTTTGCCGAGCTCAGCCGTCCGGTCGGCCCAGGCAGCACCGACGGTCGACAGCCGCTGCCGGGACAGGGCACCGAACGAGCCGTCGTGGTCGTCGGTGAAGCAGACGACCTCGCAGCGCCCGCCCGCCGGACCGCCGAGGGAGGGGAACCGGTTCTCGAACGAGACCACGTGGTAGCCGTCGCCCGGGATCTCCTCGCCCGGACAGAGCGGGCAGGCGCCGGGCGCGGGCTGGAACGTGCGGTTCTGCCGGTGGGCCGCGATCAGCACCGGCTCGTCATGGAGGAGGTCGTGCCGCAGCTCGGCGGCCGGAGCGAACGGCTCCAGTTCCCGGATGTCGACGGCCGAACGGTCGACGAGGACGTCGTCGAAGTAGATGATCTCCCGGCCGTCGGCCAGGCGGGTGGAGGTGCGCACCTCAGTTCTCCTCGTCGGAATCGGATTCGACACGGACGGCCCGGACCGCGCCCGTAGGGGCGGAAAGCGTCCTTGACCAGAAGATCCCGGTCAAGAACTCCAGGCTGGATGCCTGCACGCTGGTCTCCTCACCGCTGCGCTTGATGGGCCACGAGGCGGCGGGCCGCGCCGCACCACCTCCACCGGCTGGCCGGACGGCGTGAGCCCCGCGTCTGTGGGGGCGGCTCCGGCCCGGTAGCCGCCCCCGCGGTTCAGAGGGGTCCCACCCGGGGCGCGCCGGGTGCGACCCGGTCATTCCTTCAGACCGCTGGCCGTGATGCCCTGGACGATGAAGCGCTGGGCGACGAGGAACATCAGCGCCAGCGGCACGATCGTGACGACCGCCCCGGCGAACAGGCCGGGCAGGTTGATCGTCTGGGAGGTGAGGAAGGTCGACAGGGCGATCTGCGCCGTCCAGGAGGACGGATCCTGGCCGATGACCAGCGGCCACAGGAAGGCGTTCCAGCTCTCGATGAACGACAACGCCCCGAGCGAAGCGATCATGGTGATGGAGTTTGGGAGCACGATCCGGATGTAGACGCCGAGATAACCGAGCCCGTCGATCCGCCCGGCCTCCTCCAGATCAGGCGGGAAGCGCAGGTAGAAGCTGCGGAACAGCACCACGGCGAAGGCGTTGAACAGGCCGGGGGCGATGACTCCCCACTGGGTGTTGACGCCGCCGAGCGCGTCGACGACCAGGAACGTCGGGACGAAGGTGACCGAGGCGGGGATCATCAGGGTGCCGACGATGAACACGGTCACCACCCCGCGGAACGGCACATCGATCCGAGCGAGGGCGTATCCGGCCATGGAGCCGAAGAGGGTCGCGACCGGTGCGGTGATCACCGCGATGACGAGGGAGTTCCACAGCGCGTGCCCGAACGGCAGGGACGGATCGTTGAACAGGGCCTTGTAGTTGTCGAAGTTGGCCGGCAACGGCAGCCAGGACCAGTTGAGCTCGGTGATCCGGTCCTCGGTCATGAGCGAGTTGCGCAGCATGACGTAGAACGGCATCAGGAAGATCACCGACAGCAGGGCCAGCCCCAGATAGAGGGCCACCGTCGCGGCGGGGGTGCGGCCGCGGTGGGAGAGTGCGGTGTGCTTCATCGTCCGTCCTTCCTGCCGAAACCGGCGATCCGGCCCTGGAGCAGCGTCACCGCGACGATGATCACGGTCAGGATGAACGCCCCCGCGGAGCCGACCCCGTAGTTCTGGTCGCCGAGCGCCGAGTCGTACAGGTAGACCAGCGGCGGGCGGACCGGGGCGGATGCGTTTCCGGCCTGCCCGGTGTTGAACAGGTTGTAGAACTCGTCGAACGCCTGGAACGCGGTGATGAGGATCAGCATGAGGATCGCCGCCGAGGTCGAGCGCAGCAGCGGCAGCGTGATGCGCCGGAAGGTCTGCCACCGGCCCGCGCCGTCCAGGGCGGCCGCCTCGTACAGGTGCGGCGGGATCGACTGGAGCCCGGCCAGGAAGAGGATCATGTAGAGGCCGACCTGGAGCCAGAGCCGCAGGGTGACGATCACGATCCAGTACAGCGGCGGGTCGGTGCTGGAGAGCCACGGCTGGACATCCATCCCGAGCAGGCCGCCGAGGGTGTTGGCGATCCCCGAGGGCAGCCCGTTGAACAAGGCCATCTTCCAGATCAGGGAGGCCGCGACGTAGGAGACCGCGGCCGGCAGCAGGAACGCGGTGCGGAAGAAGGCCCGGCCCCGCCGGATGCCGTTCACGCCGACGGCCAGCAGCAGGGAGACCGCGAAGGTCACCGGGACGATGAACACGGTGAACCCGACGATCATCCACATGGAGGAGCGGAACGACTCGTCCTTGAGCAGGAACGTGTAATTGTCGAGTCCGACCCAGTGGCCGGGGGTCAGGGTGCCGCGGGCCTCGCTGAAGCTGAGCAGCAGGCTCCAGCCGATGGCGACGTACTTGAACAGGCCGAGGCCCAGGACGACGGGCGCGGTCAGCAGCGCGAAGGCCCGGATCGCGGCCCAGTCGCGGCGCCGGCGGGGGCGGGAGGGCGCCCGGCCCGCCGGGCGCGCCCGCGCCCGGCGGTCGGCAGCGACGGTGGCTCGCATCAGGTGTTCTGCTTGTCGAGTTCCGCCTGGCAGGTCTTGGCGGCGTTCGCCAGTTCGGTCGCCGCGTCCCCGTTTCCCTTCCCGATCTTGGTGGCGGACTGGATGAAAGCGGTGGTCATGGCCTTGTTCCAGGTGGCGGGGAAGCTGTGGCCGTACTGCTGGGACAGGTCGACGGCGTCCTTGGCGGGCCCGGAGGACAGCTGGGTGGTCTGGGCGGCGACCGACTTGCGGGACGGGACGTGGAAGCCGTAGCTGACGCACCAGTCCTTCTGCAACTCGGTCTGCTGGATCCACAGCCAGTCGACGTACTTCTTGGCCGCGTCGACCTGCTTGCCCTTGGCGTTGACCAGGTGGTACCAGCCGCCGACGCGGGCGGCGGGCGTTCCTGCGTCGCTGAACTTCGGCCACGGGATGACGCCGAAGTCATCGCCGAGCTTCTTCTTGATGTCGGGCATGGCCCACAGGCCGCACCACTGCATCGCGGTGGCGTTCTGGCTGATCGCCCCGGGGTCGAACCAGTCGGTGGTGAAGCCCTCCAGCAGGGCCTTGGAGTCGTGCAGGTCCTTCAGGCCGGCGATCGCGGCGGCGCCTTCTGGGGAGGCGAACGTGACGGTCTTGCCGGTGGGGTCGATGAGGTCGCCGTTGTTGGACCACAGCAGCAGGTAGGCGATGTCACCGACGCCGTCGCTGCCGATGAACAGGCCCTTCTGCTTGCCGGTGGTGAGCTTCTTGGCGGCCCCGACCAGATCGGGGAAGGTCTGAGGCGGGGTGACACCGGCCTTGGCCAGGATGCTCTTGCGGTAGTAGAGCATCATGACGTCGTCCATCATCTTGACGCCGTAGATCTTCCCGTCGACGGTCGCGGTGTCCAGCGCCGCCTTGGCGTAGTCGGACTTCACCGGGGACAAGATGTCGTCCAGCGGGGCGAGCAGCCCGTTCTTGACGTTCTGTGCGCGGAAGTCCCCGATCTCGAAGACGTCGGGGGCGTCGGAGGTGAGCAGCGCGGAGTTCAGGCGGGTCTCGTAGTCGCCCGCGATCCAGCTGATCTTGATCGCGATTTCGGGGTTGGCCTTGGTGAACTCGGCCGCGTACCGCTTGACCGCTTCCTGGGTGCCCTTCTCGCCGTAGGCGTGATACCACTGGTTGAGGGTGATGGTGCTGCCGGGGGTGGTACCGCCGCTGTCCTTGCTGGAGGAGCAGGCGGTGGCGACGCCGGCGACGAAGAGGATCGAACCGGCGAGGAACCCTCTGCGGGTTGGGGATGCGGTCATGGGAACTTCCTGATTCTCGGGGTGAAGACGGGTGGGCCGGAGTCAGTGGGGCGCGGTCAGAGGGTGAGGGGGGCGAACAGGGTCTGGACGGCCACCGCGGCTGCGCCCCTGGCCCATGCCTCGAAGGGGAGCGGCCGCAGCGTGAGGCCGCAGCGGTCGGCGCTGCCGAAGACCTGGCGGGCGAAGGTCTCGCGGATCTGGTCCTCGAACAGGTCGAAGGCCTCTACGCCCTCGCCCGACACCACGATCCGCTCGGGACCGAAGAGGTTGGCCAGCGCCGCCAGTCCCAGACCGATGGCGTGCCCGGCGGCGGCGAACACCTGCCGCACCGCCTGGTCTCCCCCGCGGGCCCGCTCGACGGCCTGGCCGATGGTCAGGTCGGGCTGCCCGGTGACGGCCTGCGCCCGCTCCAGGATCGCGCTGGTGCCGGCGATCGCCTCGACACAGCCGATACCGCCGCAGTGGCAGACCGGACCGGCCTGGGAGACCGGAACGTGCCCGATCTCTCCCGCGACGCCGTAGGCACCCAACACCAGTCCGTTGTTCACCACCAGGCCCGAGCCGATGCCGGCCCCTACGGTGACCAGGGCGAACGTGGTGGCTCCGACGCCGTCGCCGAACCACTGCTCGGCCACCGTCAGCGCCTTCACGTCGTTCTCCACCGTCGTGGACAGGCCCGTGGCGACCTCCAGCAGATCCGCCAGCGCGACGTCGTGCCAGCCCAGGAAGGGCGAGTAGCGGACCAGGCCCGACTCGCGGTCGACGTCACCGGAGATCGCCACGCCCAGGCAGTGGGTGCGCTCGCAGTAGTCGCCGGAGTCCAGAAGCTGCTCGACCAGCTCGGCGACCGCCCCCACGACATGGTCGACGTCGTGGCCGGCGAGCGGGTGGTGCAGCGAGTGCCGGATGTCGGTCCGCAGATCGGTGACGACGCCGATCAGATCATCTCCGGTGATCTTGATGCCGATGAAGAACTCGCGGTCCGGACGGATCGCCAGCGGGCTCGCGGGCCGTCCCGCGCCCGGGCCGGTCCGCTCCTCCGACGCCAGCTCCTCCAGGTAACCGGTGTCGATGAACGGGCGGGCCGCCTTCGTCACCGCCGCGGACGACAACCCGGTGCGCCGGGCCAGCTCCACACGGGAGACCGGCCCCTGGGTCAGCACGAGGGTGAACACCCTGGCGGCGGCCGGGCTGGTGATGGGCGCCCGGGGATGTGAGCTGCGCGACATGGGGAGTACAGTACGACCGATAAATTAACTTCGTCAAGAATTTAATTTCTCGAAGTTTTTGCGTACGCTGCGTCACATCACCCCGTTGATCTTGCTTGGAGTTCTGTTGCCGTTCTCGCCCGCCGAGATCCAGTTCGACCCGCTGAGCCGTGTCTGGCTGCTGCGCACGCCGCGGACCGCATACGCCGTGCGTCTGGACACCGACGACGTGCCCCGCAACGTGCACTGGGGACCACCCCTGACGCTCGGCCAAATCCTGGACCTCCCTCCCTCCCGCAGGCCGCCGCGCGACAGTAGCTTCGAAAGCCCCGCCGGTGAGGGAGGCGAACTGGCCGCCGACGGGTTCGGCCCACACGGGCTGGCCGTCCGCTTCCCGGACGGGACCTCGGCGCTGGAGTGGGTGTTCACCGAACACGAGATCACCCCCGAAGGGCTGACCCTTCACCTGCGCGACCGGCACTATCCGCTCACGGTCGAGCTGCACTACCGGCTTCATCCCGGCAGCGACGCCATCACCCGCTGGACTGTCCTGCGCCACACTGGCGGCGGCGAACCGATCGAGCTGGTCCGCGCGGACTCGGCGGCCTGGACCGCGCCGCTACGCCCGGCCTACCGGCTGAGCCACGCCACCGGCGCCTGGACCTCGGAATTCCAGCTCGAACGCGTCGGCCTGCCGATCGGCGAAACCGTCCTGACCAGCCGCCGCGGGATCTCGAGCCACCACGCGCACCCCTGGCTGATGGTCGACGAGGGCACCGCCGGCGAGGACCACGGCGAGGTGTGGAGCACCGCCCTGGCGTGGAGCGGCAGCTGGCGGATCACCCTCGACCACGCCCCGACCGGCCGCCTCACCTGGACCGGTGGATTCGGGCACGATGGGACGACCTGGCGGCTTCACCCCGGGGAGACCTGGCAGACCCCCGAGTTCACCGGGCTCTACAACGACGGCGGGTTCGGCGGCACCAGCCGGGCCTGGCACGACCACATCGCCCGGCACGTCCTGCCCGCGCCCGACGAGCTACGGCCCATCGTCTACAACTCCTGGGAAGCCACTGGCTGGGCCGTCAACGAGGGCAACCAGCGGCAGCTCGCCGCCAGGGCCGCCGCGATCGGCGCCGAGCTGTTCATCATGGACGACGGCTGGTTCGGCGCCCGCGACTCCGACGAGGCGGGCCTCGGCGACTGGACGGTCAACCCCGACCACTTCCCCGACGGGCTCGACCCGCTCATCGCCGAGGTGCACCGGCTCGGCATGCGTTTCGGGCTCTGGGTCGAACCCGAGATGGCCAACCCCGACAGCGACCTCTACCGCGCCCACCCCAACTGGGTCCTGCACCAGCCCAACCGCCGCCGCACCACCCTGCGCAATCAGCTCGTCCTCAACTTCGCCCGCCCCGACGTGGCCGACTGGGCGCACAAATGGCTCGACGCCCTCGTCCGCGACCATGCCATCGACTACCTCAAATGGGACATGAACCGGGCCTTCACCGAAGCCGGCTGGCCCGACGCGGGCCCGGACGCCTCACGCCTGTGGCTCGACCACGTCCGCGGCGTCTACTCCATCATCGACCGCATCCGCCAAGACCACCCCCACCTGCGCATCCAGGCCTGCGCGGGCGGCGGCGGCCGCTCCGACCTCGGCATGCTCGGCCGCACCGACGAGGTCTGGATCTCCGACAACACCGACGCCGCCGACCGCATCGCCATCCAGCACGGCTACAGCCAGCTCTACCCCGCCCGCACCATGGCCGCCTGGGTCACCGACAGCCCCAACTTCCTCACCGGCCGGTCACTGCCGCTGCGCTTCCGCTTCCACGTCGCCATGGCTGGCGTGCTCGGCATCGGCGGAAACCTCCTCGAATGGACCGAAACCGACCTCACCGAAGCCACCGACCTCACCGCCCTGTACAAACAGATCCGCCCCACCATCCAACACGGCACCCAACACCGCCTCGGCACCCACGCCGCCCGCACCGCCGTCCAATACACCTCACCCGACACCAACCACCTCGTCGTCCTCGCCTGGCAACTCCCCCGCCCCATCAACCAACCGGCCATCCCCACCCGCCTACGCGGCCTCGACCCCACCGCCACCTACCGCGACCAGGACACCGGCATCCACCACCATGCCGCCGTCCTCATGACCCACGGCCTCGACCTCGACCTCCCCACCGACAACGCCAGCACCCTCATCCGCCTCACCCGCGTCCCGTGACGGGACTGTAGAAATAACGGCACCTCTCTGTGTCAAGCGAGGCTTCCAGGGGCGCGACACCGCAGTAGGAAGCGAACGCAGCTGCGGAACGGAATTGGCCGACACCCGCGGTGCGGGCGAGGATCTTTGCGGCGAGTGCAGACACGGTTGTGCCCGCGGACGCGGCACGGCTCTTCATCCGCACGAGGAGCGGACTGCCCCGACAGGGGTCGGCGGCGTCATGCGGGCTCTCCGTGCGCCGCCGTACATAGCCCAGGATCCGGTCGTGGTTGGCCGCGTAGACCTTTTCGAACCGGAGCCGTCTCTCCTCGGGCGTGGGGGGTGGGTGCATCAAGCCTTCTCCTCTCAGTGCACGCCGCATCGGACGTGACACGTTGGCCGGACACCCACCACATGTCCGGACCCTCCCGGATCATTTCGTCCCGATGACAGTCGAAGATCCGCCGTCGGTGGAGAGTGGCCGCCCGCATCGGGCCGCTGAGCTGGGGGAGCCGTGCGTGTTCCGCAGATGTCGGCTTACCATCGGGCCCAGAGCTTCTGCGAGATTTTGCAATTACGCCAGCGGGAACCGCTGTGCCTCTTCCCGCAGGCAGCGGTCTGGATACTGGTCTTTCCGCCAAAGTTCGTGTTGTCCACCGCCTGCGAGCCGTTGAGAATTGTGGGACTGAGCACTTGCCAATCGTTGTGGACGTGTTTGCCGTTTCCGCCGCGCACGCTGATGCGACCAGAATGGCCATGACCGCCGCCGGTGATGGCGGCCGCCCTAGAGTTGCGGCGCATCGCCAGCGCGTCCGCGCTCGCTTGCGGCGACGCGATAGTCCCCGACATCGCGACCACAAGTGCGATCAGTGGCAGCATCCGCGCGTTGATGACCGCTCCGACAAGCGACCTTTTCCCAGAATGAAGAATCATTTCCATGCACACCTATTCTTCAGAGAATGCGGTGGGTGGCAGTTCGGTTGTCTGGACATCAGAGATTTACCTTTATACCCCGCCGCCGGGGTCGATCCCGTTCTCAGTGATCAACGACGCAGATAGTTACTCGCTCTTTGCCAACGACCAAAGCCTGAATGAGGTCGTTACTCAGCTCAGCTTCCCGGTCGGCCCCAGGGCATCCCACCTGCGGCGG
The DNA here is from genome assembly GCA_025964695.1 of Streptosporangiaceae bacterium. Classification (GTDB taxonomy): domain Bacteria; phylum Actinomycetota; class Actinomycetes; order Streptosporangiales; family Streptosporangiaceae; genus Actinomadura_E. The sequence continues at coordinate 1,105 of JAOPYK010000018.1, read as the reverse complement.
CGGTCCCGCCCGCAGTCTCACCGGACCATGGCGGGGAGATGGTCGGGCCTGTCGGTGCCGAGAATCGTGTCAGGTTCGGGCCTGCTGGCCACCCACGCACCGGACGGGTTAGCAGTCACCCCAGTAGAGTGCAGGCGGCGGGTGCCGTGCTCGATGAACACCAGGGCATACAGCCGTTTCAGCACGATCGTGTCCACCTGCTGGGAGCTCTGAACGCCTACGCGGTCGAGCAGGCCGTGGAACGGGCATCCGACGAGGACATCGCTGGACTGCGGAGCGCGGCCGAGCAAGCGGCGGAGATCGTCGACGTCGAGTCGGCCGCAGCGGCACTCAAGCACTACTTCGTGACCCTCTCCGCGATCTCGCACAACCCGCTGCTCGCCGCACTCTGCCGATTCATCACGGAGATCCAGATCGGGCTCGCCGTCGAACTCTCCGGTGGCAGCACCGAGGACTGGCAGCGGGTGGCGGGATTCCTGCACAAGACCCGGATGGACATCGTGGAGGCCATCGCGCAGCGGGATTCCGCCCTGGCCGTCGAGCTCATCCGCGACTATCACCAGAAGGTCATCAAACGAACCCAGTCCTCGGCCCGCGCCAAGGAAATCAAGGAGACCGACCCCGGGCTCACCGCCCTCCTGTCCACCTGGCTGAGGGCGAACGTGGGTCTGGGCAGCGCGCTCGACAGGAGACGCTGAGGAGACACGTCCGCCGCCTGTCACCGACGAGGACGCCCCGCCGGTCCGGACCGGCGGGGCGTCCTCGTCGGTGCGGAGCGCTAGGACTCCGCGGGCAGCGCGTCGCCGACCGCGGGAGGCGCGGACACGGCCGCCTTCCGGTTCCGGAGTTCGCGGAAGGTGGTCCACAGGACGGCCAGCAGGGCCAGCGTCATCAGGACGGCATAGATCATCAGTTCCGCCGTCGAGTAGCTCGACGCGGCCGACGCCACGCGGCCGCCCAATCCCCCCGCATGGTTCGTCGCGCCCCCGGAGCCGCCGGGGGCGGTGTGGCCCATCCCGCCGCCTCCGCCGCCGCCCCCTCCTCCGAACCCTCCGCCCGCGCCGCCCGGCTGCCCACCGGGGCGGGAACCCCCCGCGGCACCGGA
>JAOPYK010000130.1 GCA_025964695.1 Streptosporangiaceae bacterium | reverse complement strand
GCGTCTGTGACCACGATGCGAACCTGGCGGCGATCGGTGGGGACCGTCTCGCGCCGGAACCACCCGCCGCCTTCCAGCCGGGCCAGGCTGCGGGTCGCGGTCGGTGGCTCGATGCCGAGCCGTGCCGCCAGTTCCGAGACCGTCATGCCCTCGCGTTCCTGCGCCAGGATCCACAGCAGCACATCCTGCCCGGGGTGCAGCCCGAGCGCCGCGAGCTTGCGTGCCTTCGCAGCGCGGTAGAGCTTGCTCATCTTGTTCAGCGCCCGGTTGACGCGCATTGCCTCACTTGCATCCACGCACTGATCATACTAGATGTATAGTCGGCTAATAGGTAGTCGGCTAAGTATCGGAGGAGCGATGGATCTCGGACTCAACGGTCGAGTCGCCCTGGTCACTGGGGCATCCGGCGACATCGGCGGCGCGATCGCCAGGGTGTTCGCGCAGGAGGGCGCTCTGGTCGCCGCAGGCTGGCACCGTAGCGAAGGGCAGGCACGGACCCTCGTCGACTCGATCGCCCAGGCGGGCGGGAAGGGGATGACGGTGCGGATCGATCAGTGTGACCACGAGTCGATTCAGGCGGCGGTGCGTCAGGTCGAGCGTGAGTTCGGTGACATCGCGGTCCTGGTCGCCAACGCGGTCTCCTGGCCGACGAGGGCTCCGGAGACGTGGGACACCCTGATCGACGGCTTCACCGCGAACGCGATCGGCACGCTGGCGGTGATCGACGCCGTCCTTGCCGGTATGAGGAGTGCCGGGTGGGGGCGGCTGGTGCTGATCTCCTCCGACGTGGTCGATCAGCCGATGCCCGCGGCTGTGGCCTATCCCGCTGCCAAGGGCGCGCTGGAGACGGCCGCGAAGGTCATCGCCGCCCGGGAGGCGCAGCACGGCATTCTCACCAACGTCGTCCGGCCTGGTTTCACTCTGACAGAGCGGGCATTGAGCACACCCGGATTCGGGCAGGAGGTCGTCGATGCCGAGGCCGCGAAGACACCGACCCGCCGCATCTGCACTCCCGAGGATGTCGCTTCCGCAGTCGCCTATCTCGGCTCGGCCGCGAACGGGCATGTCAACGGTGAAGTTCTCTCCGTGGCGGGCGGGCGGCACCTGACCCGCTAGCCGGCACTTCTCCGGTGGGGAGGGTACTGAGCGGCTCGGAGTGCGGCGTGGTTGTCCCAGCCGGTGGCCAGGGCCGTGGCTCGTTCGGCGGCGAAGCGAGGGTGGCAGCCAACGAGGTCGGCTAGCACCGGGGCAGGGATCTCACGCAGGAGCTGGTTGAAGGCCGCGGTGCGGCTGATGCGTGTGATCCCCAGATCGCTGAGCCGTTTGCGTAGCTGGCTGGCGGTACTCGCGCGGTTGGGTCGCTGGCCGGGGAACAGCCAGGGCGAGGTGGGGTTGGCGGCGGTTCCCATGTTCCGGCGCTGGGTGATGAGCGTGGTGGTCAGTTGGTCCAGCGGTTCGGGCAGGGGAAGGCCTTCCTCGGCGATCCGCAGCCGTACTTGATCACCGGAGATGGTGACGTCATCGACCTGGAGGTGCGTGATGCGGGCGGCTGGTTGGGCGTAAAGAAGGACCAGCAGGCCCGCGACGCGGTCGATGGCCGGGAGCGTGTCGTCGGTGAACAGGCAGCGGATAAGGGCGATCCGCTCCTGCTGGGGTTGAGCGTCTGGCGTGGCCTTCGGCGGAGCGGGGAGGCGCAGGTTCGGGCAGAGGCGTCGCCGGACGGCGAAGGTCATGAAGGTGCGGGCCAGCAGGTGGGTGGTGGGCCCGCTGGCGAACCAGTCATCGATGTCGTGCTGGGTGCACTCAGCCAGGGTGAGGCCGCGGTCCTTCAGCCAGTTCAGGAAGGTGACCGCGACCCTGGTCTGTTGCCGGGCTGTGGACCAGGCGGAGGGACGCAGGGTGCCGTTGTCCAGGTGGCGCAGGATACGGTGCCGATGGTGCCAGGCGATGTAGGTGGCGAGGGCCTGACGATCTTCCTTTGATTCGACGTGATCGAGTTGGCTGCTGCTCCACTGGTCGAACTTCGACAACTCTGAGTTGCGCGGGGGGCAGCAGGCCGATCGACATCAGCAGTTCCCGCAGGTAGTTGACGCTGCTTGAGGGCGGCAAGGCGGAGAGGGCTTCGTGGCTGAGGGCCAGTTCGCCGCTGGCCAGAGCTTGTAGTCGGGCGCAGACGACCCTGGATTTGAGCCATGCCTCGGTGCTGTTGGGGTTCTTGGCCGAGCACAGGGCGTCGACGAGCGGCGTCAGGAAGCCTGGGGCGGTTCCGGTGCCGTCGTCGAGGAGCGGGGCTGGGCTCGGGGCTCATTGTGATTCTGGGGTGATGCGGGCTCGCCGGGGCCGGCCGAGCCGGTTGAGGTCGAGAACATCGTCCGGCAGATCCCCGCCGGCCGCCTTGCGGGGCTTGGTCGCGGTCTCGACGTGGGGGACGATCAAGTCCTTGGGGGTGCAGGAGAGAATGTCGCAGAGCGCGACGAGGATCGGCAGGGACAGCCGCTCGGGGGTGCCCGACACCAGGCGGTAGACCTGTGCGGCGGACAGGTGGATGCCGCGGAACATTTTGTCCATGGGATCGGCCGGATCGTAGACCTGCCCGCCGAGGGAGAGCTTGATTCCGCGGGCGGCGAGCGAGTCACCGATCTCCCGAGCGTCCGGCACCGAGCGGGCAAGTCGGTCGAGTTACGGTACGACGAGGGTGTCACCCTCGCGGACGGCGGCGAGGGCTTGGTCGAGGCCGGGACGCTTTCGGTTAGTTCCGGTCAACCCGTGGTCGAGATAGATCCGCTCGTCGGCGACGCCGAGTTCGGCGAGCCGTTGGCGCTGGGCGGTGAGGTCTCGTTCGTCGGTGGAGCAGCGGGCGTAACCGATCAGGGTCTCGGACATGATCGGAAGCGTACGTTTAGCCCCCGACAACCGGAATTTTCATCGTACGGGTCAACTGCGACACCGCAGGTCCAGGCTGCGGTCTGCTGATCGGCACATCAGCAGGTGTACGGAAGAGGTTCCTCTTGCGGTGATCGCTGGTCAGGAGCGAGGTGCACGGGATATCGGCCTCTTGAACGGCAAGTGACGCGGTCCGGCCGGCCAACAGGGTGAGCAGACCGTCGCTATCGGGGCGGTGAATGCCTGGCGCCCGCCGCTCAACGGCGCAGTTGCGCGTTGAGCCGGGCGGCCTGGCGCGTGAGGTGGTCGCGTTCGGGGAGGCTGGCCGCCGATCGGGCGGCTTCGGCGTAGAGCCGTGCCGCGGTCACTGGGTCGCCGTCACGCTCGTGTAGGTACGCCGCGACGGCGTTGTGGCGGGGCAGGGCGGGGTCGAGCCCCGCCAGGGCGGCCAGGCCGGCCCGCGGGCCGTCGGCCTCGCCGACCGCGACGGCCCGGTTGAGGCGGGCCACCGGACTGTCGGTGAGGCGCACCAGTTCGTCGTACCACTCGACGATCTGCACCCAGTCGGTCTCCTCGGCCGTCCGGGCGTCGGCGTGGAGCGCGGCGATGGCGGCTTGAGCCTGGAACTCGCCCAGGCGGTCGCGGGTGAGGGCTGTCTGGAGCACGTCGACGCCCTCGGCGATCAGGCGGGTGTTCCACAGACTGCGGTGCTGCTCGGCGAGAGGCACGAGCCTGCCGTCGGCGCCGGTCCGTGCCGGCCGCCGTGCGTGGTGGAGCAGCATGAGCGCGAGCAGGCCCGCGACCTCCTCATGGTTGGTCTTGGCCGCCACCTGGCGAGTGAGCCGGATCGCCTCGCCGGCGAGGTCGACGTCGCCGGAGTAGCCCTCGTTGAAGACCAGGTAGAGCACGCGCAGCACCGTGGCGACGTCACCGAGCTGGTTGAACCGGACGCCCGAGACGGTCCGCTTGGCCCTGCTGATCCGCTGGGCCATGGTCGCCTCCGGCACGAGGTAGGCCTGCGCGATCTGACGCGTGGTCAGGCCGCCGACCGCGCGCAGTGTGAGCGCGACGGCCGAAGCCGGTGTCAGGGACGGGTGCGCGCACAGGAAGTACAGCTGGAGCGTGTCGTCCACCACCTCGCCCGGGCCGGGCATGGGCTCGCCCTCGACGCGTACCTCGCGGTGCCGTCGGGAGGTATCGGCGCGGGCGGCGTCGAGGAACTTACGCCAGGCCACGGTGACCAGCCAGCCCTTGGGGTCCTGCGGCGGGTCGTCCGGCCACACGCGCACGGCCTCGACCAGGGCGTCCTGCACGGCGTCCTCGGCCGCCGCGAAGTCGGCGCCGCGACGGACGAGGATGCCGATCACGGTGGGGGTGAGGGTCGGCAGCAGGGCCTCGTCCACCGTGCGTCACTCCGTGATGGTCGGGGGCGCGGCCAGGAACGGGCGCATCTCGAGCCACTCGTGGATCGGCTTCCCACCCGCACCCGGAGCCGCGGACAACTCGCCGGCCAGCTCGAGCGCCCGCTCGTAGGTCTCGACGTCGATCACGATCCAGCCGGCGATGAGGTCCTTGGTCTCCGCGAACGGGCCGTCAGTGACCGGCGGCCGCCCCTCGCCGTCGTAGCGGACGAACGTGCCCTCCGGGGAGAGCGCCTGACTGTCGACGAACTCGCCGGTGCCTTCAAGCCGAGCGATGAAGTCCTGCATGTACTGCACGTGGGCCGAAACCTCCTCCGGCGTCCACTGGTCCATCGGCACGTCGTTGACCGATGCCGGCGCGCCCCGGTAGTGCTTGAGCAGCAGGTACTTGGCCATCATATTTCTCCTTGGTGCGGTACAGCCCATTGTGGCCGTGTTGACTCCGGGGACGGAGCCGCGCGCGGGTTCTCGACATCCCACCGCGACATTTCCTGGCGGACTTCACAGACTCCGCGTACCGCGGTGGGGTTGAGGCGTGGGCGATCCACCCAATGCGAGCGACCGCCCGCCGCTCAGCCGCGCTGACGCTCCTCCCGCTGCCGGACCAGCTCCTCGACCGCGCTCGGCAGAGTCGTCTCGAAGTCGATCAGCTTCGCCCACGTCGGGGTCACGACGATCCGGACCATGCCGTCGTAGAGCGAACGCACCTCCGCCTCCCAGACGACCCGTTGCTCGGGCGTCATCTCGTAGCTGCCGTTCATCGTGAGGTACTCGTCCGGGATGCCATCGACGACGTCCAGCTCGGCCCGACCCCGGATGAGCAAGATCTTGGGCGGGTGCACCTCGGTATCGATCGTCAGGGCGACCATCGGGTTGTCGCGCAGGTGCGGGAGCTTCGGGGCGTTCTTCGTAGTGCACATGACGATCTCAGAGCCGTTCCAGGTGAACCCGATCGGAATGGTCCGGGGTGTCCCGTCCTTGGCGACGTACGCCAGGCGGGTCAGGTCGCGGGCCAGCAGCTCCTGGCTGAGCGGCCGGTTCAGAACCTCGATGATCTCGTTCGGTTGCACGGTCATCCCTCTCAGCGTCGTTTCTTCGTGTTCGAGTTGGTCGCAGGCCGGCCGCGACGGACCGTCAGCTGAGCTGCTCGGCCAGCGCGACGATGATCCCCTCGGGGCCGCGGACGTAGCAGAGCCGGTAACTGTCCTGGTACTGCGCCACCTCTCCAACGAGTTCCGCGCCGCGGGCTCGCAGACCGGCGACAGTGGCGTCGAGGTCGTCGACGGCGAACATGACGCTACGTAGGCCCAGCGTGTTCCCCAGTGCGTTCTCCGGCTCAGCGCTGACCGCCGTCGGGGTATGGAACTTCGTCAGCTCAAGCCCGCCGTGGCCGTCCGGGGTCCGCATCATCGCGATGTCGACTCGGACGCCGTCGAGCCCGTTGACACGGTCCACCCAACGTCCCTCGACTGCCGCCTCGCCCTCCAGCACCAGACCAAGTTCGACAAAGAACGCGGTAGCAGCCTCGAGGTCGTCGACAACAACGCCGACGTGGTCCATCCGTTCGATCATGGTGGTTCTCCTTCTTCGTCGCGCGGCCCGTCGTGGCCACTGGTGTACCTAGGACGGAGCCAGCGCCAGATTCTCGACACCCGGAAACGTGCTGAGTTCTAGGGACCTGCTTCTGGCCGTCACCGCCCTGGGGCGCCCACACCGCCGAACCAGAACCCGCCCGCACGCACGCACGCCGATTCCGCTATCGGACGCGCTCCGGCCCTGCCAGGCGGGACGATCAGAAGAGGGTGTCGCGGACGCGCAGCGGCCGGTACCCGGTGGGGCCGAGCTGGGCGAGCTCGCCCTCGATGTCGACGTCGATGGAGCCAAAGAAGTTGATGTTCTCGCTGTGTGCTGGGGAGATGTGGGCCAGCGCGTCGCCGTCGATGCGGCGCCCGGACCGACGTATCGACTCCACCGCCAGCCCGTAGTACTCGGTGGTCCACGAAACCACCGCGTTGGTGACCAGCGAGAGGCACCAGGCTTGCTCGGTCTGTTGCTCCAGGTGGCGGGCGCGGATCGTGCCCTCGTGAGCATAGAGCAGGTCGCGCTTGAGGGCGTGCAGCGACTCGCCCTTGTTAAGCTGGCGGGAGATCTTGCGCCGATACTCTGGGTCGGACAGGTAGCGGGCGGCGTAGATCGTTCTGCGGAGCGCCCCGTACTCCCTGAGCGCGGCAGCGAGCGCGTTCTGCCGACTGGACGCCGAGAGTTTGCCGACCAACAGCGACGCGGTGGCGTGCCCGAACTTCAGCGACCCGGCCAGCTGGAGCAGGTCGTCCCAGTGCCGGTGATCAGGTCGAGGTTGCCCGGCGGGTCAGCAGCGGCCCCGCGAGCGGGAACGCCGACTCCACCTGTGATTTCGGTCCGGTCCGGTAGAGGGTGATCTTGCCCAGGTCCCGGATTCGCGGCGACAACTGGAGGCCGAGCAGGTCGAACAGGCCGAAGTTGACCAGCGTGACCCCGTGCGTGTCGGTCGCGTGCTCGGTGATCGGAATGTCGGTGGCGTTGCCGAGGATCTCGTCCAGCACGTAGTGCGCTTCGCGCTTGGTCGCCACGATGACCTTCGTGCCGTAGGTGGTGTGCTGGCCGGTCACGTGCCTGTACCTCGACAGCCCCTCGTGGGCGAAGTACCTGCTCAAAGCCCTGGCGGTGACGGACTTGCCGCGGGTGGGGAACCGCTGCCCGTCACTGGAGGAGAGGGTGCCGGCGCCGAAGACCGGAGTGAGCGGTAGCTTCTGGTGGTAGCTGATCAGCGCCAGGTTCGCCGCCCGTAGCGTCTCCTCCCGCACATACCACTCCGCCGACCAGGCCAGGATGTCGTAGGAGATGCCGCAGGCGTCGGCCATGCGGGTCAACCCGAGGTTGGTCGAGAAGGCGATCAGCACCGCGATCAGATTCCGCTTCAACTCAGGGCTGCGCGCCTGTTTGCCGCCGGCGTGGGTGAAGCAGTCCAGGAACCCGGTGCGCTTGTCCATCTCGATCAGCAGCGACACGATCGGCGCGAACGGCAGCATCTGGGTCAGTTCGGCCTTGAGCGCCACTGCTTCGGCGGGGGATGTCCTCCGCCGACAGCGGGGAGATCACCAGGTCGCCGTCGGCGTCCAGGCGGACCGGCGGACCGGGCCATCGCCTTCGGCCAGGGTCTGTTCCAGCTCGCACAGCGCCGTGTGCAGCTCATCCTCGACCTGGGCCAGTCCCGTGGTGGCGTCGGCGGGTTTGCCCACCAACCGGCAGAACTCCACCCGATGATCCGCCCACTTGCTCGGGGTGAGCAGGTAGGCGGCTGGGTCGGAGTAGCGGCGCGACCCCGGCAACCATACGTCTCCCGAGCGCAGCGCGTCCCGCAGCGCTAGCAGCACGCACAGTTCCCAGTAGTGGCGGTAGGCGCTGGTGTTGCCGCTCTGGATGGCAGTGTCCAGGTAGCCGCGCCAGCGGGTCGGGACGAAGCCGATGGGCGCGTTCGCCGGGACCTTGCGGGCGCCGGTGGCATTCAGCTCCCGCAGGATCTCCAACGCCTTGAGCAGCTCGGTCGCCGCGGTGCCGCCTGCGAAGACCACCGCGTCGAGCACCTGCGGGGTGAACTGCCGCAGGTACCCGTAGGAGCCGTCCAGCGCGGCCAGGTGCCCGTGATCGCGTGGCAGCGGCGGCAACGCGGTCGACTGTGCCGAGCGCAGCCGTTCCCATCCGATCCGCTTGCCGCGGAGCAGGCCGCCGACCTCCTCGTCCGGGATCGCGGGGTCGGCGACGATGGCCAGGATCGCGTCCAACAGCGCTTGCCGGTCCTCGCCGGACTTGGCGCGCTCGGCCAGCACGTCGCGCATCCGGTGCGCGGCCTTGCTCTCCCGAGCCGAGACGGCCTGGTCGAACAGCTGCACGACCTCGTCGAGCACCTCGGTGGCCGACTGCGCCACCAGGGTGAGCAGGATCGGGTACCGGCGTTCCGGCTCGCGCCGCTGTAACGCCTGTGCGGTCAGCCTGCGGCCCACCGTGGCCAGAAACCGGCGGCGCTCGGCCGGCAGCACCGGCAGCACCGACAGGTCCAGGATGTGCGCGTCCATCCCGCGCAGGAACCCCAGCTTCGCCATCTCCGCTTTCACCGCTGCGGGCGAGGCTTCCACCGGCCCCTTGCCCAGCCATCGCAGCCGGGTCATTCCGATCGCCGGATCGGTCACCAGTAGCCCGTCCAGCGCGGCGCGGCGCTCATCGGTGAACTCGTGCGCCAGCCGGTCGAATGTCTCCGCCCGCGCGACCTCGCGGGCGTGCGCGACCCGCTTCACCACCGTCACCAGCCCTGGCCGGATCACCTTCGCCGCGATCAGGTACTCGCACGCCAGTCGGAACAACAACGTCGGCGAGTCGTGCTCCATCGCCCGCGCCAGCAGGAATTCGTCCAGCTCCTTCAACTCCAGCTCGCCTGCCGGCCGCCACCGCAGGTACTTCGCCGCCAACCGCAGATGATCCGTCCGCGTCTTCGCTCGCCGCCCGTACGAGCGGATCGAATCCGAGTCGACCTGAAGCTGCTCAGCCAGCCGGATAACCGCTGCCCGCGACGCGGAGGCCACGTCATCGGGCACGAATCCGAGCCACGGCAGAGTGCACAGGGCTACAGCGAGCCCGAGTCGGTCGGCCGGACCGCGGCCCCCGCCAGGATTAATGAACGCGACGTCAGACGGAGCGAGGGTGAAGAACCGGGCCAGCTCGTCCCGGCCGATCTCCGGGAACCGCCGCAGGGACTCCAGTTCCTCGTCCGTGAACACCGGAGCGACCACCAGGTACCTCCCCGCCAGAGCCCGAAGATCCTCAGCCTAGGAGCCTGCCCAGCCATATCCGCCCGATTCTTCCCGCGTACTACGGCGACCCCGGGTAGGTGGAACAGACCGCCCCGCTACCCCGAAACGCAGGAGAGATTCAGGTGAGCAGCACAGACAAGCAGTCGATGGCCCCGGGAACCTGCGCGGTCCGGGTTTAGGTCGCGAGCCCTCGCCCCGGCCGGCTGACGGGCGGTGATCACCGGGCCGGGCAGCCAGACATCGGACGAGGACCAACAGACCACCGTGGCCGGGTGGATCTAACTCTGGAAAGGCCGACACCGAATATTTGCCATGCTTTGGGGGTGGTATGGCCTGGTATCGGATCACATGACTTGTAGGGGGTGATTTTTTCGCCTCTGGGGGGTCTGGTGTTGAACTGGAGTCGATCATCTCTGCGGGTCCGCATCACGGTGGGGGCCGGAGCTGTCGCGGTGCTGGCGTGTGTCGGGTTCAGCGTGCTCGTCTTGGTCTTCGTGGGCCAGGTGGAGAAAGAGAGAGCAATACACCGGGCCGTCGGTGCCTCCGATCAGGTCAAGTCCCTCATCAAGCAAGAGCGCCTGCCGTCGGTACTGCCGAACGGCAGGGACAAACAGATTCAGGTGGTGGATGCCCGGGGCCGGGTGGTCGCGGCGCCCCCACAACTCCTGGGTGAGCCGCCGATGGCCACCTTCCGGCCGGCCGGCGACCAGGTCCAGATCGCACGGACGCTGTGCCCTCCGGCCGGGCTCAAGGGGTGCATGACCGTCTTGGCGGTCAAGTCCTTCCAGCCGGAGGGGATCTGGCTGATCTACACCGCGACTGCCGAGATCCCCTGGTATGGGACCTCCACCCTGCTGTTCCTGGTGATCAGCGCGTCCTTGCTGATGACCGTGCTGATGACCGCAGGAACCTTCTGGTGGATCGTCAAGACCCTTGCTCCTGGGGACACTCTGCGCATCGAACTGGCGGGGATCACCGCGACCGGCATGCACCGCCGGGTTCTGGTCTCCGAACCGCAGGAGGTCAGGCTGATGGCCGAGACGGTGAACGCCACCCTGGACCGGCTCGAGGGCGACTACCGACAGCTACGGCAGTTCACCTCGGACGCTTCCCACGACCTGCGCAGCCCGATCACCGCCATGCGGGTCCAGGTGGAGGAAGGACTGATGTACCCCAACGACACCGACTGGCCACAGACCGCGACCATCATGCTCACGGAGGTGGAACGGATGCAGGCGCTGGTGAACGATCTGCTGACCCTGACCCGGCTGGATGCTGGCAGTTTCCTCACCCGCGAGCCGACCGATCTCGCCCGGCTGGTCAGCGCCGAACTCGGCCGCCGCACCTACCGGGTGAAGGTCGTCAAGGATCTGCGGGAAGGCGTGTGCGCCGCATGCGACCGGTTATCGATCATGCGGCTGCTGGCCAACCTGATCGACAACGCCGAACGCCACGCCAGCTCCCAAATCACCGTCATCGTGCGGGCCGAGCAACCCGCGGCGGTGGTGGAGGTGATCGACGACGGCGACGGCATCGCCCCCGAACTCCGCCAGGCCGTCTTCGAACGCTTCACCCGGCTGAAGGCCTCACGTGAACGCGACGTCGGCGGGACCGGACTCGGGCTGGCGATCGCCCGGGAGATCGCCCAGGCACACGAGGGCTCCCTGACCATCGGCGACAACGACCAAGGAGCCCACTTCATCCTGCGTCTGCCCACCTGCGCCCCCCCTCCGCACCTCTAATAACCCGTCTCGACGACTAGCCATCGCCGGGCCACCGGTCCGACATTTCCATCGCCACGCGGGCGCAGGAACACAGCCCCCACATGGCTGTCAGCGGTCGCGTTATGAGCCGGGCTGCGATCAAGTTATTGAGCCAGGGCGTTGGGTGGTCGGGGTGTTGGCCGGGTGTCAGTCTTGGTGTGCTGGGTGGTGGTTTTCCGGGTTCGCCGGGCAGGTCGTGAATGACTTGATCGATTGGTGGGCGGCGGCTTGCCTATGCATGACGAAGGTCTCGCCGGGTGCTGTTCGGCGAGGCCTTCGTCATGCATAGGGTGAGTGCGGGGTCGGAGGAACATCGGAGCCGGATCGGTGCGCTTAGCCCTGTCCGGGCAGGTCAGCGCTGTGCGATTTCTCGCCGGATCCCTTGGGGGACCGCAGCCGAAACCGGGGACTCGGTGGCGCTGGGCGCCTTGGTGGCCGCCCGCGCGGCCGCGTGACGAACCGGGCCAGCCCTGCTGGCCCCTGACGCTCGACAGCACGGCACACTGACAGCCCCCTGCGGTACTGCTCCACCGCGCACGTCACCGATCCGGCGCTGGGTGCCCAAACTCCAGCATTGGCCCCATCAATGAGGCCTACGGCCGCTGGCCGCCTCACCGGAGGCTCTTCCATCCTGGCGCCGATCGTCAACGCCCTGATCGAGGCTCTGGCCACGCTTGCCACGGAGCACTCGGCGTCTTCGTCGACCACGACCCGGCCACCATGCTGGTGTGCGGCTTGGCCTGCCGCCACTGCAACAACCACCTGGAGGAATGCCCGGAATGACTCATCGCCTCCTAACGGGGGCTCGCTGGGTTGGAACCCCCGCCTTCAGTTCAGGCGGGGGAGGATGTCAAGCCCAGGCCGACTTCAGGGAGAACGGACATCGATGGCGACTACGATCAATCTCCATGCCGGGACACCGAATGAGCGACGGATACCCCTATGACCAGCGAGCTGGCACCTAATGACGAATCAGGACTCGCAGTTAAATGCAGCCCCCCGTGGCGACGCGGAGCCCGCGGCAGAGGGCGGGACGGGGGTTTGCGCGCTGGCGGGCTGCGGGCTGCCGCTGCCGCCCGCCGGGCGGGGACGGCCGCCGAAGTACTGCGGTAAGGCGCACGCCGACCAGGCCAGCCGCGACCGCAGGGCCGCCGACACCGCGGCTGTCGAGGAACCGCTGCGGCAGGCCGAAGCCCTCGCCCAGGCCGTGCCCGCGGCGATCGGCGGACTGCAGGAGCAGCTGGCCGCTCTGCAGGACCTCCTCGCTGAGGCCCAGAGCGGAGCGCTGAACAGGGTGAACCGCGCCGAGGCCGAGACCCGGGCCGCCCAGCAGGCCGCCGCGGAGGCCGACGCCCGCGCTGAGGCGGCAGAACGCGCGCAGCGCCGGGCGGAACAAGCGGCCGCGACCGCCGCGACCGCGCGGCAGACAGCCGAGACCGGGGCCGCCAGCGCCACGGCCGCCGCCGAACGGGCCCGCAGCGACGCACGCGAGACGGTTGAGGCCTACCGGCAGGTACGCGACGCCGCGCTGGCCGCCCAGTCCGTCGCTGAGGCCGGCCGCGACACCAAGACCGCCGAACTGCGGGAGGCCCGCGCGGTGCACGAGGCTGACCTGGCCCGGTACCGGGCGGCTGCGCAGGTACAGGCTGAGCAGCTCGAGACAGTCCGCGCAGATCTCGCCGGCACTCTGGCGGCGCTGTCGGCCGCCCGCGAGGGCCTCGTGGGCGCGCGTGGAGAAGCCCGCACCCAGCAGGCTCGGGCTGAGGCCGCCGAAGCCGCGCTGCAAGTCGCCCAGCACGCCGGCCAAGCAGCCACGAGCCGGGCCGCCGACCTCAGCGACCGGCTCCGGACAGCCCACGCGGACGTGGATCGGGCTCGCCACGCGCTCGCCGCCGCGCAGGCCGAACTCCTCTCCGCCCAAGCGCTGAACGGCCGCCTCGAAAGCGACCTGGCCGCCGCCCGCACCGACGCCGTCCACCAGCGTGAACGCGCCGCACGCGCGGAAGCCGAGTTGGCCGCCGCGACTGAGATCGCCGATGCCGCAGTTCCGGACGCCAGGAGCCCGGGACCGCAGCGATGACCCCTCACCGCACGGGGCCGGGCGCGACAGTCCGCGTCAGCGGCCGGGTCCGTCGCGGTGGACGGCTCCCCGCTCCGACTCGGCGACGCTGCGGTCGCCGCCGCTGGACGAGGCGTATTTCGTACGGATGCTTGAGGATCGCGCGCCGCGGCTACATCCGCGCTAGTCCCCGGCCATCACGGTAAAGGTGAACCCGGCGCTCGTCGGACGGCGCAGCGGAATGTCGCACTTGATCCGGCGCAGGACCTCGTTCCTGCTGAGGCCGAGCCTGTGCGCGATGAGCCGGTCCGGGCGCACCGGTACCGGATCGTCGAAGACGACCTCCACCTGGACCGGCCACGCCTCGTCGAGCCATACCGACGGGGTGTCCAGCCGCCAGGCCCCCTTCCAGTCCAGGGTGAAGCGGTTGCGCTGGGCGAGCAGCGGATCCA
>JAOPYK010000311.1 GCA_025964695.1 Streptosporangiaceae bacterium | reverse complement strand
GGGAAAGCTTCGCGCCCAGTGCCGCTCGAAGGCCGCGGTCGGGACTTGTGCGATCAGGCCGCTGAAGAGGCTCCCCGCCGGTCAGGGTGGTGGCCGCGTGACGTTGGGGTGACTAGCCCGCCGGCGTGAAGGAGGGAAGTTCGCGGTTGTCGGGAATCGACCTCGTGAGGGCGTCGAGGATCACGCCGAGCCCGAACTCGAACTCGTTGCCGAAGTCGTAGCCGGGCTGGAGGATGAGCTCGGTCGCCATCTCGACGAGGTGGGGGTATTCGTCGGCGGAGATCTGCTGCGCAATCGGTTCTGCGACTTCGGCGACGGTCTCCGGCCCTTTGAAGGGCAGAGCGGCCTCCTGAAGCGCGAATCCGTAGATGTAGCTGTCGAGCAGGGCGTAGGCGTGGGCGGTCATCTTCACCGAGAGGCCCGCCCCACGCAGGGTGCCGATGATCGCGTTGTGGTGTCGAAGTGTCGCAGGGCCGGGGGTGGTTCGCGACTCCATGAGTCCGATCGCCCATGGGTGGCACCTCAGGACACGACGGGCCGAGATCGCTCGCCGATGCATCTCCGACCGCCAGTCGCCGTCGGGCGACGGTAGTTCGATCTCGCTGAAGACTAGATCGACGATACCGTCGAGAATCTCGTCCTTATTCGCGACGTGGTGGTAGAGCGACATCGGTTTGACGCCGAGTTCCTGGGCGAGGGAGCGCATCGTCAGCGATCCGATTCCCGCCTTGTCGGCGACCGCGACGGCACCGCGCAGCACCCGATCCCGGCTGAGCGGAGCGCGTTCCTCGGGACTCTCGCTCACTCGTTTCGACATCTCGCTCCCAATCGATAGTAATCCCGTACTTAGTACTGTAGCGTGCCGTACCAAGTGTCGTACTAAGTACGGTGGAGCGACCGCGCGCCATCGGTTCGAAGGGGAGCGACCATGGGATCCGAACGGCAGCACGCTGCGATGAGCGGCGATGCGAACAGCCCGCCGACGGCGGGAAGCACGATGCAGGCAATCGTTCGGGACGCCTATGGCTCCGCCGACGTCTTGCGCCTCGCGCGGATCACCCCACCCGAGATCGCCGACAACGAAGTGCTCCTTCGAGTGCACGCAGCAGGTCTAGACCGAGGCACCTGGCATCTGATGACCGGTCGGCCGTACCTGCTCCGCCTCGGCTTCGGAATCCGCAAACCGAAGAACCCGGTGACCGGGCGAGAAGTCGCCGGCACGGTCGTTGCGGTCGGATCGGCGGTGACCAGGTTCTCCGCAGGAGACCAGGTGTTCGGGATCGGTCAAGGCTCCTTCGCCGACTACGCCGCGGCCCGAGAGGACAAGCTCGCCCGCAAGCCGGCGAACGCCACCTTCGAGCAGGCCGCGGTGGTTCCGGTGTCCGCGCTCACCGCCCTGCAGGCCCTGACCGATGTCGGCCGGGTGGAGCAGGGGCAGAAGGTGCTGGTCATCGGTGCGTCCGGCGGCGTCGGCACCTTCGCCGTCCAGCTGGCCAAGGCCTTCGGGGCGGAGGTCACCGGCGTGTGCAGCACCACGAAACTCGATCTGGTGCGATCCCTGGGTGCCGACCATGTCATCGACTACACCCGAGACGACTTCGCCGATGGCGTGCACCGCTACGACCTGATCCTCGACATCGCAGGGAACCCCGCCCCCTCACGGCTGCGTCGCGCGCTCGCGCCCACCGGGACGGCCGTCATCGTCGGCGGCGAGGAAGGCGGCAGCTTGACGGGAGGCATGGACCGGCAACTGCGGGCGCTGGCCCTGTCACGGTTCGTGCGCCAGCGGCTGACCAGTTTCATCTGCAAAGAGCGCTCCCGCGACCTCGAGCGACTCACCGAGCTCATCGAGGCGGGCAAGGTGACGCCGAGTATCGACAGGACCTACCCGCTGGACCAAGTACCGGAGGCCATGCGCCACCTCGTAGCCGGAAAAGCACGAGGCAAGGTCGCCATCACCATCTGAACGACCTCGGCGTCGCGATCCGCACCTACATCGACCGCGGAACGACCGCGCCCACCCGTTCATCTGGACCAAGACCGCCCAAGACGTCCTGGCCAAGGCCAAGCCTTCAGAAACCTCCAAACACGGGGGGACTGGGCCCGGAATACACCGAAGGAGCACGCACATGGAACAGATCCCCAGCGGGCCGATGGCCGGCAGGACAGTGCTCGTCACCGGTGGCACCGGTGGCATCGGCAGGGCGACCGCGCTGGGCCTGGCCACGATGGGTGCGCACCTCGCGATCACCGGCCGGGACCGCGGGCGCACCGAGGGCGCGGCTCGCGAGATCCGCGCAGCCGGCGGTGGGCAGGTGGACGTGTTCGTCGCGGACCTGTCCTCCCAGTCGGAGGTGCGGCGCCTGGCTGACGAGGTACTCCAAAGCCTTTCCCGGATCGATGTGCTGGTCAACAACGTCGGGGGGTACTGGAACACCCGGCACGTCACCGCTGACGGGCTCGAGCGCACCTTCGCCCTCAACCATCTCGCGCCGTTCCTGCTCGCCAACCTGCTCCTCGACCGGCTGAAGCAGAGCGCCCCGGCCCGCGTGGTCACGGTCTCTTCCAACATGCAGGCCATGGGGCGAATCGACTTCGACGACCTCCAGGGCGAACGGTCCTACTCCGGCGCACGGGCCTACAACCAATCCAAGCTCGCCAACGTCCTGTTCACCTACGAACTGGCCAGGAGGCTGCAGGCCACCTCCGTCACCGCCAATGCGCTGCATCCCGGCGTGGTACGCACATCTTTCGGAGCCGAGGACCCCGGCGGCGTCCAGCGACTGTTCACCCCATTCATGCGGCCTTTCATGAAGGCCCCGGCCCAGGGCGCCGCCACGTCAATCCACTCGGCTTCCGCTCCCGATCTCGAGCAGGTGACGGGCCGCTATTTCGCCAACAGCAAATCCAAGAGATCCTCCAGGCGCAGCTACGACGAGGCCGCTGCGGCACGGCTCTGGCAGGTGAGCGCCGATCTGGTCGGCCTGAGCACTCCAGCGACCACTTCGTGATCATGTGGTCGGCTGCGCGCGACGCTTGAAGTGGCAGGCACGGGCGACCGCTTGGTGGTGG
>JAOPYK010000334.1 GCA_025964695.1 Streptosporangiaceae bacterium | reverse complement strand
GTGGCCTCGCCGCTCTCCACAATCCGCCCGTCCTTCATGACCGCGATGCGGTCGCTGAGGTGGTGGATGACTCCGAGGTCGTGGGAGATGAACAGCAGAGACAGCGCTAGCCCGGCTTTGAGGTCGGCGAGGAGGTCGAGGATCTGTGCTTGGACGGACACGTCGAGCGCGGAGACCGGTTCGTCGCAGACGAGCAACTCGGGGTCGGGCGCCAGCGCCCGGGCGATCGCCACCCGCTGGCACTGGCCGCCGGACAGCTCAGACGGTCTGCGTCTGAGCACGGTGGAGGGCAGCCCGACCTGGTCCAGGAGATGGTCCGCCCGGGATCGCCGGGCGGTCCCTCGAGCGACCCCGGCGAGCGCCAGGGCCTCGTTGAGGATCCCGCCGACCGTGGACCGGGGATCGAACGAGCCAAGCGGGTCCTGGACGATGGTCTGTATGCTCCGCCGTAGGCTTCTGCGCCGCCGTTCCGGCACCTCACTCCACGGCGCGCCGCGGAAGGAGACGGTGCCTTGATCCGGTGGGACGAGGCCCAGAACGATCCGGGCCAGAGTGGTCTTGCCGGAACCCGACTCGCCCACGATCCCGACGGTCTCGCCCGGTTCCAGCCGAAGCGAGACCTCGCGCACGGCCTCGCGTCCCTTGAAGCTCTTCGAGACATTGCCCACCTGGAGGAGGGCCGGTCCCTCCGAAGTTTCGCGAGCGGGGTAGGGCGATCTTTCCCAAACGATCGCGCCGGTCGTGGGATGCCAACAGCGGACGGGTCCGGTGACGGGCAGTTCCGCACGGCACCGATGGTCGGCGAGAGTGCAGCGGGCCGCGTACGGGCAGCCGTTCTCACCGGGCGCGGGCCCCTCATGCGCTGGGAGCGAGAGCCGCGCGCCGCGGGCGCCGGGAGAGGGCACGGCCGCGACGAGCGCGCGGGTGTAGGGGTGGCGCGGGCTGTCGAGCACCTGCCGAGTCGGACCGTGCTCGACGACCAAGCCGCCGTACATCACAGCGATCCGGTCGGCGAGGCGGGCCACGACGGCGAGGTCGTGGCTGATGAGCAGCACGGCGGTGCCCTGGCCCTTGAGCCGTTCGATCAGGGCGAGGATCTGGGCCTGGACGGTGACGTCCAGCGCGGTCGTCGGCTCGTCGGCGACGAGCAGTTGCGGACCGGCCGCGATCGCCGAGGCGATGAGCGCGCGCTGCCGCAGGCCGCCGGAAAGCTGGTGGGGGTACTGACCGGCCCGTTCTTCGGGTTCGGGGATCCCGACGTCGGCGAGCAGTTCGAGTACCCGTCCGGGGACGCGCGACCCCGGAACGGTCGAGTGGGCGCGCAACGCTTCCGCGATCTCCTCTCCCGCCGTGCGGAGGGGGTCGAGGGAGACCAGGGCATCCTGGAGGACCAGGCCGATCCGGCGGCCGCGGACCTGCCGCCAGGTCCTTTCGGTCAGCGCGGCCAGGTCAGTGCCGCCGAGGTCGAGCCGCCGGGCGGTGACCGTGGCCCGGTCCCCGGCCAATCCCACCAGGGACCGGGCGGTGACGCTCTTGCCCGACCCGGACTCCCCGACGATCGCCAGGCATTCGCCGTGACTCAGGCCGAACGAGACGTCCCGGACGGCCTGGAGGTCGCCGAACCGGACCGAGAGTCCCTCCACGGTGAGCAGTTGGTTGTTCATCGGGAGGTCCTCCGGGTGAATCGAGCCTGCGCAGACCGGCCCGCCATGTTCACCGCGACCACCGTGAGGGTGATCGCGGCGCCCGGGAACAGACCCAGCCACCAGGCGCTCTGCAGAAAGTCACGGCTTTCGGCGAGCATCGCGCCCCACTCGGGCGACGGCGGTTTCGCACCGAACCCGAGGAAGCTCAGCCCCGACGCGGCGATGAGCGCCATCCCGAACCCGACGGTCGCCAGGACCAGCAGGGGGCCGAGCGCGTTGGGCAGGACGTGCCGGAATGCCTGGACGCTGCGTCGCTGGCCCAGCGTCACGGCCGTCTCGACGTACCCCGACCGGCGCACGACCAGCGCCTCGGCCCGGACGACCCGTGCGTAGCCGGGCACGAATGCCACCGCGATCGCGACCATCACGTTCACCGAGCCCGGCCCCAGCACGGTCAGGACGAGCAGAGCCAGCAGTAGCTGCGGCAGCGCCAGCAGCACGTCGGCCAACCGCATTAGCAGGCGGTCGGCGACGCTCCCGATCAGCGCGGACGCCAGCCCGTAGAGGGCTCCGACAGCAACGGCTGTCACGATCGCTCCCAGCCCGATGAGCAGTGAGGGCCGTGCCCCGTAAACAACCCGTGCGAACAGATCTCGTCCGAGCTGGTCGGTGCCGAACCAGTGCACGGGGCCGGGTGCGCGGAGCGCGGCGGCCGGTTCGATCTCTAGGGGCGAGTGCCCGGTGAACAGACCGGGGGCCAGGGCGGCGAGCGCCAGGAGGACGAGCACCAGCCAGGCCAGTGCCAGGGCGGGCCGCACCGCGCGCAGCGCCCGGCGCGGCAGGATCAGAGTGGTCATGGGCGCAACCTCGGGTCGACGAGCGACTGGAAGAGGTCGACCAGGCTGGAGATCACGACGAAGACCAGGGTCGACAGCAGGACAATGCCGATGAGGACCGGCATGTCCTTGTTCATCGCCGATTGCAGGGCGAGCGCGCCGATGCCGGCACGGCCGAAGACCGTTTCGACGATCACCGCCCCGCCGAGCAGCGTTCCCGCCAGCCAGCCGGTGAGGGTGGCCAGCGGCGCCGCCGCGTGCTTGAGTGCGTGACGGAGCCGGACAGCGAGCTGGCTGAGCCCGCGGGCACGCGCCGTTACTGCGAACGGCTGGTTCAGCGCGGCCTCCAGGCCCTCGCGCAGGACCTGGGCCAGGACTCCGGCGATCGGCAGTGCCAGGGTGAGCGCGGGCAGCACCAGCGCGGAGGCTCCGGTCGCACCGACCACGGGGAAGATCCTCAGCTGGAAGGAGAAGGCGGTGAGCAGCAGGATTCCGAGCCAGTACGACGGAAGCGAGACCGCGACCAGTTCCCAGGCCATGGCCAGGAGACGGGACAGCCTGCCGCGCCCCGCCGTCGAGATCGCGGATACCACCGCGATCAGGACGGCGAGAACGACGGCGGCCAGGGCAAGCTGGACGGTCGGCCCGAGCTGGTCGGCGATCAGCTCGGCGACCGGCCGCTGCAGCTGATAGGACTCCCCCATGTCGGCGTGCGCGAGGCGGCCGAGGTAGGAGAGGTACTGCGCATACAGCGGCCGGTCGAGGCCGTAGTCCACGGTGATCTGGTTGCGAATCTGCTGGGAGGCGGTGGTGAACGGCCCGAGCAGCGCGGTGACCGGATCTCCGGGGATCGAGGCGAGGACGACGAAGGCGAGGCTGGCCGCCCCGAACATGACCGCCGCCGCCCCGACCAGCCGTCCGGCGAGATCCCTGGCGATACGGATGATCATGATCACTTCGTGGCGAGCCAGACGCCCTGGAACACCGGCCAGGCGTTCGCGTCGTAGTTCAGTCCCGCGACGGTCCGGCTGCGGCCGACCACGGAGGTCGGCGTGTAGACCGGAATGACCAGGCCGAGCTCGATCGCCCGCTGCTGGACCCTTCCGTAGACATCGTCACGGGTGGTCTTGTCCAGGGTGGCCCGGCCCTTGTCCGTCCACTCGGTCAACTGGCCGTCCTTGACGAACGTGGCGTTCTGGCCGCCCTTGGCGGGCTCGCTGGCACCGTTGAACAGCAGCCACAGGACATCCGGCTCGAACCGGGCCCAGCTGTAGTCGGCGATGCCGGCCTTACCGCCGTAGACGTTGGCGATGTAGGTGCCGATGTTGTCCTGCGGCCGGACGACCTCGACGCCGAGCTTCTTCAGGTCGGCCTGGAAAGCCTGGCCGAGCACGTCGCGCTGGTCCTTGATGTACTGCGCGGGCAACAGCGGCCAGTTGATCGTCAGGCGTCTGCCGGCCTTGGTGCGGTAGCCGGCGCCGTCGCGACCGGTCCAGCCGGCCTCGTCGAGCAGCTTCCCGGCGAGCGCGGGGTCATAGGGCCAGCTGTTGTCGAGCGCCGAGGAGTAGGCCGGAGTGGCCGGGGACAGCGGGCTCCAGGCTCGCTTGTACTGGCCGAAGTACAGGTTCTTGACGTCCACGTCGACGTCGATGCCGCGCTGGATGGCTTTGCGGACCTTCTCGTCGTCCAGCGGGGCCCTGGATCCATTGAGATAGAGGCTGTAGTTGCCGCCCGGGTAGGGGCGGCTGTCCAGGGCCAGGCGGGCGTCGGCCTTGACGGTCTTGGCGTTCGCGGGCGGGATTGCGGTGGCGACCTGGATCTGGCCGCTGGTCAGGGCGCCGAGCCGGACCGAGGCTTCGGGCAGGAACCGGACGGTCAGCTTGTCCAGATAGGACGCGCCGGTGTTGGCCGCGCCCTTCGGCGCCCAGGCGTAGGCGGGGTTGCGGGTGAAGACCGCGCTCTGTCCCTTGGTGTAGGCGCTGAACACGAACGGGCCGGTACCGACGTCGACCGCTCCGCCGGAGCCGAGCTTCTGCCCGCTGTCCTTGATCGCCTTCGGCGAGTAGAAGCCCAGGTAGGCGGTGCTGGCCGCCTGCAGGAAGGGGGCGAACGGACGGGAGAAGTCGACCTTGACAGTGTGCGGGTCGACGATCTCCGTACCGGTGTAGGGGCCCAGGAGGCTGGCGGCTAGTTGCGACTTGGTGGCCGGGTCGGCGATCCGGTCGAAGTTCGCCTTGACCGCAGCGGCGTCGAACGGGGTGCCGTCGCTGAACCTGACGTCCTTGCGGAGCTTGAAGGTGTAGCTCTTCAGGTCGGGGGCGACCTCCCACGACTCGGCGAGCCAGGGCTGGAACTCGCCGTTGGCGTCCTGGGAGATGAGCGAGTCGAAGACGTTGCGCAGGATCGTGCCCGTGATGTCCTGCTGGCTGACGTGGATGTCGAACGAGACCGGCTCGGTGTCGACCGCGAACGTCACCTCGCCGCCCCTGACCGGGGCACCCGCGGCGTCGGGCACGGGCTTGTTCTCGCCCGAACCGCAGGCGGTGAGCAGAAGGGCGCTGACGAGCAGCGTCGCGGCGGTGACTGATCTGGAAGAAATCATGCTGCACGGCTCCGTGAACGGACGGGAGGAACCGGAAAGATTCCGGCTCCTCCCGACAGGAAAACTAGGGATTGAGCCGAAGCTATGCCCCGTCCCGCACGGGCTGATACCCCGGAGAACCCCTACCGACCCTTATCCGGACGCCAGGCGGCGAGCAGGCCGTCGGGCAGCCGGACCTGCTCCCCGGCCGGATAGCGGGGCACCGAGATGCGATGGGCGATCCGCCAACCGTCGGACGTCAGGTGCAGCACGTCCAAGAAGTCTCCGTTGTGCACGCTGCCGTCGGGGAGCACCGCGAGATAGCGACTGCGAGCCCTGACCGTGCCCTCATGGCCGGGGAAGAAGGCCGTGTCGAGCGTGTGGTGGTCGGGGGCCTGCCCTCGCAGGGAGACGACGAACTCGGCGATCGAGTCGAGCCCGACGATCTTCCGTCCTGCGCCGCGCGTCAGCTCGATCACCGCGTCCTTGGTGAAGACGAGGTCCAGGTCGTCGATCTCGCCGTTGTCGAAGACGTGCGTGAATACCGCGAGGAGCTGCTTGATCTCCAGCCGCTCGGTGTAGCGCGGCTGCGCGCTCACGCGAGGCCGCCGAGTTGCTGGATGATGCCAAGCCGGTCGGGCAGCACCGCGTACCGCACGACCTTCCCGTCGCGGAAGGTGAGGGTGCTGATGCTGTGGCCGGCGAACGGCTTACCGGTGGCCGGCAGTCCGAACAGGTCGCCGCGGTGGGTGCCCTCGATCCGCCAGAACGCCACGACCCGGTCGCCCTCGGCCACGGCGTCGGTCACGGTGGCCTTGACGTCGCCCGCCGACTCCTTGATCCACGTGAGGTGGTTGCGGAAGTCCTCGATACCGCCGGGGCCCACGCCGCCCGCGGTCTCGTCCACCGCATCGTGTGCGACGAATTCCTCCAGCAGTTCCGGCGCGGGCCCGGTGACGAGCTCCGCGTAGAACCTCCGGGCGATCTCCTTGTTGCGTTCGGTCTCGCTCATGACGTTCCTGTCTTCTCGGAGTGGATGTGCTCAGTGGGGAGTGTCACCCGCGAAGGCGGGCGGCAGCATGATGCCGTTGTTGGCGCTCAGACCGCCGTCGACCGGGATGGTCGCGCCCGTGATGTAAGAGGCGGCAGGCGAGGTCAGGAACCAGATCGCCTCGGCCTGCTCGCGGGGGTCGGACCAGCGTTGCAGCGGGATCCGGCGGGTGACGGCGGCCCCGAGCTCGGGGTGGGCGAGCACGCTCGCGGTGAGCGCAGTGAGCGCCCCGCCGGGGGCGA
Organism: Streptosporangiaceae bacterium; assembly: GCA_025964695.1. GTDB lineage: Bacteria > Actinomycetota > Actinomycetes > Streptosporangiales > Streptosporangiaceae > Actinomadura_E. Next base: position 1,354 of record JAOPYK010000334.1, on the reverse strand, counting down.
TCGCATTGATCCGGATGTTCTCCACGGCGTAGTCGAGGGCCAGTCCCTGCACGAGGTTGATCACTCCGGCCTTGGAGGCGTTGTACGCCCAGGTCGCAGGGTCGCCGCCCAGCCCGGACACTGAGGAGGTGACCACGACAGAGCCCTCGCCGAGCGCCCGGAAGGCCGGAAGCGAGGCTCGGATGCCCAAGGCCACGGCCCGCAGGTTCACCGCGAGGATGCGGTCGAACCGCTCCAGCGCGCCGGGAGAGTCCAGCGGGCCAGCTCCGCCCGTCCCGGCGTTCAGGACGACCGCGTCGAGCCGCCCGAACCGCTCCAGGGCCAGCGCGGCGAACTCCTCGTTGGTCGCCTCGGAGGCGACGTCGCCGTGCAAGGTGGTGACGCCATCGAGCGTCCCGGCCTTGGCCAGGGCCTCCTCGTCGACGTCCACGGCGATCACCTGGAAACCGCGTTCGGCGTACAGCCGTGCGGCGGCCAGGCCGATGCCGGAGGCGGCTCCGGTGATGGCTACTACCTGGGTCATATGCTCCTCTTTCCGATGGACGGGTCAAGCGCGTCGATCCATGCGCGGACCGCCCCGACGGTTCTCTCCGCATGGTCTTCCAGCACGGTGAAGTGGGCTCCCAGCACGTCGACGCTCTCGTGCGGCAGCGGCCAGGACGCCCGCCAGTCGTGCGTGTCGTCGACGACGATGTGGCGCAGCGGGTCCCGGCCGGTCACCAGCCACGGGACGACCTCGGCTGCGGGCCCGGCGGGTGGGAGGGTCCGACGCCGGAGGACCTGCGGGTACGAGATGGCAGTTGGTGCCGCCCATGCCGAACGAGCTGACCCCCGCCAGGAGCGGACCGTCCGGTTCGGGCCAGGGAGTCGTCTCCCGCTGGACGGTCAGGCCGAGCCCGTCCAGGGCGATCGCGGGGTTGGGCGTGGCGTAGTTGAGGCTGGCGGGAAGCCTGCGGTGACGAAGGGTCAGCTCCGTCTTGAGCAGGCCGACGATCCCCGCAGCGCCTTCGAGATGGCCCACTTTGATCTTGGCCGAGTCGACCCGCAACGGCGCGCCGTGCGCGGCCGACGCCGATGACCGCTCCGAGCGCGGCGGCCTCGATCGGATCGCCGACCTTGGTGCCGGTGCCGTGCAACTCGACATACTGAATTGCGTGCCCGGCCACCCCGGCGGCCGAGAGGGCCTGACCGATGCCGTGTCGACGGTCAGGATGGGGCAGCGCAGGCCGAGGAAGTGGGACACGCGGTTGGCTATCAGGCCTCTGGCGAGCCCCGGCAGGGTGTGGCGGCTGACCGCCTCGGTTCCTGCACGCTGCACCAAGCCGGCGTAGTCGGCGGCGATGGCGCCGACGAA
>JAOPYK010000295.1 GCA_025964695.1 Streptosporangiaceae bacterium | reverse complement strand
CCGCGACCGCGCGGGCCGCTGCCGACGGCATGAAGCTGCACCGCCGAGTCGTACGGTTGGACGGCCGCGACCACACCCTCATCGGCCTGCGGCCCGGCACGACGGCCCGGTTCAGCACCAACCGGTTCCACGAGACCTGGCACGTGCTGTCCGACCGGCACGGCGCGCGGCTGCTGGGCCGGCTCCTGTGGGGGTTGTCCTACCAGTCCAGGCCGGGCACGATCGTGCTGATCGACCGGCAGTTCCTGACCCCGACGCCCTTCGACGCCGACCCGGCCGACCCCATCGTGCTCGTCCCCGGATGGCACACGCCGTTCGGCCACCGGGCGGCCCGTGACCTCAAGGGCCGGCTGCCGCTCACCGCGGCCTCGGCCGGCACCGTCCGCTGGCGGACCTTCGGCCTCGACCACGCGCTGGCCGACGTGCGCGCCTGGCATGGGGGGAACACGGCGGACCGGCGGGCCGGGCGCGGGAGGGTGGACCGCCGGAGCGGCGTGCTGGTCCTGGGTCCGGCCTCCCCGCAGGAGGCGCGGCGGTGGGCCGTGCGGGCCGCGGCGATGGAGCCGGACGGCCCCTATCAGACCACCCACGAGTACTTTGGCCCCTGGGACCACGGCTACGACGGTGAGATCCAGATCTTCCGCGACTTCCGGCGCCGGGTGAGCATCGCGCGGCGGGCCCGCGCCGAGGTGCTGGCGGGTACGGGCGCCCCCGCGGACGCAGACTCCCTGCGGGCCGCGGTCTGGGACCGTGGCGCAGTCATCTCCGGGGAGGCGGTCCTGCGGGTCCGCGACGGCCGCGAACTCGGCGCCCACGCGGCGCGGTGGCTGGCGGTGGCGGGCATCCACACGCTGGACGATCTCGCCGCGACCGGACCGGTGACGGCCTACCGGCGGCTGTGTGACGCGAAGATCCCCGGCCTCACCTTGAAGATGCTCTGGGCGATGGAGGGTGCGCTCACCTACCAGGATTGGCGCACGGTCCCTACCGGCAGCAAGGCCCGGCTGCTCGCCGAGCTCGAGAGCCGGTCGCCGGGCCCGTCTACCCCTGCTTGAGCAGAGGGCGGTACTCGCCGGGCAGCTGGGCCACGGTGTCGTGGTACTCCTTCTCCCCGATGGCCTGGCGCAGCACCGGGAACACCGCTCGCACGTCCCGGGCGGCGTCTCCCCGGCCGCCGCCCGCGCGTCTGGCGACATCATGCAGGAAGACGTCCGGCGACAGGGGCACCGAACCGCCGCGGCTGCGGGCCATGCCGCGCCGGAAGGCGGGGCGCAGCTCCGGCGGCAGGAGCGGGATCAGGTCCGCGGCCTGTCCCGCGGACAGCCGCAGTCCCAGCATCTCCAGTACGGCCTGCACGGCGTGGACCGCCCGGTCGCGATCGATGCCGGCACGTTCCGCGACCCGGTCCAGGATCTCGTCGTAGGACAGGTTCCCCCGGAAGGCCGGCTCGTCCTCGGGAGGCGGGGCAGCCGCCACCGCGCTGTCGAGGAGCGGCTGGAAGTCCTTGGGCAGCTCGGAACGCAGGTCGTCGAACTCCTCCTGGCCCACCGCCCGCCACAACGCGGCCAGCACGCCGCGCGTTCGCTCCTCGGCGGCCCGGGGGTCGAGCCCCAGCGGCTCCGCGACGCGCCGCAGGAACTCGTCGACGTGGAACTTCTCGAACGGTGGTTCGGGCCGGATGCACGGCCGGAGCTTCTCCGGCAGGCGTTCCCCGAGATCCTCGGCCTCACCGATGGTGATGCGGTGCGCGAGGGTGCGGAGCGTCAGGCAGGAGATCTCCTCGGCCTCCTCGCCGGAGACACCGGCGACCTGCTCGACGATCGTGGTGAACTCCTGGTCATCCATGGTCGTTCCTCGCTCTCGCACTGCTGTCGCTGATGCCTCGGGCGGTCTGTTCTCTCAGGGTCGGCTGCCGCGGTGACTCGCGGGCCTGGGCAGCAGCACGTCGTACTCCTTGGGCAACTGGACGGTCGCGTCGCGGAATTCCTTCTCGCTGACCGCCTCCCGGAGGGTCGCGAAGACGGCTCGGATCCCCGGCTCCACCAGTGGGGCGGGCACACCGGCACGGTCGCGAACCCGGCGGGCGAACCCGTGGACGCCGTAGCCCTTGGCGATCTCGTCCTCTGACTCCAGCCAGCCCTTCATCGGCTCGGGCAGCTCCGCGGCGAGGTGCCGCGCCTGGCCGCCACTGATCCGGTCGGCCAGCACCGCCAAGATGGCGCGGGTGAGGGCCTCCGCCTGATCACGGGAGACGTCGGCCCGCTCGGCGACCTTCGTGAGGAAGGCGTCATAGTCCATGTCGTCCTGCCTTCGATCGTGAGCTGCAGCCGGGGCCGGACCGGAGGTGGCGCGGGCCCCGGCGCGTACGGAGCCACCTCCCGCCACCCCGCTCCCGCCGCGCCATCCCGGGTGATGCCCGGCGCTGCCACCTGGGAAAACGCATATGCGGATATTCCGGGCTAAAGAGGGCGGACTTGGGCGGGTGTTCATCCCGCCTTGCCATGGACGTGACGGAGGCGGCGGGCCGGACAGGGCGCTCGCGAAGTTCTCCGGCCCGGGTGTGCGGCACCGGATGACGGGAAGGGATGAGTCCGGGATCTCCCGATGTCGGCCAGTGAAGGGGACGAGGTGCTCTCCGCCATGGACGTGTTGATCGTGGGAGCGGGCCCCGCTGGGCTCATGCTCGCCGGTGATCTGGCCGCCGCCGGTGTCGGCTGCGCCGTGCTGGAGCGGCGTGAGCGGGAGTCGAACCTCACCCGCGCGTTCGCCGTGCACGCCCGGACGCTCGAGGAACTCGACGCGCGCGGGGTCGCCGACGAGCTGGCAGAGACCGGTATCCGCCTGGCGAAGCTGCGGTTCCTCGGCGGCGCGCAACTCGATCTGTCCCGGCTGCCGACCCGGTTCGCCCACGTGCTGATCACGCCGCAGTACGAGACCGAACGGGTGCTCGCCGAGCGCGCCGAGGCCCTCGGCGCCGAGATCCGGCCGGGCGCCGAGGTGGTCGGGCTGCGGCAGGACGCGACCGGCGTCGACGTGGCGGTCCGTGACCCGGACGGCCTGATGCACACGGTGCGCGCGGCCTATGTCGTGGGCGCCGACGGGGTGCACAGCACGGTGCGACGGGCGCTCGGCCTGCCGTTCCCGGGCCGGTCCGCCGTGCGGTCGGTGATGCTGGCCGATGTGCGGCTGTCTGATCCGCCGTCGGACGTGCTGAGCGTCAACGGCGTCGGTGACGCCTTCGCCTTTCTGGTGCCGTTCGGTGATGGCTGGTACCGCGTCATCGCCTGGAACCGCCGCCATCAACTGCCCGACGACGCACCAGTGGACCTGGAGGAGATCCGCGACGTCGTCCGCCGGGCGCTGGGCACCGACCACGGCATGCACGACCCGCGCTGGATGTCGCGGTTCCACAGCGACGAGCGGCAGGTGCCGCGCTATCGCGTCGGCCGGGTGTTCCTCGTCGGTGACGCCGCGCACGTGCACTCACCGGCCGGTGGCATGGGGATGAACACCAGCATTCAGGACTCGGCCAACCTCGGCTGGAAACTCGCGGCCACCCTGCGCGGCCACGCCCCGGACGGGCTGCTCGACACCTACCACGCCGAACGGCACCCGGTCGGCAAGCAGGTGCTGCGCACGAGCGGTGCGCTGCTGCGCGTCCTGACGGCACCGCGCGTGCTGCGCGCCGCCCGCAACCTCGTCGCCCATTCGGCGACGCGCCTGCGGCCGGTCACCCGGCGGCTGACCGGGGCGATCTCCGGTCTCGGCATCGCCTATCCGGCGCCCCGCGGCGCGCACCCCCTGACCGGCAGGCGAGCCCCCGACCTCCCGCTGGCCGACGGACACCGGCTGTACGAGGCGCTGCGCACCCGGCGGTTCGTGCTCGTCATGCCCGGGACCGAGCCGGCCCCGGCTGCGGTCGCCACCGGCTGGGCGGACCGGGTGGAGTGCACCGCCCTGGCCGGCCCGACGCGCAGCGCCGTGCTGGTCCGGCCGGACGCCTACGTCGCCTGGGCCACCGACGAACAGCACCCGCAGGCCCGCGCCGACGCGATCCTGCGGGCTCTGACCGACTGGTGCGGGGCGCCCGCGCAGAGCACGGCACCCCAGCCCGCGGCGGGGTGGTGACGAGGCTGCCCGCGCGTCTGCGCGCGATCCGTCACTTGCTCCGCCGGCGCCGTACGGCCTTGGCCGCACGCGCGGACCAGGCCCCCACCCGGTGTTCGGGGGCCCGCCGGCCGCCGTCCCGGACGGGGGCCGGTCCTGTGGGCGGAAGCTCCACCCGGATCTCCCCGCCGAGCCGGGCGCCCTCGGCCAGCTCCAGATCGTCTCCGCTCCAGAACCGGCCGGGGTCGTACCAGTTCACCCGGCGCCCCCGGGGCAGCAGCCCCATCGCCTCGTAGGTGACGGCCATGACCTCGGCGCAGTACGCGGTCTCCAGGTCGCTCTCCCCCCGGCCCCGCTTGATCGCGGGCACCCGGCCGCGCAGCCACCGTGAGGCGAGCCGGGTCGTGGAGGGGAAGGGCGTGCCGTCCAGGCGGGCGATGGTGCGCAGGACCGCGTCCTCCATCTCGTGGGTGACCGGGCGGTCGAGCTGGCGCAGCCATCCCTTCTGGCCGTACCTGGTTCCCCAGACGACGACCGCCTCGCGCAGGTCGTGCAGCTGGACCCCGCGCTGATGGGTGCCCGACCACAGGTCCGGCAGGGACCGGCCGAGCTCCGCGTGCCACATCAGCGGAGGCAGGTCGTCGATGACGACGGACATGCCGACGTGGTTGACCGGGCTGTTGGTGGTCATCTGAATGGCCCGGTCGGCCGCGGAGTGGCCGCGGAACAGCCAGACGTCACCCGTTCGTGTCAGATCCATGGCCTCGTCGAGGCTGATGCTCTTGCCCGCCATCGTTATAGCGTAGGCACATGCGCTGGTGGAAAATACTCGGTCTGGCGGGCTTCGTCGGCGTCGCCGCCACCGGGGTCGTGATCGCCCGGGCGGAACGGCGCCGTCGCGCCTACACCCCAGACGAGATCCGGGGCCGGCTGCACTCCCGTCTCGCCGAGGCGTCCGATGCCGGCCCGGAGGGCGGCGGCTGAACCATCCCCGTCCGGTAGGCACCCGTACGCAGCCCATGGCGTCCTCGGGCGCCGTCGGGCGCCGTCGGGGATCACCGCTGAGCGGTGGCCTCCTCGGCGGACCGGTACGGCAGGGTCAGCGTCCTGGGAATCAGGCGGAGGGCGTCACGACTAGGCGCGACGCCGTGGTGATGAGAACGGTCCCTGATGATGCGCCGAATACAGCGGGGCCTGCCTGCCGGTCCTCAGAAGGTGAAGCCGCCGGGGCGGCCGTTGCGGTCGGCGAGCAGGCCGGCCAGGGTCGCGATGGCGATCTCCGGCGGGGTGCGGGAGCCGATGTTGAGGCCCACCGGGCGATGGACCCGGGCGATGTCGCCGGCGGGGACGCCCAGCTCGGTGAGGGCCGCCACGTGCGGGCCGGGATGCCGTGGGTTGCCCATGATCCCGATCCACCGGGGCTTGCGGGCGAGCACCTCCCGCAGGACGGTGCCGAGCTCGGGCCGGTGGTGGTCGGTGACCACGACGTCCGCGGCGTCGTCGAGGTCGGCGGGCGCAGTGCCGACGACCAGCACGCCGGGCCACTGGACGGTCGCCGCGCGATCGGGGTCGGGCTCCACCAGCACCACGCGGAAGCCCAGGTCGGCGCCGTAGCGCAGCAGGTGATCGGCCACCGGGGAGGCGAACACCGCCACCAGCGTGCGGTCGCCGGTCGCGGCCTGCGCCTCGCCGTGCGCCACCGCGCAGGCCGGGTCGTCTTCGTCCAGTCGGGCCATGTGAGCATTCTCCCACCGGGCACGACGGCCCGACGCGCGGCCGGACGGCCTCGGCGCTCCCGCAGTGCTCCTCTGGTGCTTTCGGGTTCTCAGGCGAGGGCGCGGTCGAGGAAGGCCAGGACGTCGCCGAGGACGACGGACTTGTCGGTCTCGTTGAAGATCTCATGTTCGGCGCCCGGGTAGATCCGCTCGGTCAGATCCCGGCCGCGGATGGACTCGATGCCGGTCCGGGTGTCGGCCAGGGGCACGAGCCGGTCGTTCTCGCCGTGGATCCACAGGGTGGGCACGTCGATCGGGCCGGCCGACTCGATGGCCCGCAGGAAGCCGAGGATCGCGGTGACGGTGGCGCGCTTGAACGGGCCGTGCCAGACCAGGGGATCGGCGGCGTACGCCTTGCCCACCTCGGGATCCCGGGACAGGATGCCGGGGTCGATGGGGATGTCGGGCATCGGGTCCAGCGTCAGCAGCAGGCCGAGCGCCTCCGACCTGCCGAGGATCGGGCCGGAGAGCACCAGCGCGGACAGCTCCGAACCGTACCGCTGCGCGTAGCGGGCGGCGATCATCCCGCCCATCGAGTGCCCGATGAGCACGACCGGCACCCCCGGGTGGTCGCCGGTGGCCCGTCCGACGACGGTCCGGAGATCGGTGACGACGTCCTCGAAGTCGTCGATCAGGACCCGCTCGCCGGACGACTCCCCGTGCCCGAGGTGGTCGGGTCCGTAGACCGCCGCACCGTGCCGGACCAGCGCCTCGGCGACATGCTGGTAGCGGCCGATGTGCTCCCCGTAGCCATGGGACAGCACCGCCACGAAGCGGGGTGCTCCGCGCGACCATTCCCGGGCGACGATGGTGTCCCGGGTGCCCGCGAACCGCCATTGATGTGGCTGTGCCATTGAGATCTCCTCCATCAGGCGATGATGCCCACCGTGGCCCGGCCGCCCCGGACAGTCAAGGGGATCTCCGTCCGGCCGATCCGGCGGGCCCGGACAGGCCGGGACGCGTCCGCTGCGCATAGGCTTGGGCAGCACAGGCCACGGTTCGCGTGGCTTCACGCAGGGCTCATCGGAATCAGGGTTCATCAGAAACGGTTTCATCAGAAGCAGGTTTCATAGGAGGAGGACGCCCGTGCTGGTCGATGGCTTCGGGCGGGTGGCGACGGATCTGCGGGTCTCCCTCACGGACAAGTGCAATCTGCGCTGCACCTACTGCATGCCGGCGGAGGGCCTGGACTGGCTGCCCAAGCCGCAGCTGCTCACCGACGACGAGGTCGTACGGCTGGTCCGTATCGGGGTCGAGCGGCTCGGTGTCACCGAGGTCCGCTACACCGGCGGGGAGCCCCTGCTGCGACGGGGCCTTGCCGAGATCGTGCGGGCGACCACCGCGCTGGCGCCCCGCCCTCAGGTCTCGCTCACCACCAACGGCATCGGGCTGGACCGGCTGGCCGCCACGCTGCACGACGCGGGGCTGGACCGGGTCAACGTCTCGCTCGACACCCTGGACCGGGAGACCTTCCGCACGCTCTCCCATCGGGACCGGCTCGCGGACGTGCTCGCCGGGCTGGATGCGGCGGTCCGGGCGGGGCTGGCCCCCGTCAAGGTCAACACCGTGCTCATGCGCGGAATGAACGAGCACGAGGCCGTCCCGCTGCTGCGCTACTGCCTCGACCGCGGCTACCAGCTGCGCTTCATCGAGCAGATGCCGCTGGACGCCCAGCACGGCTGGCGCCGTGACACCATGGTGACCGCCGACGAGATCCTCGCCTGGCTGAAGCAGGCGTACGAGCTGGTCCCGGAGGAGCCGGAGGCCCGCGGCAGCGCGCCCGCCGAGGCCTTCCTGGTCGACGGGGGCCCGGCCGTGGTCGGCGTCATCGGCTCCGTCACCCGCCCCTTCTGCGGCGCGTGTGACCGGGTCCGGCTCACCGCTGACGGGCAGATCCGCAACTGCCTGTTCGCGCAGGAGGAGTCGAACCTGCGCGACGCGATGCGATCGGGGGCCGGCGACGAGGAGCTAGCGGAGCGGTGGCGCGCCGCCGTGCGGATGAAACGGGCCGGTCACGGCATCGACGACCCGAGTTTCCTGCAGCCCAGCCGCCCGATGTCCGCCATCGGCGGGTGAGAGACAGCGTGTTCCGGCCTGAACGCCGGCTGAAGACGGTAGGAATGGGATCGTGACAGACGAGCCCCTGGAACACCGGGTCGAGATGACGGTGACTCCCGACGTCGAGGTCGGTGCGTACGCCGCCTTCGTGTCCGTGTGGCGCACGCAGGACTGTTTCGTCCTGGACTTCGCCACCGAGGTACGCCCGCCCGAGGTGACCCAGGATCTCGAGGCGGACTCGCTCTATGTGCATGTCCCCGCGCGGGTGGTGTCCCGGGTGCGGATCCCGCCGAGCCAGGTTTGGGAGCTCATGAAGACCCTCGAGCAGAACCTCAGCGCCTACGAGCGGGAGACCGGCAAGAGCGGGCATGTCCAGGAGTGAGCCGGGGCCTTCCCCGGCCGGCGCCCGCTACGACGCCGTGGTACTGGCGGGCGGCGCCGCCCGGCGGCTGGGCGGCGCGGACAAGCCGGGCGCCCTGGTGGGCGGCCGGTCGCTGATCGCCCGGGTGGCCGACGCCGTGGCCGACGCGGGACGACTGATCATCGTCGGCCCGGCGCGGCAGGAGGTGCCGCACGCGCTGGTCGTCCGCGAGGACCCCCCGGGCGGCGGTCCGGTCCCGGCGTTGCGCGCGGGGATGCCACCGGTCCGGGCTCCCTGGACGGCTCTGCTCGCCGCCGACCTGCCGTTCCTGCGCCCGGCGGATCTCACCGGGATGCTCGATGCCGCCCAGGGGCACTCCGGTGCCGTGCTGGCCGACACCGAGGGCCACCGGCAGTGGCTGGCCGGGGTGTGGCGTACGGACGCGCTCCGTGCGGCGCTGCAGGACTACCGGGGGAGCTCCCTGCGGGGACTGCTCGGCCCGCTGGAGCCGGCGCTGGTGGCGCCGGTCACGGGGGAGCGGCCCGCCTGGTTCGACTGCGACACGCCCGCCGACCTTGACCGGGCCGGCCGGCTCGGCGCGGCCGGACGCACGCACGGCACCGGCCAGGAACCCGGGAACCGAGGCGACGGGCCGGGGCAGCGGTAGGCAACTCCGTCCTGGGGCGGGCAGGATGTCGGATACGCGGCCGTCCCGGCCGCGAGGGCGGAGGAAGTGGATGCTGGAGGAGTGGCTGGACGTCGTCTGCCTGGAGCTCGGTGTGAACCGGGCCAGCGTGGACCGCGATCTGGTGTTGGACCTGGCCCGGGACGTCGCGCACGGGGTGGCCCGCCCCGGAGCGCCGCTGACGGCCTACCTGCTCGGGCTGGCGGTCGGCCGCGGCGCCGACCCCGGTGCCGCCGCCGGCCGGCTCAGCGAGCTGGCCTTGGGCTGGCAGGGGGAGAAGCGGCCACCGGCCCAGCCGGAGTGACCTCCGGCGGCCCTCCTCCTGACGGTAACGGTCTGATGGTGACGGTCCTGGGCCGATCATTTCGGCGTCACCGGCTCCCGGCGGATCGTACGCACGATTCACAGCGGTCCGCGTTCCGCCTCGGTGAGGTCGTCGAACGCGACCACGTCGCGTAGGAAGCCGCGGACGTTCAGGAAGGTCGAGAGGTGCTCGCGGTGGTCGTCGCAGGCCAGCCAGATCTTGCGCCGTTCCGGGGTGTGCAGCTTGGGGTTGTTCCAGCGCAGGGCCCAGGTGGCAGTGGCGCGGCAGTCCTTGAAGGAACACTGCGGTGTCTCGGCAGGCGTATCGGTCACGAGAAGCAAGTCTGGCACCGACCGGCCGGGTCCCGGTACGCGGCCGGGCGCCCCGTGCCGGGCCCGTACCCGGTCAGGATCGGCCGGTGCCCGCCGGTGCCGCGGTCTCGGCGGTGACGTGGCGGATGGTGCGGGCGCGGCCGGCCGCTAGGCCCGGGACGACCTCGAGCACGGCGACGCCGACCGCCATGCCGACCGGAACGTTCCACCCGCCGGTGACGTCGTGCAGTATGCCGAATGTGAACGGGCCGGTCGCCGCGATGAGATAACCGACGCCCTGGGCCATGCCGGACAGCCGCGCGGTGACCTGCGCGTCACCGGCACGCAGCCCGATGAACGCGAGCGCGAGCGCGAACCCCGACCCCTGACCCAGGCCCAGCACGACGGCCGACACCCAGATCAGGCCGGTGGGCGCCCAGGCGATCCCGGCGAACCCGGCGACGGTCAGCACCCCGACCGCGGCGACGAGCGGGCGCTGGTCGCGCAGCCGCCGGTCGACCGCCGGCACGATCAGGGAGCCGATGGCCTGCACGAAGCTGGAGACCGCCAGGACGAGTCCCGCATGGGCCTCGGTCAGGCCCCGGTCCTGGCAGATCGTCGGGAGCCAGCCGAAGACGACGTACGCCAGCAGTGACTGCAGCCCCATGAACGCGGTCACCTGCCAGGCCAGCCGGTCGCGCCACAGCGGCGGCGGGGTGCCCGTCTCAGCGGGGGGACGGCCGCCGCCGCGGCGGGCGCGGGGCACCCAGGCCAGGCCCGCGAGCAGCGCGGGGATGGCCAGCAGCCCGAGAGGCAGCCGCCAGCCGCCGCCGGCGGTGTCCTTGATGGGCACCGCGATGCCGGACGCGATGGCCGCTCCGACGGTCAGGGCGGTGGAGTAGACGGCCGTGACGAACGTGACGTTACCGGGGTGGTCGCGCTTGATGACGGCGGGCACGGTGACGTTGCAGACGCTGATGGCGATCCCCGCGACGAGGGTGCCGGCGAACAGCGCGGCGAGCGACGGCACGGTGCGCACCAGCAGCCCGGCGGTGAGCAGGATCATGCCGGCGACCAGCAGGACCTCTCCGCGGAACCGGTGCCGCAGTGCCGGGGTGAGCAGCCCGAAGGCGCCGAAGCACAGCACGGGCAGGGTGGTCAGGGCCCCGGCGGTGGCACTGGAAAGGCCCAGGCCGGTGCGGATGTCGGTGAGCAGCGGTCCCACGGCCGTGATGGCCGGCCGCAGGTTGAGCGCGACCAGCACGATCAGCCCCACTGACCAGAGGCGGGCGCGTCGTTCTCCCACGTTCAGCCTTCCCGGTCGCACCGCGTCAGGACTCCTGCCCCTTCTTGACGCCGACGCCGCCCAGGAACCAGAAGCGGCTGGAATCGGCCACACCGGCCTTGGTCGGGTCGACTCCGGACGACCAATCGGAGCTGTCCATGGGCTCATGTACGTCTGTGGTCATGGGACACCGCCCGGGGTCTGCCTGGCGATCTCCACCCGCGGGACGGCGTCGAGCCTCCCGGGAAGCAGGCTGGCCTGCAACGCCCGTGCCGCAGCACGCTCCCGGCCGTACAAGCGGGCGTTGTCCAGGCAGCGGGCCGCGTGGGCGGCCATCTCCTGCGCGAGCTGCACCTCGTCGCCGGTGAACCGCACGGACCGCCGGCCGCGCGTTCCCGGGCTCCGGTGCCCGATGCGCGGCACCGTTGGCACCTTCGTCCTCGAGGTCGGGGGGCACCGTTCACACTCCTGCCGCGACGTGTCACCGGTCGGAAGGTCGGGGGACGGCTCGGCACGGCCGCGAGTGCAGATCTTGCTATGCGTCCACCCGGGACGCAACCGCGGTGAGTACCGGTGGATCGGCCTCAGGCTATCTCGCGCGAGCGTCCCAACGTGGGGGCGGTGCGGTGGTCCATCTTCTACGCTTCAGGTATTTGATCTCGGTACGTAGTGACAGCCACCGTTGTGTGTGAGGAGAACTGCGTGGACGACTTCCGGCCGGCGACGACCGCCGAGCATCTGTTGTGGCTGCTCGGCGAGCACGAGGTCGAGCATCTCTTCCTCAACCCGGGCACGGACTCGGCTCCGCTTCAGGAGGCGGCCGCCGTGCTCACCGAGGCCAAGGTCACCATCCCGCGGATCGTCATCTGCTCGTTCGAGTCGGTCGCGCTGGCCGCCGCGCACGGGTACTGGCAGGTGACCCGGCGGCCGCAGTGCGTCTTCGTGCACGTCGACGTGGGCACCCAGAACCTCGGCGCCATGATGCACAACGTGATGCGCGACCGGGCCGGGGTGATCGTCATCGCCGGCAAGACACCGTACGGGGAGGACCCGGACTCCCCGGGAGGCCGGTCGCACACCATCCACTGGCAGCAGGACGTGCCCGACCAGGCGGGGATCGTCCGCGGTTACGCCAAGTGGGTGATGGAGATCACCCGGGCGGACATGCTGCCGAGGGCCATCGGCCGCGCGGTGCAGGTGGCCACCGGTGGCCGGCCGGGCGCGGCCTACCTCATGGTCTCCCGGGACGTCTTGATGGATCCACCGGCCCGCGACCTCGGCCGGACGAGCGGGTACGCGGTGGCGCGCCCGCCGGCCGCCGACGCCGAGACGGTGCGCTGGATCGCCGAACGGCTGACCGCGGCCGAGCGTCCGCTGCTGGTCACCTCGAAGGTCGGGCGGCGCCCGGAGGGCTTCGACGCCGTGACCCGGCTGGCCGACCTCGCCGGGATCCGCGTCATCGACACCGCCGAGAGCGGCTGCGTCAACATCGCCTCGTCGCACCCGATGAGCGTACGGTCGGCCGCGGAGGCGCAGCGGCTCGTCCGGGACGCCGACGTGATCCTCGTCGTCGACTGTGACGTGCCCTGGATTCCGAAGTTCACCCGGCCCGGCGACGACGCCACGATCATCCACCTCGATGCCGACCCGCTGAAGACGGACATGCCGCTGTGGACCTTCCCGGTCGACCTCGCGGTGACCGCCGACGGCGCGACCGCGCTCGGCCAGCTGGTGCGGCATCTGGAAGAACTGGGCGGCGAGACTCCCGAGCATCCTCCGGTGGCCCGCACCGCTCCCACCGCCGAGCCCGAGGGGCCCATCACCGCGCACGAGGCCGTCGAGGCGCTGAACTCGCTCCTCCGCCAGGACGACATCGTGGTGGAGGAGGCCGTCACCAGCGCCGGCGCGCTCCATCAGGCCCTGGAACGCAGCCTGCCCGGCACGCTGTACGGCACCGGCAGCCCCGGGTTGGGCTGGGGGCTCGGCGGCGCGGTCGGCGTCAGCCTGGCCTCGCCCGGTCGCCGGGTGGTGGCCGTGGTGGGGGACGGCAGCTTCATGTTCGGCGTCCCGACGGCCGCGCTGTGCCTGGCCGCCGAGGTGGACGCGCCGATCCTGGCGGTCGTGCTGAACAACGACGGCTACCGGGCGAGCAGGCTCCCGGTCTTCGAGCTCTTTCCCGAGGGGCTTTCGGCCGCACGAGGTGACGCGGTGGGAACGCGGTTCAGCCAACCGCCCGACTTCGCCGCGGTGGCCCGTGCCTGCCACGCCGACGGCGAGCGGGTGCGCGAGCGCGCGGAGCTGATCCCGGCCCTGCGACGCGGCCTGCAGGCCATCGACTCGGGACGGTCCGCGGTCGTCGACGTGCACATCACGCGGAACTGACCATCCTCCGGCGGCCCGCGAAACCGCGGGCCGCCGGAGGCGATCCGGCCTGCCCCCCCGCGCCGGGCGTCAGGCTCGTCACCGCTTCCCCCGCGCCGATCGCCTCGCCCGTGCCGGGAGGCGGAACGAAGGGCGCCAGCAGCCGGACGACGTGTGCTGCCGCGCCGGCCGGGTCGCCGCAGGGCGCGAGCAGCGTGCCCGACGAGCAACGGAACCACGGCTGCATGCCTCCGGGACCGGGCACGGTGCTGACGCTCTCCCCGAAGCCCGGCAGGGCCGGGTGCCATACGCGCACCCGCAGCAGGCCGCCGTCGCCGCGCCGTACGCACTCGAACCCGGCCTCGCGCACGGCCCTGGCCAGCAGGTCCAGATCAGCCGCCGGGTCCGCTCTCATCCGCTTCCCGCGCCCCGTCATGGGAGCACGCGGGGGGCGCCGTGGCCGTGCAGTTCGTTCAGGCCGGCCGCCATGGCGCCGGCAGCGTGCGCGTCCATCTTGACCAGCACGGCGGGGTGGCCTGCCGGATCCACGTAAGGCGAGATGGTCCAGGAGCCGTCGACACCGCGTTGTGCGAGCCACTGCCGGATCGCCTTGTCCAGGTCGCCGGCGAGCCGGAGCGCCTGCTGATCACTGTCCCTGAGATACCGCATGTGACCTTCCCCTGGTCAGATCCCAGTGGTGAGCGTGGAGCCGCGCGGCGCTCGACGATGCCTGCGGATGGAACTCTCAACGGTGAGACTGGCGGCCCGGAGCGATGCGGATGGGGTGTGACCGCGTGCCGATCCCGGGGTGAAGGACCGACTCGCTTTGACCGGTTCCGTGCTGACCATCCTGTGCGGTCACGCTTTCAAGTGCAAGCACATTTGAAAAAACAAATGCAAGAACAATCGATCGCAAGCGCAAATGCACGTGCAGGCGCTATCGTGAACGGGCTTCGGGCCGTCACCGGAACCGGCACTGACACGAGGGGAGGGGGGCGAATGTCGCACCTCTACAACGGCATGCCCGCCGCCGGGCTGCAGGGGGTCGTCTGGCGCAAGAGCTGTCACAGCAACCCGAACGGAAGCTGCCTGGAGGTGGCGGCGCTGCCGGACGGGGAGGTCGCCGTCCGTAACTCGCGTGATCCCGGCGGTCCCGCGCTCATCTACACCCCGGCCGAGATCACCGCGTTCCTACTGGGCGCCAAGGACGGCGAGTTCGACTATCTGATCCGTTAGGTTGTCCGGTCGGTGCGGCGGGACACATCGCACGGCGGCACCGCTCCGGGGCCCAATGTGATATCAACAGCACTATCGGGACGACAGGGCGCCATGGGGACCGGGCTGGACCGTCCGGTGCCCGGGGCGGGGTGGGGATGTGCGGTCGCGCACAGGGCGTGAGCCCGGCCGGCCGCGTGGTGGAGACCGGAGAGTGGACACGTGAGCGGGTCGACCGCGGCAGAGCCTGACCGGCCCGAGCAATCATCGGTGATCGCCGACGCGCCGGAGGACGGCATGTCCGCGACCGGCATGCCGGACGCCGTCCGTGGTGGGCCCACGGCGTTGCGGATCATGCTGGGCGCTCAGATGCGCAGGCTCCGCGAGACTAGGCACTTCACCCGTGAGGAGGCCGCGGAGGCGATCCGCGCCACCCACTCCAAGATCAGCCGGCTCGAGCTGGGGCGAAGCGGCTTCAAACAGCGCGACGTCGCCGACCTGCTGACGCTCTACGGGATCACGGGCGAGGAGGAGCGCGAGTCGCTCCTGTCGCTCGCCCGGCAGGCCAGCACCCCGGGCTGGTGGCACCAGTACGGCGACATCCTGCCCAGCTGGTTCGAGGTCTACGTAGGGCTGGAGGCGGCCGCCTCGGTCATCCGCAGCTACGAGATGCAGTTCGTGCACGGTCTGATGCAGACCGAGGACTACGCACGCGCGGTCATCATGATCGCGAACTCGCACGCGCCCGGCGAAGAGCTCGACCGCCGCGTCGACCTCCGGATGAGGCGCCGGCAGCTGCTGACCCAGCCGGGCGGTCCGCGGCTGTGGGCGGTGCTGGACGAGGCGGCGCTGCGGCGGCCGCCGGGCGGCCCCGCAGTGACCCGTGGCCAGCTGAAGCACCTGCTGGAGATCACCACGCTGCCGAGCGTCACCCTCCAGATCGTCCCGTTCCACGCCGGTGCCCACGCGGCGGCCGGCGGCCCGTTCACCATCCTGCGGTTCCCCGAGCCGGACCTGCCGGACGTGGTCTACCTCGAGCAGCTCAACAGCGCCCTGTACCTCGACAAGCGCGACCAGGTCAAGGACTACATGAACACCATGGATCAGCTGTGCCTGCAGGCCGAGACCACCGCCGCCACCCGGCGGATGCTCAGCACGCTGCTCAAAGAGATCTGAGCCGCCCCGGATGAGAGGATCGTCGCGATGGGAGCACGTGGGCTACCTCGGTGCCTGTGAGGCCGCTCTGCAGTCGTTCGGTGTGGAGATCGCGGCGGCCGACGCGGGGGACGAGGGGCTGAGGACGGGTTCCCTCGAGGCGCTCGTGCTCGGCGAACGGGGCTTCGTGGAGCTACTGGACCTGGGCTGGACCGAGGAGCACGGCTGGGGCTACTCCCGGAAGGACGGGGGTTTCCCCGCCGAGGAGACCTACAGCCACGGCCAGTTCGGCGGTGGAGTGCTGCCCGAGCCCGACCGGTTCGCCGGCCTCGTCGTGCGCATCGCCGCGGGGGAGGACCTCGCCGACCACGTCCCAGGGGAACGGCTCCGCTATCGGTCGGCGGGCGACGACGACGGATTCGCCGGACGCCTCCTGGCCTACGACCCGGGACGCTCCCACTAGCCTCAGCTCCATGGAACAGATCGTCACTTATCTGGAGATGACCGGTCCCGACGAGCTGAACCCCGCGCAGCCGGTACCCGAGGTCACCCTGGATCGGATCGACCGCACCTCTCCGCTGATCGCGGCGACGCAGGCCAGGATCGGAGCTCCGTACGGCTGGCGGAGCGCCTCACGGTCGCAGGAGGAATGGGCGCAGTGGCTCGCCCACCCCCTTCGCCAGTACTGGCTCATCCGGTACGGCTCAGAGATCGCCGGGATGACCGACTTCGAGCCGCAGCCCGGCGGCCAAGTGGAGATCACCACGTTCGGGCTGCTGCCGGAGTTCGTCGGCGGGGGACTGGGCGGGCACGCGCTCACCCTGACCGTCCGGCAGGCATGGGCGGTCGAGCCGCTCGACGCCGAGCCGGTGCGCCGGGTATGGCTGCACACCTCGGACGTCGACCACCCCAACGCGCTGCCCAACTACCGGCGGCGCGGCTTCCGCCCCTTCAAGACCCGGAAGGAGCGGCGGGAGGACACCTCCTGACGGCTCCGGGGGCCGGGGGGCGGCGATCCGCGCCACGAGCGGGTCCGGTTAGGCTGCTGGCGGAATCTTGTCATGACCATGCGCAGGGAGCACTCCTGACAGCCCGGACCCCTATACCGCCCCCTGCTGTCGAGCCGCCGCGGGTCTCGGCGATCCACCGGCCGTCCACCCCGGATCTCGTGGTCCTCGCGATCGCGCTCTGTGCGGTCGGCGCCTCCGGCCCGCTGATCGCAGCCACCGCCGCCCCGGCACTGGCGATCGCGTTCTGGCGCAACGTGATCGGCGCCGGGGCGCTGGCACCCTTCGCGTTCTGGCGGCACCTGGGCGAGTTCCGCTCGCTGCGCCGGGCCGAATGGGTGGCGGCGCTGGCGGCGGGGCTCGCCCTGGGCGCGCACTTCGCCGGCTGGACGTCAAGCCTGTCGATGACCTCGGTGGCCTCGGCGACGGCCTTCGCCGCCGCACAGCCGATCTTCGCGGCGTTCATGGCCAGAGCGCGGGGTGAACGGGTCTCCCGGCGTGCCTGGGCCGGCATCGTGATCGCCACGGCGGGCGTCGTGGCCCTGTCCAGTGCGGATCTGCACGTGTCGGGCCGCGCGTTCACCGGGGACCTGGTCGCCCTGCTGGCGGGCGCGCTCGCCGCGGTCTACATGACCTTCGGCGCCAGGGTGCGCCAGACCGTCTCCCTCACCCCCTACGCGGTGATCTGCTACGGCACCGCGGCCCTGGTGCTCGGGCTCGCCGCGCTCGCCACCGGGCAGCACCTGACCGGGCTGTCCGGCGACGCATGGGTCAAGATCCTGGCGCTCACGGCGACGGCACAGTTGCTCGGTCACACGTTGTTCAACCGGTTGCTGAAGACCACGAGCGCGACGGTGGTGTCCGCGGCCATCCTGCTGGAGGTTCCGGTGGCTGCGCTGATCGCCGCGCTGTGGCTCGGGCAGGTGCCGTCGTGGACGGCGATCCCCGGCGTGCTGCTCATTCTCGCCGGGCTGGAAGTGGTGGCCACCAGCAACGGGCGGGCACGCTCCCGGCGGCGGCAGGACCACGGCACCCCGGCGGGCGGCTGACCGGAGGGCTGGTGTCTCCGCCTTCCCGCTGAGACGAGAAGGCTCTCAGATCGGGTCATGATTTTCCCCTGTGAACGTCAACGCCGGGGACTGCGGCCGCATGACCACGAATCCGGCGGCGACGATCGGACGGCTGGACGACCAGCGTCTGGATATGTGTTGAAAAGTTGAAAGCGACGCCGGGTGGATACGGGGGCAATCCACCCGGCGTCGCATCATCGGTGTTCCGACGGGGGCCCGGAACACCGGCACGGGCGCCCCGACGGGGGACCGGAGCGCCGGTACAAATCGTACACCGAAACCCCCCATAGTTAGTCAAGGGAAAGTCACGACCGGATTTGCGGACCATGGCCGGAAATCTGCTTCCGGGCCGTCTCCTCCCACGTTCCGGCGCCCAGGGCGTGGGTCTTCTCGGGCTCCCGGCCGCCGTTGGCGAAGACCACGCTCACATAAGGGAGCACGATCGCGCCGGCAAGTGGGATCATCAGTACCCAGAGGGGTACATGGCCGGCCAGGAACACGGCGACCAGGATGCACACCGTGCGGATCCCCATCGACAGCAGGTACCGCCGCTGGCGGTAACGGATGTCCTCAGACAGAGGCCGGTGAGCTTCGGTGACCGTGTAGACATCTGCCGCCTTGCGGCGGGGAATGAACCTCACCGTTCCACGGTAGCCCCACATCAATGGGATTCGACATCAGGAGGTACCCCCAATGTCCGAGCGCACCTATCGGGTGACGGAGATCGTCGGCACGTCGCCCGACGGGGTCGAAGCGGCCATCCGCAGCGGAGTCCGCAGGGCGGGACAGACGCTTCGCCATCTCGACTGGTTCGAGGTCATCGAGGTGCGCGGTCAGGTCGTCGACGGTGAGGTCGCCCACTTCCAGGTCGGCATGAAGGTCGGCTTCCGGCTCGAGGACACGCAGTGAGCCCGGCCGGAATCACCGGCGGCCGGAACCGGACACTCACCCGGTCTTGACCCGCCTGCGTCCTTACTCTGTCCGATCGCGACCTTAACCCGGCACTCACCTTCCCCATGCTTCACTGCCGAACCTGGACCGCCGGAAATGTCGGTCCGAACCGGCCGCAAGACAGGGGAGATGGATGAGAAAGCACGGACTGGTGCTGAGCCTGGCCGCGGGTGCGGTGCTGCTGACGGGATGTGGCGGGGGCGGGTCGAGCACCGCGGCGCCGCAATCGGTGGCTCCCACCGACTCCGCGACGCAGACCGGCACCACCACCCCGCAATCGACCGCCAAGCCGCGCAAGACAGGCAAGGCCGCTCCGGTGAAGACCGGTCCCACGGTCGGCCCGGGGGCCAAGTGCGGCGCCGCCACCGTCGTCTCCGGCCACACCACGTGCGCGCATGTCGCGAAGGTCTTCACGATCTACGCCACCAAGAAGACGCCGAAGGGCACCGCGGCCTTCAGCGGCTGGACGTGCCACAGCAAGACGACGGCGCCCAAGAGCGTCACCTGCAGCCGCTCCGGCGTGGTGATCCGCTCGGCGGCCTGACTCAGGAGGCCTGGCTGACCGTCGACATGTTGAAGTCGTTCACCCGGATCGGCGGCATGGCCGTGCGGGTGAAGTAGTCCGACCACTCCCGCGGGAGTGTCTGCACCGACGCACCGACCTCCGCCAGCCGCTGCAGCAGGCCCACCGGGCTCTCGTTGAACCGGAAGTTGTTGACCTGGCCCACGACCTCGCCGTCCTCGACGAGATAGACCCCGTCGCGGGTGAGGCCGGTGAGCAGCAGGCTCTGCGGGTCCACCTCGCGGATGTACCACAGGCAGGTCAGCAGTAGTCCGCGCCCGGTGCGGGCGACCATCTCGTCGAGCGAGGCGTAACTGCCCTCGGGACCCGCCATGAGCAGGTTGTCGATGCCGGGCGTCAGCGGCAGCCCGGTCAGCCGGGCCGAGTGCCGGGTCTGGATCAGCGAGGACAGCCTGCCCTCGGCGATCCAGTCGGTGGGCCGCAGCGCGAGGCCGTTGTCGAAGACCGAGGAGTCCCCGCCGGAGGCGTGCGCGATCACGAACGGCGCACACTCCAGGCCGGGCGCGCGCGGGTCGCTCCACAACCGGACCGGGACGTCCGCGAGCCGCTCCCCGACCCGGGTGCCCCCACCGGGCCTGCTGAAGACCGTACGGCCGTCGTGCGCGTCCCGCGCCCCCGCCGACCAGTAGAGGTAGGTCATGAGGTCGGCGACCGCGCTCGGCGGCAGCAGCGTCTCGTACCGGCCCGCGGGAAGGTCGATCCGGCGACTGCCCCAGTCGAGCCGGCGGTCCAGTTCGGCGGTCATGCCCGCCACGTCGACCTCGCGGAAGTCCTGGGTGTTCACCCCGGTCCATGCCGAACCGGTCAGGTCGCCGGTCTTGGCGTTGAGCTCGACCTTTCCGGTGGGCTGGTCGTGCCGCAGCCGCAGCCCCGTCGAGGTGCCCACGAAGGTGGAGGTCATCTCGTGGTGGGCGAAGCCGTAAAGCTTGCGCCCCCCGGCCGCGGCCGCGTCGAACGCGTGGCCCAGCGCCGGGGCGAAGCCCTCGAAGACGCCGATGGCGGTTTCGGCGGGCTCGTCGTCCCAGCCCGCGCAGGCGCCCGCCGAGTCGATGAGCGGAGCGGCGTCCTCGGCCGGTTCGTTGCCGGCCGCGACCTGCTCCGCGGCCCGGACGACATCCTCGATCCCGTCCGGTGTCACTCCGGCGCGTGAGACGACCCCGGCCGAGACCCCATCGCCCTTCTTCCGCAGGGCGATGACCGTGAGCCGCCGGGACCGGTTGACTCCGTTGGTGGTCAGGGTGTTGCCGGCCCAGCGCAGGTTGGCGCCGCTGGCCTCGTCGGCGATGACGATGCAGTCGTCGGCCTTGGAGAGCTCCAGGGCCCGCTCGATGGACTCCTGAGGGGTCACTGGCCGCCCTCCTGCAGTGCGTTGAGGATGTTGACGCCGCGGAACAGCGCGGACGGGCTGCCGTGGCTGACCGGGGCGACCTGGCCGGGCTGGCCCTTGCCGCAGTTGAACGCGCCGCCCAGAACATAGGTCTGCGGGCCGCCCACCGCCTCCATCGAGTTCCAGAAGTCGGTGGTGGTGGCCTGGTAGGCCACGTCGCGCAGCTGGCCCGCCAGCCGCCCGTTCTCGATACTGAAGAAGCGCTGGCCGGTGAACTGGAAGTTGTAGCGCTGCATGTCGATCGACCAGCTCTTGTCGCCCTCGATGTAGATTCCGCGCTCCACTCCGGAGATCAGCTCCTCGGTGGAGGGGCCGCCGGCGGCCGGTTGCAGCGACACGTTCGCCATCCGCTGCAGGGGCATGTTGCCCGGGGAGTCGGCGAACGCGCAGCCGTTGGAGCGGGACTGCCCGGTCAGACGGGCGATCCGCCGGTCCAGCTGATAGCCGACGAACAGGCCGTCCTTGACGATGTCCCACCGCTGGGCCTCGACGCCCTCGTCGTCGTAGCCGATCGTGGACAGCCCGTGCGCGGCGGTGCGGTCACCGGTGATGTTGAGCACCTTCGAGCCGTACTGCAGGTTGCCCAGCTTGTCGGGCGTCGCGAAGGAGGTTCCGGCGTAGGCGGCCTCATAGCCGAGGGCCCGGTCCAGCTCGGTGGCGTGCCCGATCGACTCATGGATGGTCAGCCACAGGTTGGACGGGTCGATCACGACGTCGTACGACCCCGCCTCGACCGACGGGGCGGCGAGCTTCTCGGCCAGCAGCTCCGGGATCCGGGCCAGCTCGTGGCCGAAGTCCCAGCCGGTGCCGGTGAGGTACTCGTACCCGCGCCCCACCGGCGGCGCCAGGGTGCGCATGGTGTCGAAGCCGCCGTCGGCTATCCCGACGGCGGTGAGCACCGGATGCACCCGGACCCGCTGCTGGGTGGTGACGGTGCCCGCCGCGTCCGCGTAGAACTTGTTCTCCTTCACCTGGAGGAGCGTGGCATCCACGTGGTCCACCCCGCCGGTCAGCAGCCGGCGGCTCCACTCGGCGAGCAGCGCCACCTTGTCGGCGGCCGGGACGTTGAAGGGGTCCACCTCGTAGGCGGAGACCCAGGTCCGCTCGCCGTGCACCGGCTCGGCGGCCAGCTCTATCGGCTCCCGGTTGACGGCCCGCGACACCTGCGCGACCGTGACCGCCCGCTCGGCCGCCGCGGCCGCCGACTCGGTGGTCAAGTCGATGCCGGAGGCGAAGCCCCAGGTGCCGTCCTTGATGACCCGCACTGCCAGGCCGACCTCGTCGGCGTCCAGCGCGGTCTCGAGGGCGGCGTCCTTGAGCCGGAGGGTCTGACTGCGGATGCGTTCCAGCCGGAAGTCCACATGCTCGGCGCCCAGCTCCTGGGCCCGGGCCAATGCGGCGTCGGCGAGCGCCCGCAACGGCAGGGCGGTGAAGGCCGGATCGATCTCATGCACCTGCGCAACTTACCGTGCCCGGCGGCGTTGCGCGCGGGGCGCGGCGCCGGGGCGCCGGATGTCACGGGGGGCCGCACCAGCGTGACGCTGACAAGCCGGGGCGCCGGAACTTGTCGGCGGGCGACATCTCCTTCCAGGGGGTGGACCGCTACGCTCGGTCGCTGGTGGTGATGTACGTTACGGAGGTTTGCGGATGACTCGCTCAGTCCTTGTGACCGGTGGTAACCGGGGGATCGGCTTGGCCATCGCCCGGGAGCTGGCCGCGGCCGGTGACGCGGTGGCCGTCACCTATAGATCCGGAGAGCCGCCCGAGGGACTGTTCGGCGTGAAGTGCGACGTCACCAGCTGGGAGGACGTCGACGCGGCCTTCGGCAAGATCGAGGCGGAGCACGGCCCGGTCGAGGTCGTGGTGGCCAACGCCGGGGTGACCAAGGACAACCTGCTGGCGCTGATGAGCGAGGACGCCTTCAGCTCGGTGATCGACACCAACCTGACCGGTGCCTTCCGGGTCTCCAAGCGGGCCGTCAAGGGCATGATGCGCAAGCGCAAGGGCCGGATCATCCTCATCTCCTCGGTGGTGGGGCTGCTCGGCTCCGGCGGCCAGGCGAACTACGCCGCCTCCAAGGCCGGCATGGTCGGGCTCGCCCGTTCCCTCGCCCGTGAGCTCGGCTCCCGCAACATCACCACCAACGTGGTCGCTCCGGGCTTCGTCGACACCGACATGACCGCCGCGCTCGACGACAAACAGCAGGCCGCGATCAAGAACGCCATCCCGCTCGGCCGCGTCGCTGCCCCCGAGGAGATCGCCAAGGTCGTACGGTTCCTGGCGAGCGACGATGCCGCCTACATCACAGGAGCGGTGATCCCGGTCGACGGCGGCCTCGGCATGGGGCACTGAACAGGACGGATCCGCCGAACGTGCGGAGCGCCCCTGATCGTCCGGGGCGCGGACAGGACCTTCGCGGCGCAGCCGCACGATAGTGGAGCAGGGTATGGGAATTCTCGAAGGAAAGCGGATCCTGATCACCGGAGTCCTGACGGACTCCTCGATCGGATTCCACGTGGCGAAGATGGCCCAGCAGGAGGGTGCGCAGATCGTGCTGACCGGCTTCGGCCGGATGAGCCTGGTGGAGCGCATCGCCAAGCGGCTGCCCTCCGGCCTGGAGGGCGCTCCGCCCCCGGTCCTGGAGCTCGACGTGACCGACACCGAGCAGCTGGCCTCGCTGTCGGACCGGGTGCGTGAGCATGTCAACGGTCTCGACGGCGTCGTGCACTCGATCGGGTTCGCGCCGCAGAGCGCGATGGGCGGCAACTTCCTGGAGACCTCCTGGGAGGACGTCGCCACGGCGGTGCAGATCTCCACGTACTCGCTGAAGTCCCTCACGGTGGCGTGCCTGCCGCTGATGAAGGAGGGCGGCTCGGTGGTCGGCCTCACCTTCGACGCCACCGTGTCCTGGCCGATCTACGACTGGATGGGGGTGGCCAAGGCCGGGCTGGAGTCCTGCTCCCGTTACCTGGCCCGTTATCTCGGTCCGCACGGGGTCCGGGTCAACCTGGTCGCGGCCGGCCCGCTGAGCACCATGGCGGCCAAGAGCATCCCCGGCGTGGACGCCCTGTCGAACGAGTGGCCGCAGCGCGCCCCGCTCGGCTGGGACACCTCCGACGCGGGGCCCACCGCGCGTGCGTGCGCGGCGCTGCTGTCGGACTGGTTCCCGGCGACCACCGGGGAGATCGTGCACGTGGACGGTGGAGTTCACGCGATGGGGGCCTGAGCGCCCTGCCCCTGACGAGCCCGCGGTGAGCGGGTGGGCCCGGCCTTCCCAGGTCCGGGCCTTCTCACCTTGCTCAGCCCGGGCTCACCCCGGTCCTCACCTGGTGCTCACCTGGCGTGGACTCGCCTGCGCCGGCCGGCCAGGCCCAGGTTGATCGCCCCCACGACGCCCGCCATGCCCGCCGCCCCGCCGGTCCATAGCGGCGACGCCTGTGGCTGCTGCTCGGTCTGGGCCACCGGGGCCACCAGATGCGTCTCGGCGATCGGGACGGCCGGCTGCTGGTCGGCCACCTGCGGCTGCTCGGGCAGCAGGCCGGGGAGCTGCGGGGTCGTGCCCTGCGGGGTGTAGGGCCGCACCGAGCCCGGGTTGCTCAGCGGTGTCGTCCCGGCCCCGCCGCCCGCCGCGACCTGGGGGACCGCCGGGGCTTGCGGCTGCTTGACGGTGTTCTTCGCCGGCTTCATCTTGACGGCCGGCTTCTTGGCGGGTGTCTTGACCGGCGGGGGAGTCTTGTGGGTGATCTTGTCGATCACTTTCTGGATGGCCTGGCCCGTCTCCTTGAGCTGGCACTGGATGCTCTTGACCGTGGTGGCCGGGTCGTGGCCCTTGGCGCACGTGGTGGCGGCGTCCGCGGAACTCGCACCCCCGATGAGAATCGCGAAGGCGCCCACCGTTACCGCCGCCGAGGTGACTCCGAGGCGCCGAAAGCGTCGCTGGTCGGGCATCTCACTCCCCTGTGTATGCGTTGGACACCCTGTCTAACGCATATGGAGATCAAAAGTCACGCGCTGCTCGCCAGATCCGCCAGAAACCGGCGTCTCTCCGGACATCTTTCCCCTCGATGGGCCGCTACCGCCCCTGCAGCAACCCGGTGAGGCGGGTCCGCCGGGGCGCGGAGTGGACCTCGCGGACGGCGTGGGCCAGCGCGGGACCGGCCGCGTGCACCACCGACACATGACGCCGGGCACGGCTCACCGCGGTGAGCACCAGGGCGCGCGACAGCAGCGGGCCCGCCTCGGCGGGCAGCACGGCGACGACGGCGGGCCAGCGTGTCCCCTGGGACGTCTGGACCGTGATCGCCCAGCCGTGCCGTAGCCGGGGCACCAGGGCGGCGGGCACCGCCGATGGGCCGGCGGTGAAGGTGACCTCCAGCCCGGCCTCGCCCGCGCCGGTGACGGTCCCGGTCTCTCCTGCGGGAGCGTCCGGCAGCGCCGCCGTGACCACGACCCGGTCCCCGATGTCGAAGCCCCCGTACGCGCCCGGGCCGGGGTTCAGCCGCGCCTTCAGCGCGGCGTTGACGGCGATGGCGCCCGCGTCGCCCCGTTGTGCGGGAGTGACCACCTGGATGTCGCCGGCCGGCACCCCGAGCGCCCCCGGGATCGAGTCGGCGACGAGCTGCGCCGTTCGGTGCACCGCCTCGCGCGGGTCAGCGGCGGGCACGACCACGACCTCCCGGTCCGGCGCGTCGACCGGGGGCAGCTCACCGAGGCGTACGGCCGCGGTCAGCGCGCCGATCGGCCCGGACGGCGCACCGGGATCCGATGCCCGGGTGACCGGCACCGTGCCGGAGGCCGCCACGTCGGAGAAGACCTGCCCGGCGGCCGCGGGCGGCAACCCCGCGGGGTCGCCCGCCAGCACCAGATGGGTGCCGTCCGCACACGCCTCCACCAGTGCCGCCCCGAGCTCCAGGTCGAGTGCCGGCGCCTCCATGACCACCACGAGCTGCGCGTCCAGTGGCCGTTGCTCACCGCGGGCGAAGGCGATCCCGCCCGGCGCCTCGTGCGCCTCCAGCAAACGGTGCAGCGACAGCACGACGCCCCCGGGGACGAGCGGGGCCAGGTCGGCCGCGGACCGGTCCGTGGCGGTGACGACGGCCACCCGCAGGCCGCCGGCGGCGGCGCACAGCGCGCGGGCGGCGGACTCGAAGCCGAGGCCGGAGATCACGCTCACTCCATGGCGGAACGCCATCGCCGTCGCGGGGGATTCCTCCTGGCCGTCGGGCGGGAAAGGCTCCGCGGTGGCGGTCAGCCGCATGATGCCCTCGGCGACCGCCTCCTCGGCCGTCGCGTACCGCTCGAGGGCGAGGAACTCCTCGGCTTCGGGCAGGTCGTCGTCGAGGTCGTCCGGCTCCTCCGGCTCGACCGCGAACCCCATGACCCGTGCCTCGTCCAAAGCGTTCATCACGGCCCGTACCGGATCGGCGACCTTCAGCTCGGTCAGCGCCGCGACCACCTGCGGCACGGGCACCGAGGTGTCGCCGTCCCGGGCCGCGCGCAACATGAGGTGCGTCACCAGGGCGGCGCCGCGCCGGGGGTCCGCCGGATCGGCCCCGTCCCCGAGCAGCCGCCGGGCGAAGTGGTCGGCCTGCCGGGGGCCGACCCCCGGAACGAGGAGCAGCTGCCACGGATCCGACCGCAGCACGTCGGTGGCGCGGTCGCCGAGCGCGGCCGCGGCGGGCGCCACGTACGCCTCGGGCACCCCCGCCGCGGTCAGCAGCGCGGTGAGCGGGGCCAGGTCAGATGTCGGATACGTCATCGAGGGCGTCACGGATCTCCTGCGGCAAGATGAGGTCCTCGGCCTGGAGTATGGCCAGGAGCTGTCCAGAGGTACGGGCGCCCACGATGGGAGCCACCACACCGGGCTGGTCCCGTACCCAGCTGAGCGCGACCGCCAGCGGTGAGACGCCGAGTCCCTCCGCGGCCGTGGTCACCGACTCCACGATCCGCCGGCTCTGCTCGCCCAGGTAGGGGCGCACGAACTCGGCCAGGTGCGGGGTGGCGCCGCGGGAGTCGGCGGGGATGCCGGTGCGGTACTTCCCGGTGAGCACGCCGCGGCCGAGCGGGGACCACGGCAGCAGGCCCACCCCGGCGTCCAGCGCGGCGGGCACCACCTCCCGCTCGATGTCACGGCTCAGCAGGGAGTACTCCAGCTGGGCCGACACGATCGGGGTGCGGCCAGGCCAGGATCGCTGCCAGGTGGTGGCGGTGGCAAGCTGCCATGCCGCGTAGTTGGCCACTCCGGCGTAGCGGGAGCGGCCGGAGCGGACCGCCTCGTCCACCGCGGTCAGCGTCTCCTCCAGCGGGGTCGCCGGATCATAGGTGTGCAGCTGCCACAGATCCACGTGATCGACCCCGAGCCGGTCCAGCGAGGCGTCGAGCGAGCTCAGCAGGTGGCGGCGGGACGCGTCGTACCGGCCGTCCGGGGTGATGGCGGACTTGGTGGCGATGACGAGGTCGTCGCGGTGCACCACCTCGCGCAGGAGATGGCCGAGAAGACGCTCGCTGTCGCCCTCGCAGTAGACGTCGGCGGTGTCGACGAGGGTGCCGCCCGCGTCGACGAACGCGGTCAGCTGTGCCGTCGCCTCGTCGGCACCGGTGTCCTGGCCCCACGTCATGGTGCCCAGGCCCAGGCGTGACACCGTGAGCCCACTCCGCCCAAGGTGGCGCTGCTTCATAGGCGGGGAGATTACCGTGCCCGATCGGAGAAACGCCGCGTCGGCGCGGTGGGTCTCCGCTCGCGGGTATGGTAAGGCAGCTCATTCGACAGAGTTGTAGAAGTATGTTCACTGGAAGGGCGCGAACGTGCGGTGCCTGGGCACTAGGCTGCCGCGTTGGGGATCACCATCAGCTCTGGGCAGCTCTACCCGCGTGAGGGGAAACACCGCTTGTGAACGTCGTGGAAGCCACTGTGCTCGGCATTGTCCAGGGACTCACGGAGTTCCTGCCGATCTCCAGTTCGGCCCATCTGCTCATCGTGCCGAGCGTCGCCCACGACCTCGGCGTCAAGAGCTGGCAGCGTGACCCGGGGGCGGCGTTCACGGCGATCATCCAGCTCGGCACGATGGCGGCGGTGCTGATCTACTTCTGGAAGGACATCTACCGGATCACGGTGACGTGGACGCAGAGCCTGTGGAAGAAGGAACTGCGCGGGCACCTGGACGCCCGGATGGGCTGGTACATCATCTGGGGCACCGCGCCGGTCAGCGTGCTGGGCCTGGTCTTCAAGAACTTCATCGAGAAACCGGCCCGCAACCTGTGGCTGAACGCCTCGATGCTCATCATCATGGGACTGCTGCTGATGGTGGCGGAATGGGCCGGGCGGCAGGAACGCCAGGTCTCCGACCTGAACCTGCGCGACGGCCTCATCATCGGCGGTTTCCAGGCGCTGGCCCTCATCCCGGGGTCCTCCCGCTCGGGTTCCACGATCACCGGCGGACTGTTCCTCGGATACACCCGGGAGGCGGCGGCCCGCTACTCCTTCCTGCTGTCGATCCCGGCGGTGGTGCTGTCCGGGCTGTTCGAGCTGCGCAAGGCGGGGGATGGCAATCTCGACATCACCGGCACGGTCATCGCCACCGTCGTGTCCTTCGTAGTGGGCTACGCCTCGATCGCTTGGCTGCTCAAGTACCTGGTCAAGCACTCGACTCTGCTGTTCGTCTACTACCGGGTCGCGATCGGCGGGATCCTGCTCGGACTGCTCGCCGCCGGCGCCATCCAGGCGACGGGCGGCTGACGGTGACCGGCCGGCCGACACGCACCGGCCTCTGTCCGGTTCGACCGATACCGCAGTAACGTACTCCACCATGGCGTCTGCGCAGTCTCCCCAGCACCCGCCGGGTTCCGCCGGGCGGGACCGGCCGTTCGTGGAGCCGCTCCTCGGCGTCGGGCCCGAGGCCGACCAGGGGTACCTGGCCTCGCTGCGCTCGGGCCCGCGAACCATGCTGCGCCAGCTGCGGGCGACCATGCTCACCCTGGTGATCGCGCCGCTGGCGATCTCGGCGATCGTCCCGTTCGTCGTCCGGGACGGCAAGAGCAGGTTCGGGGACCTGCCCGGATGGGTGTTCCTCCCGCTGGTCCTGGCGTTCCTGGTAGCCCTGGTCGTCGGACTCAGGGCCCCCCGGGCGCTGCCGTTGGCGCCGGACCGGGAGGCGGATCCGCGGCGGACCGCGGAACTCGCCGCGGTGGTGTTCCGGCAGGCGCTGTTCCTGCGGTTCGCGCTCAGCGACGCGGTGATCCTGCTGGGCCTGGCGCTGGCGGTGATCGGCCACAGCGAGATGCCGTTCGCCGTCGGGTTCGTGCTCGGCTACCCGCTGCTCATCGCCCTGGCGCTGCCGACGAAGGGCACCGTTGAGCGGATGCGCCGGCGGATGGAGGCCGCGGGGACCGAGTCCCATCTGTGGGCCGTCCTGCTCGCACCCCTGCCCGCGCCCGCGGACTTCGATTCCGCCGCGGCCGCGGGCGGTGGCTAGAGCCAGCCGCTCTTCTTGAACCGCCGGTACAACAGCACGCAGGCGCTGATGATGACGGTCAGGGCCGCCGGATAACCCCAGGTCGTGCTCAGCTCGGGCATGTGCTTGAAGTTCATCCCGTAGATGCCGGCGATCATCGTGGGGATGGCCAGGATCGCCGCCCAGGACGAGATCTTGCGCATGTCCTCGTTCTGCTGCATCCCGACCAGGGCGAGGTGCGCGTTCAGGACGTTGGTGAGCAGCTCGTTGGTGGCGTCCACGGCCTGATCGACCCGCAGCAGGTGGTCGAGCACGTCCCGGAACTCCTCCAGCGTCTTCGTGCAGACGTCCACGCGGCCCTTGACGATGTCCTGCAGCACTGGGATGAGCGGGTCCTCGGCGGTACGGAACTCCAGCACCTCGCGCTTGAGCGTGTAGATGTCCTCGGTGACGTCACCACGCCGCGCCGAGAACACGCGCTTCTCCAGCTCGATGATGTCGGCCTCGATCTCGTGCGACACGACACCGTAGGCGTCGACGACCTGGTCGCACACGGCGTACAGGACCGCCGAGGGGCCGGCGGCGAGCAGTTCCGGGTCCTGCTCGAGCCGCTGGCGCACCGGGGCGAGCGGGCTGCCCTGCCCGTGCCTGACGACGATGACGAAGTCGGCGCCGACGAACAGCATGATCTCGCCGATCTCGACATCGGAGCTGGCGTCGATGTAGTGGGCCGTCTTGAGCACGATGAAGACCGAGTCGCCGTAGCGCTCCAGCTTGGGCCGCTGGTGGGCGTTGACGGCGTCCTCGACGGCCAGGGGGTGGAGCTTGAGCTCCTCCCTGACCAGGTCGAACTCCTCCTGCGTCGGTTCGTGCAGTCCGATCCACAGGAAACAATCGCCGTGCTCGCGCGCCGCGTCGAGGGCGTCGCTGATGTCCCCGTCGACGTTCAGGCGCTGGCCCGAACGGTAGATGGCGCAGTCGACAATCATGAGGCACCATTTTCCACCACGATTGCTTTTCCTTGGGTAAGGGAAGGGTTAATCCCACCATCTCGTAGAGTGCAGATCGTGACTACGCTTCTGCTCGTCCGGCATGGGCTGACCAGGCTGACCGGTCCGGTGCTGGCCGGCTGGACCCCCGAGCTGTCCCTGGACGAGCGGGGACAGGCGCAGGCGCGGGCGCTGGCCGCGCGGCTCGCCACCGTCCCGCTGGACGCCATCGTCTCCAGCCCGCTCGACCGGTGCCTGGAGACCGCCGAGGTCGTCGCGACGGCCGCCCGCGCGGCGGGCACGGCGGTCCCGGCGAAATTGGACATCGACGAGCGCTTCGGCGAGGTGCACTACGGCGACTGGACCGGACGGCCTCTTGCCGAGCTGGCCAAGGACCCGCTCTGGCCGGTGGTCCAGGCGCACCCGAGCGCGGTGCGTTTCCCCGGCGAGGAGGGCGAGACCCTCGCCGGGGCCCAGCACCGGGCGGTGACCGCGGTACGGGAGTGGAACGAGCGGCTGGGCCCGGACGCGACCTATCTGGTCTGCAGCCACGGCGACATCATCAAGGCCGTCGTCGCCGACGCCCTCGGCCTGCACCTTGATCAGTTCCAGCGGATCCATGCCGATCCGGCCTCGCTCACCGTGCTGAGCTACACTTCGCTGCGCCCCTTCGTGGTACGGCTCAACGACACCGGCGGGGACGTCACGGCCCTGCTGCCCAAGCCCGGCTCGGACGGTGCCGGAGCCGGGGACCGCGACGATGGCGGGGACGGCGCCGGCGGCACGGGCCGAGACAGTGACGCAGCGGTCGGCGGCGGGGCGTAGGGTCATCTCTATGCCGGTCATCTCCTATGACATGCCGGACAGGTTCGTCGTCGGCGCCGTTGGGCAGCCGGGCGAGCGCGCGTTCTTCCTGCAGGCCCGCGCGGGCCGCCGGATCACCAGCGTGGGCCTGGAGAAGTTCCAGGTCACGCTGCTGGCCGAGCGGCTCGAGGAACTGCTGGACGAAGTGTTGCGCCGCAGCGGCGACGCGTCCGTGCCAGCCCTCGCCCCCGTCGACCTGCAGGACGGCGGACCGCTCGAGCAGCCGGTCGAGGAGGAGTTCCGGGTCGGCACGATGGCCCTCGCCTGGGATCCCGAGGACGAGCGGATCGTCATCGAGGCGCAGGAGGTCAGCGAGGAGGACGAGGTCGAGGTGGGGGACGAGGACCCCGCCATCGCCGTGCTCCGCGTCCGGATCACCGCCGCCCAGGCCCGCGCGTTCGCCGACCGGGCGCTCAAGGTCGTCGCCGCGGGCCGTCCGCCGTGCCCGCTGTGCAGCCTGCCACTGGACGCCGAGGGCCATGTCTGCCCCCGGCAGAACGGTCACCTTGGATGACCCCGGGGATAATGAGCGCATGAGCCAGCCCTCCCGGGACCGTTCGTCCTCCGCCGGACGGCGAGGCGACGGCTCGGTCGACCCCTCCGACGCCGAGACTGCCGAGACATTGCTGAGGAACGGGCGGATCAACGTCGAAGGACGACTGGTCGCCGCCTCCAACGCCACGCTCTACTGCTCGATCGAGTGGCAGGGCCTGTCCGGCACCTGCGTCTACAAGCCGGTGGCCGGTGAGCGGCCGCTCTGGGACTTCCCCGACGGCACCCTGGCCGGCCGCGAGGTGGCCGCCTACGCCATCTCTGAGGCGATGGGCTGGCGGATCGTGCCCCCCACCGTGCACCGTGACGGGCCCTACGGCCCCGGCATGGTGCAGCTCTGGGTGGAACCGGACGAGGAGATCGACCTGGTCGCCCTGTCGCGCAGCGACGATCCCGCCATCCGGCGGATGGCGGTCTTCGACGCCGTCATCAACAACGCCGACCGCAAGATCGGTCATCTGCTGCCACCCGGCGAGGTGGACGAGCCGGGGCACGTGTACGGCTGCGACCACGGGGTCAGCTTCTCGGTGGAGTACAAGCTGCGCACCGTGCTGTGGCAGTGGCGCGGCAAGCGCCTGCTCGACGACTCGGTCCAGGCGCTGCGCCGGCTGCTCGGCGAGATGGACACTCCGGCGTTCCGCCGGCGGCTGGCCACGCTGCTGACCGAGGCCGAGGTGGACGCCACCCGGCGCCGGGTCGAGCTGATGCTCAAGCACCGCATCCACCCTTATCCGCCCGAGGACTGGCCCGCCGTCCCCTGGCCCCCGGTGTAACGATTTTCAGGTTGGGGTGCTGAAATACCGGCATGTGCACGGCTGTGGTGAGTTTTGAGCCAGGTTCTCGGTTCCCGGTGCTGCTCGTCGGTGTGCGCGACGAGTTCGCGTCGCGTCCCTGGGAACCCCCCGGCCGGCACTGGGCCGACCGGCCCTCGCTGATCGGCGGACGTGATCTGCTCGCGGGCGGCACCTGGCTGGCCGTACACCCGGCCGTCCCGCGCGCCGCGTGCGTCCTCAACGGGCACGGTCCGCTCGCCCCGGAGGGGATCCGCGCCTCCCGCGGTGAACTGCCCCTGCGGCTGGCCGCCGACGGCGGCCTCGGCGACCTCGAGACCAAGCGGTACGACCCGTTCCACCTGCTGGGCGCCGAGCCCGACGCGGTTCGCATCTGGAGCTGGGACGGCGAGCAGCTCACCGAGCGGGCCCTCCGCCCGGGGCTGCACCTGGTGGTCAACAGCGGGCTCGAAGGGCGGGGCGCCCCGCGGACGGGGCCCGGGGTGGCGGAGATGGCGGCCCGGATCGCGCACTTCCGGCCGCTGCTGGCCGCCGCCCGCCGCCCCGAGCCCGGCCGGGGGCCGACGGCGGCGGCGTGGGGGGAATGGCTGCCGCTCGTCGACGGCGCCGGCCTGGACGCCGGCGATCCGCGTGCGCTGGTGGTCTCACGGGACTTCGGCGACGGGCGGATCTGGGGCACCGGCTCGATCAGCCTCGTCGCGCTGGCCCGGGACGGGCTGCGCTATGACTTCTCCGGTGTGCCCGGGGATCCGCGGGCCTGGCGCACCGTTCTCCCTTTGTGATCGCCAACGGCCCGGGTATGAACCGAACGGGATTCGGCGCTGCTACGGTGCGGCGCCTTCGCCGCCGGCTGCACCCTTGGCGTGCTCGGCCGCTTCGATCCCGCGGAGGTCCTCGCCGCCATCGAGTGCTGGAAGATCCAGATCTTGGTGATGGTGCCGACCCACTTCTCCGGCTGGCGGAACTCCCCAACGAGGTCAGGGCCAGGTACGACCTGTCGAGCCTGGTGCTGGTCGTGCACACCGGGTCGGCGACGACCTGGCCAAGACCCGCGCCGCGCACTTGGAGCCGGGGGTCTTCACCCTCGGCGAGATCGGCTACGTCGGTGACGAGGGCTTCGTCTACATCACCCACCGGTTCTCCGACATGGTCGTCTTGGACCTTGGCCGTCGAGATCCCCGTGGTGGGCACCGGTCACAGCCTCAATGTCGCCGTCGCCGGTTCCCTGGTCCTGTTCAAGCTGGCCGGCCTGCTCTGAGGTTCGCCCGGCACCAGTGGATGCTTCTCCCCAGGTAGTGGGCATACCAGGAGAAGGGGACCGGATGATCTAGAGGGCATCGCAGGGCCGTGGCGTCGGCACGCGCCCGTGCCGTGTGGCTTGGTGCCGCCCTCCACTCATTACGCATAGTGATAGTTTGGTTGCTTAGTGTGCTCGTACGGCTCAAGGCCCCCGAACACCGGATGAGCCTGCATGGGACCGACGACGACGGCAAGGCGGACGGCACGGGACGGGACGGGACGCACAGCGGGCCGGATGGGGAGCGCAGATGAAACGGACGACCAGGGGGCTCGGGCTCGTCGCCGTGCTCGGCGCGCTCGCCCTCGGTGTGGCCGCGTGCGGGGGCGGCGGCGCGGGCAACGGCGGACCCGGCGGAACGCTCAAGGTGGTGGGCTCCTCCGACGTGGACCACCTCGACACCGCCAGTGGTTACACCCTGGTCAGCGTCCTGCTGACCCGCCAATACGCCCGCACCCTGTTCAACGTCAAGGGCGCCGACCGCTTCGCGGACGCCACCAGGATCCAGGCCGATGTCGCCACCGAGCTGCCGACCACCGGCAACGGGGGGATCAGCGCGGACGCCAGGACCTACACGATCAAGCTCCGCACCGGCGTCAGGTGGAACACCCCGGCGCCGCGCGAGGTGACGGCGGCGGATTTCGTCCGCGGCATCAAACGGCTGTGCAATCCCGCCCAGCCCTCGGGCGGCATCGGCTACTACACCGCCACCATCGAGGGCATGGACGCGTTCTGCGCGGGTTTCCGGAAGGTGGGCGCCACCGACGCCGCGGCCGTGGCGGCTTATCAGAACGGCCACCAGATCGCGGGGCTCCGCGCCAAGGACGACAAGACACTGGTCGTCAGGCTCAAGCGGCCGGCCGGGGACTTCACCAACATCATGGGCCTGCAGTTCTCCGCGGCCGCCCCGGCGGAGTACGACAGGTACCTCCCGGACAGCCCGGACTACCGGCGGCACACGATCTCCGACGGGCCGTACCAGATCACCGCGTACACGCCCAACAAGAGCTATCAGCTCGCCAGGAACCCCAGCTGGCGGCAGGACACCGACCCGTTGCGGGCGCAGAATCCCGGCCGGATCCAGATCACCATGGGCCAGGACTCGCCCGACGTCGTCCAGCAGCAGATGGAGCTGGGCACCGCCGACCTGTCCTGGGACCAGCCGGTCCCCACCTCCCGCATCCCCGGCCTGAGGTCCAACCCGAACTTCAAGATCCAGGACGGGTCCACCAACAACCCGTACCTGGACTTCAACACGCTCAGCCCCAACAACGGCAGGGCACTGGCCAAGCCCGCCGTCCGGCAGGCGATCGAGTACGCGATCGACAAGGCCGCGCTGGTCCAGATCTACGGCGGCCCCAGGGTCAGCACCGTGCTCAACCAGGTCATCCCGCCGGGCAGCGTCGGCCACGAGGAGTTCAATCTCTACGCGACGCCCGGCAACTCCGGCGATCCGGCCAAATGCCGGCGCCTGCTGGCGGCGGCCGGTCACCCGAACGGGCTGACGCTCCAGTTCCCGTACCGCACCAACAGCAACCATCCGAAGGTGGCGCAGTCGGTCCAGGCCAATCTCAGGGCCTGCGGCATCACCGCCAACCTGACGCCCGACACCAACGGCAACTTCTACGGCAAGACACTGGTGAACCCGGCCGATGCCGAGCAGGGAAAGTGGGACATCGCCGCGCCGGGCTGGATCCCGGACTGGTACGGCAACAACGGCCGCACCAACATCGTGCCGCTGTTCGACGGCCGGACGTACGGCCCCAACTCCACGGACTACGGCGGCTACAACAACCCCGCGGTCAACGCCCTGATCGACCAGGCGCTGCAGGCCAAGAACCTCGGCGAGGCGGCGAAGATCTGGGCCAACGCGGACAGGCTCATCATGCAGGACGCGGCGATCGTGCCCTTCCAGAACCAGAGGTACCCGATCTTCCACTCGTCCCGGGTCAAGAACGCCTTGTATCTGCCCACCTCCCAGGCCTTCGACCTCAACCAGGTCAAGCTCTCGTGAGCCGGGCCGCGGGTCCCTGTGGTGCGAGGAGGTGAAGGGGAGTCCATGAGCCTGCTCGAGGTGACCGATCTGAAGGTCTCCTTCCGGACCGCGGACGGCGTGGTGCAGGCGGTGCGGGGCATGTCCTTCAGTGTCGACCGGGGCGGGACCCTCGGGATCGTGGGGGAGTCGGGGTCCGGCAAGAGCGTCAGCACCCAGACCCTGATGCGCCTTACGCCCGGAGCGCGGATCAGCGGCGCCGCCCTGTTCGAGGGCCGGGATCTGCTCAGCATGGACGACCGGGAGATGCGCTCGCTGCGCGGCTCCCAGATCTCGATGATCTTCCAGGATCCGCTGTCGAGCCTGCATCCGCTCTACAAGGTGGGCTGGCAGATCGTGGAACTGATCCGCACCCACGAGCCCGGCATGTCCGCGCGGCAGGCGCGCGCCCGCGCGGTGGAGATGCTCGGGCTGGTGGGAATCCCGCAGCCGGAGCGGCGCGCCGACGACTACCCCCACCAGTTCTCGGGAGGCATGCGGCAGCGCGCGATGATCGCGATGGCGCTGGCGCTGAACCCGAAGCTGATCATCGCCGACGAGCCGACCACGGCACTGGACGCGACCGTGCAGGCCCAGATCCTCGATCTCATGCGCAGGCTGCAACGGGAGTTCCACACCGCTCTGATCATGATCACGCACGATCTCGGAGTGATCGCCGACCTCGCCGACGACGTGCTGGTGATGTACGCCGGCAAGCCGGCGGAGTACGCCGACCGGCGCACCCTCTACTACCGGCAGCACCATCCCTACACCAAGGGACTGCTCGAGTCGGTGCCCGGCTCGTCCGGAGCGCGGGACCGGCTCAAGCCCATCCCCGGGCAGCCGCCCAGCCTGATCAACCTCCCCTCCGGCTGCACGTTCCATCCTCGCTGCGAGTACGTCATGGACGTCTGCCGGAGCGACGAGCCCCCGCTGCTGGCCGTCGGTGACCCTGGCGAAGGGGGCCGCAGGCCGCACCGTTCGGCGTGCTGGCTGCCCCCCGCGGCGCTGGGGGTGGGTCCCGAGGCGGAGCGGATCCGGCGGCGGGCGGCGGCCGCGGGCCGGGCCGCG
>JAOPYK010000294.1 GCA_025964695.1 Streptosporangiaceae bacterium | reverse complement strand
GGCGGCCCGGCGACGACGCGCAACGGGCTGGTCAAGCGGCAGCCGCGGGAGGGCACGCTCCGCCGCCCCGCCCGGGCGCCCGCGCCGGTCGCGCCCATGGAGCCGGAACGCTCCCCCGACGAGGTGCGGACGATGCTCAACACCTTCCGTTCCGGCGTCCAGCGCGCCGAGCAACGCAACAACGGCGAGCCTCAGTGAAGGGGAAGTAACGACGATGACTCAGGCCGTATCGGAGGCTCAGAGCTTCAACTGGATGCTCGGCAAGTTCGTCCGGGACACCGACGGGGTGACCGATGCCGTCGCCGTCTCGTCGGACGGGCTGCTCATGGCGCTCTCGCAAGGACTGGACCGGACGGGCGCCGAGCGCCTGGCGGCGATCGTCTCCGGGGTGGTGAGCCTGGCCCGCAGCGCGTCGCGCGAGTACGGCTTCGACGGCCTGAAGCTGGTGATGATCGAGATGCGACGCGGCTTCCTGCTCGTTTCGGCGATCTCCGATGGCAGCTGCCTCGGAGTGGTGGCGACCACCCAGTGCGACCTCGGCCTGGTCGGTCATGAGATCGCGGTGCTCTGTGACCGGTTCGGCACGCTGCTCACTCCGCAGATGGTGGCCGAGCTGAAGAACGAGATATTGCGATGAGCG
Source organism: Streptosporangiaceae bacterium (assembly GCA_025964695.1). Classification (GTDB taxonomy): domain Bacteria; phylum Actinomycetota; class Actinomycetes; order Streptosporangiales; family Streptosporangiaceae; genus Actinomadura_E. Next base: position 25,495 of record JAOPYK010000294.1, on the reverse strand, counting down.
GATTCGACTGGCGGAGCGAGAGCGGCCCGCGCCCGCCCGATCCGCGGATGATCGGGGTGCGGCACCAGGTGGTGTTCCAGACCCCCACCCCCACCACCGTGCCGGTGCCGCCGCTCATCGACTCCGACGAGGATCTCGGGGTGGAGACCGAGCACATCGTCCGGCCGTTCATCGTCACGGGCGGGCGCACCCGGCCGACCGACGAGCGGCTCCGGGTGGAGACGCTGGTCACGGCCGTGCCGTCGGCACTGTCGGCCCCGCTGGGCTTCGAGCGCCGCCACATCGTGGAGATCTGCCAGCGGCCGCTGTCGGTCGCCGAGATCGCGAGCAGCCTGGGAGTCCCGATCGGCGTGGTCAGGGTGGTCATCGCCGACCTCATCGCCGAGCGGCTGTTGATCGTCCACGATCACCTGGGCGTCGACGACTACCCGTCGAGGTCCCTGCTGGAAAGGATCCGTGAGGGTGTCCGTGCGCTCTGAGACTCCCCCCGCCGCGTCCGCGCAGGCGATCTCAGCAAAGATCATCGTTTCGGGCGGGTTCGGAGTCGGGAAGACCACGTTCGTCGGCGCGATCTCCGAGATCGAGCCCCTCACCACCGAAGCGGCCATGACCGAGGCGTCGGCGGGGGTGGACGACACTTCGGGCGTGGAAGGGAAGACGACCACCACCGTCGCCTTCGACTTCGGGCGCATCACCCTGGATGGGGGGATCGTCCTCTACCTGTTCGGCACGCCCGGGCAGGAGCGTTTCTCCTTCCTGTGGGACGACCTCATCGAAGGGGCGATCGGCTCGGTGATCCTGCTGGACACCCGCCGGATCGACCAGGCCTATCTCTCACTCGACTTCTTCGAGGAGGCGGGCATCCCGTTCGCGATCGGCGTCAACCACTTCCCCGGGTCGGATCGGTTCGCGCTCGAGGAGATCCGCGAGGCCCTCGGGGTGCCGGCCCGCATTCCGCTCCTCATGTGCGACGCGCGCGACCGGGAGTCGGTCAAGGACGTCATCCTCGCCCTGCTCGACAGCGTCCTGGCCGTCACCTCCGCCTGACGGGGACCGTCACGTCCGCCTGACGGGGCAATCCGTCACCTCCGCCTGACCGGGTCAGGCGATCTCCTCAATGAAATCCAGCAGCTGGGTGATGTTGCGGCACTCGAACATCGGCACCACCTCGTCGTAGGCCGAGGCGGCCGAGTCCCCGGTGTCCCAGTCGCGGCGCGGCTCCGGGTTGAGCCAGTAGGCGTGCCGGGCCCCGGAGACGAGCCTGCGCAGCGTGGGCAACGCCAGGTCGCCGTAGTTGGAGCGCGCGTCGCCCAGGATCAGCAGCGACGTCCGGGGGCCGATGGCGTCGGCGTAACGCTCGGCGAAGACCTCGATGGCGTGGCCGTAGTTGCTGCGCCCGGTGATCCACACCAGGTCGGCCTCCTGGGCGAGCCTGGTCATGGCGTCCACCACGTCGGCTCCCGGCTCGAAGAACCGGGTGATCTCGTCGGTGGAGTCGATGAAGGCGAACGCCCGTACCTTGGTGAACTGCTCGCGCAGGGCGTAGGTCAGCAGCAGCGTGAAGTGCGCGAACGAGGTGACCGAGTCACTGGCGTCGCACAGGATGACCAGCTCGGGCTTGTGCGGTCGGCGGGGCCGGTGATGGGTGACCATCGGCACGCCCCCGGTCGAGAGTGAGGCGCGCACCGTACGGCGGAAGTCGAGCCTGCCCCGGCGGCCGTGCCGGTGCTTGGCGGTGAGCCGGGTCGCGAGCCGGCGGGCGAGCGGGTAGACCTCCCGCCGCAGTGCGCTGAGCTCCGCGCGGGTGGCGCGGTTGAAGTCGAGCCGTTCCAGCGGCGGCCGGACCGACAGCCGCGCGGTGCGCGCGACCCCGGTGTCCTCCGCGATGCGGCGCCGGACCTCGATGCCGACCAGCTGCTCGAAACGGGTGATCCGGTCGCGGAACCGCCGGCGCGCGACGCGCTCGGCCAGCCCGCCCCGCTCCCCGCCCGCCAGGACCGCGTTCAGCAGCCTCGCCATCAATGTGTCCGCGGACATGGCGCGCAGCACCCCGGAGGAGAACCAGGACTGCCGGCCGGGCGCCTGCCCGAATCGGCGCACCGCCATGCGGACGAACTGGCCGAGCTCGGTGTCGTCACCGTCCAGCAGCACAGCGGCGAGCTCCTGCCGCAGGGCCTGGACCTCGGGATCCAGCGCGGGCGGCACGGCGGGACGGTCCGGAGTCTTCGCCTCCTGCGGCGGGCTCCCCTCCGCCGCCACCCCGTCGCCGAGGGCGCCCGGGAACCACAGGTCGAACAGCGTGTCGAAGGTGGCCCGGTGCGCCGGCCGCTTGACCAGCGTGGCGGCGTAGGCGCCGCGCAGAGCCTCGCGGTCCACCAGATCGATGACCTGCAGGGCGCGCACGGCGTCCAGCCCCTCGGCCAGCGAGACCGGCAGCCCGGCCTCGCGCAGGGCGGCGACGAAACCGGTGTGCCGGTCCAGGAGGGACATCAGCCGGGCAGTCCCAGTTCCTTGACCGCGCGCTTCTGGTCGGAGACGTGCTTGAGGACGACCCCGAGGGTCTGGGCGACGGCGGCCTCGTCGAGTTCGTTGAGGCCGAGCGCCAGCAGCGTGCGGGCCCAGTCGATGGTCTCGGCTATCGACGGCGCCTTCTTTATCTCCAGCGCGCGCAGCGTGCCGACCGTGCGGACGAGCTGCTCGGCCAGATCGGCCTCGATCCCCGGCACCTGGGCGAGCACGATGTCACGTTCCCGCTCGGGCTCGGGGTAGTCCAGATGGAGGTAGAGGCAGCGGCGTTTGAGCGCCTCGGACAGTTCCCGGGCGGCGTTGGAGGTGAGCACCACGAACGGCTTGCGGGCGGCCTTCACCGTGCCGAGTTCGGGGATGGTGACCTGGTAGTCCGAGAGCACCTCCAGCAGCAGTCCCTCCACCTCGACGTCGGCCTTGTCGGTCTCGTCGATCAGCAGCACCGTGCGCCCGGGCCGCCGGATCGCGGCCAGCAACGGCCGCTCCAGCAGGAACTCCTCGGTGAAGATGTCGTCGTGGGTGGATTCCCAGGCCTGGTCCGAGCCGGCCGCCTGGATCCGCAGCAGCTGCTTCTTGTAGTTCCACTCATACAGCGCACGGGCCTCGTCCAGCCCCTCGTAGCATTGCAGCCGGACCAGTTCGGCTCCGGCGGCCGAGGCCACCGCCTTGGCGAGCTCGGTCTTGCCGACCCCGGCCGGCCCCTCCACCAGTAGCGGCTTGCCGAGCGCGCCGGCGAGGTAGACCGTCGTCGCCGTCGCCGCGTCGGCGAGGTAGTCGACCGCGGCGAGCCGCTCCCCGGCGTCGGCGGGCGAGGCGAAGAAGGCCGTCATGCGTGCTCCCGGGAGCTCAGGGGGTAGCGGACTTGGTCTTGCTGTAGGTCTGCTGGTTGCCCTGGAACAGCAGCTTCTGGCCGTTCTGGGTGAGCGTGACCGACCAGAACGAGGGGGTGTTGGGGTCCTTGCCCTGCCACGACAGACGGTACTGATCCTTGCCGGCCGGGATCACCTGGCCGGTCCACAGGGTCCGGCCCCGGCCCTTCCAGCTGCCGGTGCCGTCGGACTTGAACTCGAACGCGTCGCCCACCGAGCCCTTCGTGGTGTTGGTCCACGTGCCGACCAGTCCCTTGACCTGCTGTGGGGCGACCTTCGGGAGCGGGCCGCCCACGGACTTGGGCACGGGGCCGCCGCCCGAGGGGGAACCGTCGGAGGCGCTCTGGCCCTGCGCCGCGCCCTGGCTCGGATCGCCCTTCGCGGCGCTGTCCTTCGCTCCGCCGCAGGCGGAAAGGGTGAGGGTCGCGGCGGCGGCCGCGATCGTCAGCGCGGTCGCCCTCGAGCGTTCGTTCACAAGATCCTCCGGAGGAGTACGACAGGGTCACGGACCGGATGGGCCGACCGGATGGGCCGACCGGATGGGAAGTGTATCGACGCCTCCCGGCAGGTGCCCGTGAACCATGCCGGGCCGCCACGGACGGGCGGCCCGGCACGGCGTTACTTCCCGGGCTCCGGGTCGCGGGGCAGGCCCAGCAGCCGCTCACCGATGATGTTGAGCTGCACCTCGGTGGTGCCACCGTAGATCGTCATGGCCCGGCTGAAGAGCATCGCCCGGGCCACCTGGCCGGTGGACGCCCCGGTCTCCTCGACCGTCGCGTCGGCTCCCTGGGCGGCCCAGCAGTAGTCGGCGACATCCTGGTTGAACTGCACCCCGAGCAGCTTGCGGACACTGGCCTCGGCCCCCGGGTTGAATCCCGACAGCTGCTTGAGGGTGATCCGCAGGCCGAGCAGGTCGATCGACTGCCCCTGCGCCACCAGCTTGCCGACCTCGGCGAGGGCGGTCGCGTCCAGTTCCCTGCCCTTGAAGAAGTCCAGCAGCTCGGGCACGCCCATGCCCATGCCGCCGCCGGTGGACAGCGACACCCGCTCGTTGCTGAGGGTGTTGCGGGCGACCTGCCAGCCCTTGTTGACCTCCCCGACCACGCAGTCGTCGGGAACGAACACGCCGTCGAGGAACACCTCGTTGAAGATCGCCTCGCCGGTGAGCTCCTTGAGCGGCCGTACGTCGACGCCCTCGGACTTCATGTCCACCAGGAAGTAGGTGATGCCGTCGTGCTTGGAACCGGTCGCGTCGGTGCGGGCGATGCAGAAGCCCCACTGCGCGAACTGGGCCACCGAGGTCCAGATCTTCTGCCCGGTGAGCCTCCAGCCGCCTTCGACCCGCTCGGCCTTCATCGACAGCGAGGCCAGGTCCGATCCCGCGCCGGGCTCGCTGAACAGCTGGCACCAGACCAGCTGACCGCGCAGGGTCGGCCGCAGGAAGCGCTCCTTCTGCTCCTGCGAGCCGTAGGCCACCAGCGACGGCACCAGCCAGGCACCGATGACCAGGTTCGGGGCCTTGACCTTGGCGGCCTTGAGCTCCTGCTGGATGAGGATCTGCTCGACCGGGCCGGCGCCCCGTCCCCAGGGGGCCGGGAAGTGCGGCACGGTCCAGCCCTCGTCGCCCATCCGGACCGCGAGCTCGCCCTTGTCCTGCACCGTGGCGAGCTCGGAGACCTCGGCGCGGATCCGCTCCCGGATGGGCAGCGTGTCGCCGTCCAGCTCGAGCTCGACCGGGCGCCGGCCGCCGTCCAGGGCCAGCGAGGCGACCGTGGACGCCCACTCCTTGGCCGGGCCGAGGAGGGCACGCAGGGTCAGCGAGCGGCGCAGGTACAGGTGCGCGTCGTGCTCCCACGTGAAGCCGATGCCCCCGAGGATCTGGATGCAGTCGCGGGCCGTCTGGACGCCCGCGTCGGGGGCGATCACCGCGGCCACCGCGGCGGCGAAACCCGCCTCGCCGGCGGAGTCGTCGAGGGCGCGGGCGGCGTCCCACACCGCGGCCCGGGCCTGTTCCAGCACGATGAGCATGCGCGCCGCCTTGTGCTTCACGCCCTGGAACTGGCCGATCGGCCGGCCGAACTGCTCACGGACCTTGGCGTACTCGGAGGCGGTCGTCACGCACCAGGACGCGGAACCGACGGCCTCCGCGCTCAGCAGCACGGCGGCGAGGTCGAGGACGCGCGGCCCCTCGAGGCCGTCCAGCACCCGGTCGGCGGGGACGGCGACCTCGGCGGCCTCGACCTTGGCCACCCCGCGGACCTTGTCGAGGCTGGGCAGCGTGGTGATCGTGAGTTCGGAGGCGTCGACCGCGACCCACTCCTCGCCCGCTTCGGTGCTCACCGGCAGCACGATCACGTCGGCCGGCACCGCGCCGAGGACCGGCTGCACCGAGCCGCTGATGACCAGGGCGTCCCCGTCACGCCGCCCGGTCAGCCCGGCCACCAGCGACAGCGCGGCCGTACGGGTGCCGTCGGCGAGAGCGGGCAGCAGCTCCGCGTGGGCCTTGGCGTTGCTGGAGGCGCTCACCGCCGCGCTGGCCAGGACCGTCGGCAGGTACGGGCCCGGCGCCGCGATCCGGCCCAGCTCCTCGAGCGCGACGGTCAGCTCGAGCAGCCCGAAGCCCTGGCCGCCGTGCTCTTCCGCCAGATGCAGTCCGAGCAGCCCCTGCTCCGCCAGGGCCGCCCAGAACCGCGGTCTGGTCTCCTCGTCCGTCTCCAGGGCGTCCCGTACGACCTTGGTCGTGATGCTGCGCTCGGCGAAGCCGCGCACCGACTCCGCGAGCGCCTCGTGCTCTTCGGTCAGCCCGATGGCCATGTGACACCTCTCCGTACCCGTCCCCTGACGAGGTCCGCCCCCGCCGCCGCTACATCTCTAGTGAACCTGATTCTAGAACCACATTCAGCTTTCCCTGAAAGTGACTCTACTCACCGGTCGGTAGCTTCGGCCACACCCGGTTCAGCGGGCTTGCCGGGACGGATCGAGCCCGGTCGGGCGCACCGCGGACGGGTCCCGGCCGGCCTTGATCAGGCTGGCCACCGTGGTGACCGCCATGGCGGCGCCGATCACGGCCAGCGACAACCAGATGGGGAGCTCGGGGGCCCACGGAACCTGGTAAGTGTGCAACGCCTCCGCGATCAGCTTGGCCCCGATGAAGCCGAGGATGAACGCCAGGCCCGCGCGCAGATAGACCAGCCGCTCCACCAGACCGCCCAGCAGGAAGTAGAGCTGCCGCAGACCCATCAGCGCGAACGCGTTGGAGGTGAAGACCAGGTAGGCCTCCTTGGTGAGGCCGAAGATGGCGGGGATCGAGTCGAGCGCGAAGAGCAGGTCGGTGGTGCCGATCGCGATCATGACGATGAACAGCGGGGTGAGCAGCCGCCTGCCGTTCTGGCGGGTCACCATCCGGGCGCCGTCGTAGTCCTCGGTGGCGGGCAGCACCCGGCGCGTCCAGCGCAGCAGCGGGTTCTCCTTGAACTCCCCCTCGTCGTTGCCGCCGCGCACCAGCCCGGCGGCCGTCCAGATGAGGAACGCCCCGAAGATGAAGAAGATCCATTCGAACCGGGCGATCGCCGCGGCCCCGATGGCGATGAAGAAGCCGCGCAGGATCAGCGCGATCACGATGCCGATGAGCAGCACCTTGTGCTGGCTGTTGCGGGGCACGGTGAACCGCGCCATGATCACGTAGAAGATGAACAGGTTGTCGATGCTCAGGCTGTACTCGGTGAGGTAGCCGGCCACGAACTGCCCGGCGTACTCGGCGCCCGCCAGCACCAGCAGGCCCGCACCGAAGGCGATGGCCAGCACCACGTAGAAGCTCACCCAGGCGCCCGCCTGGCGCAGGGTGAACACCTTCGGCCCGCCGCTGTCGACGATGACCAGGTCAAGGATGATCAGAGCGAGCAGACCCGTCAGGGTCAGCGCCCAGCCCCACAGGGAAACGTCCACATATCACCGCCCGCGGGGATGCTCGATCCCTCCCGCTCCTCGACTATACCGACGCGCTCACCTCGGAGATCGAGACCGCGACGCCCGCACCGGCTCCTCACCGTAGGGCCCGCGGCCCCCGCCGTCAGCGGATCACCAGATCCCGGTATAGTCCGCCGAGCTGCCGTACGGCCGCGTCCTCGCCGGGCAGCCCGGTGGCCCGCTGCGCCGCCGCGGCGCCCAGCCGTACGGCCAGCACCGCGTCGCCGACGACCCGTGCCACCGCGTCCCGCAGCGCGCCCGCGTCACCCGGCGGTACGAGCAGCGCGGCGTCCCCGACCAGGTCCGGGATCCCGCCGACCCGGGTGGCGACCAGGGGGCGCCCGGCACGCAGGGCCTCCTGCACGACCAGCGGCTGCCCCTCCCAGACACTGGGCACCACGACCACGTCGGAGGCGGCCAGCAGCTCCGGGACATCCGAGCGGCGGCCCAGCAGCCGCACCGGGAGGCCCTCGGTCTCGATCCGGCTGCGCAGGTCGTCCTCGAGGGGGCCTTCGCCGACGATGGCGACCAGCGGCGGCGGGGTCAGGGCGGCCCAGCCGGCCGCCGCGTCGAGCAGGGACGGCAGCCCCTTCTGCCGGGCGAGCCTGCCCACCGTGAGGATCAGGGGCCGGTCGCCGGCCCCGAGCTCGGCGCGCAGCCGATCGCGGTCGGCCGGGCCCGGTGACTTCGCCGGCGGCGGGGCGGGGACCAGCGCCCGGCCCACCCGACGCGCGCCGAGGGCACGCATCCGGTCCTCCAGGTCCGGTGACACGCCCAGCACCGCGGCCGCGCCCCGGGCGACGAGCCGCTCCAGCGCGCCGTACGCGACGGCCGTCACCCCGCCCGCGATCACGGCGTTGTGCAGGGTCACCACCAGCGGCGGCCGACCGGGTGAGAGCCGCAGCGGCGCGGGCACGATCCCGGCCAGCGCGGCCACCACGAGCCCGCCCGCGCGCAGCCCGTGGGCGTGCACGACCTCGGCCCCTCCCGGCCCGCCGCGCAGCAGCCTGCGCAGCCGCACCACCGTGCGGGCGTCGCGGGCCGGCCGGGGCCGGTCGGAGATCTCCACGGGCGCGAAGCGGGCTCCCGTCGCGGTGAACCCGAACAGCTCCTCGGTCTCCGGGGGCCCCAGCACGACGACCTGGGCTCCGCGGGCGGTCAGGCCGGCGGCCACGGAGTGGACGTGCCGGCCCACTCCCCCGGCGCTGGTGCCCAGGACCAGGGCGACCCTCATCCCCGCCGCGGGCTCCTGCTCAGGCATCGCGTACGACCTTCCGGCTGAGGACGGCACGCAGGTCGCCGCCGTCGATGAGATAGACGATCACCACGAACACGCCGCCCGCGACCGCCGCGGCCAGCAGCGCCACCCCGGCGTCGGTGAGCCTGCCTCCCGGGCCGATGCCCTGGGCGGCGCCGTAGCCCGCCAGACCGCCGCCCAGGGCCCCGGCGAGCCCTGCCAGCGCCGCCCGGCCCAGTCCTTGCACGGACGCGCGCCCCCGGCTGCGCAGCAGCGCCGCCAGCAGCAGCGCGCCCGCGAAGCTCATGCCGATCGTGTTGCCCAGCCCTAGAGCCGCGACCCGCCAGTCCCTGGGCACGACGTGGACCAGCACGAGGTCGGCGGCCAGCACCGCCAGCCATCCGGCGACCGTGGCCCCGGCCGAGGCGCGGCCCCGGCCCCCGGCGAACAGCACCCGGCCCAAATGCGCCACCAGGCCGTAGCCGACGAGCCCCGGCGCGAAGGCCAGGATCGCGCGCGCCAGCACCCGCGGGTCGGCGGCGGGATGACCGCCGAGCACATGCGCGGCGGGCGAATGGCCGTCGAGGAAGTGCGCGGCCGGCAGTGCCACGGCGCACAGCGCGGCCACCCCGGCGAACGAGGAGAGCACGACCGCCCGGGTGGTCGAGGCCGCGACCCGGTCGAAGGACGTCAGGTCGCCCTCTGCCACCCGCCCCGACAGGACGGGGAAGGCGCTGGTGGCGATCGGCACCGCCAGGATCGCCCAGGGCAGCAGGAACACCGCCCAGGCGAAGTTGTAGTCGACCAGCGCGCCCGTCGTCATGTTCCCGTTGGTCAGGACGACCACGCCGATGGTGGCGATCTGCTGCGCGGCCACCGTGGCGAGCCCGGCGACCGCCAGCCTGCGCACCCGGGACGCCACACCAGGCGGGAAGCTCAGCGTCAGCCGCAACCCCAGCCGCAGCGGACGCGCCGCCACCAGCACGGTCATCACGAGCGCCGCCACCCCCAGGGTCGTCCCGGCGGACAGGATCAGCTCCGCGGTCCGCGACAGCCCGGCCAGGTCATTCTGATCGGCCGGTCCCCAGGGGACGTAGAGCAGGTACGCGCCGATCACGACGAGGCTGGAGATGAGCGGCGCCACCGCGGGCCCGGTGAACCTGCGATGGGCCTGCAGGACGCCGTACAGCACGACCGCCAGGCCGTACAGCAGGATCTGCGGGGCGAAGACCACCAGCATGCGGGCACCGGCGGAGACCACCTCGCTCTGGGCGCACGCACCGATCCTGCCGTGCTGCCCGTGCGCCAGCAGGCCCATCACCGGGCGGGCCAGCACGGCGCCCAGCACCGACAGCGGCAGCAGGACGATGACGACCCAGGTGAGCAGGGCAGACGCGGTCCGGCGGACGTCCTCCCGCTCGCCGCGCTGCACGGCGCCCGCGAGCACCGGGACCACCATGCTGGCCAGCGCGCCGCCGGCCACGATCTCGAAGACGATGTTCGGGACCTGGTTGGCGGTGAAGTACGCCTGGCCGACGCATCCCACGTGCACCGTCTGCGAGAACACGACCGTGCGGCCGAAGCCGGCGATCCGGGCCATGACGGTGAAGACGCCGATGAGCATGGCCGCCCCGGCGAGCCCCTTCATCGGCGACGGCCCCCCGGCAGCTCCCGCCGCTCCGCGGAGGAGACCCCCGGTCAGCCGGGTGACGCGTGTCCTCACCGCGTGGAGTCGGCCACCCGCACGGGTTCGGGCTCGGGACTGCCCGGCGTCGCCGGAACCGGTACGGGGCGCCGGCCCAGCATGTCGAGCCAGTTCAGCACCGGCGTCTCCCGGATGACCTTGGTGAAGCTGACGACCTCGCTGGCGCCGTTGAGACCGACGAGCCCCGCCAGCACGGCCAGCCTGGGGCCCCGGCCGAGCCGGGTGGCGGCCAGGCCCAGCAGCGCTCCCAGCCCGTTGGCGCCCGCGTCGCCGAGCATGGCCCGCTCGGCGAGATCCTCGGGCAGCAGGCCGGCGGCCGCGCCCAGCGGCGCGGCCACCACGGCCGCCCCCGAGCCGGCCGCCAGTGGCGCCCCGACCAGCAGGCCCACCTTGATCGCGCGCCCGGGGCGCAGGTCGAACAAGTTCATGAGGTTCGCGCTGCCCGCGATGATCGCCCCGTTCACCAGGACGTCGAACAGGGCGCCGCTCTTGGTGCGCGCCCCGGTCCCGGCGACCGCGGCGGCGGCGAGCCCGCCCGCGCCGATGCCGAGAAGCTTCACCGCGCCGCTGGTGACCTCGCCGCGGGCCAGCGCGGACAGGTGCCCCTTGAAACCCCGCGAGGAGGCCGAGCCGGCCAGGTCGTCGTAGGCGCCGAGCAGGCCGGAACCGGCCCCGGCCAGCAGCGCGGCGGCCCGCATCCGCCCGGTCAGGCCGGGAGTGAGCAGTCCGGCCGCGGCGGCCCCGGCCACGAACGCCGGTCCTTCCAGCAGCGTGACCGGCTCGCCCCGGTGGTTGGTCCGGCCCCAGACCTCGTCGCCGGGCAGGCCCTTGAGGGCCGGCGGGCGCCGGGTCAGCGCGGTATAGGCGGCACGTGCCGCGACGGCACCGAGCGCCCCGCCGGCGAGCACCTTCAATGCGGAGGTCATCAGGTCTTCCCTACGGTGGGTACGGGGGTGGGTACGGGAGTGGGCAGATAGCCGTTGACGCCGGAACCGACACCGAAGGCGCCCGACTTGCCGGTCATCTCGGCGCCGAGGGCGAGGACCACGACGACCTGCCCGGAGGCGGCGTCCGCGGTGTCGACCGACGAGACCTTGCTCGCCGTGCCGGAGTCCCGCAGCACCGAGATGAGACCGCCGTCCTGCGCCGCCGTGCCCGGCCCGGCCATGACCGTGCCCCGGTCGGCGCCGTCCAGGGCACCGGCGAGCGAGATCAGGGCCTTGTCGTAGCCGTCCGCGGTCTTGCCCGTGTACGGGTTGGAGGGGGCGATCACGACGGCGAGTGTGGCACGGCCGCGGAGGTTCTCGCTGCTGGTCACGTAACCTGCCGACTTGAAGGAGCTGAGAACCGCGCCGTTGGACTCATCACCCTGTCCCGCCTTGGCCGGCTGGTTGGTGACCAGCGCACTGGCCAGCACCGCTCCGGCCCTGTCGTAGGAGGTGCTGCCGGCCACGTCCGTCACGCCGGTCGGCTTCAGGCTCGTCGACAGCGCGTCCAGCGTCTCCAGTTGGTCCGCGGCGAGGAACTTGTTCTGGATCGTCACCAGTCCGGTCACCGTGCCCCCGGCCTGCTGCACCGTCTTGACGAGCTGTTCGTAGACGCTCTGGCTGCCGCCCGGCGTCTGCACGAACACCACGGACTCGTTCTTGAGCCGGGCGGCGACGACCTGCGGGGCCAGCGTCTGGGCGTACTGCTCCTCGCCCCTGATCTGGTTCTGCATCTGAGTGGCCTGGTCGCGCAGGTTCTTGTTGTCGGTGTGCAGTGAGGCGGTCTGCCCCTTCAGGGTGTTCAGCACCGGGTCCTGCAGCGCGTTGGCGCCCAGCACGAGGCCGATCGCCAGCGACAGGAACACGGCCAGGATCGAGACGAGGTGATAGCGGAAATCGATCACGTGAAGAGTCCGGTCAGCCAGAAGAGGAATGCCTGCCACTTGTCGGCCAGCACCGGCGTCAGGATGTCACTGGCCGGCGAGACGTACAGGGCGGCAACGATCGTGATGAACGTGGCCAGGACGAGCAGCAGCAGCGAGGGGGTCGAGATCCGGCTGCGGTAGAGCCTGCTGACCCCCTTGGCGTCGACCAGCTTACTGCCCACCCGGAGCCGGGTGAGGAAGGTGCTGGCCATGCCGGCCCGGCCCTTGTCCAGGAACTCCACCAAGGTGGCGTGCGTGCCCACCGCGACGATCAGGCTGGCGCCCTTGTCGTCGGCGAGCAGCATCGCCACATCCTCACTGGTGCCGGTGGCCGCGAACACCACCGCCTCCCGGCCCAGATCGTGGACGCGCTGCAGTCCCGGCGCGCGGCCGTCGCGGTAGGCGTGCACCACCAGCTCGGCACCGCAGCCCAGTGCCTCGTCCGAGACCGAGTCCATGTCGCCGACGATGATGTCGGGTTTGTAGCCCGCCTCGATGAGCGCGTCGGAGCCGCCGTCCACGCCGATCAGCACCGGGCGGTACTCCCGCAGGTAGGGGCGGAGCGTGGCCAGGTCCTCGCGGTAGTGGTAACCGCGGACCACGATCAGGGCGTGCCTGCCCTCGAGCTTGGTGACGATGTCGGGGACGCCGACGCCGTCGATGAGGAGATCGCGCTCGCGCTTGAGATACTCCATGGTGTTCGCGGCGAACGCCTCCAGCTGGGCTGAGAGCCCGGCCTTCGCCTCGATCATGGACGCTTCGACGGTCTCGGCGGTCTGCGCGATCCCCTTCGCCATGATCTCGTCGCCCACGTAGACGATCTCGTCCAGCACGCGGACGGTCTCACCCTCGCGGATCTTGGCGAAGACCTCCGGGCCGACGTCGTCGACGAGCGCGACACCCGCCTCGACCAGGATCTGCGGGCCCAGGTTCGGGTAGCGGCCGGAGATGCTCGGCGCCACGTTGACGACGGCCCCGACCCCGCAGGTGACGAGCGCCTCGGCACTGACCCGGTCGATGTCGACATGATCGATGATCGCGACCTCACCGGGCTGCAGCCGCTTGGTGAGGTTCTTGGTCCTGCGGTCCAGCCGCGCCACGGCGTTCACCCCGGGCTCGGTGTCGTCCCTGGCCCTGCCCAGCCCGAGCCACCCGCGCCGTAGCAGGCGCAGGTTCGGCCGCCGGTTGGGCCGGTCGGTGTCCAGGGAAGGGTCGTTCATCACATGCCATCCTGCCAGAGCCGATTCGCCACACGTGTAACGACGAACGATCAGGCGTGTCCGTTCACACCCTCCGCGTCACATCTGTCAGCGGCCGCGCTTACCGCCCGCGCCGATCTTCCCGCCCTCGGTCTTGTCCTGATGGGCGATGGCCAGCAGTTCCTCCGCGTGGGCCCGTCCCAGCTCGGAGTCCTCCAGGCCCGCCAGCATGCGCGACAGCTCCCGTACCCTGCCCTCCTGGTCGAGAGCGGTCACCCCGCTCCTGGTCACCGTGCCGTCGTCGGACTTCTCCACGACGAGGTGCTGGTCGGCGAAGGCCGCCACCTGCGGCAGGTGTGTGACGACGATCACCTGGGCGTTCCGGGCCAGCCGGGCCAGCCGGCGGCCGATCTCCACCGCCGCCTTCCCGCCCACTCCCGCGTCCACCTCGTCGAACACGAAGGTCGGCACCGGGTCCGCGCCCGCGAACACCACCTCGATCGCGAGCATCACCCGCGACAGCTCACCTCCGGAGGCCCCTTTGTGCAGCGGCAGCGGCGGCGCCCCCGGATGGGAGACCAGCCGCAGCTCCACCTCGTCGAGGCCGTGCGGCCCGAACTCCTCCGTCTGGGTCACCGACACGACGATCCGGGCGTGCGGCATCGCCAGCGCGGTGAGCTCCTCGGTGACCGCCCCGGAGAACCGGCCGGCCGCCTCGGTCCGCAGGGCGGTCAGCTCGGCGGCGAGCTCCTGCAGCCGGGCTGTCAGCTCGTCGTGCTCCGCCTGCAACTCGCCGATGCGCTCGTCGTCGCCGTCCAGCTCCAGAACGCGGCCGGCGGACGTGCGCGCCCACTCCAGCACCTCGTCGATGGCCGAGCCCTCGGTGCTCGTCCCGCCGTACTTGCGGGCGAGCGAGGTGAGCTCGGCGCGCCGCTCCTGTACGGCGGCCAGCCGCGCCGGGTCGGCCTCGACGGACTCGGCGTAGGCGGCGAGCTCACCGCCGACGTCGGAGACCAGGTAGTTCGCCTCGGCCAGCCGGTCCGCGAGGCCGCCGAGCGCCGCATCGTGATGCCGTACGCCCTCGAGCGCGTTACGGGCCGTACCGAGCAGGGTGACCGCGTCGGCGGCCGCCGTCACCACGGCGGCGGGATCACCGAGCAGCGCGTCGTGCGCGCTGGTGGCGGCGCCGCTCAGCGCGTCGGCATGGCCGAGCCGCTCGCCCTCCGCCGCCAGCTCCAGGTCCTCGCCCGGCTTCGGGTCGATCTTCTCGATCTCCTCGAGCCCGAACCGCAGCAGCTCGGCCTCCTGGGCGCGTTCGCGCGAGCGCGTGGTCAGCTCCGCCAGCAGCGCGGTCACCTGCCGGTGCCGCTGGTAGGCGGTGGTGTAGGCGCGCAGCGGCTTGGCCAGGACATCTCCGGCGTAACGGTCGAGCGAGGCCCGCTGCCGCCCGGCCTGCAGCAGACGCTGCTGATCGGACTGGCCGTGCACCGCCACCAGATCGTCCGCCAGGGTGATGAGCAGGCTCACCGGCACCGACCGGCCGCCCAGATGCGCCCGGGACCGGCCTTCGGCGGAGACGGTGCGGGTCACGATCAGGGCGCCGTCGTCCAGCTCACCGCCCGCCTCCTCGACCCGCTCGCCGACCCTGCCCCGCGGATCCACGATGATCCGGCCCTCGACGAAGGCGCGCTCCGCTCCCGGGCGCACCCGCTGCGGATCCGCCCGGCCGCCGAACAGCAGGCCAAGGCTGGTCACGACCATGGTCTTGCCCGCGCCGGTCTCACCGGTCACGACATTGAAGCCCGGGGAAAGATCCAGCACCGCCTCGTCGATCACCCCGAGGCCCTGGATCCTTACCTCCTCGACCATCGGCCGCACCAGCGTCACCACCCTCTCGGCTCCGAGGTTACAGCCACTGGCCTCTTATCGCTCATGTGTACGAACACGGCCTCGCCACCCGATGACCGGCAACCCGAATTTCGTCACCAGCCGATCGGTGAACGGCGTCAGATGCAGCCGCGCGAACCGGACCGGCGCCGAACCCCGGCGGACCTCCACCCGGGCACCCGGCGGCAGGTCGACGGTGCGTCGCCCATCACACCACAGCACCGCGCGCGGCGTGTCCTGCAGCACCTCGATCGCCACCATCGACCGGGGCGAGACCACCATCGGCCGCGCGAACAACGCGTGGGCACTGATCGGGACCACCAGCATGGCCTCCACCTCGGGCCAGACGACGGGGCCGCCCGCGGAGAACGCGTAGGCGGTGGAGCCGGTCGGGGTGGCGCAGACCACACCGTCACACCCCCAGCGCGACAGCGGCCGCCCGTCGATCTCGACCACCACCTCGAGCATCCGCTCCCGCTCGGCCTTCTCGACCGTGGCCTCGTTGAGCGCCCACGTGGTCGCCGTCACCTTGCCGTTCTGGCGCACGAAGACATCGATGGTCATCCGTTCCTCGACGTCGTAGCGGCGGGTCACCACCCGGTCGACGGTGGCCGCGAGATCCTCCCGCTCCGCCTCCGCGAGGAAGCCGACATGACCGAGGTTGACGCCGAGCAGCGGCGTGCCGGAGACCCGGGCCAGCTCCGCGGCGCGCAGCAGGCTGCCGTCCCCGCCCAGCACCATCACCATCTCGGTGCCCTCGGCGGCGGCCTCGGTGCGGGGCACGACCTCCACGTTCGGGCAGCCGATCTCCTCGGCCTCGTCGTCGAGCACCCGCACGGAGATTCCCGCCTTGGTGAGCCGCTCGATGACCAGCTGCGCGCTGCGCACCGCCCCCGGACGGCCGGTGTGCACCAGGATCAGCACCGAGCGCTTGTCCCTGTCCTGGTTCATCGTGGGCCCTCCGCGACGGCCCGGCTCAGGTCGGCCTCGTCCAGCGGGGGCGCGCCGGCCTGGAACCACAGGAAGTACTCCACATTGCCCGACGGCCCCGGCAACGGGCTCGCGGTCACGCCCCTGACGCCCAGCCCGAGCGTCCAGGCGTGGCCGGCGACGTCCCGGACCGCCGCGGCGCGCAGCTCCGGGTCGCGGACGACGCCGCCGGTGCCGACCCGCTCCCGGCCGACCTCGAACTGGGGCTTCACCATCATCACGTAGTCCGCGTCCGGGGTCACACAGCGCTGGATCGGGGCCAGGACCAGTTTCAGCGAGATGAACGACAGATCCGCCACCACCAGGCTGGGCAGCTCACCGGGCGGCCCGCCCGGGCCCGCGTCCGGCCCGGCCCCGTCCCGCCGGCCGCCCGGCTTCGCCGCGACGTGCTCCGGGGTCAGCTCGCGGATGTTGAGGCGCTCGACCACGGTGACCCGGTCATCGGTCCGCAGCGACCAGGCGATCTGGCCGTAGCCGACGTCGACCCCGACGACGTGCTGCGCCCCGGCTCGCAGCAGCACGTCGGTGAAACCGCCCGTGGAGGCACCGGCGTCCAGGCACCGGCGCCCCTTCGGGTCCAGCCCGGTGAACGCCTCCAGCGCCCCGGCGAGCTTGTGCCCGCCGCGCGAGACGTAGTCCGGGCCACTGTCGGCCGCGTCCACGACGATCGCCGCGGCGGCCTCGACCTGGGTGGCGGCCTTGCCCGCCGTCTGCCCGGCGACCCGGACCCGGCCTTCGCCGATCAGCTGGGCCGCCTGCTCCCGGGACCGGGCCAGCCCCCGCCGGACCAGTTCGGCGTCGAGCCGTCGGCGGATCATCGTCGTGCTCCCTCGCGTCGCACCGGTGTCTCAGTTCCCGCCCGGCCTGCCCGCGGGCGGCGGGACACCTGGACCGGGCGGCCGCGGCGCCGGCGCACCCGCCTGAACCGGGCCCGCCTGAACCGGGCCCGCCTCAGCCGGGCCCGCCTGGGCCGGGCCGTTCTGGTCGATGGCGTCGAGCACGTCCTGCAAACGGCGGTGCACGTCCTCGAAGATCTCCACGTGCCGGGCCACCGGCGCCCCACCGAGCTCGCCGAGGCGCGCCACGGCCTCGTCGACCCGTTCGTCCCCGGTCGGCTCGAGGGGCGGCGCACCCGCCGACACCCCGGCCTGGGACCCGGCCTGCGCGGCCGCCGGGCCGGACTGCGGGCCGGGTCCCAGGCCGGACTGGGTCACCGCAGGCGGCCCGGGCCGGCTGTGATCACCCTCTGCGCTCGTCACCGGAGACGGCACCGCCGGGCCCCACCCGCTCTCGCTGATCATCGTTTTCGCCTCCATGCCGTCACGACCGCGCGCCGCAAGTCGCGTCCGGCTCAGTGGAAACGCTACCGTCCAGGGACGACATCGTCGCCGACCGGAACGGGGAACGACCTCACCATGGCGAACGAGGAGGAATGCCGGACGGCGCTGAACCACATCGCCGGGCGGCTCACGCAGGTGGACCCGGAGAAGTTCGCCGAGCACATCGTCGAGCGCAACATCAGCTGCCACCTGCCCGATCTCGGGCTGGCCTTTCGCACCAGGCTCCACGGGGGCGGGCTCGACCCGTTCACGCGGACCGACGATCCCAAGGCGGCGCAGGTCCGCTTGACACTGGACAGCGACGATCTCGTCGCGCTGGCCGAGGACCGGATCAGTGTCGCGAAGGCCTGGGCCACCGGCCGTCTCAAGATCGAGGCCGGCATCTTCGACCTGCTCCGGCTCCGCAAGCTGCTCTGACCGGTGCTGAGACCGACACCGGACGGCTCGTCTGATCACGGTGAGGCCAACTAACACCGAACAAACAAACACGCGACAAACACCGAACGGACACCGGGTGCCGGCGGGCGCTCAGCGGAGGGGTGCCATGGGCTGCGGAGCGGCGATGCCACGCCTTCAGGGGGCCAACGTCAGGGGCCCCGCGAGCGTACGTGGCGGCGCCCACCCGCAACGATCAACGGCTTTCCGGTGTCACCCCAGCCCGAGGTCGGTGACCGCGCCCTCGACGGCCTCCGGGCGCACCGGCAGCTCCGTACGCCAGGCCGCGGCGCACAGGGCGCGCAGGCCGTCATAGCGGTCGCCGTCACCGGACAGGCGGATCGTGTCCCCGGCCCACCGAGCGCTCCAGCCGCCGCACGCCCAGGCATCGCCGGCCGGCGTCACCTCGGGATGCGGGACGAGCAGGCCGTTGAGATCGGCGGCGAGATAGGCCGGGCGGTGCTCCGGCACGGCGGTCACCGCCCCCAGCGGGTCGGTCACCCCGGTGAAGACGAGCAGGCTGTCGGCTCCCCCCTTGCGGGCGCCCTCGATGTCGGTGTCCAGCCGGTCCCCCACCACCAGCGGCCGGTCCGCGGCCGTCCGCAGAATGGCCTCCCGGTGCAGCGGGCGCTCGGGCTTGCCGGTGACGATCGGATCCACGCCCGTCGCGGACCGGATGACCTGGACCAGCGCCCCGTTGCCGGGGCGCGGTGGGCCGGTCCTGGCGGGGATCGTGACGTCGCCGTTGGAGGCGACGAACAGCGCACCGTCCCGGACCGCCTGCGCACCCTCGGCGATCAACCCGTACGACAGGTCGGGGTCGAAGCCCTGAACCACCGCGGCGGGGCGCTCGGCGGCCGTGGACACCGGCCGCAGGCCCTGAGCGCGCAGGGCGTGGCGCAGCGCCGTGCTGCCGACCACCAGCACCGGCGCCCCTGCCGGGAACCGCTCGGCCAGCAGCCTCGCGGCCGCCTGCGCCGAGGTCACGACGTCCTCGGCGGTGGCCGGCACACCGACCTCGCACAACAGCGCGGCGACGGCGCTCGGCGTCCGTGAGGCGTTGTTGGTGACGAACGCCAGACGCTGCCCGGCCGCCCGTGCCTTGGCCAGTGCCTCGGCCGCGTTCGGCACCGGCCGGTGGCCCACGTAGACCACTCCGTCCAGATCGAGCAGCGCGACGTCGTACGCTTCGCTCAACGGCCGGTCACAACCGCGCGGGACGCTCATCGGCGGGCCTCCAGCGTGGCCCGGGCGTGCCGCAGCGCGTTGGTGTAGTGCTTGTTGTCCGGGCGCATGGCGACCGCCAATGCCAGGTGCTCGACGGCGGCCTCGAACTCACCCAGCCGGCTCAGCGACAGGCCCAGCCCGAACAGCGCGTAGTCCTCGGACGGGTTGTCCTGCACGATCCGCCGGAAACTGTCCGCGGCCGCCGCGAACCGGCGGGCGCCGAACTGCGCCCGCGCGAGCGCCTCCCGGATGCTCGATGAGGACGGCTCCTCGCCGGCGGCCCGCTCCAGCAACTGAACGGCCGCGGCGGCGCTGCCCGCGCCCAGCAGCTCAAGGCCACGCGTGTACCACTCGTAGACGCCGCCCTCCGGCTGGGCGGAGCCACGAGGCGCCGGGGAGGGTGCTCCCTCGCCTGGGGAATCCGCCGACCCGTCAATCATCGTGTAAGCCTCCCGGTCTATCGTGCGACACCGACCTAGGTCAGGTCCCGGCTTCGTAGCGCCTACCGCTCTCCGATTACGATGCCTCACGGAGGTGGCCGGAGGCAGGCAGGGGGGTGGAACAACGTGGACGACGATCTTCCCACCGGTCTCGGCCCGGAGGAGTTCAGCGCCCGGGTCTTCGGCGCCGGCGAGCCGTACGAAGGCGACGCGGGCCTGGAACTGGCGCCGTTTCACGGCGTGCATTTCGCGCCAGAGGTCGTGGGTGATCTCTCTGCCGTCACCACACCACCGTACGACCTGATCGACGATGATGCCGTGAACCGTCTGCTGGAGAGTGACGCGCATAACATCGTCCGGCTCATCCTGCCGGCCGTGGACGAGAAGGACCCTGACGCCCCTTATGTGACCGCGGGCGAGACCCTGCGGCGATGGCTGGCGGAGGGCGTGCTGGTGACCGATCCCGAACCGGCCCTGTACGTCTACGAGGAGAGCGACGCCGGGTCCCTGCAGCGCGGGCTGATCGGCGCGGTCGGGCTCCGGCCCGAGGCGGCCAGGGTCGTGCTCCCGCACGAGAACGTCTTTCCAGGCCCGGTACGGGACCGGCTGCGGCTCATGACCGCGACGGAGGCCAACCTGGAGCCGATCTTCCTGGTCTACGACGGCGGCGGCGCCACCAGCAGGATCGTCGATGAGGTGGCCTCCGAGGCCGAACCCGTGCTCGAGGTCGTCTCGGACGACGGGGTCGAGCACCGGCTCTGGCGGATCACCGACCCCGCCCTGCACGCCTGGATCGCCGACGACCTGCGGCCCCGGCAGGCACTGATCGCCGACGGCCACCACCGGTATGCGACCTACCGGGCGCTCCAGGCCCGCCACCTGGCGGACGGGGATGGGCCGGGCCCGTGGGACCACGGACTCGCGCTACTGGTCGACTCCAGCCGTTATCCCCCTCGGCTGGGCGCCATCCACCGGGTACTGCCCGGACTGGCCCCTGATCTCGCCGTGAAACGCGCCAAGAGCGTCTGCCGGGTCTCGGAGATGACTGACGGCCTTCCCGCGGCCCTGGACGCGTTGAGGGCCGCGGACGGCCCGGCGTTCCTGCTGGGCGGAGGAGACCGGCTGTATCTGCTCAGCGACCCCGATCCGCAGCAGCTGTCCCTGGTCATGCCCGCCACCCGTTCCACGCGCTGGCAGCACCTGGACACCGCGATCCTGGACCTGCTGTTCATCGAGAACGCCTGGGGCGTGACGGCGGACGACCGCAGTGTCGAGGTCGTCCACCACGATGCCGCCGCCGCCATCGAGCGAGCCCGCCGCACCGGCGGCACAGCGGTGATCCTCAACCCGCTGCGGGTGGAGGACGTGCTGGCCGTGGCCGCGGACGGAGAACGGGTCCCCCGCAAGTCCACCTCCTTCGGGCCCAAACCACGCACTGGACTGGTGCTGCGCCTGCTCGGCCGCTGACCCGGGCCGGAGGGGCGGTGGTGTGCGCACCCCCACCACGCGCACACCACCTGATCTCCCCCTTGGATCAGGGCCGGCCCGGGCTCGCGGACGTGCGCTCGGGGGCGGCCCGCGGCACCATCAACCCCACGTCGCTCACCTCGACGTCGTAGCGGCTGGCCATGGCGCCCTCCGGCGTGCGCCAGACCCGGCGCCGGAGCGCGCCCCGCACCTCCACCAGATCTCCGCGCCTCCAGCCGGCCACGAGCTCATGGAACGTCGGATCGAACGATATGCACGGGACTGAATCGCCGGTCGTGAGGCCGTGCCACTTCTCCGGTGGCCGCTTCACGAACATCCGCCACTGGACCAGCTCGGCACCGCTGGGTAAGGGCTTGCAGAGCGGTTCCGCGGTGATCCTGCCGACCAGGCTGACGTCGTTGACGTGGAGATGGTCCATGAGCTGCTCCTCTCGATCCGTCTGCCCCCACCATGCGTGCGGCCCACCCGGCGGCGACAGACTCCCGGCGTTCTGTGGATAACCCCGGGCAAGGGGCTTTACGTTGTAGATCATTACAGGGCGGGGTAGCGTGGACCGCTCGAAGAGATCGGCGGAGCGGAGTGAGCCCGTGAGCACACAGACCACGATCACGCCGCTGGGCGGGGACGTCTACGAGATCGACACCCGGATGGCCGGCTATCCCGGTATCACCGCGGGGTATGCGATCCTGTCCGACCGGCCATGCCTGGTGGAGCCGGGCACGTCCGGTTCGGCCCCGATCGTCCGGCGGGCGCTGACCGAGCTGGGCGTCGAAGCGGCGGACCTCGCGACCGTGGTCGTCACCCACATCCATCTCGATCACGCGGGTGGGGTCGGCGACATCGCCCTGTCCTACCCGCAGGCCGAGATCGTCGTGCATGAGAAGGGCGCACGGCACCTGGCCAGTCCCGAGCGGCTGATGCGAAGCGCCCGGATGGTCTACGGCGATGCGCTCGACACACTGTTCGGCGAGATGAGGCCCACCGACGCCGCGCGGATCCGGGCGGTCGCCGACACCGGCGTCATCGACCTGGGTGCCGGACGGCGCCTGGAGTCGTACCACTCCCCCGGGCACGCCAAGCACCACGTGGGGCTGCTCGACTCGCTCACCGGCGACCTCTACGTCGGGGACGCGGCCGGCGTCTACATCCCCGAGACCGCGGACGTACGGCCGGCCACCCCGCCCCCCGACTTCGACCTGGACACCGCGCTCGCGTCACTGGACCTGTTCCAGGCGCTGGAGCCGCAGCGGCTGTTGTTCGCCCACTACGGGCCGGTCACCGAGGTGGCACAGACCCTCGACCGATCCGCGGAGGAGCTCCGGCTCTGGGTCGAGACCGTACGAGAGGCCCACGACCAGGGCCTTGACCTCGATCACGCGGTCGCGATGGTACGGGACCGTACCGACGCTCGTTACCGCGCCTACGGCCCGGACGCCGATCCCGCGGTCGCCGAGAAGTACGAACTCCTCAACGGCGTCAGGAGCAATGTCGCCGGGATCATCCATTCGCTGGAGAAGCCCTGACGGGCCCGAACGCCACCGGCCCTCCCGCCAGAGAGGGCCGGCCGCCGCTCAGTCCTCTGCCGCCGGGTCCGCCGGCGGCGGGCTGAACGCCACCTCCGGTACCGGATCCGTCGGGGTGACCGCAGAGGTCTCCTGCTCGGCACTGAAGTCGATGCCGGGTACGCCCGCCTCGGAGATGACGACTTCCGCGGCGCTCGCGGGCGGGTTCTCACCGGGACTCGCCGGCTCTTCCGCACCGGCCTCGGTGGATCCCCCCGGGGCGTCCCCGGCCGCTTCTGCCGCCTCTACAGCAGGTGCCACTTCTGCCACTTCTGCCGCCTCTACCGCCTCTACCGCTTCTGCCGCGCCTGCCGCTTCGGCCGCTTCGGCCGCTTCGGCCACGGCGTCGTCCTCCGACTCGCCTTCCTCGGTGTCGATGATCTCGAGTCCTTCGAGATCGGCGAGGCGCTCGGCCGCGTCGGTGTCACCGTCCCGGTCGGCCGCGGCGGCCTTGGCGAACCAGTCGCGCGCCTCGTCCTCACGGCCGGCGTCCACCAGCGCGTCGGCGTAGGCGTACAGCAAGCGCACGGACCAGGGACGCAGCCGCCGGTCCTTGAGCTCGGGAATCTGCAGCGTCACGACGGCGACGGCGTACTGGCCGAGATCGCGGCGCGCCCCCGACTCGACGATGCGCAGTTCGACCCGCTCTTCCGTCGCGAGCCTCTTGGCCTCCGGCGACTTGGCCAGATCCAGTGCCCGCTCGGGCCTGCCGAGCCCGCGCTCGCAATCGGCCATCACCGGAAGGTACGCGCCCTCCCGCCCGGGCAGCCTGCGAGCCGCCCGCAACTCGGCGAGAGCGTCCGCCCATTCGCCGGCGTGGTAAGCCGCGAACCCGCAGGCCTCCCGGACGACGCCGACCCGCGAGGCGAGCCTGCGCGCCGCGCGGGCATGCCGGTACGCCGCGGCCGCGTCCTCGTCGACGAGACGACCGGCCATGACCAAGTGGCGCGCCACCCTCGTCGCCAGATCCTTGGGCAGGGTCAGCAGCTCGGCACGGGCGTCGGGGTCGAGCTCCTCCCCCGTGACATCGTCGGGCAGCAGCGGATCGTCGTTGACCGGGCGCGGGCGCTCACGGTTGTCGGCCGGACTCCAGGGCTCGTTCGGACGCCCCTGCGGACGCTGGCCACTCCCGGCCCGGTCGTCCCGCGGCGGCCGCCGGCCACCCGCCTGGCCATCGGAACGCTCGCCCCGGTAGCCACCGGACCGATCGTCCCCGGGCCGCCCAGAGCGGCCGGCGCCGGTCTCGCGGTCCTGACGCGGGCCCCGCGGACCACCCGCACGAGGACCGCCCTCGCGAGGTCCCGTACCGCGGCCCTGGTACGGGCCGCCGGAACGGGCTCCTGGGCCGCCGTCACGCGGCGGAGCGTACCGGCGCTCACCGGAACCGCCGCCCGCCCGGTCCTGACCGGAAGCTCCCTCACGCGGTGCGGAGTCACGGTCCTTACCGGCACCCTGGTAACCGCCACCGTCCTGGCGAGGTCCCCGGTAGCCGCCCTCACGGTCCTTACCGGCACCCTGGTAACCGCCACCGTCCTGGCGAGGTGCCCGGTAGCCGCCCTCACGGTCCTGCCGTGGTCCGCCGGGCCCACTGGAACGGCCCCCCGGACGTTCGCCACGGGGAGGCGCGTACCGGCGCTCGCCTGGACCTCCGGAACGTCCAGTCTGAGAACGATCGTCACGATCCTGACGAGGACCGCCGGCCCCGCCGTCGCGGTCCTGTCGCGGACCCTGGTAGCCGCCTTCGCGCGGTCCCGTGCCACGGCCTTGGTAAGGGCCACCGGAACCGCCGGCTGGGCGGCCGGCGCGAGGCGAGCCGTACCTCCGCTCACCAGCACCACCGGAACCGCCTCGCTGGCCCTCACGGTCCTGCGGAGGCCCGCCGGACCCTTCAGGACGCTTCCAGCCGGGCCGCTCCTTACGTTGGCCCTCGAAGCGACCTCCACCGGTGCGTTCGGGACGATCCCGCCCAGGGCTCTTGAAACCGCCCTGACGGCCGCCGCCCCCGCGGGCCGGACCACCGGTGCGCGGACCTTTGCCGTGACCGCCGTCGTAGGTTCCGGAGCCGCCTTCCCCCCGGTCGCTACGGCCTTCGCGGGACTCGGCGGGGCGATCGTCACGCCCTGAGCCGGGTCGAGGACCGCTCTGTTTGCGGCCGGTGTCCTTGCGCGCGTCGTAGCCACCCGGCTGCCCACCGGAACCCTGACGAGGCCCGCGCTCACCGTACTTGGACCCTCCACCTCCGGAGGCGCCACCCGAGCCGGTACGAGGTCCCCGGGGACCACCTACGCGCGGCGCTCCGCCGTTGCCGGCGCCACGCGGAGGGCCGAACTTACGCTGACCGGTGCCGGCACCGCCCGCAGCGCGAGCACTGCCGCCACGGTCGACCGGGCGGTCACTTCCCCCGCTCTGACCCTGCCGACCATCACGCCGCCGACGGTCACCATCACCGCGGCCGTCCTCTTGCCCGCTCATCACACCTGCTCGTCAGCCTCGTCAGCGATTTTCGATGGACCTCTGTCACTCCATTTTGACAGGTCCCGGACATACATCGAGGGCCGCCCCGGGAACGGAGCGGCCCTCATGTGTGGTGTGTGTCCGGCGGTGTCCTACTCTCCCACACAGTCTCCCGTGCAGTACCATCGGCGCTGAAGGGCTTAACTTCCGGGTTCGGGATGGGACCGGGTGTTTCCCCTTCGCTGAGACCACCGGAAC
>JAOPYK010000287.1 GCA_025964695.1 Streptosporangiaceae bacterium | reverse complement strand
GCTCTCCCGCTGAGCTAATCGCCCGGGAACCTGCTCGAGGTGGAGACGGGATTTGAACCCGTGTACACGGCTTTGCAGGCCGTTGCCTCGCCTCTCGGCCACTCCACCGTGAGGCCGACCTGGGTGGGCCCCTCAGAGCGGAAGACGGGATTCGAACCCGCGACCCTCACCTTGGCAAGGTGATGCTCTACCACTGAGCCACTTCCGCATGCCGGCCCCGGCTGCCGCCCGGTCCGACGACGTAAACTCTAGCGGACTCCGGGACCTCTCCGTGCACACCACGGGGTTAGCCGCGGCCTCGCCCGGGCGCGTGCCAGGAGGTCTGGACGGGGACGTCCTCCCAGAACTCGATCAGCTCTTCCTCGGTCAGTTCGCCGGGAGGCGCGGCGCGCAGGGTGCGCCCGGTCAGCACGGCCCAGGTCGAGAACAGGGTCAGGGCCAGCAGTTCGTCGTCGAGATGGGATTCGGGCACAATCGGCTCGTTTCGCGGCAACGGGTGGCGGGGCCCCCGGGGCACGCCCCCGTGATGGGCGTACCGGGGCCCGGCCGTGGTCAGGTCCCCTCCTCCCCGGTGCTTCGAACGCCTAGCGCCCCGGGGGCCGATGACAGCCAATCCCGTCAGCAGGGTGCCCGGCCATCCCCGAAAACCGGGTGTGCGATTCGTGCCCGAGTGACTACACACGGCATCAAGCGTTCCTGAGGGTCCCTGCGGCCGCCACTACGGATTTAGAATCCGCGGGTACGAAGTGTGATGCGCACTCGAACGAGAGATGACCATGGCGCTTGATCATGCACTGTCGTCCCAGGCGCAGGTGACTACGCCGTCCGGCCACGAGGTGGTGATCCCAGAGGGGGACCGGCTCGTCTTCGGCCGGGGACCGGGCGTGGACCTGATGATCCCGGAGGGGCGTGGGCTGTCCCGCCGGGCCGGTGTGATCAACGCGGTCCCGGGCGGGGCCTGGGTGGCCAATCTGAGCCGTACCCACTCGCTCTACACCGAGAGCGGCGGACACCGGGTACGGCTGCCGCGGCTGGAGGGGGCGGACGAGCCGCGAGGCGGCTGGTTCCTGCGGGCCGGGACCGCGCTGGTGGGCTCGCGGGCGATGCTGGACGAGGACAGGCCGTTGCTGGTGATGGTCGCCGACGCGGCGGACACCGGCTGGGAGCCCACCGGGATCCGGTCGGACGACGAGCAGACCTTGTTGCCGGTGTCCCTGGACCCGGGGACCAAGGTGTTCCTGGTGGCCCTGCTCTGGTGCCGGCCCTGGCTGATCGACCCGTCTCGCACGACGCCGCTGCCCCGTACCCCTGAAATCGCCCGGGCCGCCCTAGCTGTGACCGACGCCCACTATGAGATCGAGCGCTTCGACGCTGATCCGCAGTTCCGCGACAGGCTCTCCGCCCGCGTCGGCGAGCACCTGCGGGTCCTGCGTCGCAAGATCCTCGAACGTGGTCTGGTGCGCGCGGGAACCCGGCTCTCCGACGAGGTGGTCGTGGGCGTACTGATCGAGAACGCGATCATCGGCTCGGCCGACCTGGTCCGTCTGGAGGATCCCGGCTGGCGGTCCCGGCAGGAGCAGCTGTGGTGGAGCCCGGCGAGCGACTAAGTGGTCTGCGCCGTAAGTCCTTCGGGGGTTGACGGTTCGGCTTGTGGTGTGCTGGTTCTCAGGAGCAGGCGGTGGTCGCGTTGGAAGACGCGGCAGAACGCACATCACATGGCGCGCCACTTCTTCACCTAACCTCCAAGCCCATAAGGAACCTTCTAACCTCCAAGCCCGTAAGGAACCTTCGCTAGTCCGACCAGCTCACCTCACTCATCCGCACCTACGTGCCCGTTGCGGTCGGCGCGGTCATCGCCTGGCTCGCCACCCTCGGCATCACCCTCGACGACGCCACGACCAATGCCCTGGTCGTCGGCGTCACCGGCCTGGCCACCGCTGGTTACTACACCGCCGTCCGCCTCGTCGAGAACCGTTGGCCCGCGGCCGGCCGACTTCTCGGCGTGGCCGGTGCACCGGTGTACGGACCCGACCCGGGGCCCGACCCCCAGGTCCGAGAAGAGATCACCAAGATCTGCAAGGAGGGCAAGGGCCCCGTCCGCCAGCTAGTACTACATCGCTACTAGCCCTCTCGCGCCATCCCGAGTGTCTGAACGCTGGTCCGCCGGGACCCGTGGCGGGGGGAGGGTACGACCGCTGCCTGCACCTCACCCCGCAAGGTCGCGAGGCGGCCTCATGCGCCACCTCCGTGGGCGCTCCCGGCTGCCGGGTCGACTCGCCGAAGTGCCGTCAGGAGTTCGGTGCTGTAGTCGTCACAGAGTTCCAGCAGTTCCCGGCCCGCCGCAGAGGAGAAGAATCCTTCATCGGGACTCTGCTGGACGATTCCAGCGTGACAGGCGAGCTCCAGCTCGATGTTCCGCGAGCCGAAGTAGTCCAGCCCGTAGACTCCGACCTCATCACCGAGCTGGGAATGGTAGCGCTGATGGGTGTCCTCGGCCGGGTTCGGCGTCAGTGAATCAGCGACGAACTCGTCGAGATAGGTGGTCATGGCCCGGGTCTTGTACACGATGTATTCAGCGCTGTCCACGTCCAGATCCATCAACCGGTCATTAAGCCGCAGCAGAGCGCCGATGGTCTCCAGCTGCACCTCCTGGGTCAGCCCTGGATCCCATTCCGAACTGAACAGGGGGGCTGTCTGGAGCTCATCGGCAGCGGTGTGGATCGCGTCGGCGAGTGCGTTGCTGGGCTCTGCCGTCAGGGTCGCGAAAATGGAGCTGACGAGGTCCAGTGGGATGCCCCACTCCGCCGGCATCGCAATCTCCAGCACCGGCGCTCGCAGGCGGCGGAGAGCCAGGACGGCGGTCTGGTATCGCTGCCGCCAGTCCAGGGACTCGATACGCGCAACCAGTGAGTCGTCCTTTTCCCATCTTTCCAAGCTCATCTCGCTCCTTGGCCCAAAGGCCCCTAGACATCCGACGACGAGCCGCCCTGGACCCGTGAGGGTCGGGGCGGCTTTCGTGTCAGATCATCTACTGGTGGGAGCGGGGCGTGCATCCTCACCTAGTCCTGGTGAAGATCATCCCTTGGTAGA
>JAOPYK010000283.1 GCA_025964695.1 Streptosporangiaceae bacterium | reverse complement strand
GCGGTTCGCCGTCGTGCACAAGCAGGCCGTCGCGAACGAGCAGGCTCAGGTATGAAGGCCCCCCGCAAGGACTATTTCGTCGACGCGGCGTACGTCCTCGGCTGGACGGTCGTCCGCAAGATGCCCGAGCGGTCCGCCAGACTGGCCTTCACCATGATCGCCGACCGGACGTGGCGGCGCCGCGGCCGGGGCGTCCGGCAGCTCGAGAAGAACCTGTCCCGGGTCCTCGGCAAGGACGCCGTCGACGACGAGATCCGGATGCTCAGCAAACGGGTCATGCGGTCCTACCTGCGCTACTGGCTGGAGGTCTTCCGGCTGCCCGAGATGAGCCGCGAGCGGATCGTCGCCGGGATGAACATCACGGGCCACGAGAAGCTCTTCGCGACCCTCGACTCCGGCCGGGGCGTGATCCTGGCGCTGCCGCACATGGGCAACTACGAGCAGGCCGGCGCCTGGCTGGTCTACAGCGGCTACCCCTTCACCACCGTCCAGGAACGGCTCAAGCCGGAGTCGCTGTTCGAGCGCTTCGTGGCCTTCCGCCAGGGCCTGGGCATGGAGGTCCTGCCGCTGACCGGCTCCGGCGCGACGGTGTTCGGCACGCTCGCCCGCCGGCTCCGCGCCGGCAAGCCCGTCTGCCTGGTCGCGGACCGGGACCTGAGCGGCACCGGAGTCGAGGTCGGGTTCTTCGGCCGGCCCGCCCGGCTGCCCGGGGGACCCGCGGCACTGGCCCTGCAGACCGGAGCGGCCCTGATGCCGGTCACCTTGTGGTACGAAGGGAAGGGCTGGGGAACCCGTGTACACGAGGAGATCCCCGTGCCCGACGACGGCACCCGGCAGGACAAGGTCACCGCGATGACCCAAGAGCTCGCCCGCGCCTACGAAGAGGGGATCGCCGCCCATCCCGAGGACTGGCACATGCTGCAACGGGTGTGGGTGGAGGACCTGTGAAGATCGGGATCGTCTGCCCGTATACCTGGAACGTCCCCGGCGGCGTACAGCAGCACGTGCGCGACCTGGCTGAGGCCCTGATCGCCACCGGCCACGAGGTGTCGGTCATCACGCCCGCGGACGACGACGCCCCGCTGCCCTACTACGCGGTCTCCGCCGGGCGCGCGGTCCCGGTCCCGTACAACGGATCCGTGGCGCGCCTGTCGTTTGGATTCCTGTCGGCGAGCCGGGTGCGGCGCTGGATCCGGGAGGGCGACTTCGACGTGCTGCACGTGCACGAGCCCGCCGCGCCGTCGCTGGGCCTGCTCGCCTGCTGGGCCGCCGACGGGCCCATCGTCGGCACCTTCCACGCATCGTACGAGCGATCCCGCGTTGTCTCGGTGACCGCTCCCATCCTGCAGAGCGCACTGGAGAAGGTCACCGGCCGGATCGCCGTGTCGGAGGCCGCCCGCAACACCCTGGTCGAGCATCTGGGCGGCGACGCCGTGCTCATTCCCAACGGGGTGGCCATCGAGCGGTACGCCATGGCCGACCCGCTGCCGGGCTGGTCCGGCCGGACCGAGCGGGCCTACGGCGCGGACGGCGGGGCGCTGGGCTTCCTCGGGCGGATGGACGAGCCCCGCAAGGGCCTGCAGGTGCTGCTGCGCGCCTTCGAGACGCTGGGCCGGGAGCGGCCGGGTCTGCGCCTGCTGCTGGCCGGCCCCGGCGACGCCGACGACGTGGTCTCCAGGATCTCGCCGGAGCTGCGCGACCGGGTCGTCGTCCTCGGCCTCATCAGCGAGGAGGACAAGATCCGCGCCTATCACTCGGTGGACGTGTTCGTGGCGCCCAACCTGGGCGGGGAGAGCTTCGGGATCGTGCTGACCGAGGCGATGTCGGCGGGCGCGCCGATCCTGGCCAGCGACATCGAGGCCTTCCGGAGGGTGCTGCTGGACGGCCGGGCCGGGGCGGTATTCCCGGTGGGCGACGCCGCGGCGCTGGCGCAAGCCGCCGGTGAGCTGCTCGACGACCCTTCCCGCCGCAAGCAGCTGTCGGCAGAGGCGCGCACCGCGGTGCGCGCCTACGACTGGTCCAGGGTGGCCCGCGACGTGCTCCGGGTGTACGAGACCGTGGTCGTCGGCAGTGACGGAGTCGTCGAGTCCGGCGTCGGTGCGTGATGCCGGATTGGCTGTTGGACACGTTCCTGGTCCTTGCGGTCCTGATTGTGCTCGGGATGTACATCTCCTGGCGCGCCTCGCGGCTGGACCGGCTGCACGTCCGGGTGGAGAGCGCCCGGGCGGCGCTGGACGCCGTGCTGGTGCGCCGGGCCGCCGTCGCGCTGGAGATGGCCGCGTCCCGGCTGCTCGATCCGGCCACCAGCCTGGTGCTCGCCACCGCCGCGCACGAGGCCCGTACCGCCGACAACGAGCGGCGGGAGTTCGCCGAGAGCGACCTGTCCCGGGCCCTGCGCGCGGTCGTCGAGCAGCCGGGCTTCCGCGGGGCGCTGTCGTCGGATCACGCGCACGGCGACGGGCTGGCGCTGCTGGCCGAGCTGGAGGAGGCAGCGCAGAAGGTCTCCTTCGCCCGGCGCTTCTACAACGACGCGGTGGCGGCGATCAGGAGCGCCCGGCGCAAGCTGCTCTCACGGGTCCTGCCGCTGGCCGGCCGCGCCCCGTTGCCGGAATTCTTTGAGATCGACGACGTTCCTCCCAAGACCTAATCGATTTTCCGACACGTCTGAATTGGGAGGTTCGGCTAGTCTCTGCGCTTGTTCCCGGAGAAAGGGAGATTTAGTGCGGATTCTGTCACGCCGTGTGACCGCTGTGCTGGGGATCGCCGTGCTCGCCGGGGTGCCTGCCGCCTGCGGAGGCAGCACCGCGAAGAAGGCGGATCCGCCGGTCGCGGCGGTCAGCCCGGCCCCCAGCCCAACCCCGACCCCGACGGCCCCGACCGTGAATCCCTTCACCGGCGGCACCAGCGGCCTCAACAACCCCGTGCTCGCCGTCAAGATCGACAACACCCGTCCGTCGCATCCGCAGCAGGGCCTGAGCTCCGCCGACATCGTCTACGTCGAGCAGGTCGAGGGCGGGGAGACCCGGATCATGGCCGTCTTCTCCTCCAAGCTCCCGTCCAGGCTCGGCCCGGTCCGCAGCGCCCGCATCTCCGACCTGCACATCCTGCGCCAGTTCGGCCGGCCCGCGTTCGCCTTCTCGGGAGTGCAGAGCAAGATGAAGCCCTACATCCGGCGGGCTCCGCTCTACGACATCTCGCAGGACAACGGCGGCGGCTCCTACTTCCGGGTGGGCGGCCGGCCGGCGCCCTACAACCTGTTCACCAGCCCGAAGGCGCTGCTCAAGCAGGCCCCCAAGGCGACCGGCCCGCGCGACATCGGGTTCCGCTTCGGTGCCGCCCCGGCGGGCGGGCGGCCGCTGAAGAGCTTCACCGCCAAGTGGCCCGCCGAGACGTTGACCTTCACCTGGTCGGCGAAGGAGAAGCGCTGGCTGACCGCGCACAACGGCACCCGCAACACCGCCGCCGAGGGCGGCGTGCTGGGCGGCCAGACCGTGGTGATCCAGTACGCCAAGACCGAGCGTTCACAGTTCCACGACTTCCTGGGCAGCTACACGCCCCTCATCCACACGACGGGGACCGGCAAGGCCCTGGTGCTGCGCGACGGCAAGGCCTACGACACCACCTGGTCGCGTCCCTCGGAGGACAAGGGCACCACCTTCACCACCGCCGCCGGCGCCCCGATGACGTTCGCCACCGGCCAGGTCTGGATGGTGCTCGTCAACGACGGGAAGCCCCACATCCCCTAGCGTTGTACACAGTGGCAGGTTTCGGGCTCCGGCCTTGACACCCTGCAGAGTCAGAGGGTGGCGGAACCAGGCAATATCATGGGAAGGACAGATTCGTCCGCTCACGTGAGGTAAACCCCGTGTCCTCTCCCAGTCCCGCCCGCGCCGAGAACGCCACCCCCGCCACGGGCACCGCCCGTGTGAAGCGGGGTATGGCGGAGATGCTCAAGGGCGGCGTGATCATGGACGTCGTGACGCCCGAGCAGGCGAAGATCGCTGAGGACGCCGGCGCCGTCGCCGTCATGGCCCTCGAGCGCGTCCCCGCCGACATCCGGGCCCAGGGCGGTGTCTCCCGAATGAGCGACCCGGACATGATCGACGGCATCATCGAGGCGGTCTCCATCCCGGTGATGGCCAAGGCCCGCATCGGCCACTTCGTCGAGGCCCAGGTGCTGCAGGCACTCGGCGTCGACTACATCGACGAGTCCGAGGTGCTGACGCCGGCCGACGAGGCCCACCACATCGATAAGTGGCCGTTCACCGTGCCGTTCGTCTGCGGCGCCACCAACCTGGGCGAGGCGCTGCGCCGCATCGCCGAGGGCGCGGCCATGATCCGCTCCAAGGGCGAGGCCGGCACCGGCAACGTCGTCGAGGCCACCCGCCACATGCGCCAGATCCGCGCCGACATCAAACGGCTCACCACCCTGGACGAGGCGGAGCTCTTCGTCGCCGCCAAGGAGCTGCGCGCCCCCTACGACGTCGTCAAGGAGGTCGCCGAGGCGGGCCGGCTCCCGGTTGTGCTGTTCACCGCGGGCGGCCTGGCCACCCCGGCCGACGCCGCCATGATGATGCAGCTCGGCGCCGAGGGCGTCTTCGTCGGGTCCGGGATCTTCAAGTCCGGCAACCCGGCCCAGCGCGCCGAGGCCATCGTCAAGGCCACGACCTTCTACGACGACCCCGAGGTCATCGCCAAGGTGTCGCGCGGTCTCGGCGAGGCCATGGTCGGCCTCAACGTCGAGCTGCTGCCGCCGTCCGAGCGCTACGCCACGCGCGGCTGGTAAAGCGAGGGTTAATCCTTGCCCTCCTCTCCTCATGAACCGGTGTGCGGGTTACGCTGGTCCGCGCGGCTGTCGGGGCGTTCACGCACCCTGGGCGGGCAGTCGCGAGAGGGGACGAGCATGGGTTGGTCGGTCGCGCTTGCCTGCGCGAGCCTTGGTGAACCGGGACAGGCCTTCGGGCCCGGGCTGAGCTCGGATCCGCGAGCGGCGTCCGAGCTGGCCCGGGGGCTGTATCCGGCGGCCACGGTGGTCGAGACCGGTGACACGGTGCTCGACTTCGCCCTGTGGCCCTACGAGGACGAGCTCTTCGTCGGGTCCTACCGCGACGCGCTGATCGTGTGCGACCGCCGGCTCTTCTGCCTGGACGACGACGCCCGCCGGGTGGCCGACACGGTGGCCCGGGTGCTGCCGGGCGCCCGATGCGGGGTGCTCGTGCTGCACAGCGTGATCTCCGGCTGCTGGTTCCGCTGGTACGACGGCGGGCGGATGCTGCGGGACGTCTTCGTCACCGCCGAGGACGGCGTGGTCGTCGACCAGGGGGAGCGGCTCGCGGCCGAGCAGCCCTACTGGGCCGAGATCGATGGCGCCGCGGGCGACGTTCCGCTCCCATTCGACCAGGAGGAGTTCGGCCTGTCGCTGGTCCGGGCGCACATGTTCGGGCGTGGCCTCGCCGAGCGGGGCGACGACGGTTTCCTCCCGCTCGAGCTGCCGTTGCGCCGTTTCAAGCTCTGCTGACCCTTCCGGGAACTCCCCAGTCATTCGCTTAACGCTCGCATAACCTGCGACAACGTAATCTCCGACGCATGATCGCGCGGACGGACGATGGCTCACACCTTTCCCGCCGGCGGGGGATCATCGCGCTCTGGGGAGTCTGGGCGGTCACACGCGGCCTGTACGCGGCCGTACTGCTGAAACTCATGTCGATACACCTGTTCCCAGGGTCGTCCTACCTGCTGAGAGTGTCCGTCGGGGACGTCAAGCTCTACCAGCACTGGGGCCGGATGATCGCGGCTGGTTCCTTTCCCACCCACGACCCCCAGTGGCAGTATCCGCCGCTGGCGGCGGTGGTCATGCTGCTGCCCCGGCTGTCCGGCGGGGACTATCTGACGACGTTCGTCGCCCTGATGGTGCTGGTGGACGCGCTGATCCTGCTGTTGCTGCTGCGCGGCAGGAGGCCGCTGACCGGCGCCTGGGTCTGGGTGGCCGGAACGTTTCTGCTGGGGCCGTTCTGCTACGCCCGCTATGACATCGTGGTCACACTGGCGACGGTGGCGGCCCTGCTCGCCCTGCCCAGGATGCGCAGATTCGGGGTGTTGACCGCGGTGGGCGCGATGCTCAAGGTCTGGCCGGTGTTCTTCCTGCTGGGCCTGCCGCGCGACCGCAGGGGGGGACGCGCCGTGACGGCGTTCGCGGCGGCGGCCGGGGCCTGCCTGCTGGCCGCCGCCGCGCTGGGGCGCGGGGAGCTGAGCTTCCTTACCGGCCAGCAGGATCGGGGCCTGCAGATGGAGTCAGTGGCGGCCACGCCGTTCCACGTCGCACGGATGTTCGGCTGGAGAGGAGTGATCACGCGGCACCGGTACGGATCGACGGAACTGCTCGGCGCCGGGGTGCCAACGACTGCGACGGTGTGCCTGGTGCTCACGATCATCGCGCTCGCGATCATCGCCGTCATCGTCTGGCGCCGTCAGGCGGAGGATTGGGATCCGGTCTTCGCTTGTGACGTCGCGCTGGCGGTCACGCTCGCGGCGATCGTCACCAGCCGGGTCCTGTCGCCGCAGTACCTCATCTGGCTGCTCGGCGTCGGCGCGGTCTGCCTTACCCATGCCGCCTCGCGGCAGCGTCCCGCCATAGTGCTGATCCTGGTGGCCGCCCTGCTCTCCCACGCCGAGTTCCCGCTGCTGTGGAAGAGCATCGAGAAGGCGCACGTGATCGGTGTCATGGTGCTCTTCACCCGCAATCTTCTGCTGGTGGCCGCCGCGGTCCTGGCCATTGCCCGGCTGCGGAACCGCCCGGCCGGCCTCCGGCCGTGGGCTTATTCCGGGGTGCGGGGCAGGGCTGTGCAGCCGTACGGGAAGATCGCGGCGTTCCTGGAGCGTTGAGACAACATCTAGGCTGATAGCGTCCCCCGGCTACAAGGGTTGGTCTTGCCGTGTCCACTGTGCCCATGATCGGTGTCCTCGCCCTGCAAGGGGACGTACGCGAGCATCTCCACGCCCTGGAGGCGTGTGGTGCCGCCACGCTGGCGGTCCGGCGCCCCGAGGAGCTCGAACGCGTGCAGGCACTGGTGATCCCCGGCGGTGAGTCGACGACGATGTGGAAGCTGGCACGCACCTTCGAACTGCTCGACCCGATGCGCAAGCGGATCGAGGCGGGCATGCCCGCGTACGGCTCCTGCGCCGGTATGATCATGCTCGCCGACCGGGTACGGGACGGCGTCGCGGGACAGGAGACCATCGGCGGCCTGGACATGCTCGTCCGGCGTAACGCCTTCGGCCGGCAGGTGGATTCCTTCGAGAGCGAGGTGGACCTGCTCGGGGCGCCCTACCACGCCGTCTTCATTCGCGCGCCCTGGGTGGAGGCGATCGGCGACGAGGTCGAGGTGCTCGGCCGCGTCGAGTCGGGCGAGGCCGCCGGTAGGATCGTCGCGGTCCGTCAGGGCCGCCTGATGGCGACGGCCTTCCACCCCGAACTGACGGGTGACTTCCGCGTGCATCGCTACTTTGTCGATCTGGTGGGCGACTCGGTGTGAGGTCGGGCCACGGAGCAGGAGGATGAACAGATGTCCGGCCATTCCAAATGGGCGACGACCAAGCACAAGAAGGCCGCCGTCGATGCCAAGCGCGGCAAGCTCTTCGCCAAGCTGATCAAGAACATCGAGGTGGCCGCCCGCACCGGCGGCGGTGACCCGGACGGCAACCCGACGCTGTTCGACGCGATCCAGAAGGCGAAGAAGAACTCCGTGCCGATGGACAACATCGAGCGGGCCCGCAAGCGCGGCGGCGGGGAAGAGGCAGGCGGCGCCGACTGGCAGAACATCACCTACGAGGGCTACGGCCCGGGTGGGGTCGCCGTGCTCGTCGAGTGCCTCACCGACAACCGCAACCGCGCCGCCTCCGAGGTCCGCACCGCCATGACGCGCAACGGCGGCAACATGGCCGACCCGGGCTCGGTGTCCTACCTGTTCACGCGCAAGGGCGTCGTGATCGTCCCCAAGGCGGGCACCTCCGAGGACGACGTCATGATTGCCGTCCTGGACGCCGGCGCCGAGGAGGTCAACGACCTCGGTGAGGCCTTCGAGGTCGTCAGCGAGGCCGGGGACATGCTGGCGGTCCGCACCGCGCTGCAGGCGGCCGGCATCGACTACGACTCCGCGGACTCCAACTGGCTGCCCAGCGTCACCGTGCCGCTGGACGAGGAGAGCGCCAAGAAGGTCTTCCGCTTGCTCGAGGCGCTGGAGGACTCCGACGACGTCCAGGACGTCTACGCCAACTTCGACGTCAGCGACGAGGTCCTGGCCGCCCTGGACTAGCCACGGCCCTTCCGCCACTTCCGCGCCCGCCCGGCGGTCGCCGCGCCACCGCGGCGCGACACGCCCGGGGCGGTACGAGACCCCGCCGGTGGCGGTGGATAGCCTGCAGACCGAACAAATGATCGAAGGAGTGGGCCGTGCGGGTGCTGGGCGTGGACCCCGGGCTCACCAGGTGTGGCGTCGGCGTGGTCGACGGATCGCCCGGCAAGCCGCTGACCCTGGTCCGGGTCGGCGTGATCAGGACCAGCCCGGACGACGACATCGGTGTCCGGCTGGTCGAGCTGGAGCGTGGCCTGGAGGAGATCCTGGACGCCGTGCGCCCTGACGCGGTGGCCGTCGAGCGGGTGTTCGCCCAGCACAACGTCCGCACCGTGATGGGCACCGCACAGGCCGGCGCGGTCGCGATCGTCTGCGCGGCCCGCCGGGGACTGCCCGTCGCGCTGCACACACCGAGCGAGGCCAAGGCCGCGGTCACCGGAAACGGGCGCGCCGACAAGGCCCAGGTGACGATGATGGTGACCCGGCTGCTGCGGCTCAGCGCCGCGCCCCGGCCGGCCGACGCCGCGGACGCGCTGGCACTGGCCATCTGCCATGTCTGGCGCGGTGGCGCCCAGGCGAAGCTGGCCGCGGCGAGCCGCGCGGCGCAGCGCGTGCCCCCGGACGGCCGGGGACTCGGCATGCCACCGGTGCCGCGAGGAGGAACGGAACAGTGATCGCGTTCGTGAGCGGTAAGGTCACCTCGGCCGGAGTCGACGGGGCCGTGCTCGATGTGGGCGGCGTGGGCCTGTCGGTGCAATGCACCCCGGCCACTCTCGCCACGCTGCGGGTGGGGGACCCGGCGCACGTGCCGACCTCGCTGATCGTACGGGAGGACTCGCTGACCCTTTACGGCTTCGCCGACGAGGACGAGCGGGCGGTCTTCGAACTGCTGCAGACCGCCAGCGGCATAGGTCCCCGGCTGGCGCTGGCCGTGCTGGCGACGCACACTCCCAACGGGCTTCGCCGGGCCGTGGCCGTCGAGGACCTGACCGCGCTGATGAAGGTCTCCGGGATCGGCCGCAAGGGCGCTCAGCGGCTCGTGCTGGAGCTCAAGGACCGGCTCGGCGGCCCGATCGGGGACGGCCCTGGCGTGCCCGCGCCCACCCGCGCCCCCGCCTGGCGGAACCAGGTGCACGCCGGGCTGATCAACCTCGGCTGGACCGCCAGGGACGCCGACGCGGCCGTGGAGGCCGTCGCCGCCGACCTCGCCGGGCAGGGCGGCCCGGAAGTGCCGCCGATCGCCACCCTGCTCCGGGCCGCGCTCAAGAAACTGAGCCCTTCGTGACCCGGGCCCAGCGCCCGTGGCGCTCCGGTGGCCGGCCACGGGATCACGGAGCGGAGGCGGCGTGAGCTCCCCCGAAGAGCGGCTGGTCTCGCCGCTGCCGGACGTGGAGGACCAGGCCATCGACGCCGCGCTGCGTCCCAAGCGGCTGGAGGACTTCATCGGCCAGGAGCGGGTCCGCGAGCAGCTGGCGCTGGTGCTGCAGAGCGCCCTGCGGCGCAACCGGCCTCCCGACCATGTGCTGCTGGCCGGTGGCCCCGGGCTCGGCAAGACCACCATGGCGATGATCATCGCGGCGGAGCTGGGCCAGCCGCTGCGGATCACCTCCGGTCCGGCCATCGAGCGGGCCGGTGACCTCGCCGCGGTGCTCTCCACCCTGTCCGAGGGCGAGGTGCTGTTCATCGACGAGATCCACCGGATGGCGCGCCCCGCCGAGGAGATGCTCTACGTCGCGATGGAGGACTTCCGGGTCGACGTGGTCGTCGGCAAGGGCCCGGGGGCCACCGCGATCCCGCTGGACATCGCGCCCTTCACCATGGTGGGCGCGACGACCCGCGCGGGCATGCTGCCCGGCCCGCTGCGCGACCGCTTCGGCTTCACCGCGCACATGGACTTCTACGAACCCGCCGAGCTCGAGATCATCGTCCGCAGGTCGGCCGGCCTGCTGGGCGTGGTGATCCAGGACGAGGGCGCCGTCGAGGTCGCGCGCAGGTCCAGGGGCACTCCGCGGATCGCCAACCGGCTCCTCCGCCGGGTCCGTGACTACGCCGAGGTCCGGGCCGACGGGATCGTCACCCAGGGCTTGGCCAGGGCCGCGCTCGCCCTCTACGAGGTCGACGACCGGGGCCTGGACCGGCTCGACCGGGCGGTGCTCGGCGCGCTGCTGCGCAAGTTCGGCGGCGGGCCGGTGGGGCTGTCCACCCTCGCAGTCTCGGTGGGGGAGGAGCCCGAGACCGTGGAGGTGGTGGCCGAGCCCTTCCTCGTCCGGCAGGGCCTGCTGGCCCGCACGCCCCGCGGGCGGATCGCCACTCCGGCGGCCTGGGACCATCTCGGGCTCACGCCGCCGCCGCAGGTGATGCTCCCGTCGGCGGGTACGCTGTTCGGGGTCCCCGGCGAGGACTCCGGTTGAGCCCGGCGGGAACTTCCCGGCGCGCTGAGTCGTCACGTCGTTGCCGGTGTTTGGATTACTCCCTAAACTCCGGGGCTTGGTCACTTAACTCCGCCGTACGGCTGGTCCTGCGGCGACAATCCGGCATAGAGCTGGACATAACACAATGGAAAGGTGCCCCGTGCAGGGCCATATGTTCATTCTCGCGGCTGGTTCCAAGGGCAATCCCCTCGTGACCTTCCTGCCGCTGATCGTCATCGTCGGTGCCTTCTATTTCTTTCTGATCCGGCCGCAGCGCAACAGGCAGCGCCAGCAGCAGCAGATGCAGAAGAACCTTGACCCCGGCACCCGGGTCGTCACGACCAGCGGCATGTACGCGACGGTCGTCGAGGTCAATGACGACGGAGTGATACTCGAGATCGTCCCGGGCGTCCAGGCGCAGTTCGTCGCGCAGGCGATCATGCGGGTCCTTCCGGAGGAGACCGAGGACGCCGACGAGGACGCCCACGAGGACACCGAGGATGACGCGCACGGGACTCCGGCGGACGACGTCGAGGCCAAGACCCCGCCGCCGCCGTCGATCGTGAAGTCCGACGACAAGACCGACAACACCGACAAGGGATAGGTGCGGCCCTCGGCCTGACGCCGAGCCGGCATCACCTCAGACGGGAAGACTGACGACCAGTGGCTCCGCCGCGCAGCAAAGTTTCCCAGCCAGGCCGGGCGCTCGCCGCCCTGTTCATCGCCATCGCCGCATTGGCTGGCCTGATGTTCTGGCAGGGACAGACCACGCCCAAACTCGCCCTCGACCTGGCGGGCGGCACGAGCGTCACCCTCACCGCGGTGACGGAGAAGGGCAAGACCCCGCCCAGCAGCCAGATGAACCAGGCTGTCGCCATCATGCGAAACCGGGTGAACG
Organism: Streptosporangiaceae bacterium; assembly: GCA_025964695.1. Taxonomy (GTDB): domain Bacteria; phylum Actinomycetota; class Actinomycetes; order Streptosporangiales; family Streptosporangiaceae; genus Actinomadura_E. The sequence continues at coordinate 41,919 of JAOPYK010000283.1, read as the reverse complement.
GGCTCGGCGTCTCCGAGGCGGAGGTCGCCAAGCAGGGCAACAACGTCATCGTCGTCCAGGTGCCCGGCCAGGGCCAGTCGCGGGTGGTGGGGCTGATCGGCACCACCGCCAAGCTCCAGTTCCGGCAGGTCTACGCCGAGACCGCGCCGGGACCGGTCGCCGTGCCCGCGCCGTCGTCATCGCCGAGCGGCAAGGCCACTTCCACCCCGTCGCCGGGCGCGTCCACGACCCCGTCCAGCACCCCGTCGGCGAAGACGAGCGCGTCGGCCGCACCGTCCACGACGCCCAAGGGCCGGGCCCTGTCGCAGGCGCTGACGGCGCCCACGCCGACCCCGACGGGCTCGGCGGCACCCGGACCGACCGTGACGCCCGCTCCCGCGACCCCCGCCCCAGCCACGCCCGCCCCGGCGGGGTCGGCCGAGGAGAAGGCCGCCCTCGATCAGTTCCAGAAGGCCGACTGTTCCAGGAAGGGCACCAAGCTGGCCGGGGCCAGCGACGACAAGCGGCAGTGGGTGGCCGTCTGCGACCAGGACGGTAAGGCCAAGTACCTCCTGGGCCCGGTCCGGGTCCAGGGCGAGCAGATCGCCTCCGCCACGGCCCAGCCGCCGAACGTGCAGCAGGGCCAGGTCGCCTGGTCGGTCAGCCTGACCTTCAAGAAGCAGGGCGCCGACCAGTTCTACAACGTCACCAGGGACGCCTACGCGGCGTACCAGAAGGACCCCTCGTCGCCGCAGCGGCAGGTCTCGATCGTTCTTGACGGCCAGGTCGTCTCGGCTCCCGAGATCACCCGCGGGGCGATCGGCGGCGGCAACGCCCAGATCGACGGACCGCCGCAGAGCTTCACCCAGCAGTACGCGACCGACCTGGCCAATGTGCTGAACTACGGCGCGCTGCCGCTGGAGTTCAAGCAGAGCGCCATCGAGTCGGTCTCGCCCACCCTCGGCAAGGACCAGCTCACCGCCGGCCTGCTCGCGGGCGCCATCGGCATGGGCCTGGTCGTGCTCTACTGCCTGATGTACTACCGGGGGCTGGGGTTCGTCGCCATCGCGAGCCTCGTGATCGCGGCCGCGATCACCTTCCTGAGCGTGGTCCTGCTCGGCAAGCTCATCAACTTCCGGCTCTCGCTGGCGGGCATCGCGGGTCTCATCGTCGCCATCGGCATCACGGCGGACTCCTTCGTGGTGTACTTCGAGCGGCTGCGTGACGAGGTGCGCGAGGGCCGCAGCCTGCGCAGCGCCGTCGAACGCGGGTGGGAGCGGGCCAGGCGCACGGTCCTGGTCGCGGACGCGGTCTCGTTCCTCGCCGCGCTCGTGCTCTATATCGTGTCCATCGGCACGGTGCGCGGCTTCGCCTTCACCCTGGGCCTGACGACGCTCATCGACGTGGCCGTGGTCTTCCTGTTCACCAAGCCGATGGTGACCGGGCTGTCGCGGATGAGCTTCTTCAGCCGGGGTCATCCGATGTCCGGGCTCGACCCCCGCAGGCTCGGCGCGAAGAGCACCGTTTCGCGGGCCACCGGTACCACGTTGACGAAGGAGGCCTGATGTCACGCCTGGGAAACCTCGGCGGGCGCCTGTACCGCGGTGAGTCCTCGATCGACTTCGTCGGCAAGCAGCGGCTCTGGTACGCCGTCTCAGGGCTGATCCTCATCGTCAGCATCGCCTCGCTCGCGACCCTCGGGCTCAACATGGGCATCGAGTTCAAAGGCGGGTCGGTCTTCCAGTTCAAGTCGAACCAGGCCACGACCCAGCAGGTGCGGTCCGCGGTGGAGCACTCGGGCGTGGTGCACCAGCAGCCGATCGTGCAGAAGACCAGCATCGGCTGGCGGGTGCAGACCGAGAGCCTGAAGTCGGACCAGTTGCTGACGGTGCAGAAGAGCCTTGCCGACACCTTCCACCTGAGCAGCCCCGACTCTGTCAGCCCGAGCTCCGTCGGAGCCAGCTGGGGCGCCGACATCTCCAAAAAGGCGTTCCAGGGGCTGATCATCTTCGTGATCCTGGTGATCGCCTATCTGTCCATCGCCTTCGAATGGCGGATGGCGGCGGCGGCGGTCATCGCGCTGGCACACGACATCCTGATCACGATCGGCATCTACTCGCTGCTGCAGTTCGAGGTGACCCCCGGATCGGTGGTCGGCCTGCTGACCATCCTCGGTTACTCGCTGTACGACACCGTCGTGGTGTTCGACAAGGTCCGGGAGAACACCCGGGGTCTGTCTCCCTCTTCGCGGGTGAGCTACAGCCAGGCCGCCAACCTCGCGCTCAACCAGACTCTGGTCCGGTCGATCAACACCACCGTCATCGCGCTGCTGCCGGTGGGCGGTCTGCTGTTCATCGGGGCCGGTTTCCTCGGCGCCGGCACGCTCAAGGACCTGGCGCTCGTGCTCTTCGTCGGCATGCTGGCGGGTGCGTACTCCTCCATCTGCATCGCGACTCCGCTGCTGGCGGACCTCAAGGAGCGCGATCCCAAGATGAAGGCCCTGCGGGAACGCCTGCGGGCCCGCGAGAACAGCCCCAAACGGCAGGCCAGGTCCGGCAGGCAGGCGAGCACGTCCGTGGCCGTGCCCAGCGGCAGCGGCCCGGTGGACGGCGTTGAAGAGCCCCAGGACGAGGCAGGCGAGTCCGCGGCCGCCGTGCGCAGGGTGGTCCAGCAGGGACCGCGGCAGCAGCCCAAGAAGGGCACGCGGCGCAGCCGCGGTCAGTAGAGGCATCGGCCCCGGCTGTGATCGTGCGGTACGTTCGCTACCGCACGATCACCTCCGGCGGCGAGACAGGGAGAAATGGAACCGCAGAAATCGTTCCTGGAGCTGATCCGGGACGTCCCGGACTATCCCCGGCCGGGCATCGTCTTCAAGGACATCACCCCGCTGCTCGGTGACCAGACGGCATTCGCCGCGATCGTCGATGCGATCGTCATGCATCACGGGCGCGGCACCATCGACAAGGTCGTCGGTATCGAGGCGCGCGGGTTCATCCTGGCGGCCCCGGTGGCCTACCACTTCGGCGCTGGGTTCGTACCGGTACGCAAGATCGGCAAGCTGCCGGCGGCCACCTACGCCGAGACCTACGAACTCGAGTACGGCACCGCCACCATCGAGGTCCATCAGGACGCCTTCCTGCCGGGGGACCGGGTGCTGATAGTCGATGACGTGCTCGCGACCGGCGGTACCGCCCAGGCGGCGGCCACCCTCGTCCGGCGGGCCGGGGGGAATGTGGTGGGGCTCACAGTGCTGATGGAACTCGGGTTTCTCAACGGCCGGGCCAGGTTGACGGACGTGGAGATACATTCTCTGATCACCGTGTAGCGCCCCAGGCCCGAAACCGCAGTTCGGCGCGGGGAACAAATGGGCGGCGGATACACTGGCGTCACGACGGAGTCCTGCGTGCGGTTATGAGGAGGCTGGGTGCCCGGTGAGGTGGTCTCGACCGACGCGATGACGGATGCCACGGCGCACGATGCCGTGGGCTCCGGGAGCGGGCAGGCGCCCGGCGCGCCGCGGGTCGTGCCCAGGGACTCTTCCGGCGAGCCCTCCGGCCCCGACGCCCCCGCCGCGGGCACGCAGCGAGCCTCCGCTCCGGGTTCGGGGTCGGCGCCGGCCTCGACTCCACCATCCGCCGCCCGGGTGCGCCGACGGCTCGCTCGACTGGGCGCCCAGCGCGGACCCATCATGAATCCGGTACTCGAACCTCTGACCAAGACCGTCCGCAACACCCATCCCAAAGCGGACCTCAAGCTGATCGAACACGCGTACGACGTCGCGGCGCACCATCATCGTGAGCAGAAGCGCAAGAGCGGCGACCCCTACATCACCCATCCGCTCGCGGTGACGACCATCCTCGCCGAGCTGGGGATGAACCAGGAGACGCTCTGCGCGGCGCTGCTCCACGACACCGTCGAGGACACGCCCTACACCATCGACGAGCTGCGCAAGGACTTCGGCGACGAGATCGCGGCCCTGGTCGACGGGGTCACCAAGCTCGACAAGGTCAAGTACGGCGAGGCGGCCGAGGCGGAGACCGTCCGCAAGATGGTCGTCGCGATGTCCCGCGACATCCGGGTCCTGGTGATCAAGCTGGCGGACCGGCTGCACAACATGCGGACCCTGCGTTACCTGCCCCGCCACAAGCAGGAGAAGAAGGCTCGCGAGACGCTGGAGATCTTCGCTCCGCTGGCACACCGGCTCGGCATGAACACCCTCAAATGGGAGCTCGAGGATCTCGCGTTCGCGACGATGTATCCCAAGCGGTTCGACGAGATCGCCCGTCTGGTCTCCGAGCGGGCGCCCCGGCGCGACATCTTCCTGCAGGAAGTGATCGAGAACGTCTCGTCCGATCTGCGCGAAGCCAAGATCAAGGCGACGGTGACGGGCCGGCCGAAGCACTACTACTCGGTCTACCAGAAGATGATCGCCCGCGACTGCAGCTTCGACGACATCTACGACCTCGTCGGCATCCGGGTCCTGGTCGACTCCGTCCGGGACTGCTACGCGGCCCTCGGCTCGATCCACGCGCGATGGAACCCGGTCCCCGGCCGGTTCAAGGACTACATCGCGATGCCGAAGTTCAACATGTACCAGTCGCTGCACACGACGGTGATCGGGCCCGAGGGCAAGCCGGTCGAACTGCAGATCCGCACCTGGGGCATGCACCGGCGGGCGGAGTACGGCGTCGCCGCGCACTGGAAGTACAAGGAGGAGACCGTCGCCGGCCGGAAGGCCGCCGACATGCAGTGGCTGCGTCAGCTGCTGGACTGGCAGAAGGAGACGGCGGACCCGGCCGAGTTCCTGGAGTCGCTGCGCTTCGACCTGTCCGTCTCCGAGGTGTTCGTCTTCACGCCCAAAGGCGACGTCATCGCGCTTCCGCAGGGCGCCACCCCGGTCGACTTCGCCTACGCCATCCACACCGAGGTCGGCCACCGCACCATCGGAGCCCGGGTCAACGGGCGGCTCGTCCCGCTGGAGTCCACCCTGGACAACGGCGACACCGTCGAGATCTTCACCTCCAAGTCGCAGGACGCCGGGCCGTCCCGCGACTGGCTGAACTTCGCCAAGAGCGCCCGCGCCCGCAACAAGATCAAGCACTGGTTCTCGAAGGAGCGCAGGGACACCGCGATCGAGACCGGCAAGGACTCGATCGCCCGTGCCATGCGCAAGCAGAACCTCCCGCTGCAGCGCATGATGTCCGGGGAGGCGCTCCTCGCCCTCGCCAGGGACCTGCGCTATCCCGACGTCTCCGCGCTCTACGCCGCCGTGGGGGAGGGCCACGTCACGGCCCAGGGGGTCGTGCAGAAGCTGGTGCAGGCTCTCGGGGGCGCGGAGAGCGCCGACGAGGACCTGGCCGAGACCGCGTTCCCGACCCGCCGCAAGCGCCCCCGCCCGGTCGGCGATCCCGGCGTGGTGGTGGCGGGGGATCCGGACGTCTGGGTCCGCCTGTCGCGCTGCTGCACCCCGGTGCCCGGCGACGAGATCGTCGGCTTCGTGACCCGCGGCAACGGCGTCTCGGTGCACCGGATCGACTGCGTCAACGTCATCGAGCTCAAGAACCAGCCGGAGCGGCTGGTCGACGTCAAATGGTCGCCCGGCGAGGACTCGGTGTTCCTCGTCGCGATCCAGGTGGAGGCGCTGGACCGGCCGCGGCTGCTGTCCGACGTCACCCGGGTGCTGTCCGACCAGCACGTCAACATCCTGTCGGCCTCGGTGACCACCACCCGGGACCGGGTGGCGGTCAGCCGGTTCACCTTCGAGATGGGCGACCCCAAGCACCTGGGGCACGTTCTCAAGGCGGTCCGCACCATCGACGGCGTCTACGACGTCTACCGCGTCACCAGCGGCAGCGGGTCGTAGCGGCCCCGGCATGACGGTGGCCCGTCCCCCCGCGCCGGGGACGGGCCACCGTCATGAGGCGGCTCCGGCGCCGGGCTTGGCGTCCACCCCGGCCTCCGCCCGCTGCTCGCGGGTGATCGGCGTGGGCGCCCCGGTGAGCGGGTCATAGCCGGACGCGGCCTTCGGGAAGGCGATCACGTCCCGGATCGAGTCGTACCCGGCCAGCAGCATGACCGTCCGGTCCCATCCGAACGCGATCCCACCGTGCGGTGGCGGGCCATAGGCGAACGCCTCGAGCAGGAAGCCGAACTTGGACTCCGCTTCCTCCTTGGACAGTCCCAGGGTGTCGAAGACCCGTTGCTGCATCTCGGCGCGGTGGATACGGATCGAGCCGCCGCCGATCTCGTTGCCGTTGCAGACGATGTCGTACGCGTCGGCGAGCGCCTCACCCGGATGCTCGTGGAACGAATCGGCCCATTCGGGCTTGGGTGCCGTGAACGGGTGGTGCACCGGGGTCCAGCCGATCTCGTTGCCGTCCTCATCCGTCACCGGCTCGAACATCGGGGCGTCGACCACCCACAGGAACGACCACTTCGACTCGTCGATCAGGCCACAGCGGCGGCCGATCTCCAGCCGGGCGGCCCCCAGCAGCTCCTGGGAGCCGTGCGGCTTGCCGGCGGCGAAGAACACCGCGTCGCCGGGCTGGGCGCCGGTCTGGGCGGCCAGCCCCTGCCGCTCCCGCTCGGACAGGTTCTTGGCGACCGGGCCGCCGAGCGTCCCGTCCTGCTGTACGAGCACGTACGCCAGGCCCCGGGCGCCGCGCGACTTCGCCCAGTCCTGCCAGCCGTCGAGCTCCTTGCGGGTCTGGGACGCCCCGCCCGGCATCACGACGGCGCCCACGTAGGGCGCCTGGAAGACCCGGAAGGGGGTCTCGGCGAAATAGCCCGTCATCTCGACCAGCTCGTTGCCGAACCGCAGGTCCGGCTTGTCCGAGCCGTACCGGGACATGGCGTCGGCGTAGGTCATCCGCGGGATCGGCCGCGGCACCTCGTAGCCGGCGATCTCCTTCCAGAGCGTGGCCACCAGGTCCTCGCCCACCTGCAGGACGTCCTCCTGCTCGACGAACGACATCTCGATGTCGATCTGGGTGAACTCGGGCTGCCGGTCGGCACGGGAGTCCTCGTCCCGGTAGCAGCGCGCGATCTGGTAATACCGCTCCAGGCCCGAGACCATCAGCAGCTGCTTGAACAGCTGCGGTGACTGCGGGAGCGCGTACCAGTTGCCGGGCTTGAGCCGCACCGGCACCAGGAAGTCGCGGGCTCCCTCCGGGGTGGACCGGGTCAGCGTCGGCGTCTCCACGTTGACGAAGCGGTGCTCGCGCATCACGTCGTGGACCAGGAACGACGCCTCCGAGCGGACCCGCATCGCCCGGGCGACCGCGTCGCGGCGGATGTCGAGGTAGCGGTACCTGAGCCGCACCTCCTCGTTGACCGTCACGTCGCCCTCGATCGGGAACGGCAGGGGAGCCGCCTCCGAGAGCACCTGGATCTCGGCGGCGACGACCTCGACGGCGCCGGTCGGCAGCTCGGGGTTCTCGTTGCCCGCCGGCCGGGCCCGGACCTCGCCGGTGACCGTGACACAGAACTCCGAACGCAGGTCATGGGCGGTGTCCTCCTCGCGGAAGACCACCTGTACGGTCCCGGAGGAGTCGCGCAGGTCGATGAACGTCACGCCCCCGTGGTCGCGTCTGCGCGCCACCCAGCCGGCCAGGGTCACCTTGTCGCCGGCGTGCTCCTTGCGGAGCGAACCGGCCTCGTGCGAGCGAATCATGAAAGCTTCCCCTTGATGACGTCGATGATCTCGGTGAGCGCCACGGCGACCTGGTCGCCGCTGGCCAGGTCCTTGAGCTGCGCGGACCCGGTGGCGATGTCTCGCTCACCGAGGATCACGGCGTAGGCCGCCCCCGAGCGGCCGGCGCTCTTCATCGCGCCCTTGAGCCCCTTGCCCCCGTACGACATGTCGGCGGCGATCCCGGCCCGGCGCAGCCCCGCCACCACGGAGAAGATCTTCCGTTCCGCGGCCTCGCCGAGCGGCACCCCGTACACACTCACCGGTGTCGCGGCCGTGCCGGAGACGCCCTCCGCCTCCATCGCCAGGACGGTGCGGTCCAGGCCCAGGCCGAAACCGATGCCCGGCAGCGGCGGGCCACCGATCGTCTCGGACAGCCCGTCGTAGCGTCCGCCGCCTCCGATGCCCGACTGGGCGCCGAGCAGAGGGTGGTCGAACTCGTACAGGGTCCGCATGTAGTAGTCGAGGCCGCGCACCAGCCGCGGATCGTCCGTCCACGGGATCGACAGGTCGGCGAGCAGCTCCCGCACCTTGTCGTGGTGCGCCTTGCACTCGCCGCACAGGTGATCGGTGATCAGCGGGGCGTCCGCGACCTGCGCCTGGACCTCCGGGCGCTTGTCGTCCAGCACCCGCAGCGGGTTGACCTCGATGCGCGCCCGGGTCGCCTCGTCCAGGTCCAGGCCCCGCAGGAACTCCTGGAGCGCCAGCCGGTAGCCGGGGCGGCATTCCGCGCAGCCCAATGAGTTCAGCTTCAGGGTGAGCCGGCTGATGCCCAGGTCGCGGTAGAAGTCCCAGGCGATGGCGATCGTCTCCACGTCGATCGCCGGGTCCTCGCTGCCGAGCGCCTCCAAATTCACCTGGTAGAACTGCCGGTACCGGCCCGCCTGGGGCCGCTCGTAGCGGAACGCGGGCCCGGTGGCCCACACCTTCACCGGCAGGGCGCCCTTGTGCAGGCCGTTCTCCAGCACCGAGCGCAGCACTCCCGCGGTGAACTCGGGCCGCAGCGTGATCGAGCGGCCGCCCCGGTCCTGGAAGGTGTACATCTCCTTGGTCACGACGTCGGTCGACTCCCCGACGCCGCGCGCGAACAACTGGGTGTCCTCGAACACCGGAAGTTCCATATAGCCGTACCCGGCGCGGGCGGCGGCCGCCGCGAACGCGTCACGCGCGGCGAGATAGGCCGCCGAACGCGGCGGCACGTATTCACTGACCCCCTTGGGGGCCTGGAAGCTCGAGCTCATAGTCCTTCAGAGGCCTTTACTGGGTGCGTCGGGCCGGAGGCGCGCCTCGCCGGCTCGCGCGGGCTGCAGGTCCACGAGATACGGGTTGGTGGCGCGCTCGCGGCCGATGGTGGTCTGCGGGCCGTGGCCGGGCAGCACGACGGTCTCGTCCGGCAGCGTCAGGCACACGCCGGCGAGACTGCGCAGGATCGTCGGGTGGTCGCCGCCCGGCAGGTCGGAGCGCCCGATGGAGCCGGCGAAGAGCAGGTCGCCCGAGAAGAGCACCTCGGGGATCTCCTCGGCGGCCGGCGTCCGGAACGTCACCGACCCGGGTGTATGGCCCGGCGCGTGGTCGACGGTCAGCCGCAGCCCGGCGAGTTCGAGCACGGCGCCGTCGGCCAGTTCCCGCACGTCGTCCGGCTCGGAGAAGCTGATCCCGCCGAACAGCTGCTGGCCGGCGGCGAGCGAGAGCCCCCGGGCCGGATCGGTCAGCAGCGCCCGGTCGTCGGGGTGGATGTAGGCGGGCACGTCCCGGGCTCCGCAGACCGGGGCCACCGACCAGATGTGATCGATGTGACCATGGGTGAGGATGACGGCGACCGGCTTGAGCCGGTGCTCGCGGAGCACGTCCTCGATCCCGGCCTCGGCATCCTGCCCCGGGTCGATGATCACGCATTCTTCGCCCGCGGCGGGTGCCACGACATAACAATTCGTGGCGAATGATCCTGCGGGGAATCCGGCGACGAACACGGTCGTCCCTTCGTTACGCGTGGTGGCGGTTCTTCGAGGGTACCGGCGGGGCTCCCACGACGGCGAACGAGATGGCCGTGTCGCCGGATCGGGCCACGGGGGCGGCACGGCCGGGCCGGGGAGACGGCCTGGTCCGCATCACCGGCCCAGGACCGCTACGATGCGCAGCACGTTTACCTGATCAACGAGCTGATTGGTCGTGGATTCAGCGGATTCGGTGCGAGGGCACCGCGAGGAGGGCGTCCAGGTGGCGGGCAAGGACCGCAAGAAGCAGCTCGCGCGGCAGCGCTACGAGCGCCAGCAGGAGCGGCGCGCCGCCCAGGAGCGGCAGGCGCGCCGGGTGAAGGTCATCGGAGGCGTGACGGCGGTCGTGCTGCTGGGCGGCGCGGGGGCCGGGGTCGCGGTGGCCATGAGCAGCGACGGCAAGGCCAAGACCAAGAAGACCGACGCCGCGGCAGCCGCGCCGACGCCGCAGCCGGCCGTCAAGCCGGGCGAGTGCGGCTATCTCGACTCGGCGGACCAGGGCGCGCCGAAGGGTCTCGGCAAGCCCCCGGTCAAGCCGGTGTACAAGGGCACGGTCGTGGCCACGATCAAGACCAGCCTCGGCGACGTCGGCGTGAGCCTCGACGCCGCCAAGGCGCCGTGCACGGTGGGCTCCTTCGCCTACCTGGCGGGTAAGAACTACTTCGACAAGACGCAGTGCCACCGGCTGACCACCGGCTCCCTCAAGGTCCTGCAGTGCGGGGACCCGACGGGCTCCGGAGCGGGCGGCCCGGGATACCGTTTCGCCAACGAGAACACCACCGGCGCCACGTACACCCGCGGCGTGCTGGCGATGGCGCACAGCCAGCAGCCGGACAGCAACGGCAGCCAGTTCTTCATCGTTTACGGTGATTCGAAGGGCCTGCCGGCCGATTACACCGTTTTCGGCAAGCTGACCTCGGGGCTCGACGTCATCGACCAGGTGGCGAAGGCGGGATCGGACAATTCCGGCGGGACCGGGGACGGCAAGCCCAAGAAGAAGATCGAGATTAACCACGTCACGATCACCAAGAAATAGTGTGACAGAAGGCTAAGGTTTGGAGGGTCCGGCCCGAAAGCGAACAGGCCGGACCATGACGCAGGAGGCAACGGTGTCCAGCGCCACCGATCCGCTGATGGGCCCGGTGTCGTGTCGACGAGGACGGCGCGGTCTGGGAGGTCAACGGTGAGCACCGATCCCTGGGGACGTGTCGACGAAGACGGCACGGTCTATGTGAAGACGGCCGACGGCGAGCGGGTCGTGGGGTCCTGGCAGGCCGGTGCCCCGGAAGAGGCCCTCGCCTACTTCAAGCGCAAGTACGACTCCCTGGTCACCGAGATCGAGCTTCTCGAGCAGCGGATCCGTACGACCGACCTGGCCCCCGCCCAGGCGCAGAGCGGCATCGACCGGCTCCGCGAGTCGGTGACCGGCGCGCACGCCGTGGGCGACCTCGACGCGCTCCTGCGGCGCCTGGAGGCCCTGACGGGCCTGCTCGGCGAGCGCCGCGAAGAGCTCAAGATCAAGCGGGAGCAGGCGCGTTCCGAGGCCCGCGAGGTCAAGGAGCGCATCGTCGCCGAGGCGGAGCGCATCGCGGCCGAGGAAGCGCACTGGAAGAACGGCGGGGAGCGGCTGCGCCAGCTGGTCGAGGAGTGGAAGGTCGCCGAGCGCATCGACCGGCCCACCGAGACCGCGCTGTGGAAGCGGCTCTCGAGTGCCCGCAACTCCTTCACCAAGCGCCGCAAGGCCTACTTCGCGACCCTCGAGGACCAGCGCGAGCACGCCCGGGAGGACAAGGAGGGGCTCGTCACCGAGGCGGAGGCCCTGTCCGGCTCCACCGACTGGGCGGACACCGCGGCCGCCTACCGGGACCTGATGCAGCGGTGGAAGAGCGCCGGCCGGGCCGCCCGCGACACCGAAGAGGAGCTGTGGGCCCGGTTCAAGGCGGCACAGGACACCTTCTTCGCCGCCCGTTCGGCGGCGTTCTCGGAGCGGGACGCCGAGCTGCGTGAGCACGGTGAGGCCAAGGAGAAGCTGTTGGCCGAGGCCGAGCGACTGCTCCCGGTGACCAACCTGCGCCAGGCCCGCCAGGCCCTGCGGTCCATCCAGGAGCGCTGGGAGGCCATCGGCATGGTCCCGCGCGACTCCCGCGACCGTCTCGAAGGGCGCCTCCGCAAGATCGAGGAGACGGTGCGGGGCGCCGAGGACTCGGAGTGGCGGCGTACCAACCCGGAGGCCAGGGCCCGCGCCGAGGCCACCGTGGCCCAGCTGCGCACCTCGATCGAGCAGCTCGAGAAGCGGCTGGAGAAGGCCCGCGCGGCGGGCCGCGACAAGGACGTCAAGGACGCCGAGGAGGCGCTGACGGCCCGTCAGGCCTGGCTCGAAGAGGCCCAGCGGACCCTCGCCGAGTTCTCCTGAGGCCTCCCGGGCCCCGGCGAGGGGTTCCCGCGGTCAGCGGGGCTCGGGCCGGGGACCACGCGGGACCGGCTGATCATTGCGCCGTCCGGAGCCAGGCGGCGCGGCCCATGAACGCCAGCAGGCGCGTCAGCTCATCGGCGCGAGCGGGCGGCGTGAGCGGCGGCCCGAGCCGGCCGTCGGTCCGCAGCGTGGACGCCACCACCTGGGCGGTGGCGAAGGCGTGGTGCACCAGGTCCGGGTCCAGCCGCGCGGCCTGCCCGGTCGCCTGAGCCAGATCCCAGGAGTGGATCAGCAGTTCCAGGATGTGGCCGCCGAGGAACAGATGCAGCGGCAGTTGCCCCAGGGCGCCGAACGGGACCGGCCGCTGCAGCGCCGTCTCGGTGAGGGCCGAGGTGCACTCCCCGCGGGCCGTACGCCAGCTGCGCGCCGGATCGTCACCGCAGAACCGGCCCGGGTCGGCTCCCGGATCGGGCGGGACCTGCCCGGTGGCCAGGGCCTCGATGAGGCGCTGCCCCCCGGCCACGTGCCCGGCGACGTCCCGCGCCGTCCAGCCCGCACACGGGGACGGCGCCGCCCACTGGCCGGGATCGACCCCGTCCAGCACGGCCTCGAAGGCGTCCAGCGCTCGCTGATAGCCACTCAGTTCCCAGGTCATGCAGGCGATTGACCCGCGCGCCGGAGCCGGTGTCAAGCGTTCTCCGGGACTTGCCGCGGACCGGGTGCCCCGGGCCCGGCCTCGTGGCGTTCGCTGTCGCCGGGGAGGGCTAATCTCAAGGTCATGGCCAGGGCGGATTCAGGACAGGCGGAGGGTCTCTTCGAGGAGCCCGGAGCCCGGGAGGCCGCCGAGGCCGCAACCCGTCAGGAGCGGGAGACCCGGGCGCAGGAGCCACTGGCCGTGCGGATGCGCCCGCGCGGCCTGGAGGAGGTCGTCGGCCAGGAGCATCTGCTCGGGCCCGGCACTCCGATCCGGCAGCTCGTCGAGCGCGACGCCCCCCTGTCACTGGTGCTGTGGGGACCGCCAGGGACGGGCAAGACCACGCTCGCCACCGTGGTGAGCCTGGCCACCCGGCGCCGGTTCGTGGAGATCTCCGCGGTCTCCGACGGCGTCAAGCAGGTGCGCGCCGCCATCGACCTGGCCCGGCGTGAGCTCGGCATGACCGGCAGGCGCACCGTCATGTTCGTCGACGAGGTGCACCGCTTCAACAAGGCCCAGCAGGACGCGCTCCTGCCGGCCGTGGAGAACCGCTGGGTGTCGTTCATCGGTGCCACCACCGAGAACCCGTTCTTCTCGGTGATCAGCCCGTTGCTGTCCCGGTCGCTGCTGCTCACCCTGGAGCCGCTCGGCGACGACCAGCTACGCGAGGTGATCCGCCGTGCCCGGACCGACGAACGCGGCCTGGGCGGCCGGGTCGAGTTGGCGGACGCGGCCGAGGATCACCTGGTCAGGCTGGCCGGCGGGGACGCCCGGCGCGCGCTGACCTACCTGGAGGCGGCCGCGCTGGCCGTCGACGACGGCGCGGGGGGCGCGGCGTCCACCATCGACGTCGACGTCCTGGAGAAGGCCGTCGACCGGGCCGCGGTCCGCTACGACCGTGAGGGCGACCAGCACTACGACGTCATCAGCGCCTTCATCAAGAGCATCCGGGGCAGCGACGTGGACGCCGCGCTGCACTATCTGGCCCGCATGATCGAGGCCGGGGAGGACCCGAGGTTCATCGCCCGCCGGCTCATCGTGCACGCCAGCGAGGACATCGGCATGGCCGATCCGACGGCGCTGCAGACCGCGACCGCGGCCGCCCAGGCGGTGGAGTTCGTCGGTCTCCCCGAGGCCCGTATCAACCTGGCCCAGGCGGTCATCCACCTCTCGCTGGCGCCCAAGTCCAACGCCGTGATCGTCGCGATCGGCGAGGCGATGGCGGACGTCAAGCGGGGGCTGGTCGGCCCGGTGCCGTCCCATCTTCGCGACGCGCACTACAAGGGGGCGGCCGAACTCGGCCACGGCAAGGGCTACAAGTACGCCCACGACCATCCGGGCGGGGTCGCCGAGCAGCAGTACGCGCCGGACGTCGTGCACGGCAAGGAGTACTACCGCCCGACCCGGCACGGTGCCGAGGGGCGGTTCACCGAGGTGCTCGACCGGATCCGGGCCGTGCTGCGCGGCGGCCGGCAGTGACGGGCGACGTGCCCGGGCCGTACCGCCGGACGGCCGGGATTCCCCGGCAGCGCCTGTACCATCGGGGGGGATGGCGGATGTACTGGAACGGACCGGTTTCGCCGCACGGACCCTGGACGGCTACGGCGACATGCCGATGCGGCCCGGTCGCGGCGGTTTCCTGGGGATCAAGGTCGGCTAGCCTGCGGACTGCCGTGTGAAGTGCGGCAGGTGGACGACAGGCCCCCACGGTAGGGTCTGTCGGAACCGCGCTAGTGCCCAGCGACTCGAATGGAACCCGGATGCTTACTGGTGAACAGCTGGCGGGCCTTATCGTGGCCGTCTTCTGGGCGATCCTGGTCTGCTTCCTCGGCTACGCGCTGCTCAAGCTCGCCAGGCTGCTGACCGAGACGACCAAGCTGATGGCCGACCTCGGCGACCAGGCCGGTCCGCTGCTCGACGACCTGACCGACACGGTCGGGAAGGCGAGCGAGCAGCTCGGCCGCACCGAGGTCATCACCCGCCAGATGGCCGGGGTGAGCCAGAACGTCTCCGCGGTCACCACCGTCATGTCCTCGGTGGTCGGCGGGCCCCTGGTCAAGGCGGCGGCGTTCTCCTACGGGGTACGGCGGGCGCTGGGCCAGAGCCGCCCGTCGCAGGAGCAGGCGAGGCTGCCCGCCCGTAACTCCGGCCGGGGCCGAAAGTGAGCGGCGTTCCGATGCACCGGGAGGCGGGATGAGAAGGCTGTTCTGGCTGTCCGTGGGCGCGGGCCTGGGCATCTACGGCATGCGGCGCGCCTCCCGCCTGGCGCGCAGTCTCACGCCCCAGAACGTCGCGGTCCGGGCCGGTGACCGGCTCCGGATGTTCACCCATGACGTCAGGCTGGGTATGCAGGACCGAGAGGAGCAGCTCAGGGAGGCCATCGAGCTGGACCGGGTGGTGCCGGAACCGCGCGAGGACAGCCCGCGGCGGGTGCTGAGGGCCCGTTACGCGATCATCGACGACGAGAAGGACGGCCACTGATCATGGAGTCGGCAGAGGTAGCACGCCGATACCTCCGGTTTTTCGAGCAACGCGGGCACACCGTCGTGCCCTCGGCCAGCCTGATCGCCGAGGACCCGACCCTGCTGCTGGTCAACGCGGGGATGGTCCCGTTCAAGCCGTACTTCCTGGGCCAGCGCACGCCGCCGTCCCAGCGGATGACGAGCTGCCAGAAGTGCGTGCGGACGCCGGACATCGAAGAGGTCGGCAGGACCACCCGGCACGGCACGTTCTTCCAGATGCTGGGCAACTTCTCGATCGGGGACTATTTCAAGGAACAGGCGATCCCTTACGCCTGGGAGCTGCTCACCGCCCCCGAGGCCGACGGCGGGTTCGGTTTTCCCGAGGACCGGCTGTGGGTCACCGTCTATCAGGACGACGACGAGGCCCAGGACATCTGGCACCGGCAGGTCGGGGTGCCGCTGGAGCGCATCCAGCGGCGCGGCATGGCCGACAACTTCTGGTCGATGGGCGTCCCCGGCCCGTGCGGACCCTGTTCGGAGATCTACTACGACCGCGGCCCGGAGTACGGGCGTGAGGGCGGCCCGATCGCCGACGAGGACCGCTACCTCGAGGTCTGGAACCTCGTCTTCATGCAGTACGAGCGCGGTGCGGGCACCGGCAAGGAGGGCTTCCCGATCCTGGGGGACCTGCCGGCCAAGAATATCGACACCGGCATGGGGCTGGAACGGATGGCCGCCGTCCTGCAGGGCGTCGACAACATCTACGAGACCGACACCATGTGGAAGGTCCTGGACCGGGCCGCCGACCTGACCGGAGCCCGGTACGGCCGCGAGCACGCCGCCGACGTCTCGCTCCGGGTCATCGCCGACCACGTCCGCAGCGGCATGATGATGGTCGCCGACGGCATCATTCCCGGCAACGAGGGCCGCGGATATGTGCTGCGCCGCATCCTGCGCCGGTCCATCCGCAACCTGCGGCTGCTGGGCGCCGAGGACAGCGGGCTCATGCACGAGCTCACCGGCACCGCGATAGCGGCGATGGGTGAGCAGTACCCGGAGCTGATCCGCACGTCCGGCAGCATCCACTCGGTGATCGACTCCGAGGAGGCCGCCTTCCTGCAGACCCTCCGGACCGGCACCGCGATCTTCGACGCCGCGGTGGAGGAGACCAAGCGGGCGGGCCTGCCCGCGCTGGGCGACGTCCAGGCCTTCAAGCTGCATGACACCTACGGCTTCCCGATCGACCTGACCCTGGAGATGGCGGGCGAGCAGGGCCTGTCCGTGGACGAGGAGGGGTTCCGCCGGCTCATGAAGGAGCAGCGGGACCGGGCGAAGGCCGACTCCGCGGCCAAGAAGACCGGGAACCTCGACGTCTCGGTGCTGTCCGGCCTGCTGGACCTGTCCGGGGGCAAGGTCGACTTCATCGGCTACCACGACGTCACCGCCGAGGCGCGGGTCGTCGGCCTGTTGGTCAACGGCGCCGGCGTCCCGGCGGCCGGGGAGGGCACCGACGTCGAGGTCGTACTGGACCGGACCCCCTTCTACGCGGAGGGCGGCGGCCAGCTCGCCGACCATGGCGTGATCAGGCTCGGCAACGGCGCCCGCATCGAGATCAACGACGTACAGTCCCCGCTGACCGGGCTGATCGTGCACCGGGGCAGGGTCACCAAGGGTGAGGCCAGGTCCGGCGAGGTGGCGCTGGCGGAGATCGACGTGGAGCGGCGCCGGGCCATTTCCCGCTCGCACAGCGCCACCCACATGGTGCACCGGGCGTTCCGCGGCGCGCTGGGCGAGTCCGCGGCCCAGGCCGGTTCGGAGAACTCTCCCGGCCGGTTCCGGTTCGACTTCACCGCCCAGGGCGCCGTGCCGCCGAGCGTGCTGCGCGACGTGGAGGACGAGGTCAACGAGATTCTCGTCAACGACCTCGAAGTACGTGCCTTCCACACCTCGATCGACGAGGCCCGCGCCATGGGCGCGATGGCGCTGTTCGGCGAGAAGTACGGCGATGAGGTGCGGGTCGTCGAGGTCGGCGACTACTCCCGCGAGCTGTGCGGCGGCACCCATGTGGCCCGTTCGGGCCAGCTCGGCCTCGTCAAGATCATGGGTGAGGGGTCGATCGGCTCCGGCATCCGCCGGGTCGAGGCCCTCGTCGGCATCGACGCCTTCCGCTTCCTGGCCAGGGAAAGCCTGCTTGTCTCCCAGCTGTCGGAGCAGCTGAAGACCGGCCGTGAGGAACTGCCCGAGCGGATCTCCGGCATGGTCACCCGGTTGCGGGACGCCGAGAAGGACCTCGAGCGGATCCGCTCCCAGCGGGTGCTGGAGGCGGCCGGCTCGCTCGCGGCGGACGCCCAGGACGTCGGCGGCATCGCCTACGTCGCCCACCGGCTCCCCGACGGGACCGGCGCCGACGATCTGCGCAAGCTGGCCACGGACGTACGCAGCCGTATCCAGGGCCGACCTGCGGTGGTCATCGTCGCCGGGGTTCCCAAGGACCGGCCGGTCGTCGTCGTCGCCGTCAGCGACACCGCCCGCGAACACGGCCTCAAGGCGGGTGCCCTCGTCGGCGTCGCCGCCAAGGTCCTCGGCGGTGGTGGCGGCGGTAAGGACGACCTCGCGCAGGGTGGCGGGAGCGACCCCCAGGCCATCGGCGAGGCGCTCACCGCGGTCGAACGAGCGGTGGCCGCCGCGGTACGGGCCGCGTGAGGCACGCCATGGACGCCGCGACGGCTGGACCGGCAGGCCTGGCGAGGGCATCGTCTCGAGAGCGCCCCGAGGCGTTGATGCGCGGAGCGCGGCCATGAGGACGGGCATCCGGTTGGGAGTCGACGTGGGCAGTGTCCGGATCGGCATCGCGCGGAGCGATCCGCGCGGCATCCTCGCCTCGCCGCTGGAGACCGTACGGCGCGGCAAGGGCGACCTGGAGCGGATCGCCGAGATCGCCGCCGAGCACGAGGCCATCGAGGTGATCGTCGGCCTGCCGATGTCGCTGTCGGGGCGCGAAGGACCGGCCGCCGAGGCGGCCCGCGACTTCGCGGTCCGGATCGCCGACCGGCTTCCCCCGGAAACCGTCCGGCTGTACGACGAAAGGCTCACGACCGTGACCGCCGAGAGCGGCCTGCGGGAGCGGGGGGTCAGAGGTCAGGCGCGCCGTCAGGTCGTCGACCAGGTCGCTGCGGCGGTCCTGCTCCAGGCGGCACTCGACGGCGAGCGGCTGACGGACCGGCCCGCCGGGGAGATCGTCCGGGGGAGCGCATGAACGATTTGGACCTGTTCTCAGATCCGTCGTCCGACGGCCACCTGTCGTCCGACCGGATGGGGCGGCGCGCCCAGAAGGCCGCGCGCAAGCAACAGCGGCGCAAGCGGGCCGGCGGGCGGGCCGCCGTGCTTTTCGCCCTCGCCTTCCTGGTGGCCGTCGTCGGCGTCGGCGGCGTGATCGGCTACGCCATGCTCGACGACTACCTGCACCCGCCGGACTACAAGGGGCAGGGCACCGGTGAGGTCACCATCCAGGTGCAGGATGGCGATCTGGTCAGCCAGATCGGCGCCACGCTGCAGCACCAGCAGGTGGTGAAGAGCTCGCGGGCGTTCAACGACGTCGCCAAGACCGAGCCGAAGGCCAGCACCATCCAGCCCGGCTTCTACCGCATGCGCCTGCACATGTCGGCCAAGGACGCGCTGGCACTGCTGCTGAACCCGGCGTCGCGGGCCAACCAGGTCACGATCCAGGAGGGCCTGCGGCTGGCGGAGCTCCTCCCGGTGCTGGCGAAGAAGACCGGCATCCCGCTGAAGAACTTCCAGAAGGCGGCGGCCAGCCCGTCGGGCCTCGGGCTTCCCCCGTACGCCAAGGGCCATCTTGACGGCTACCTGTTCCCGGCCCGCTACGACGTCCCACCGAAGGCCACGGCCCACGACGTCCTCAAGATGATGATCAGCCGGTTCAAGCAGGAGGCCGACGGGATGGGCCTGGAGGCCCAGGCCAAGACCGTGGGGCTGAGCCCCGGCCAGGTCGTCACCCTGGCCAGCCTGCTGCAGGCCGAGGGCGGGACCCATGAGGACTTCCCGAAGATCGCCCGGGTGATCTACAACCGGCTCAAGAACGGCACGCCGCTACGGCTGGACACCACCGTGCTGTACGCGCTCAACAAGCGGACCTTGCGCGTGTACAACAAGAATCTGCTGGTCAAGTCGCCGTACAACACCTACCTGTTCAAGGGCCTGCCGGTCGGTCCCATCGACAGCCCCGGCACCCTGGCCATGCAGGCAGCGCTGCACCCGGCGCAGGGGGACTGGCTGTTCTTCGTCACCACCAACCCCAGCACCGGATTCACCGAGTACGGGGTCACCGAGGCGGACTTCGCCAGGCTGAAGACCAAGCTCGACCAGTACCTCAAGACCCACAAGTGACCTCGGCCATGCGGTGCGCGGTGCTGGGATCACCCGTCGGGCATTCGCTGTCACCGGTGCTGCACCGGGCGGCGTACGCCGCCCTGGGCCTGCGCGACTGGTCGTACGAGGCGGTCGAGTGCGACGAACACGGCCTCGCCGGGCTGCTCAAGGAGCCGTGGAACGGGCTGTCGCTCACCATGCCGCTCAAGCGGGTCGCGCTGAGGCTGGTGGACACCTGCTCCGAGCTGGCCGTGGACGTGGGCGGCGCCAACACCGTCCTGTTCCGCGGCGGCCGGCTGCACGGCGACAACACCGACGTGCACGGGATCGTCATGGCGCTGACCGAGGTCGGGATCGAGGTGCCCGCGTCGGTGCTGGTGCTCGGTGGCGGGGCGACGGCGGCGTCCGCGCTGGCCGCGGTGGCCCGGCTGGGTGCGGACCACGTGACCCTGGCCGTGCGGACCCCGTCGCGGGCGGGCGAGGCCGCCGCGGTGGGAGAGCGCTTCGGGCTGTCGGTGACCCTGCGCTCCCTGGACGGACTGCGGGAGCTCCTGCCGGCCGGCCTGGTCATCTCGACGCTCCCGGGCGCGGGCGCCGACCCCTACGCGAACCTGGTCGCCGACTCCTGCCCCGCGGTCTTCGACGTGACCTACGCTCCGTGGCCCACCGCGCTGGGCGTCGCGGTCCGGCGAGCCGGCGGCACGGTGGTCGGGGGCTTTCCGATGCTGCTGCACCAGGCGGTGCGGCAGGTCGAGCTGATGACCGGCCGCACAGAGGTCCCGGTCGACGCCATGCGCGCCGCGGGAGAGGCCGAGCTCGCCGCGCGCGCCGGCACCACATGATCACGGTGGCGGGAAAGAGGCCGTCCTGTGATCGAACGGGCAGCTCGGAATACCTCGTCGCGGCCGATTGCTGGTACTGTTGAGACCCTGACCGGCCCGGTGTGTGAGCATCGGGCGTGCAAGCGGAGGCCACCTCCCACCTGACCGGCTCTGGGCCGGTGGGTTTCGGTCCGGTGATCGGCCGTTCGGCGGCGAATCACCCTCTCGTCGGCTTCGGCCGCCGAGATGACCGAAGGTGGCCCTGCATGCAAGTCGTGCGGGGCTTTTCGCATGAAAGGCCCCGGGGTACGACCGGTCGCAGACATTCATGCGCTTCAAGGAGGCCCCATCAGCGCCGAACCGCGTATCAACGACCGCATTCGCGTGCCCGAGGTCCGGCTCGTCGGCCCGAACGGCGAACAGGTGGGCATAGTCCCCATCGCCAAGGCACTCGAACTTGCCCGTGAGTCGGATCTCGACCTCGTAGAGGTCGCACCGACGGCACGGCCGCCCGTGGCCAAGCTCATGGACTTCGGCAAGTTCAAGTACGAGTCCGCGATGAAGGCACGTGAGGCGCGGCGTAACCAGGCGCATACGATCATCAAAGAGATCAAGCTCCGGCCGAAGATCGACCCGCACGACTACGAGACCAAGAAGGGTCACGTCGTGCGGTTCCTCAAAGCGGGGGACAAGGTCAAGGTCACGATCATGTTCCGTGGTCGTGAGCAGTCCCGTCCCGAGCTCGGCTACCGGCTGCTTCAGCGGCTCGCCGAGGACGTCACGGACCTGGGGTACGTCGAGTCGAACCCCAAGCAGGACGGCCGGAACATGATCATGGTGATCGGCCCGCACAAGAAGAAGGCCGAGGCGAAGGCCGAGGCCCGGGCCGAGCGCGACGAGGCCAAGGCCGAGCGCGATGCGGACTGGGCGCAGCAACAGCAGGACAACCAGTAGGTCCCCGAGCAAGGGGACGTCATGGAAGGTCCGTTCGTCCTCGGAGGGCGGGCCCCCGTGACGCACTTTCACCGTGCCTGATCGTTCGTGCGGCCACGACATGTGGTCCGGCGCGCCGGTCGGGCACGCCCCCGCGCCCCGCGAGGGGCCTAGGACAAAGGGAGACGACGGCGATCATGCCGAAGATGAAGACGCACAGTGGAGCCAAGAAGCGGTTCCGTGTGACCGGCACCGGCAAGCTGATGCGCCGCCGCGCCAACAAGAACCACCTGCTCGAGCACAAGGCGTCCAAGCGGACGCGGCGGCTCGACCGCGACATGGTCCTCGCCCCCGGCGACTCCAAGAAGATCAAGAATCTGCTCGGTCTCTAACCGACCGTCCAGCAACCAGCAACCTGTACGACCGGCCGGAGCCCACGAGGCACCGGCCCCCACGAGGGAGTTTGAAACGTGGCACGCGTGAAGAGGGCGGTCAACGCCGCCAAGAAGCGCCGGGTCGTCCTGGAGCGGGCGAGTGGTTACCGTGGTCAGCGGTCGCGTCTGTACCGCAAGGCCAAGGAGCAGATGCTCCACTCGATGACCTACGCCTACCGGGACCGCAAGGACCGCAAGGGACAGTTCCGCCGCCTGTGGATCCAGCGGATCAACGCCGCTGCCCGCGCCAACGGCATGACCTACAACCGGTTCGTCCAGGGCCTGAAGGCGGCCGAGATCGAGGTCGACCGGCGCATGCTGGCCGAACTCGCGATCAACGACGCCGCGGCGTTCGCCGCCCTGGTGAAGCTGGCCAAGGACGCCCTGCCGGCCCAGGGCACGGCGGCGGCCTGAGCAGAGAGCATCCAGACGCTGATGGCGGGCCTCGAGCTGACCTCGCTCCGTTCACCGCGGGTGAAGGCGGCTCGACGGCTCGCCAAACGCGCTTTCCGGCGTAACGATCGCCGGTTTCTCGCCGAAGGACCCCAGGCCGTACGGGAGGCGCTCGCGCTCCCAGGGGCACCGGGGGGCCTGGCGGAGCTGTTCACCACCGCCGAGGCCGAGAACCGCCATCCGGAGCTGATCCGCGCGGCCGAGGCGGCCAGGGTGCCGGTGCTGAAGGTGAGCGGCGAGGTCATGGCGGAACTCGCGCAGACCGTCACCCCCCAGGGGTTGTTGGCCGTGTGCGAGTTCCTCGACGTCGCCTTGAACGATGCGCTGGCCACCGGGCCGTCGCTGGTGAGCGTGCTCGCGCACGTCCGGGACCCTGGCAACGCCGGCACCGTGCTGCGCACCGCCGACGCCGCCGGTGCAGACGCGGTGGTCTTCACCGACGCCTCGGTCGACCCGTACAACGGAAAGTGCGTGCGGGCCTCGGCCGGCAGCCTCTTCCATCTGCCGGTGGTCGTCGGTCCCCGGTACGGCGAGCTCATCCCGGCGCTGCGAGAGGCCGGCCTGACCGTCCTGGCCGCGGACGGCGCGGGCAAGCGATCGCTCGACGAGACGATGGACGCGGGCGTGCTGGCCCGCCCCACCGCCTGGGTCTTCGGCAACGAGGCCTGGGGGCTGCCCGACGAGATCCTGGGCCTCGTCGACGAGGTGGTGAGCGTGCCGATCTACGGGCGCGCCGAGAGCCTCAACCTCGCGACCGCGGCGGCGGTCTGCCTGTACGCCTCGGCCCGCGCCCAGCGCGCGGCAGGCTGAGTTCTGCCTCGCACCGGATGGTTGCCTCGACGAGGTGACCGATCCGTGGCCGTATGAGGACGGTGTCGCGGGTCGTTGAGGTGCCGGCCACCTGCCAGGATTGTCGCGCAGGTTCGTCCCGTCTCGGGATCGCGTCTCATCCGGCCGGGGGCCTCCTCCACAGGGAGGACGGTGAAACCAACCCGGCGAGGGATTCGTGCGTCTCACCTGATGTCTACGGTGGTGAGGAGAGCGGTGCTGAAGCCGTGTCATACGGGGGCGGACAATGACCGACGATAGGAAGGCGGCTTACGTGCCGCGTCGACGACGACCGGAGTCCAGCCGTGATCACGGCCCCAGAGCGGCTGCGGGCACGCCCCGTTCGGTGGCCTCCCACCGGTGCCGGGTCAATGCCGAGGACCCGAGCCGGGCGGTCAGCCTGGAGGTCACCACGGCGGGCCCGGGCGGTCGTATCGCCGTCATCAAGGTGACCGGGGAGATAGATCTGCGGACCGCCGCGACCGTCCGGACCGGGCTCCTGGACGTCGCCGAGGCCGGTTTCCGGCGCATCGTGGTGGATTTCCAGCAGGTCCGATTCTGCGACGCCACCGGCCTGGGCGCGCTCGTGGCCGCGCACAACCGGCTGCGCGCGGAGGGCGGCGAGCTCAAGCTCGCCGGAGTGCGGGCGGCGCAGCGGCGGATCCTCGGCATCACCGGTCTGGACCGCCTGTTCACCCTGCATGACAGCGTCGAGGACGCGGTGGGAGAAGGCCGGGCACCGACCGCGTCGCCGATGGGCTGACCCGCGCGGCGGGCCGTTCGGCCGGGCCGGCGTGGTGCCCTGGCACTCCGCCGGACGCGGTCCGGCCCCTGCTCGGGGCCGGGGCGGCGGGGGGTGCCCGCGCTCCGGCCGGGGCCGCAAAACCCCTACGGTACGGGCTTTTCCGGCTCCCCTGACCACCCTCTGTGCCGCTAGAGTCTCTTCTCGGTAGGCCCTGCGCCGGCGAGGTGGCCGCGGGGGCCTGCGTGGGGGCCGTCCCCGCCCTGCCGGTCGTCGAGGCGGAGGGGCGGGTGTTCCCCGCCATGACACTGCGCCGTGTTCGGATGGAGGCCGTCGTGGACGGAGAAGTCTCCCGCGGGGACGACACCGCGGCGGTCCCTGCACAGGTGCCGCGGATGCGGCAGGACGTGCCCTCCTCCCCCTCAGCGGACGATCTTCCCGACGGCCTGGTGGTGGCCGACGCCCACGCGCGCATCATCGTGTTCAACCGCACCGCCACCCGGCTGACCGGGATCGCGGCCGAGGCGGCGCTGGGCCACGACTTCCGTGACGTTCTCCCGCTGCACGACGGGGAGGGCCGGGACTGGTGGAAGTGCGTGGACCCCTACGGCGGGCTGCGCACCCGTACCCGGCATCCCGAACGTTCACTGTTCCTGGCCGGTGGAGCCGAGACCCTGGTGACCGCGGCCTACACCCGGGACGCCGCAGGCCGGGTGGAACGTTTCACGGTGTCCCTGCGCGACGCCGCGCAGCGGACCCGGCAGGAACGTGACCGGGCCGATCTCGTCTCCACGGTCGCGCACGAGCTGCGTTCACCGCTCACCAGCGTCAAGGGGTTCACCGCCACGCTGCTGGCCAAGTGGCACCGCTTCAACGACGACCAGAAACGGGTCATGCTCGAGACGGTCAACGCCGACGCCGACCGGGTCACCCGGCTCATCACCGAGTTGCTCGACGTGTCCCGGATCGAGGCGGGCCGCCTGGAGATGCGCCGCCAGGTCGTCGACCTCGCGCAGGAGGTCCGGAAGGTGATCGCCGGGCGGGTCGCAGCCGGGGACGCCGAGGACCGGTTCCGGCTGGACGTGCGCGGTCCCGTGCCGGAAATGTGGCTGGACCCGGACAAGGTCGGCCAGATCCTGGGCAACCTGGTGGAAAACGCGGTGCGGCACGGCGCTGGTACTGTCACGATCGTGGTGGAGCCGGACGCGCACGAGGAGGGAGCCGCCGTGTCGGTACGCGACGAAGGCGAGGGGATCCCCCCCGAGGCCGCGCAGCGCGTCTTCCGGCAGTTCTGGCGCGGCTCCGCCAACCGCCGCGGCGGCACCGGGCTCGGCCTCTACATCGTCAAGGGCCTGGTGGAGGCGCACAGCGGCGTGATCACGGTCCAGCGCGCGCCCGGCGGCGGCGCGGAGTTCCGATTTACCGTGCCCGCCGGCGCCCCCGACTACGCCTGATCGCGGACTCGGCCCGGCGGGCTTCCCGGTCCCCCTCCTCCCGCACCCGGTGAGCTGCGATTGATCGCATGATCACCTGCGGATGGGCGGGGGTTGACGGCCACCCCGACTAGACTCACGGGCGTCCAGGGCAGCGCGCCTGCCCGGTGATCCGCCCGCTCAGGCTGGAGTTCTGTTACCGCAATGTCTGCACCGAACAATTCCTACGATCCCGTCGAGGTCACCGCGCTCCAGCCGGCCGAGCTGGACCGGTTCCGCGAGGAGGCCGTCCAGGCCATCGCCGCGGCCGGCAGCCTGGACGAGCTGAAGCAGGTCCGCCTCGCCCATGCCGGGGACCGGTCCCCGCTGGCGCTGGCCAACCGCGAGATCGGCGCGCTGCCGCCCGCCGCCCGCGCGGAGGCGGGCAAGCGCATCGGGGCCTCCCGCGGCGCCGTGTCACAGGCGCTGAAGACGCGCCAGGCCGAGTTGGAGGACGAGCGCGACCAGCGCGTCCTGGTCGAGGAGACCGTCGACGTCACGCTGCCCTGGGACCACGCCCCGCGCGGCGCGCGGCATCCGCTCACCACGATGCAGGAGCGCATGGCGGACGTCTTCGTCTCCATGGGCTTCGAGATCGCCGAGGGCCCCGAGGT
The DNA here is from genome assembly GCA_025964695.1 of Streptosporangiaceae bacterium. GTDB lineage: Bacteria > Actinomycetota > Actinomycetes > Streptosporangiales > Streptosporangiaceae > Actinomadura_E. The sequence continues at coordinate 16,004 of JAOPYK010000283.1, read as the reverse complement.
CGAGGCGGAGTGGTTCAACTTCGACGCCCTCAACTTCAAGCCCGACCACCCGGCCCGCAGCATGCAGGACACCTTCTTCGTCGAGAGCGAGGACAGCGGCCTGGTGCTGCGCACGCACACCTCGCCGATGCAGATCCGGGCGCTGCTCTCCCGCGAGCTGCCCGTCTACGTGGTCGGGCCGGGCAAGACCTTCCGGACCGACGAGCTGGACGCCACCCACAGCCCGGTCTTCCACCAGCTCGAGGGGCTGGCGGTGGACGAGGGCCTGACCATGGCCGACCTCAAAGGCGCCATCGAGGCCTTCGTCACGGGGCTGTTCGGTGACCGCCTGCCGATCCGGATGCGTCCCTCCTACTTCCCCTTCACCGAGCCGTCGGCCGAGGTCGACATGGAGTGCTTCGTCTGCAGGGGCGCCTCGGTCGAGCCCGGCGCCGATCCGTGCCGGACGTGCGGCAGCGAGGGCTGGATCGAGATCGGCGGCTGCGGCATGGTCAACCCGCGGGTGCTGACCGCCGCCGGGATCGACGCCGGCCGTTACAGCGGCTGGGCGTTCGGGCTCGGCGTGGAGCGCACGCTGATGTTCCGGCACGGCGTCGAGGACATGCACGACATGGTCGAGGGTGACGTGCGGTTCACCCTCCCGTTCGGGATGGAGATCTGATGCGGGTCCCGCTTTCGTGGCTGCGGGAGTACGTCGAGCTCCCCGCCGAGGTCACCGGCCGTGAGCTGGCCACCAGGCTGATCGCGGCCGGTCTGGAGGTCGAGACCGTCGACGCGGCCGGCGCCGATCTGACCGGGCCGCTCGTGGTGGGCCGGGTGCTGGCCATCGAGGAGCTCACCGGGTTCAAGAAGCCCATCCGCTACTGCCAGGTGGACGTGGGCAACACGCAGCCGCAGAACATCGTCTGCGGTGCCCGCAACTTCACCGGAGGCGACCTGGTGGTGGTCGCGCTGCCCGGTGCGGAACTGCCCGGCGGCTTCGCGATCGGTGCCCGCACGACCTACGGCCGGGTGTCGGAGGGCATGATCTGCTCGGCCAGTGAGCTGGGCATCGGCGACGACCACAGCGGCATCCTGGTGCTCGGCCCCGGCCACGAGGTCGGCGCGGACGTCATCGGCCCGTGGGCGCTGCGTGACGACGTGCTCGACATCGCCGTCACCCCCGACCGGGGGTACGCCCTGTCGATCCGCGGGGTGGCCCGTGAGGCCGCGACCGCGTACGGCGTCGCCTTCCGCGACCCCGCCGACCTCGACCTGACCGGGGACGACGGCACGTCCTACCCGGCGGGTATCGCCGATCCCTCGGCCTGCGACCGGTTCGTGCTGCGGGAGATCCGCGGCCTGGACCCGGAGGCGCAGACCCCGATGTGGATGCGGGTCCGGCTCGCCCGCGCCGGGATGCGCCCGGTCTCGCTCGCCGTCGACGTCACCAACTACCTGATGCACGAGCTCGGCCAGCCGCTGCACGCTTTCGACCGGGGCAAGCTCAGCGGCCCCATCGTGGTGCGCCGGGCCAGGCCTGGGGAGCGGCTGGAGACGCTCGACCACGTCAAGCGCGTGCTGGACCCCGAGGACGTCCTGATCACCGACGACTCCGGGCCCATCTCCATGGCGGGCACCATGGGCGGTCTCAACAGCGAGATCGACGAGAAGTCCACCGACCTGGTCATCGAGGCCGCCCACTTCGACGACGTCGGCGTCGCCCGGATGGTCCGCCGCCACAAGCTGCACAGCGAGGCGTCGTACCGCTTCGAGCGCGGCGTGGACCGGGAACTGCCGCTCTACGCCTCTGCCAAGGCGGCCAGGATGCTGGCCGAGCTGGGCGGGGCGGAGCTCCTTCCGGGGGTGACCCACGCGGAGGTGCCCGTCGCCCAGACCGTCATCACCATCCCGGCCGACCACCCGGACAGGGTCGCCGGCGTGGACTACGGCCGTGACACCGTCGTGCGGCGGCTCGCCGAGGTGGGGTGCCGGGTGGCCGGTGGGGACACCCTGACGGTCACGCCGCCGTCGTGGCGGCCGGACCTGGCCGACCCCAATGACCTGGCCGAGGAGGTCATCCGGCTCGAGGGTTACGACCGGATCCCGATCCGCGCCCCGCGTTCGGTGGCGGGCCGCGGGCTCACCGCGGCGCAGCGGCTCCGGCGCCGCACCGGCCGGGCTTTGGCCGCCGCCGGTCACGTCGAGGTGCTCAGCTCCCCGTTCGCGGCCGAGCGGGACTGGGACGACCTGCAGCTGCCCGCCGACGACGCCCGCCGCCGGGCGCTGCGGCTGGCCAACCCGCTGTCGGAGGACGAGCCGCTGCTGCGCACCACGCTGCTGCCCGCGCTGCTGCGCACCCTGACCCGCAACGTCGGACGTGGCTTCCCCGACCTCGGCCTGTTCGAGATCGGCCTGGTCTACCGGCCCAGGCCGGACGCCCCCACCGGCCCGGCGCCACGGCTCAGCGTGGACCGCGCGCCGACGGCCGGTGAGCTGGCCTCGATCGAGGCGATGCTGCCCGACCAGCCGCTGCGAGTGGCCACTGTGCTCTCCGGTGACCGCGAATCCGCCGGCTGGTGGGGGAAGGGCCGCCCGGCCGGCTGGGCCGACGCCATCGAGGCGGCCCGGACCGTGGCCGCGGAGGCGTCGGCCGAGGTGGAGGTACGCGCCGATCAGCATGCGCCCTGGCACCCCGGCCGGTGCGCCGCCCTGTACGCCGGCGGCACCCTGATCGGCCATGCCGGTGAACTGCACCCGAGGGTGATCCAGGCGTACGGCCTGCCACCGCGCACCTGCGCGATGGAGATCGAGCTGAGCCGGCTGGACCCGTCCGGAGCGGTGCAGGCGCCGCACGTCTCGGCGTATCCGGTGGCCACCCAGGATGTCGCGCTGATCGTGGACGCGACGGTGCCGGCCGCCGAGGTCGAGGCGGGGCTGCGAGCCGGCGCCGGGGAGTTGCTCGAGTCGATCCGGCTGTTCGACGTCTACACCGGAGAGCAGGCGGGCGAGGGCCGCCGGTCACTGGCCTACACGCTGCGGTTCCGCGCACCGGACCGGACGCTCACCGTGGAGGAGACGACCGCGGCCCGGGACGCCGCCGTGGCCGAGGCGACGGCGCGCACCGGGGCCGTGCTCAGAGGCTAGCCGCCCGTTCCCCGCCGTGAGCGCCCGCCGGACGCGCGCTCACGGCGGGGAGAGCTGCTGCCGCCGGTAGACGTCGTGGTCTCGCCACACCAGCCACTTGCCCTTGGTGTAGGCCTCGCCCGCGAGCGTGCTGAGCTTGGCCTGACCGGTCGTGCGGTAGACGACGGCCCCGTCGGTTTCCGGGTCGCCGTCCAGCGGCCGGGTCGAGTAGACGACCGCGTCGTCGCCCGCGGTGAGGATCGTCTGCTCGCCGTTGATGCCCTTGCTGTGCGGCAGCCGGGTGGACACGGTGTGCGGCCTCCACGTCCCGGTGTCGATCACGACCAGCCCGTGGCCGTCGCTGTAGGACAGCGTCCGCGGGCCGGCCGCGAACAGCACGGTGGCGTCCTGGGTCACCGCGCTCGGCAGGGTACGGGTGACCACGGCCCCGGTGCCGACGTCGACCTTGCGGATCCGCCCGGGCGCGGTGGTGTCCACGACGTAGGCGTAGGGGTAGGAGAACGCCACGGCGTATCCGGCCGTGTCGATCGCCCGCGGCGAACCGGCGCATCCCTTGGCCGTCCAGACCGTGCGGCGGCTCTCGTCGGTCCACACGATGACGTCGCGATCCACGTGGAAGCCGCCGGAGTCCCCGGCCACGCCGCCGGCGCCCATCTGCCGGGCGGTGCCGCCGCTGCGGCACAGCAGCTGGAAGTCGTGCTGGGCGTCCCGGTGCTCCGGCCACACGACGATCCCGTCTCCGGAGGCCGCGGTCCACAGCCCGGCCGGGTCCGCGATCGGGGCGGGAGCCGTGTCGCCGTTGGAGATCCGCCAGAGCCGGCCGTCCTCCTGCTGGACCCCCTTCGCGCCGTACTTCACCCCCACCCCGAGCAGCCCGCCGTCGGAGCCGACCCCGTACGCCGACAGCAGCCAGCCGCCGGGCAGCTGCCGGGGGATCTCCTCGTCATCGGGCGTCATGGTGACGGACGTGGGCTGCAGGCCGGAATTTCGGCCGGGAGCGGTGGTATGGGGGGCGAGCGGCGCCGCGCCGGCCGGGTGTGTGTGCTGCCGGTCGGCCGAGACGTAGGCGGGCAGGCCGATGGCCGCGACCACCGCGAGCGTCACGGCGGTGGCCTCGGCGGCCCGGCGGCGGCGACGGCGCACCGAGACGCCGTGCAGGATGCGTGCCGCCAGATCCGGCGGCGGCGGACCGGTGCCGGCCTGGGCCCGCAGCCGCTCCGCGATCTCGCGTTCGAGTTCACGCATGGCGGCCCTCCTGCAGTGCGTGGTCGGCCGGCACCATCGTCACCCGCAGCTTGGCCAGCGCGCGGGAGGCCTGGCTCTTGACCGTCCCCCGGGAACAGCCGAGGACCCGAGCGGTCTCCTCTTCGGTCAGCTGCTCGTAGTAACGCAGCACCAGCACGGCCCGCATCCGCGGGGGAAGCCCGGCCAGCGCGGAGTCCAGGCCGTCGGTCTCCGACAGGCGGTACAGCTCACGGTCCTCCACCGGCTCCTCGGGCGGCCGGGCGACGAGGTGCTCCAGCCGGGGCCTCCGCCACCGGTTGGCCATGATCCTCGCCATCGTGGTCCGCACATATCCCTCCGGATCGTCCTTGCGCCGGACCCTGCCCCACGCGGCGCCCGTGCGAGTGAGGGCCTCCTGGACGAGGTCCTCCGCATCGTGCTGGTTGCCGGTCAGGACATAGGCGTACCGGTAGAGCGCAGGCAGCCGGTTCGCGATGAAATCTTCGAAGAGGTGTGGCTCCTCCGCCACCGGCATCGCCCCCCTCTCGCTGCCAAGGACACCCGATCCCTCCTGAGGGTTGCATGATGTCGCCCATCTGTCTTGTCCGCATAGTGAGAGCGCCCAGGCAACTCTTGAATAAGCATCCGTGATGATGCATACTTTTACCATCAGGAAGCGTTGCGGACGGGGAGGGCGGGCGCAGATGGGCATCCGGGCGGCGGTGGCGGGAGCCAGCGGATACGCGGGGGGTGAACTGCTGCGCATCCTCGCCGGGCACCCCGGATTCGAGCTCGGGCGGCTCACCGCGGGCGCCAGCGCCGGCACCGAACTCGGCGTGCACCAGCCACAGCTGCGGTCGCTGGCCGGGCGGGTGCTGGACGAGACCACCCCCGAGACGCTCGCCGGGCACGACGTGGTCTTCCTGGCACTCCCGCACGGGCAGTCCGGGCCGCTCGCCGCCCGGCTCGGCCGGGAGGTGCTCATCGTGGACTGCGGGGCCGACTTCCGGCTGGCCGACGCCGCGGACTGGACGCACTTCTACGGCTCGCCGCATGCCGGCACCTGGCCGTACGGCCTGCCGGAACTCCCCGGGCAGCGCGAACGGCTACGCGAGACCACCCGGATCGCGGTGCCCGGCTGCTACCCGACCGTGTCCACGCTGGCACTGTTCCCGGCGTACGCCGCCCGGCTGGCCGAGCCGGACGTGGTCGTCGTCGCCGCCTCCGGCACCTCGGGAGCCGGCCGGACCGCCAAGACCAGCCTGCTCGGCAGCGAGGTCATGGGCTCGATGAGCGCCTATGGCGCCGGCGGCGTGCACCGGCATACCCCCGAGATCATCCAGAATCTGTCCGCGGTGGCCGGCGAGGACGTGACGGTGTCGTTCACCCCCACCCTCGCCCCGATGAGCCGCGGCATCCTCGCCACCTGCACGGCCAGCGCCCGGCACGGCGTGACCGGTGCCTCCCTCCGCCGGGCCTACGAGGACGCCTTCGCCGGTGAGCCGTTCGTGGAACTGCTGCCCGAGGGCCAGTGGCCGGCCACCGCGATGACCTACGGCGCCAACACGGCGGTGGTCCAGGTCGCCCTGGACGAGCGAGCCGGCCGGATCATCGCCGTCGCCGCCATCGACAACCTCACCAAGGGCACGGCGGGCGGCGCCGTGCAGAGCGCCAACCTCGCCCTCGGCCTTCCCGAAGAGCTCGGCCTCACCACCCTGGGAGTATCTCCATGAGCGTCACCGCACCACTTGGATTCCGCGCCGCGGGCGTCGTGGCCGGTCTCAAGCCGAGCGGGAACCGCGATGTCGCACTCGTCCTCAACGACGGTCCGTCCCGGGCCGCGGCCGCGGTCTTCACCCGCAACAGGGTCAAGGCGGCCCCGGTCCTGTGGTCGCAGCAGGTGCTCAAGGGCGGCCGAGTATGCGCGGTGGTGCTCAACTCCGGTGGCGCCAACGCCTGCACCGGCGCCGCGGGCTTCCAGGACACCCACTCCATTGCGGAGCGGACCGCGGCCGCGCTCGAAGAGTCGGCCGGGGAGATCGCCGTCTGCTCGACCGGGCTGATCGGTGAGCGGCTGCCGATGGACGCGCTGCTCGCCGGGGTCGGCACCGCCGCCGGGGAACTGTCCCGCGACGGCGGGCTGGCCGCCGCCGACGCCATCCGCACCACCGACACCGTCGCCAAGATCGCCTTCCGGCGCGCGGCGGGCGGCTACACCCTCGGCGCCATGGCCAAGGGCGCGGGCATGCTCGCCCCCTCGCTGGCCACGATGCTCTGCGTCATCACCACCGACGCCGACCTGGATGCCGCCACGCTCGACCGGGCGCTGCGCTCGGCCACCGGCGTCACCCTGGAGCGGCTGGACGCCGACGGCTGCCTGTCCACCAACGACACGGTGCTGCTGCTGGCCAGCGGGGCCAGCGGGGTCACACCGGACGAGACGGAGTTCATCGCCCTGCTCACCGACCTCTGCGCGGACCTGACCCGCCAGCTGCTCGTCGACGCCGAGGGCGCCTCCAAGGCGATCGCCATCGAGGTGGTGGGCGCCGCCAGCGACTTCGACGCCGTCACCGTGGGCCGGGCCGTCGCGCGCAACAACCTCCTCAAGTGCGCCATCCACGGCGAGGACCCCAACTGGGGCCGGGTGCTGGCCGCGGTCGGCACCACCGAGGCGGTCTTCGACCCCGATGACCTGCACGTCGCGATCAACGGCGTATGGGTGTGCCGCAACGGCTCCGTCGGCGACGACCGCGCCAAGGTCGATCTGCGGCCCCGGGACGTGTCGATCACCATCGACCTGTCGGCGGGCTCCAGCACCGCGACCGTCTGGACGACCGACCTCACCGCCGACTACGTCCACGAGAACTCGGCGTACTCGACATGAACCGCACCCACGCACTGTCCAAGGCCGCCATCCTGATCGAGGCGCTGCCCTGGCTTGAGCGCTTCCACGGCAGGACCGTCGTCATCAAGTACGGCGGCCACGCCATGGCCGACGAGGCCCTGCGGCACGCGTTCGCCGAGGACATCGTGTTCCTGCGGTACGCCGGGCTGCGCCCGGTGATCGTGCACGGCGGGGGGCCGCAGATCAACGCGGCCCTGGAGCTGCACGGCATCGAGTCGCACTTCACCGCCGGTCTGCGGGTGACCACGCCGGAGGCCATGGAGGTCGTCCGGATGGTGCTCGTCGGCCAGGTCAACCGGGACGTCGTCGGCCTGATCAACCGGCATGGCGCGTTCGCGGTCGGCATGTCCGGAGAGGACGCCAACCTGTTCACCGCCGAGCGCAAGAGCGCCCTCGTCGACGGCGAGCCGGTCGACATCGGCCAGGTCGGCGAGATCGTCGAGGTCGAGGTCGGCGCGGTGCGGAGCCTGGTCGCCGACGGGCGGGTCCCGGTCATCTCCAGCATCGCCCGCAGCGACGACGGCGAGATCTACAACGTCAACGCCGACACCGCCGCGGCGGCGCTGGCCGTCGCGCTGGACGCGTCCAAGCTGATCGTGCTCACCGATGTCGAGGGCCTCTACGCCGACTGGCCGGACAGCGACGAGGTCATCGCCCACCTGAACAGCGACGAGCTGGCCGGGCTGCTGCCGGACCTGTCCGCGGGCATGGTGCCGAAGATGGAGGCCTGCCTGCAGGCGGTCCGCGGCGGGGTCCCGCAGGCGCACGTCCTGGACGGCCGCCAGCCGCACTCCCTGCTGCTGGAGATCTTCACCGACGAGGGGATCGGGACCATGGTGGTGCCGTCATGAACGAGCTACAGAAGAGGTTCGAGAACGCGTTCATGCCGAACTACGGGGTGCCGCCGGTGGCGCTGGCCCGCGGCGAGGGCTGCCGGGTGTGGGACACCGACGGCAACGAGTACCTCGACTTCATCGCCGGCATCGCGGTGAGCTCGCTGGGCCACGCCCACCCCGCCCTCGTCCAGGCCGTGTCCGCCCAGGTCGCCACGCTCGCGCACACGTCCAACCTCTACCTGCACGAGCCCGAGGTGGCGCTCGCCGAGCGGCTGCTCGGCCTGCTGGAGGGCCCCGGCAGGGTCTTCCTCACCAACAGCGGCACCGAGGCCAACGAGTGCGCGCTCAAGCTGGCGATCAAACACGGCAAGGCCACCGGGCGGACCTACTTCGTGGCGGCGGAGAACGGATTCCACGGCCGGTCGATGGGAGCACTGTCGCTGACCGGCAAGGACTCGATCCGGGAGCCGTTCGGCCCGTACGGCGTGGACGTGCGTTTCGTGCCCTACGGTGACGCAGGCGCGCTGCGGGACGCGGTGACCGGCGAGTGCGCGGCCGTCTTCCTGGAGCCCACGCTGGGCGAAGGCGGAGTAGTACCCCCGCCGGAGGGCTATTTCCGGGCGGCCAGGGAGATCACCGCCGCGACCGGCGCGCTCTTCGTCGCCGACGAGATCCAGTCCGCCATCGGCCGGACCGGGGCCTGGTTCGCCCACCAGCACGAGGGCGTGGTCCCGGACGTCCTCACCCTGGCCAAGGGACTCGGCGGCGGGCTCCCGATCGGCGCGTGCGTCGCGTTCGGCCCGTACGGGGAGATCTTCGCCAAGGGGGACCACGGCAGCACCTTCGGCGGCAACCCGGTCAGCTCGGCGGCGGCGCTCGCCGTGCTCACCACCATCGAGCAGAACGGCCTCCTCGACCAGGTCCTGGCCGTCGGCTCCGTGCTGAAGGACGGCATCGCCGCCATCGATCACCCGCTGCTCGCCGGGGTGCGCGGCCGGGGGCTGTGGCTGGCCGCCGTCCTCACCGCTCCCGCGTCCGCCGCCGTACAGGACGCCGCCCGCGCGGCCGGCTTCCTGGTCAACGCGGTGCAGCCGGACGCGGTACGGCTCGCGCCGCCGCTCGTCCTCACCGCCGGGCAGGCGCGGTCGCTGGTCGACGCGCTGCCCGGCATCCTCGACGCCGCCTCCACCGCCGTAGATCAGGAGAGATGATGGTTCGGCACTTCCTGCGGGACGACGACCTGAGCCCCGCCGAGCAGGCAGAGGTGCTCGACCTGGCCGCCGCCATGAAGCGGGACCGGTTCGGGTTCCGGCCGCTCGAAGGGCCCCGCAGCGTGGCCGTGGTGTTCGACAAGCCCTCGACCCGCACCCGGGTCTCCTTCGCGGTCGGCATCGCCGAACTCGGCGGATACCCGCTGATCATCGACTCGCAGAGCAGCCAGCTGGGCCGCGGCGAGACGATCGCCGACACGGCGAAGGTGCTAGAGCGGCAGGTGTCGGCGATCGTGTGGCGCACCTTCGGCCAGGACCGGATGGAGGAGATGGCCGCCGCGTCCTCGGTGCCCGTGGTCAACGCGCTCACCGACCTGTTCCACCCCTGCCAGATCCTCGCCGACCTGCAGACCGTGCGGGAGATCAAGGGACGGCTGGCCGGTATCACGCTGGCCTACTTCGGCGACGGAGCCAACAACATGGCCCACTCCTATCTGATCGGCGGCGCCACCGCCGGGATGCGGGTACGGATCGCCGCGCCCGGCGGGCATACCCCCGATCCCGGCATCGTGGCCCGCGCCGCAGAGATCGCCGAGACGACGGGCGGTTCGGTGGCGATCACGACCGATCCGGAGAAGGCGGCGGCGGGGGCCGACGTGCTGGCGACCGACACCTGGGTCTCGATGGGCCAGGAAGACCAGGCCGCGGGCAAGTCCGCTTCGGTCTTCGAGCCGTACGCGGTCGACGAGGCGCTGGTGGCCCTGGCCCAGCCGGACGTCTCGGTGCTGCACTGCCTGCCCGCCTACCGGGACTCCGAGATCGCCGCCTCGGTGCTGGACGGCCCGCACAGCGCCGTCTGGGACGAGGCCGAGAACCGGCTGCACGCCCAGAAGGCCCTGCTCACCTGGCTCAGGGATCACTCATGACGACCCCCATGACCAAGGCCGCCCGGCACGCGCGAGTCGTCGACCTGCTGACCCGCAACCCCGTCCATTCCCAGGGCGAGCTGGCCAAGCTGCTCGCCGACGGGGGCGTGGACGTCACCCAGGCGACCCTGTCCCGGGATCTGGTGGAGATCGGCGCGGTCAGGCTGCGCACTCATGACGGATCCCTGATCTACGCTGTACCAGGGGAGGGCGGTGACCGCATCCGCCGCGCCCGCGCCGGCGGCGCCGAGACCTTCGACGCCCGGCTGATACGGCTCGCGCAGGAGCTGCTGGTCTCGGCGGAGTCCTCGGCCAACCTGGTGATCGCGCGTACTCCGCCAGGGGCGGCGCAGTTCCTCGCCTCCGCCATCGACCACGCCGAGTGGCCGTCCGTCCTCGGCACCGTGGCCGGCGACGATTCGATCCTGGTCATCGCACGCGACCCGCAGGGCGGCGCCGCGCTCGCCGACTCGCTTCTCAGGCTGACCGAGCGGCAGGCACCACCGCCGGAGCGACGAGTGTAGGGGCTCACGCCCCCGCCTTCGGACCCGTAATGAATCCAGACCTGAAGAGCACAGGAGAAATATCATGAGCGAGCGTGTCGTTCTCGCCTATTCCGGAGGTCTCGACACCTCCGTGGCGATCCCGTTCCTGGCCGAGCAGACCGGCGCCGACATCATCGCGGTCGCCCTCGACGTGGGCCAGGACGGTGAGGACCTCGAGGTCATCCGCACGCGCGCCCTGGCCTGCGGGGCCGCGGAGGCCGTGGTCGTGGACGCACGGGAGGAGTTCGCCGCCGACTTCTGCGTGCCGGCGCTCCGGGCCAACGCCCTTTACATGGACCGGTATCCGCTGGTCTCGGCACTGTCGCGGCCGCTGATCGTCCGGCACCTGGCCGCCGCCGCCAAGGAGTATGGCGGGACCGTCGTCTCCCACGGCTGCACCGGCAAGGGCAACGATCAGGTGCGGTTCGAGGCCGGCCTGGCGGCGCTCAACCCGGAGCTCAAAGTGATCGCCCCGGCCCGCGACTTCGCGTGGACCCGGGACAAGGCGATCGCCTACGCCGACGAGAAGGGCCTGCCGATCGACGTGTCGGCCAAGTCGCCCTACTCCATCGACCAGAACCTGTGGGGACGCGCCGTCGAGACCGGCTTCCTGGAGGACATCTGGAACGCCCCGATCGAGGACCTCTACGCCTACACCGCCGACCCGGCCGCGCCCCGTGAGGCCGACGAGGTCGTGATCACCTTCGCCCAGGGCGTGCCGACCGCCCTGGACGGCCGCGCGCTCACCCCGTACCAGATCATCGCCGAGCTCAACACCCGGGCCGGCGCCCAGGGCGTCGGCCGGCTCGACATGGTCGAGGACCGGCTCGTCGGGATCAAGTCGCGCGAGGTGTACGAGGCGCCGGCGGCGATCGCGTTGATCGCCGCGCATCAGGAGCTGGAGAACGTCACCGTCGAGCGGGACCTGGCCCGGTTCAAGCGCTCCGTCGACCAGCGGTGGGGCGAGCTGGTCTACGACGGCCTGTGGTTCTCGCCGCTCAAGGCGTCGCTGGACGCCTTCATCGCCGAATCCCAGCAGCACGTCTCCGGGGAGATCCGGTTGACCCTGCACGGCGGCCGTGCCGTCGTGACGGGTCGGCGCAGCGCCGCGTCCCTGTACGACTACGATCTTGCGACGTACGACACCGGTGACACGTTCGACCAGAGCCTGGCCAAGGGCTTCGTCGAGCTGTGGGGCCTGCCGAGCAAGATCGCGGCCAAGCGCGACCGCGGCCAGGCCTGATCCGCCTGCCGGTCGATCATGCGGTCGCCCCGACCGGCGGTCACATGATCACGGGCCGCGAGGCGTGGCCGGTACCGGCGGAACGGCTGCAAATGCCGGCGTCCATGGCGTAGAAACGAACGTGGATCGTAGGAACGAGGAGAAGAGTGACCAAGGCACCGACGCGGCTGTGGGGTGGCAGGTTCGAGGGCGGCCCATCAGATGCTCTGGCGCGCTTGTCGGTCAGCGTGCAGTTCGACTGGCGGCTCGCCCCCTACGACCTGCTGGGCTCCCGTGCCCACGCCCGCGTGCTCAACCGCGCGGGCCTGCTCACCGACGACGAACTGACCAGGATGCTGGGCGCCCTCGACGACCTCGAGCGGGCCTGCAAGTCCGGTGAGTTCCGGCCCACCGTGGCGGACGAGGACGTGCACACCGCGCTCGAGCGGGGCCTGCTGGAGCGGCTGGGCGCGCTGGGCGGCAAGCTGCGCGCCGGCCGCAGCCGCAACGACCAGGTGGCCACCGACCTGCGGCTCTACCTGCGAGACCATGTACGGCAGATGGTGTCCCGGCTGGTGGAGCTGGAGACGGCCCTGATCGGACAGGCCGAGGCCAATCTGGGGGTCGCCTGCCCCGGCATGACGCATCTCCAGCACGCCCAGCCGGTGCTGTTCTCCCACCAGTTGCTCGCGCACGTCCACGCGCTGTCGCGAGACGTCTCCCGGCTGCGGGACTGGGACCGCCGCGCCTCGGTGTCCCCGCTCGGCTCGGGCGCCCTCGCCGGATCGTCGCTGCCGCTGGACCCTCAGGCGGTCGCCGCTGAGCTGGGCTTCGACGCGGCCGCGCCCAACTCGATGGACGCGGTCAGCGACCGTGACTTCGCCGCGGAATTCCTCTTCGTGGCCGCGCTGATCGGTGTGCACCTGTCCCGCCTGGGCGAGGAGGTCGTGCTCTGGGCCTCGACGGAGTTCCGCTGGATCGAGATGGACGACACCTATGCCACCGGGTCGTCGATCATGCCGCAGAAGAAGAACCCCGACGTGGCCGAGCTCGCCCGGGGCAAGTCGGGCCGGCTGATCGGTCACCTGGTGGCCCTGCTCACCACCCTCAAAGGCCTGCCGCTGACCTACAACCGGGATCTGCAGGAGGACAAGGAAGGCGCCTTCGACGCCGTCGAGACCCTGCTGCTGGTGTTGCCGGCGGTCTCCGGCCTGATCGCCACCATGCGGGTGAACACCGAGCGGCTCGAAGCGCTCGCTCCGCAGGGGTTCGCCCTCGCCACCGACCTGGCCGAGCTGCTGGTCCGCCGTGGGGTCGCCTTCCGCGACGCCCACGAGGTGGTGGGCCACCTGGTCGTCTGGTGCCAGGTCAACGACAAGGACTTCGACGACCTCACCGACGACGAACTGGCCAAGGTCTCCCCGCACCTGACCCCCGACGTGCGGGAGGTCCTCAACGTGCCCGGCGCGATCGCCTCGCGCAAGGCATATGGTGGCACCGCGCCGGAACGCGTCCAGGAGCAGATCGACAGCCTGCGCGCGCTGGCCAATGACCACGCCGGCTGGGCCGCCGACGCCTGAACCGTTCGTTGTGGAACCGCGGGGACGCCCTCATGCCATCCCGGTAGCGTGAGGGCGCCACCGTCGCATGGAGGAATGCGCGTGAGTGATCTCCTGGACCGGGAGTTCTTCGATCGGCCGGTTGACGAGGTGGCGCCCGCGCTGCTGGGCCGTGTGCTGTCGAGGACGACTCCCGGCGGCGAGGTGGCGGTGCGGCTCACCGAGGTGGAGGCCTACGCCGGGCCGCTCGACCCCGCCTCACACGCCTTCCGCGGCCGTACGGCTCGCAACGCGGTGATGTTCGGGCCGCCCGGACACGCGTACGTGTACTTCACCTACGGCATGCACTTCTGCGTCAACCTGGTCTGCGGCCCCGAGGGAACGTCCGCCGGGATCCTGCTGCGGGCGGGCGAGGTGACGACCGGCCTCGAACTGGCCCACGAGCGGCGGCCCCGCTCGGCGGTGCGGGATCTGGCGCGGGGACCGGCCCGGCTCTGCCAGGCGCTGGCCATCGACCGTGAGCTCGATGGCGCGGACGTGTGCTCCGACGGCCCGCTGCGGATCCTGACCGGTTCACCGCCCGGGCCCTCCTCGGTCCGCCGGGGCCCCCGCACCGGGGTGAGCAGCGCCAAGGACATTCCCTGGCGGTTCTGGATCGACGGCGAGCCCAGTGTGTCGCCCTACCGGGCACACGCCCCCAAACGCCGCGTGGCGATCTGAGCCGACGGGACGGCTCTGGAGCGTTACCGTGATCGGCAGCCGATCAGGCACTCTGAGAAGGTCAGCACAGCATGAGGAACGAGGAAGATCACGTGACCGACATCGTCGATGAGCTGCAGTGGCGGGGGCTGCTGGCCGACACCACGGACGAGGAGGCGCTGCGTTCGGCGCTGGCCGAGGGACCGGTCACCTACTACTGCGGATTCGACCCGACCGCCCCGTCGCTGCACGTCGGCAATCTCGTCCAGCTGCTCACCATGCGGCGGCTGCAGGACGCCGGGAATCTGCCCCTCGCGCTGGTCGGAGGTGCCACCGGGCTGATCGGCGACCCCAGCGGCCGGGCGTCGGAGCGCCAGCTCAACTCCGCCGAGGTCGTCGCCGGCTGGGTCGAACGGATCAAGACCCAGGTGTCGCGCTTCCTGTCCTTCGAGGGGCCTTTCGCGGCCCGGGTGGTGAACAACCTTGACTGGACCGGGCCGATGTCGGTCATCGACTTCCTGCGGGACATCGGCAAGCACTTCCCGATCAACCGGATGCTGGCCAAGGATGTGGTGGCGTCCCGGCTCGAGACAGGCATCAGCTACACCGAGTTCAGCTACCAGCTGCTGCAGGGGATGGACTACCTCGAACTGCACCGGCGGTACGGCTGCGCGCTGCAGACCGGGGGCAGCGACCAGTGGGGCAACCTCACCTCGGGGGTGGATCTCATCCGGCGGGTGACCGGCCACCACGTCCACGCGCTGTCGACCCAGCTGCTCACCAAGCCCGACGGCACCAAATACGGCAAGACCGCGGGCGGGGCCATCTGGCTGGACCCGGAGCTGACCTCGCCATACGCGTTCTTCCAGTACTGGTTCAACGTCGAAGACGGCGAGGTCGGCAAGCTGCTGCGGACCTTCAGTTTCCGCACCCGCGAGGAGATCGAGGCACTCGAGAAGGAGGCCGTCGACCACCCGGCCGCCCGGGCCGGTCAGCGTGCGCTCGCCGACGAACTCACCACGCTGGTGCACGGCGCGCAGGAGACCGAACGGGTCGTCGCGGCCTCCCGGGCCCTGTTCGGGCAGGGCGAGCTCAAGGAGCTGGACGAACGGACACTGGCGGCCGCACTGGCCGAGGTCCCCAGAACCACCGTGCCACCCGGTGACCTTCCCACCGTCGTGGACCTGCTCACGGCCACCGGGCTCTGCAAGAGCAAGTCGGAGGCGCGGCGGGCCATCGCCCAGGGCGGGGCCTACGTCAACAACGTGAAGGTGACCGCTGAGGACGCGGTGCCGGCCGCGGCGGATCTGGTGCACGGCCGGTTCCTGGTGCTACGGCGCGGCAAGCGGAACCTCGGCGGCGTGGAGGTCGCCTGATTCACCCGTCTGCCGGTCTGCTGGACAGGCGACTCGGGCCCTTTTCACTCTCGTGATGGCGCTTCTCGTGACGCGTTCCGGACGGTGGAAAGGGCCTTCGTCATGTCCGGGGAAACATTCGGGAGATCCACGACACAAATTCCAGCGAATTGCGGTGGCCCAGGAGCGATAAAAGCCTGCTGGGCAGCGCTTTCAGCGCCTTCGGAGCCGATTTGACGCTGTTCCCCGATCACCGTAATGTTCCTCATGCCCCGAGGGGATGCGGAACGCTGTGAGGCGGACGGCCCTGGGGTTGGCTTCGGATTCTTGTGGACTGGGCAGTGTGTGGTCTGTGGGAGGATGGGGTTGTAGCCCGGTACGGGATGCAGGACGCTG
>JAOPYK010000269.1 GCA_025964695.1 Streptosporangiaceae bacterium | reverse complement strand
TCAACCGCATCCTCAGGGACCGCGGCCTCGCGCTCGGCGCCCGGCTGGCGCTGGGATGGGAGGTCGAGTCGGTCGAGCAGGACACCAGCGGTGTCACCGTAGGGGTCCGGCATCTGGCCGACGGGCGGCTCCAGTACGTGCGGGCCGGATACGTGGTGGGCTGCGACGGCGCCCGCAGCGCCGTGCGGCGCAGTGCCGGGATCGCTCAGCACGAGACCGAGCCTCAGGGCCGGATGCTGAACGTCACATTTCGGTTCCCGGACGGCTTCACTGCGCTGGGCGTGCGACCCGGTGTGCTCTTCAACGTCTTCAACGGCGACGTCAGCGGGCTGATCTCACCGTACGAGAAGGAGTGGTGGCGGGTAGGGATCGGGCCGATCCCGCTGGACACCGACGTGACCGGCCTGGATCTGCGCGACCAGATCCGGCGATATCTCGGTTTCGACGCTGACATCGACTCGATCTCCTATACCAGCCACGTCGTGCAGAAACGCCTCGTGAGCACCTACCGGCTGGGACGCGTACTGGTCGCCGGCGACGCCGCGGTGGCGTTTCCGCCGCACCTCGGCCAGAACCTCAACACCGGGGTCGCCGACGCCGCCACGCTGGGTTGGATTCTCGCCGCGGTCGTGCAGGGATGGGGCGGCGACGGGTTGCTGGACGGCTACGCCGCCGAACGGCGCACGACGTCCGAGCGACTGGCCGACGCGACGCTCGCGGCCAGCACGGGCTGGAAGGCGATCGGGGAACGGCTGCGGGCAGAGCCCGCGTTCGAGGACGACACTCCCGAGGGAGCACAGATCCGGGCGGCCGTGGGATGCGAGATCGCGGCGCTGCTGGGCTCGGGTGCCGACGGCCTGCTGTTCGATCACCGGCACGCCACTTCGCCGATCGTCGTCCCCGATGGCACCGCGCCACCGCCGTTCGACCCGGCGCGATACCGGCCCGCCGCACTCGCGGGCCACCACGCGCCGCTCGTCTGGCTTGGTGAGGACGACCCTCTCTCAGACCACTTCGGCACGTGGTTCACCCTGCTCGACTTCGGCGCCAGGGACCGCGACGTCGAAGCCATCGCGCAGGCGGCGTTCCGGGCCGGCCTCCCGCTCACGGTGCTGGAGGTCACCGATCCAGAGGCTCGCGCACGCTACGACACTCAGTTGGTACTCGTACGCCCGGACCACCTCATCGCCTGGCGCGGGAACACCGCGCCTTCAGACCCACGCGCACTCATGGACACCGTCCGCGGAGCCGCCGCGGATCGCAGCCCGACACCGTTCAGCGACGTCATGCCGATAGGAGCAGCATCATGACCGTCACCGACACCCCGACCACCACCGACTGGGGCGCCGTTGCCGCCGCCCTCGCCGACGAGTTCCTGCCTACGGTCGCCGCCCGTGAACGCGCCGGCGAGCCCCCGCACGAGGAATTGCAGACCGTCCGTTCCTCGGGCTTGGCCAACCTGCTGATCCCCGCCGAGTACGGCGGCGCAGGCGGGACATACGCCGATGCCGCCGCCGTAGTGAGCGAGTTGTCGGCGGCCGACCCGAACATCGGCGCGCTGCTGGCGTACCACTACTCGAACTTCATCCCGACGCTGCTGGACTACGAAGGGAACAACGCCGACCTGCAGCGCCGCTCCGCAGCCGGAAACTGGTTGTGGGGCAACGTCACCCAGCCGTGGGTCCCGTTCCGCGCCGACCCGACCCCCGACGGCGGCTTCCTCCTCAACGGCGTCAAACCAATGAACACCGGGGCCGTCACCGGCGATGTCTCGACGGTGCTCGTGCCCCGCAGTGACCGCCGCGACTTCGCCTACCTCGCGGTACCCCGCGACCGGGAGGGCCTGACCTTCCACGACGACTGGGACCACTTCGGCCTGCGCCGCACCGAGACCGTCACCATCACCTTCACCGACGTGGTCGTGTACCCCGACGAGGTCTACGTCGACAGCCACCCCGGCCCCCGCATCTCTTTCCCGCCCTTCTTCCTTCCGCCCAACAGCCTGCTGTTCGGAGCCATCCAGGCCGGTGCGGCCAACGGCGCCCTGCGCGCCGCCCGCACCATCGCCCTCGACCACTGGCGGCGGACCGGCACCGATCCCCGCACCGACGGCGATGCGCTCGCCACGTTCGGCCACCTGTCCGCCCGGACGCGGTCGGCGACCGCGTTCCGCGACCGGGTCGCCGCCGAGATCATCGACGCCTACGAACGCCGCCGCACGCTCACGGACGCCGAGATCGTCGAGCTGAACCAGCGCGCGGAGTCACTGCGCCTGTACGCCTCGGGCGTGGCACTGGAGGTCGGGTCGACGGTCTTCGAACTGCCCGGCGTGGCGGACGCCACCGACGAACTGGGGCTGGACCGCTACTGGCGGGACGCCCGGATCCATTCGCTCCACGTCAATCCGCGCATCTACCACCACCGCATCGTGGGCGACGTCCTGCTGAACGGCTCGCAGGAACTCGGGCCGTCGTTCTTCATCGACTGATCACAGACCGGAGCAGACACCATGACAACCACCATTCCCGAGACGGTCCGTGCCGTCCTCGCCGCCGCCCAAGCCGGTGTCGCCGACGGCCTTACAGCCGCCGACGACCTGATCTCCGGCAATCCGGACACGCCACGGCCGCTGCTGGACGCAGCCGTACTGGCGGGCGCCGCCCTGGGCAGTGTCCATGCCGCCGCCGATTTCACCCGTGCGCGGCCTCGCCCACGCCCTGTCCCCGGCGTCACTTCAGCTACCCAGGACCCGCTCAGCCAGGCACTGCTGGGCGAGGCTCTTGCCGACGCTCAGGGAGCCGTTGCGTTCGTGCTGGAGACGGCCGACGAACTCGCCGAACGACCCGCCGGCCCGGTCGCCAGAGCGCTGGCCGCCTTCGACGTGGCCGCCGAAGCCGGACTGCGCCAGGCCGAGCGGATCTGGGAGATCGTCGGAACGAGCGGCTCCCCGAACGTGCACGGCTTCGACCGGCTGTGGCGTGAGGCTCGCGCGCTGACGCTCCGCCACCCGCGCGGACCGCGCCGACGGGCCGTAGGGCTCGCCTACCTCGGGCTTGAGTCATGACGCGCATCACGGGCATCGACATCGACCTCGATCGCACTCTCCCATCCGGCGACGACGAGATCTGGTACACGCGCTGCCCGGTGCCGACCGCCTTCGAGGTCGCACTGGACGCCCGCCTTTTCGAAGAGGAGTTTCGCGACAGCGGCCTGGCATGGCGGGCACTCGCCGACTCGCGCGATCCGGCCGTACACCAGTCACACTTCACCCACCGCAAGGCCAACTCGTTCCGGCACGGCGGCAACGTACCGGCTATCTACGCCCG
>JAOPYK010000253.1 GCA_025964695.1 Streptosporangiaceae bacterium | reverse complement strand
GTCGCCTTCCACAATCATCTCCAGGACCGTGAAGGGGCCAACACCATCTATGTCGCGAGGTCAGCGGCATCCTGAGCCGACGCTTCCCCGGCACCGCAGCCAACCGTCTTCCTTTCCAGACGGCCCCAAGCTAAGCCGGGTCACTGTCCGGAAGGCTCGGGGCGGGGGTCAGGCCTGTTGGCCTTGCCTTGTCCGGTCAGGTACGGATACAGCCGCGCGGCCCAGCCGGTGATCACCTCGCCGCCGTAGGCGTCGACAGGGCTGTAGATGCGCCGCCAGAACGCGGTGTCCGCATTCCCCGCCGCGGCTCGGACGAACTGGTCGGTGATCGGGGCCAGAGAACGGCATCAGGTCTCCAGGCCGAACCCAGCGATCGCCTCACCCGCCAGCGGCTTGGTGGCTCCTGGGCGAGTACCCTCGCTGGGTGGCCAAGACGGACAACGTTCATCCGGTCCGGACGGTTCGTGTCGGCGGTATGTGCGCCGAGATCGACGAGCAGCTCGCGCCGGTGGTGGAGGCGCTGTGGCGCAACGGGTTCCAGACGTTGACGAGTTGCCAGGACGCCGGTGAGAGTAACGCGGGCTGGGTGGACCTCCGGCCGCACATGGCCGTTCACGTCGAGTCGCGCAGAGGCTGGGCGTTCATCGACTTTCCGGTTGACAGCGGGCTGGCCTTCCTGACCGCGATCGCGAAGGCGGGCCCACGTGACGCGTTCTACGTGCGGATGACGCACTGGGCCGCACCGGACGCCTGGGCCGTCTCGGTCAAGCCGTACGACGTCGCCATGCGGGAGGAGCCCGCGAGTCGCAGTTCGGTCTGCGGCTGATGCAGGTGTGCTTTCCGGTGTACGACCTCGCCGAGATCCTGCACCGGATCGAGCGCTACGAAGCCGGTGACCTTGTCGCGGCCGCTCCCACCGACTGGACGACCGTGGGCCGGTCACGCCGGACCGCCATGGAGTCGGCGATCCGGTCGACAGTGCGTGATCTGTTCGAGCTCGGGCGGTTCCCCGCCGAGGACGTGATCAGCCAGGAGGACATCGAGGAACGGGAGCGGCGGCTCGACCGGATCACCTCGCCGGTCAGCGACGAGGAGGCACGCCTGCTGGTCGGCTGCTTCGGCGTCGACGACTGTTACGGCCTGGCCTGGACCAGTTCGTCCCAGGTGAGCTCACCGATCCGGCCGGCCGCAGCAGCACGGACAGGTGGCCGTCGAAATGTGCGGTGGTGAAGAACGGTGACGCCTCGTCCTGCACCAGCGCCTGCTTGTCCTCGTCGGACGCGACCCAGAAGACGATCACATCCCTATAGCGTTCCCCCGTGGTCTTGCCTGCCGTCTGGTCGCGCAAGGACACCCGGCGCCGCGCGGCCGGCAGTGGCCTCCGGCAGACCTCGGCGCTAACGGCTACGCCGGGCTTTCCGGCGGGTTCACCTACGGGAGTCCACAGGGACCCGCTCCTGTCCCTACAGGGCGGGTCATCACCAGCCCCTCGATGTACGGGGGCTCGTCAGGCATGGTCCCCTTCCAGGTGGCCATTCTTAGGTTCTTCCAGAGAAGATTGCGGAAGGGAGAGGCGTGTCACTCAGGGGGAACGATGCTGTTCAGGCGGGAGGTCCTTGAGGGGATCGCGGGCGGGCGGATTGACCGGGTGTTCCGGGTGTGGGCCAAGCCCCCGGTCCGCGCGGGGAGCACCCAGCGCACCTGGGCGGGGATCATCGTCATCGACTCGGTCACGGCCGTCACCCCCGAGGAGATCACCGAGGAAGACGCCCTCCGTTCCGGCTTCAAAGGCCGCGCGGCCCTGCTCACCGCCCTGTCCAAGAGCACCAAGGAGGGCGGCTACCACCGCGTCATGCTCCACCTCGGCGGTCCCAGCCCCGAAGCGGAACTGGCCGGAAACGCTGACCTGACCGACCAGGAACTGGCCGAGCTCAAAGCCACCCTGGACGCCATCGACGCCCGCAGCCGCCGCGCTCCCTGGACTCGCGAGGTCCTTCGCCTCATCGAGGAATACCCCGGCATGCGCGCCGTGGACCTGGCCGAACGCCTGGACCGCGACAAGCTCCCGTTCAAGGCCGATGTCAGCCGCCTCAAGGCCCTGGGTCTGACCGAAAGCCTGGAGACCGGCTACCGCCTCTCCCCCCGCGGCAAGGCCCTCATGGCCTACCTACGCCCCTGACCAACGATCAGCTGCTGCCAGGCCAGGGCCCGGCCACCCGCCGACGGTCCTGCTACAGCGTTCAAGGAGGAGCACATCGCGCCAGGTTCCGTGGTGTTGACCGATGCGTCCACGGACGCCGATGTCACGGAATCCGGCGCGATTGCGGAGGGCGAGCCTGACGGGATTTCTCGGGGAAGATCCCGGATTGGATGGTCCAGACCCCGGCGACTTCGGTCGAGACAAGCACGTTCACAAGGGCGGCGCCGACGCCTTGGATGTCCAGGTGGACGCAGACGGAGCGCTCGACCACTCCGGCACGGGCCTGGCAGAGGTGGAGCTGATCGCGATCCAGCCCGGGAGCATGCTCCCGGGCCCCTCGGCGGCGGACATCCGCACATAGCCGATGAGCGGATGCTGGAGGCGGTTACCGGCCTGCGGCATTGAAGCCATTGCTGTTGCGTGGAGTGGTGGCTCTGTCGGCAACCTCCGTCGGGTTTTCAGCTCAGGGGCGGGTTGCCTGCACGAAGGTGACCCGGCCGAGCCTGTGATCGGCGTGCGCGACCTCCTGGGCGTCGCGGAACCCGGCCTCGGTCAGCAGCGCGACGATGCCATTGTCGTGGTTGCGGGCCACGACTGGGCTGTGCGCCACCCGGGAACGCATGGGGCGGGGCAGGTGCCGGAGGGCGCCGGCCAGGCCATGGCCGTGTGTGGGGTGGTCGGTGTCCTCGACGTCGGATGCGGGGCCGCCGAAGTCGACGATGGTGACCTTCCCTCCCGGCAGTAGGGCACGCAGCGCGTCGCGTGCGAACGCGATCCGGCCATCGTCATCGACGTGGTGCAGGGCCAACGACGAGACCACGTGGTCGAGCGAGGCGTCGTCGGCGGGGATCCGGTCGGCATATCCCTGAACGAGGGTAAGGGCGACGCCGCGGCGGCGCGCCTTGCGCGCGGCCCTGCGCAGGGCGTCTGCGTCAGGGTCGAGGCCGGTCACCCGCGCGCCTGGCTGGGCCGCGAGCACGGCGAAGGAGAGGTTGCCCGTGCCGCAGCCGACGTCGGCCACAGCCTGGCCGTGATCGATGCCGGCGAGCTCGACCGCACGCTGGTGCAGTGCGCGGATGCCGGCCAGCCGGGTGAAGGCGTCATAGAAGGGGAGAAGCCAGGTCTTGCCCGCGCCCGGCAGGAACGAGCGGTCCCGCTCCTGCGGGGTTCGCTGGTCGAGGATGCGTACGTGGGTGGAAGCTGCCATGGGTACCCCTTGTGCGTTCGGTGGCCGGGGTCTGCCTCGGTTTCCCGTGACAGAGCCGGTGTCGTTACCCTTCAGTCTTGGACATTCTGCGGTTCCCAAGCAGGACTTACCTTGGAGAGCATGGGACATTCTTCGGTCGCTGAATCGCCGGACTCCCGGTCGAGGCTGCGCACGGTACGACTCGACGGGACTCCGGTCTACGGCTACCAGCAGCGTCCCGGCCTGCCTGCCGTCTCGGTGACCCGCTTCGACACCGAAGCCGCCCACGCCGGCCTCCCCCCAGACCACCGGCACGCCCACGACTTCCTCGTCCTGGTCTACATCGAGGAAGGCACGGGCTCGGTCACGATCGACGGCGCCGAACGGCCGCTGCGCGCCGGCGAGGTCCACGCGGTCTCGCCCGGGCAGGTCATCGGCGTCGCGACCGTCGCCACGTTCGCCCGCAGCCGCGCGTGGTCCGTCGCGTTCCTACCCGACGCCGTCCCCGCCCTGGCCTCGGTCTCCCCACTGGCCTGGACGCACCATCCCCTACTCGCCCTGTTCGCCTCCAGCGCGGGGCACGGTCGGGTCGCTGAACCCGACCAGGCGAACTGGTCGGCGTGGCTGGCAGACCTGGCCGAGGAACTCGCCGCTCCAGACCGCCTCGGAGTCCGCGAGGCCGTCGCCGCCACGCTCACCCGGCTCCTGGTCGCGGCCGCACGACTGGCACCTCATGCTCCGGGCCCGCCGGACCCACTCGTCGAGCGGGTTTTCGCCGAGATCGAGGCGACGTTCCGCGAACCGATCTCCGCCGCCGATGTCGCCCGCGCGCTCGGCTACACCCCGGGACACCTCACCACCGTGCTCCGCCGGCGCACCGGCCGCCCCCTACTCGAATGGATCACCGAACGACGTATGACCGAGGTCCGGCGAATGCTGCGCGAGACCGACCTACCACTCGACGCCGTGGCCGCCCGAACCGGCCTACGTGACGCCACCTACCTCGTCCGCCGCTTCCGCGACCGCTACGGCATCACCCCGCAGCGATGGCGCCGCACCGAGCGGGCATGGCCATGACCATGGCTAACGGGACGGTTCAGCTTTACCCAACCGATGTCCGTTCAATGAGCAGCAGCCCGGGGCTCACGATGCCGCCGCCGAGAACGCATCATGAACGGGAGGATCGTCCGGTTGTCCCTGTAGGGACTTCCCCTGGTTTTATCCGCTGTTAGTGGCCGTGTCCACGGACACGGCCACTGCTCTGGGCGCAAGCAGGCGCCCAGAGCAGCCAGCCCGGACGTAGCACCAGCTCCTCGTCAAGCCGCTCCGCAGGCGGCCGACCCGCCGTAGCTAGTGCTCCAAACAAGAGGCCGGCACCGCCGCGCGTGCCAGATCGGCCGCCTGCAGCTCCAGTCGCAGTTCGTCCAGGCGACCCGAGCCCGACGAACACTGGCTGGGTGGCGGACTGGCAACGTGCCGTAGCGTCCGCGTGGCGGGGCGCTGCCACGAGATGTACCGTCGGCGCATGCCTGACGAACACGAGGGGGATACGACGGTATTCGCAGCGCCTGTAGGAGCCGATGGGGCTGGTTTGGTGCCGCCACAGCGGCAGCTGCCTTCCACCGAGATCTTGCTGGAGGTCGGCGGACCAAAGATTCTTCAGTTTGCGCGGAAGCCGCAGATCACCGCGATCGCTGAGCTGGTGTGGAACGCGCTGGACGCGAACGCGACCACCGTGAAGGTCGATCTGCAACGCACCAGCCTGGGGGCGGTCTCGCAGATCGTGGTGTCCGACGATGGCAACGGCATCACCCCGGATTTGGCACGGCAGTCCTTCCGGGAGTACGGCGACACTTGGAAGTCTCGCAAAACTCACACCGCCGGGAACCTGAGGATCCTGCACGGCCGCTTGGGTGAGGGGCGGTTGTACGTCTTCGCCCTGGGCGACGATTTCACGTGGGATTCGATCGCCATGGTCGACGAGGCGCCTGTGGCGACACGGATCTCCGCGAACGTCCGCCGTCCGACGAAATGGCACATCGACGAGCCAGCAGCCAGTGCCTCTCGGCCGGGCACCACTGTCCGCATCCACGTGCCGCAGGACAAACGTCTGCGCGCATTGGAGGCGGCGGACGCCGCCGCGAACCTCACGGCCAAGCTGGCCTTCTACCTCAAGGCCTACCCGAACGTGGTCGTGGAGTTCGATGGAAGGCGTCTGGATCCTAGCGAGATCATCGAGACATCAACCGACCTGAAACTCGACCTTCCGGCCGAGTACGTGCAGGACGAGATTCCACCGTTCGTGACGTTCGTCGAGTGGAAGGAGCGGATGAGTGACCGGAGGATGCTCATCTGCAACGCCGACGGCATCGCCCTGGCCGAACACGGCGAAGATTGGTCCGACAGCGTCGTCACCTTCACGCCCTACTTGAGATCGGACAGGTTCAACGACCTGCCAGTCGAAGACCTGCACATGTTGCCGATGACCCACAGCGGCCTCCTGGATGCAGCGGACAAAGCCGTGCAGAAATACCTGCGGGAACGCAACACCGAGATCGCCACCCAGGTAGTGCGGCAACTCAAGGACGAGGGCATCTACCCCTACCCGGCCGAGGCCGCGAGCCCGACTGAGATGGTCGAACGCCGCACGTTCGACGTGGTGGTGACCGTCGCGCGAAACGCGCTGCCGAACAAGGGCACAGCCCGCAAGCTGTCCGTCGACCTCATCCGCGCTGCGTTGGAAAGCAGCCCGAGTGACCTGCAGAAGATCCTCGACAGCGTCCTGGCCCTCAACGACGACGACCGAGGCCACCTATCCCGGCTTCTTGCGCGCACCGAGTTGTCGGACGTCATCGGCGCGGCCACCACCGTCACCAACCGGCTGGACTTCATCGGCGGCCTGCGAAAGATCCTCGCCGATGACCAGCTGCGCAAGGAACTCCGGGAAGTCGATCAGCTCCATCCGATGATCTCCCAGAACCTGTGGCTGTTCGGCGAGGAATGGACGCTCGCCCGCCCCGAGGTCGGGCTCACCGCGGTGCTCAGCGCGCACCTGAGCCTCCTCGGCCAGGACGTAGTGCTGGAGAACAAGCTCGAGTCGGTGCGTCGCGCCGACGGAACCCTGGGCAGGGTCGACATCCTGCTCTTCCGAGGGATCGGCGACGAGCGCTCCAACGAGCGGATCATCATCGAACTCAAACGCCCATCAGTGATCGTCGGCCGCGACGAGCTGCAGCAGGTCACCTCATACGCCCGCGCGATCATCGACAACCCGCAGTACCGTGGCGTGCCCTGCAAATGGCGCTTCTACCTGGTCACCTACGACTACTCCAAGGAGATCCTTCGCGACATCCGGCAGCTGGACAAACCACCCGGGTTGGCCGACGACCAGTCCGAATACCAGGTGTGGGTGAAGAGTTGGGGAGAAATCCTCGACGCGGCCGAACGGAAACTGTCGTTCTTCCGCCGCCAACTGAACTACGAGGCGAACGACGAGCGAGTGACCCAGCACCTGCGCGACAGCTACGCGCACTACCTCCCCGAGACGTTGCACAACGCTGAACCCGACGCCGCCAGCGCCTAGACCGAAACTCAGCTGTCTCCGGTAGCTGCGGGGGCCAGGCGCAGCACTGAGCCCGAAGTGGACTCCACGCAGACCACTACGTTTCTCGCAAACGCCACCCCGCCAGGCGCGATGCGAACCATGATCGTCCCCGGATTCGCCCCGCGAGCAACCAACGAGCAGCCATGGGTTCCAAATCACCCCAAAACGACAACTGGGCATTCATGATCACTCCATGAATGCCCAGGTCAGACGGGGTGCGCCGTCAGGGGACTTGAACCCCGAACCCGCAGATTAAGAGTCTGCTGCTCTCGTGTCAGATCAGCGCTTTCACTCTCAGTCTATGTCGCTCTGTCCGCGGTATCACCGATTTTGATGTCGGATCGTGTCGGGGGCTGTCGGCCCGTACCGGGGCTGCCGAGCAACCACCGAGCAACCATGATGATTCGCCACGCATCGCGACGGGCAGCATCACCGCCGTGTTGCGTCTCGGTTGCACACCAGGGCCCAAGCATGCCGTCTGATCTGTGCGGATGATTTTTCGGCACCCGCAGGGCGCTGGCCGATGAGCCGGTTCAGGTGCTTCGGTTCACGAACCGGAGTCGGCGGGTGTGCGGCCGATGGCAAGGATGTGGGAGCTGGAGGCCATGAGAGCGGGGTCGGACTCGGCGATACGGGCGGCGGTGAGGGCGGAGGCGAGCAGTGGAGATCCGGTCAGCGACTGGCCGGTATGCGTCTCGATGCCCATGAGCGTAGGCCACGCCGGGCCTTCGACTCCGTAGAGGCAGACGTCGGTGAACCCGGCGTCGATCACCTCCGATCTGAGTTCCTCGGCCGTGTGGAAGTAGGCGGTCGTGAAGCCGAGTTGGCCGTCGTGGCGGCCGGATGCGAGGACGGGCAGGAGAGCGTCGGCGGAGGCTGGTGCGAGACGGGCGGT
>JAOPYK010000232.1 GCA_025964695.1 Streptosporangiaceae bacterium | reverse complement strand
CCCAAAACGACGACTGGGCATTCATGATCACTCCATGAATGCCCAGGTCAGACGGGGTGCGCCGTCAGGGACTTGAACCCCGAACCCGCAGATTAAGAGTCTGCTGCTCTGCCAATTGAGCTAACGGCGCTTGTCTCCAGGTACCCTCCGGGCCCTTGCGACGTCCTGAACTTTAGCAGCACCCGTGAGCCTGCGCGAATCGTTTGATCTCGCCCTGGACATGCCGCTGACCTGGGCCACGAAGCAGGATGGATCACCGTCAATCGCCGGATGGTGAACAGACCGCGCATACCGCGCACCTGCCCCCTGGCCCGATCACATGTCACCGGCAGGAGATCATGGCGGCGTGGACTACCAGCGGTCGTGGACCAGGGGGCGGATCCGATCGTCGTAGAGGCCCCGGATAGCGGTGATGGTGGCGTCCGGAAGCGCGGGTAGGTCCGCGGCGAGGGCGTTGGCGGTGGCCTGCCCGACGTTGCGCGCGCCGGGGATCACGGTGGTCACCCCTGGCTGCTGGATGATCCATCGCAGCGCCGTTTGGGCCGGCGTCGCTCCCGCGGGAGCGAGCGCGGAGAACTGGGAGGCCGCCTCCACGCCGGTGTCGTAGTCGACGCCGGAGAAGGTCTCGCCGACATCGAACGCCTCACCGTGCCGGTTGTAGGCGCGGTGGTCATCCGCGCCGAACACGGTGTCGTGGCGGTATCGCCCCGACAGCAGTCCGGAGGCCAGCGGCACCCGGGCGATGATGCCCACCCCGGCGGCGGCCGCCGCCGGCAGTACGCGCTCCAGCGGCTTCTGCCGGAACGCGCTGAGAATGATCTGTACGGTGGCAGTGCCCGGTCGCTCGATCGCCGTCAGTGCCTCGTCGCAGGTTTCCACGCTCACCCCGTACGCCGCGATGCGCTGCTCGGAGACCAGGATGTCCAGGGCATCGAACACCGCGTCGGAGGAGTAGACCGCGGTGGGCGGGCAGTGCAGCTGTACGAGGTCCAGCCGGTCGACGCCCAGATGTGTCCGTGACCGGTCGACCCAGGACCGGAAATTGGACAGGGTGTACTGCTCGGGGTCGAGAGGCGCCCGCCGTCCCATCTTCGTGGCGACCAACACCCCGGGGTGCTCGCGCAGAAAGCGGCCGATGATCTGCTCGCTGCGCCCGTCGCCGTACACGTCGGCAGTGTCGAGGAAGGTCACCCCCGCCTCGACCGCGGCCTCCAATACGGCCGCGGCGTCCTTCTCCTCGACCTCCCCCCAGTCCGCGCCGAGTTGCCAAGTGCCCAGGCCGACGACCGAGAGCGGCCGGCCGAGCCTGCCGGGAAGACGTTGTTCCATGACGATGATTGTCTCCTCGTTGAGTACGGCGATCTAACCTGCTGTGCGGCACCGCGGACATCGCAGCGCACGGATGCCGCAAATGTACCGAGATCGTGCCACAGGGACGTCGTGTGACCTCGGGCGTTGCCAATGTACGGGCCGGGGCGCGACGATGTACAAGGACGCAAGGCGTCGAGAACTGCACCAGGCCCGGTATGGGACCGTGACCATGACGTGGGACACCGGCATGCGCGGGGATGGGGCGCGGCGGAGTCAGGTGGTCGTACGGCGGGTGCCGATCAGCCGCTGCAGAAGGATGAAGACGAAGAGCAGCAGACCGATCACGATCTTCGTCCACCACGGCGCTGACAATCAAGTCCGACTTCGCTCGGCCCCGACCGGGCGCTGCAGATCCCGCAGGACTGCTGGGACGTGCTCACCCGCGCACCCTCGGCGGCCATGGGCAAGGTCGGGCTCGCCGTGTACGTGCCCGACGAAGGGCGCGCGGCCGCGTACGACCGACCCGTCTACACCGAGCCGCACGACAATTTCGGGCGGGGCGGTACGGACGCGCTGTCCACCCTGCGGCGTCTGCGGAACGCGGCGGCCGGCCGGTCAGTCCCGGGCGGGCACCGCGCTCATGATGCCGCGCCACAGGGCGATGGCCGTCGCCCGTGAGCTGACGCTGAGCTTGGAGTAGATCCGGTTGACGTGGTTCTTGACCGTCTTCTCGCTCAGGAAGAGCTCGCGGGCGATCTCGCGGTTGGACCGGCCGCCGGCGATGAGGTCCATGACTTCGGCCTCCCGGGCGGACAGCCCGAGGCTGGCCTTGCTGGCGTCCCGCACGCTGCGGATCAGGTCCACTGCCGTGAATTCGCCCGGCACCAGGTGGCCGCAGGCGCCTCCCCGGATGGCGGTCTCGATCGTGGGTCGGTCGTCGTCTCCGGTCAGGACGAACACCCGGGCCGTACGGCTGAGGGCGGTGGCATGGCCGGTGCGCGCACAATGCGCGTCCAGTAGCACGATGTCGGGGCGGAGTCGGTCGGCCATGGAGACCGCGCCGTCCCCGTCGGCGGCCTCGCCGATCACCTCGAGTTCCGTGCCGTCGGCCAGCAGGGTGACGACGCCGGCTCGGGTGTCCGGGTCACCGCCGACCACCATCACCCGTAGTGGGGCGGTTCCGTCAACACTCATCCGGCCTCCGGAGGGTGTGGGATGCCGTTTATTCGGATAAAGCCGGAGCATAACCGGGATCGTCGATCATCGGATAGATCGGCGGAAGCGAAAAAGGCGCGCCCGTCAAGATACCGGGACGCCATTTTCCGCTGAGTCGATGACGGCCCGACGTGGGAGCGGAGACGATGCGGTGAGCACCCGGCCGAGTCCGGCGAGACACGCAGGGCGTTGTCGAGCAGTACGACGAGGACCTGGAGCAACGCGCCGGGCGTGGCGGTGGCGATGACGGTCGGCCCCTCCACCTCGATGGTGATGTCGCGGCGCCGGTCAGATCGGAGGCCCTCCGGAAATGGTCATGACTCAGAAGGCCGGTCCCACCAGGGGACCGGCCTTCTGAGTCTGTTTCTGAGCGGGTGAGTGACGGGACTCGAACCCGCGGCATCCTGGACCACAACCAGGTGCTCTACCAGCTGAGCTACACCCACCATGCCGGGATCACCCGGCCTAGGAAAGTGTAGCGGTTCCCTGGGAATGCTCAACCAGAGGCTGCGACGATGTCGGCGGACAGGGCACGGGCGGTCTCGGAATCCGGCCCCGGCTGGGCCACGAACACGGCCGCGCGGTAGTAGCGCAGCTCCCGGATGCTCTCGGTGATGTCGGCGAGGGCGCGGTGGCCGCCCTTTTTCTCCGGGCTGGCGAAGTAGGCCCGGGGATACCAGCGCCGGGACAGCTCCTTGATGCTCGACACGTCCACCATGCGGTAGTGCAGATGGGCGTCGAGGGCGTGCATGTCACGTGCCAGGAACGAGCGGTCGGTGGCGATGGAGTTTCCGCAGAGCGGAGCCTTCTTGGCCTCCGGCACGTGGGTGCGGATGTAGGACAGCACCCGCTCCTCGGCCTCGGCCATGGTGACGCCGCCGGGCAGCGCCTTCAGCAGACCCGAGGTGGTGTGCATGTCGCGCACCACCTTCGACATCTGCCTCAGGGACTCCTCCGGGGGCTTGATCACCACGTCGACGCCCTCGTCGAGGATGTTGAGCTCGCCGTCCGTCACCAGGGCGGCGATCTCGATCAGCGCATCTCGGCCGAGATCGAGACCTGTCATCTCGCAATCGATCCATACGAGCCGGTCGTTCATGGTCTTCACCCTAAGGCCAAAGAACGACTACTCCGCTTTGAGGGAGCCCACAAGGGCGTCGAGATCGCCCTGGTTCTGGTGGCTGTTGGGGATTGAGATGTACATGACTCCCGGCCGCAGGCCCGAGCCACGCTCGACGGTGATGATCACGGCGATCTCGCTCTGGAAGTTCCACCCCTTGGCGGCCGCGCCCGGGTAGCTCAATTTGACCTTGTAGTACCAGGCCCGCTTGCCGCTGACGGTGTAGGACTTCGACTCCAGATCCTGCTTGGTGTGGTTCTTGGGGTACGAGCCCGGCTCCACCGTGGTGAACTCGCCCTTGGCGGCCGCCTCGAGGTCGGTGGTGCTGGTGATCGCCGGGGCCAGCAGCCCGGAGTAGGCGTTGGCGAGATAGGTGCTGGTTTGGCCGCTGTCGGTCGTGTAGCTCTCCTGGACGTGCGCCTCCTCGCCCCGGCTGAACCCCAGGGTCGACAGGCCCCCGCCGCTGGCGATCGTGGCGGGATACCACTTGCCGCCGAGCTGGGAGTAGGACAGGCCTGAGGTGCTGTCGGAGATCGTGCCGATGACCGGCGACTGCCCCCCTGTGGGCGCGGCCTGGCTGCTGGCGCCCGGCGTGGGGCCGTCCGTCGGCTTGGCATCGCCACCGACCACCCCGGTGGCGAACAGCGCCGCCACCACGATGAGCACGACGACCAGCGCTCCGCCGCCGCCCAGCGCCCACAGCAGGCCGGTGTTGCTCTTCTGCGGGCTCTGCGCGGGCGGCTGCCCGCCGGGCGCCTGCCCCGGAGACTGGAACGTAGGCTGGAACGAAGGCTGGGGGCCGCCGCCGCTCCACCCCCAGCCCTGCTGCTGCCCGTAGCCCGGGACCTGTTGCTGCCCGTAACCCGGGACCTGCTGTTCTCCGTAACCCGGCGCCTGCTGTTGGCCGTAACCCTGCTGGTCCGTCGGGGGTTGCTGTCCGTAGCCGGGAGCCGCCTGCCCGGCTCCGGGCGGCGTGAACGAGGCGTAGTCCGGGGAGGCGTCGGTTTCGTCCCACTCGTCGGCCGGCTGGGTCGCCTGGGTCCACTGGCTGCCGTCCCACCAGCGCTCAAGGCCGGCGGTGCCGTAGGGGTCGCGATACCAACCCGGCGGTGTCTGGCCGGTCATGGCGACCAGACTACGGCCGACATGTCACGACACGGTCACCTGATCATGTGAATCGTCCGAGCGGAACCTCACGTGTCCGGGGACCGGCAGGCCCGGCCGCAGCAGCGGGTCGGGGACGGGCTCGCCGAAGACCTGCCGGACCGGGAGGACCCCCGCCCACAGATCGAGGGCGTGATCCTCCTCGTCATCGACCGGCGGCCCCTGCCGTACCTTCACCGACGCCTCCGTCAGCGGCAGCGCAAGGACGGTGGTCGCCGCCATCTCCTTGGCGGCGGGCCGCCGCACGACCTCCCACTGGCCGGGCGCCAGCCGCTCGGTGATCGCGCGCAGCCCGGTGAGCTTCTCGTTCGCGTCCGTGACCGTACGGGGGCGGCCGTAGATCATCGCGCTGCGGTAGTTCAGGGAGTGGTGGAAGGCGGAGCGGGCCAGCACGACGCCGTCCAGGTGGGTGACGGTGACGCAGATCTCGGTGCCCGCGCGCAGGCTGCTGGCTCCGGTCGAGCCGTGCAGGTACAGCGTGTCCCCGTCCCGCCCGTATCCGGTGGGGATCACCCGCGGAGAGCCGTCGATGAGCACGCCGAGGTGGCAGATCATCCCGGCGTCCAGGACGTCGTAGAGGGCGGACCGGTCGCTCTGGGCACGGTCACGATTGCGTCCGAGGCGGGTGCGGTCTGTGGAGGAAAGCGTCATGGCGGCTACGCTAAAAGGCGAGTGGCCTGTTCCAAATGGCCAATCGAGGTGAAGAACCGGAGACCACTTTGCCCGCACATCTGGACCTCCCCCTGATCGTCGACCGGCTCGCGGACGAACCCCTGAGCCTGCAGCTGACCCGGCAACTCCGTACGGTGATGGGGGAGGGCGGCCTCACCGCCGGGGAACGGCTGCCGTCCAGCCGGGCATTGGCCGGGGTCCTCGGCGTGAGCCGCACCGTGGTGACCGAGGCGTACGAGCAGTTGTACGCCGAAGGCTGGCTGGAGGGCAGGCACGGTTCCGGCACCTACGTCGCGCACATCACCACCGACCCTCCTCGGCCCGAGACGCCACCGCGACGTGAGCCCGCGGCCGGGCCCGGCAGTACGGCGCGGACCGGCGGGGAGATCGATCTGCGCCCCGGGGTGCCCTGGGTGGGAGCACTGGACAACGCGGCGTGGCGGCGGGCATGGCGGCTGGCCGCCGCCGTCCCCCCGGCGGCACGGCCGAATCCGCGGGGCCTTCCGGGGCTGCGGTCGGCGCTCGCCGAGCACATGAGGCGTGGCCGCGGGGTCACCTGCCCGCCCGAGCGGATCATCGTCACCCGAGGCGCCACCAACGGGCTGGATCTGCTCGCGGCGGCCGTGCTCGGCCCGGGGGACAGGGTCGGAGTGGAGGAGCCCGGCTATCACCGGGCCAGGTCGGTGCTGAGCGCCCGGACCGCGGAGGTGGTCTCCTGCCCGGTCGACGAGCACGGGCTCGTCGTGGAGGGGCTGCCGGAGGACCTCCGGCTCGTCTACACCACGCCCTCCCATCAGTACCCGCTCGGCGGTGTGCTGCCCGTACCGCGCAGGCAGGCGCTGCTCGCCTGGGCGCGGCGCACCGGTGCGCTGATCGCCGAGGACGACTACGACAGCGAGTTCCGGTACGACGTCGCGCCGCTGCCCGCTCTGTACGGGCTCGATCCGGACGTGGTGGTCTATCTGGGTACCACCGCGAAGACCCTCGCGCCGGACGTCGGCGTGGGCTGGCTGGCCGCCCGTCCGGAGCTGATCGAGGCCATCGCCCGGCGCCGCGAGGAACTCAACGACCGTACGCCCGTCGTGCCCCAGGAAGCCGTCCGCATCCTGCTGGAACGCGGTGACCTCGACCGGCACATCCGCCGGATGCGGGGCGATTACGCCCGGCGGCGCGCGATGGTGGTGGAAGCACTCGACGGGCTACCGCTGCACGGTGACACCGCGGGTCTGCATCTGGTGGTGCAGCTTCCGGCGGAGGTGGTCGGCCAGGTCGTACGGGAGGCCGCGGCGCGCGGTGTGCTCCTGGATTCGCTGGAGCGCCACCACGCCGGGCCCGCCCGCACGCACGGGCTCGTCATCGGCTACGGCACCGCCCGTCCGGGCGACCTCAGGACCGGATGTTCACTGGTTCGGGAACTTGCCCGGGCACCGGCTCCAATGGCCGGGTGAGCCGTCTGGGAGGCGGCACCATCACTTGTCCGGGCGGAAACCGCGGCCGGGGGATCTCCGCCATCGGAGTCTCAGGGCCGGTGAGCTTCAGGACGTCGATCCCCCCCGGGTCGGCACCCACCTCCTCGGGCACTTGGGAATGGCCGAAGTGACCGCCGCGCGCCCAGGCCCGGCGCCCCCTGGCGGCTTGGTACGACTGCGGCGCCTGCAGCGGCGGCCCGGCGGGCCAGCGGCGCGGCACCTTCCACGAATCCAGCCAGTTCATCAACTCGCTGAGCCCCTTGAGCGGGCTGTCGGTGAAGGGCGTGCGAACCTGGCCGACCACCATGATCTGAACGCAGACCCTGCCTTCACGCCCGAGATCGCCGGGCAGCAGCCGAGCCGCCAGGGTCACCGCGATCAGCTGGAAGATGTCGCCCTCGAACGGGTTCCAGACCAGATGTGCGGGGCGATTCTCCCGGATGAGGGTCTCGGCCACGGACCGACAGGAGACGGTCTTCGGATCACTCTCACTGGTGAACCAGACAGCCCGTGGTGCGCCTCCTTTCAGTGGACCTCCGTCCAGCTTTGCTGGTATTCGTCCTGCTTCCGGCAGCCATGCATCGGCCACGGTGTCTTTCCCCCCCAATCGGGCAAGGTCCAGGCCCTATTGGTCTAGTCCTTCGTTGGTAACCCACCCGCACTGGTATGTCCAGTTCGGCCCTCCCGGCTGGGTTTGACGGCGATCGACCACAGCATCACCGAAGATGCCACTTTGAGACGCCGTCGAGCCAGATGAGTACCCCTCCGCGAGTAAAAACCAACCTCCACGCTCGCGTTACATGCGGTCACAACGGAGTGGCCTGGCGGAGATAGGCGGTGTTCTACCAGGTCAATGGCTCAAGGGTTGAATCTTCTATGAAACATCGAGTCAGCGGCCGGAACCGGCCTGGCGACCTGACGCACCGGCCCGGCCGCCGGCTCTACCGGGGGGCGGGCTTCCCTCCACAAACCGAGTAGCGTTCTAATGGTGCGTCATGACGGTAGACGCTGAGCTTCCCGCCGGAGTTCCCGGTATCGATGTCCCTCGTCTCGCGGTCTGGCTGGCGGGGGCGCTGCCGGACGCGGGCCGGGTCACCGCGGTCGACCTGATCGCGGGCGGCCGGTCGAACCTGACCTACCGCCTCCGGCTGTCCGGCGATCCCGAGAGCATCGTGCTGCGCCGCCCGCCCCTCGGGCACGTGCTTCCCACGGCGCACGACATGACCCGCGAGCACCGCGTGCTGTCCGGGCTGTCGTCCGCCGGTACGGTCCCGGTGCCCAGGCCGCTCGCCCTGTGCACCGACGAGGCCGTGATCGGCGCGCCGTTCTACCTCATGGACTATGTCGAGGGCAGGGTGCTGCGGACCATGGAGGATGCCGCGGACGTGTCCCCCCTGCAGGCGCGGGAGCTCAGCGAACGGCTCGCCGAGGCCCTCGCCGCCATCCACGCCGTCGATCTGGAGGCCGCCGGGTTGACCGACTTCGGCCGCCCGGCCGGTTACATGGCCCGCCAGCTCAAGCGCTGGGGCCAGCAGTGGGAGAGGTCCTACAGTGCGGGCTCCCGCACCAACGATCCCCTCGCCGAGTACGAACGCCTCGTCGCCCGGCTCGCCGAGCGCCTCCCCGAGAACGGCCTGACGCGCCTGGTGCACGGCGACTTCCGGCTCGACAACGCGCTGTCCCGGCTGGAGCCGCGCACGGAGATCGCCGCGGTCGTCGACTGGGAGATGTCGACCCTCGGCGATCCGCTCGCCGACCTTGGCCTCACCCTCGTCTACTGGGCGGAGGCCACCGACCAGGAGTCCCTGCCGGTCGGTTCCACGATCACCGCGGCCCCCGGCTTCCTCACCCGCCGGGAGTTCGCCGCCCACTACGCGGCGCTCACCGGATTCGACCTGTCGGACCTGGACTTCTATGTGGCGTTCGGTTGTTACAAACTCGCCGTGGTGCTGGAGGGCATCCACGCCCGGTTCCTGCAGAAGGCCACCGTGGGCGAGGGCTTCGACCAGGTCGGCGACGCCGTCCCCGTCCTCATCGCCCGCGCCCACCACACGCTGGACACCCGCACCCCCTACTGAGCCGTCGCCGGCACCTGCTGATGCCGCAGACGTGGACGCATCACACCGGCATCGCCCTCGCATCGATGCACGCGTCAGCGGTCGGTGGGCAGATCGTGCAGGACTCGTGCCAGCGTGATCCATTGGTTCGGGTGCGCGTAGGCCACGATGGTGGCCGGGTCGAGCGCGGCCGCGCGGAACGCGGCGTCCACCGCGCCCCGGGGGATACTCGCGCCGCAGCGAGGCGTGCAGTGTGCCGCCCTTGCCGCCGAACCCGACCTGTACGCACCGCCGGTAGCCGTCCATCACATCGTCGGGCAGGAGCGCCCGCTCACGCCGGTCCAGCCGCAGGATCGCCGCGTCCACCCGCGGCACGGGCCGGAACCGGTCGCGGCCGGCGCCCCCGGCAGGTTCGGCTACGACCTATCAGGCACCGCCGCTCCGGAGCTAGCGCCGGCAACCTGCCGAGGCGGAGCGGGAAGTATCCCCCAGGAAGCGGGCTTGATCCTCGACCCCCGGCGGCACCCGCCGTGCCTCACTCCCATCACATGCGCTGCGGGGTCAGGATGTGACCGACCCGCTGCGCCGCCGAGTCCACGTGGCGGACCGGCGCTATCGGGTCGCCCCACGAATAGCGGAACCACAACTCCCCGCCCTCGCCCGGACCGCACCTCACGTTCTCCGACAGCTGAGCCGCCACCCGACTGGTCGCCCGCACGAACGGCGGCTCCGTCTGGGAGTTCACGATCCGAGCCGCGAACCCCCTCTCCGCCAGCGCTCGCGTCAGCTCACCAAGAGCCTCAGCCGCTTTCTGCCTATTACCGATGTCCTGTGTTGCCGCATCCATGCTTACCGTCTCTCGGTGTATGGGTCGCTCGTAGCTCCCGATCCGTTGCTGACGGTTAGATAATCGGCCTTGGTCAACGTGATGAGTGACACATTATGTGTCACTTGATCGTCCCTGCTTTATATGGCTCGGGCCCACTCCGCATAACTCACCAGTGTCTGAGCCGGAGCAAGATGCAGGCGGAGCAGCGTGAGGAGCGTGTCTCTTACATAAGGGTGCTCGCGTACGTGTTGAGGCGCTATCTGCCGGGCAGTGTGCAAAGACTGAAAGGCCTCGTCGCGCAGGCCGACCCAAAGCTGAGCCCGGGATAGGTCGATGTAGTAGTGCGATCGGCGCTCGGCTGGCAGCTCTTGCGGTGGTGCCCACGATCCGGCCACTTGGACCGCTCTGGCTCCATCGCCTAGTTCGACCGTGACTGAGACTTCGTGGATACGCATCGAAGCCGGGCCGAAGGCCGTGCCGGTGTAGATCCCTTCGGCAACCTGATCAGCGAGCCGTCGCGCATCGCGTAGGTGATCGTTCACTCTGCCGGGATCTTCAAGTAGCCGCGCGGCCACGACCGCCGCACGCATGTGCAACGCCCCCAACGCGGCCTGAGCGGCGGCAGTCGCGGGCGACGGCATCTCATCCGTGGCAGCTTCCAGTGCCCGGAGTCCCGGAGCCAGATTGCCGCTCCCGAAGAAAATCTCAGTTCGTACATAGGCGGCCGTGGCAGCCAAAACCGGGTCCCCACTCAGACCGGCAGCCCAGCGCATCAGCTCAACCAGGCGAGCGGACAGGTCGTAGTACCCGTACTTGTAGGCAACAGCGTCGGCCGCCCGGTGAGCCGCGGCGAGCAGGGCGGCGGCTTCCTGGCATTCAGGCCTCAGTCCCGCTGTGAACCGCCCGTGTGAGTTCCATGGATGAGAGCTCGGTGATCACGGCGTGGCCGCACAGGTCCAGGTAACGGTGGCTGATCCGCTGGGTGAGAACGACACCGTTCCACTGCCTCCCAGACCGAAGCACGCCGCATGTGACACGCTCACTGAGGTGGAGTGGCCTGCGGCCAGGGTGCCGCTGCCGCCGGCTACGAGACCGTCGCTCGCGCCC
>JAOPYK010000227.1 GCA_025964695.1 Streptosporangiaceae bacterium | reverse complement strand
GGTCCCGGTCGGTGCTGACCCGGTAACCCCCATTAGGTTTCGGCCGCCAGCCAGAAGAGGAGCTCCCAGGGCAGACACGCCCGTTTGGGGCTCATGACACTTTCTTACCGGCACCCCATCCACCGCGGAAGGAGACACCGAACGCGTCGGGTGCTGACGGAGCTCTGCAGGCGGCCGAGAGTTTGCGCACTGCGTCGTTTCATAGGTGACGACCTATGAAACACGGGTGCGGGAGGTTCTGGCGGCCGGGCCGCTGGTCATCCCGCCGGCATCATCCTGCGGCTCTGCGCGCGCCGTCGGCCGGATTGTTCGCGATGGCTTCGCCCTTGGCTTGGGCGGCCGTTTCGGACAGGCTGACCTGGGCCAGCAGTGCGTCGAGTGACAGTTCCAGAACTCCGGCGACGGCGACGACCGTGAAGAAGGCCGGTGTGGGGATGCGGCCCCTCTCGATCTTCCGCAGCGTCTCCGGGGAGATTCCGGCCTGGAGCGCCACGTCGGTGATGCTGCGCGAACCCCTGGCCTCGCGCAGCAAGTCGCCCAGCCGTTCCCCGCGCAGGCGGTCGGCGATCGACAGCGGTTCTCGTACCATGAGCCCAATACTAATACCGGTATAGTTATCGGAATCTAGAAGGAGGCAGGAGTTGATCGAGCTCAAGACCGCCGGCGAGATCGAGGTGATGCGCGAGGCCGGCCGGGTCGTCGCGGCGGTGCACGCGCAGGTCCGCTCGCACGCGGCCGTCGGGGTGTCCCTGCGCGAGCTCGACGAGCTGGCCCGCCAGATCATGCACGAGGCCGGGGCCGGATCGTCCTTTCTCGGCTACCACCCGGCATTCGGCGCCACTCCCTACCCTGGCGTGATCTGCACCTCGGTGAACGAGGTCATGCTGCACGGCCTGCCCACCGGCTACCGGCTCCGTGACGGCGACCTGCTGAGTGTCGACTGCGGCGCCCACATCGACGGCTGGCATGCCGACGCCGCTGTCAGCTTCTGCGTCGGCCGGGCCCGCCAGGGCGACGGCGAACTGATCGCGACGGCCGAGCGCATGCTGGCCGCCGGAATCAAGCAGGCCGTGCCGGGCGCGCGGCTGGGCGACATCGGCCAGGCTATGTCCCGCATCGGCCGCGCGGCCGGTTACGGCATCCAGAACGACTTCGCCGGCCACGGTATCGGGCGAGCCATGCACGAGGACCCGTTCGTGCCCAACGAGGGCCGCCCCAGGCGCGGGCTGCGGCTCCGCCCCGGCCTGGTCATCGCCATCGAGCCCAGCCTGATGGCCGGAGGCGCGGACGACTACCAGATGGCCGAGGACGGCTGGTCCCTGGGCAGCGGAGACGGCAGCCGCACGGTCCACGTCGAGCACTCGGTGGCAGTCACCGACGACGGATCGGTCATCCTGACCCTCCCCTGACGCCCGATGACATTGGCGGCAGTCCGGTTGAGACCGTGTTCGAGGTCAGGGCCGGCCTGGGGGTGAGGGCGAGTCGCACCCCGAAGGCCAGCAGGCCGTGCCGGCGGTTGCCTTGCCTGGGTGGCGTGCTGAGGTCGGCCGGCCCGCCGACGTGTTCATATCGATCTCAGGTGTCGTCTTCGTCATCGTCTGAGGCGTCGGGATCACGCAGGTCGCGGATGGCGCCCGGGGCCAGGTCGGGCAGCAGGAAGTTGTAGGCGCCATGCACTCCGAGGTGTTTGTGCACGAAGGGTGACAGGCGGGCCATGTCCTCGTCGCGGACGGGGTAGCCCTGCGCTTTGAGCGGGCGGACCGCGGCGTCCAGGTAGACGGTGTTCCACAAGACGACGCAGTTCAGGACAAGTCCGAGGACGCCGAGCTGGTTTTCCAGGCCTCGTTCGTAGCGGTGGTACAGCTCGCCCTTCTTGCCGTGGCAGATCTTGCGGGCCGGGGAGTGGCGGCCTTCCTGCAGGTTGCGGATGTGCTTGATGTCGCGGCGGTAGGTTTCGTCGACGTCGATGAACGCCAGGAGGCCCGCGAGGAGGATCGGTCCGGATTTTGGCGGTAGCGGTGGTCAGGGAGTCGGGAGCTGCTTGACCTGGCTGTTGGCGCGTAGTTCTTGCAGGTCGGGGCATCGGCAGTAACCGCCTGTACCGGCCCGACGACAGCCCGCCCGGCTGGTCGGCCCTGGGCGCCTCCCTCACCCGCCCGATCCGCTGGGTCTTTCTCAGTCAGCGGGTTCATACAAGGTAGGCTAGTTTGCCTAAAGGTGTTAGGCAATTGCGTAATAGGTTCGGTTGAATGGAGGAAGAGTATGGCACGCGCAGGACTGACCGCGGAACGCCTGACCCGGGCGGGAGCGGAACTGGCCGACGGGATCGGCTTCGACCAGGTGACCGTCTCGGCGCTCGCGCGGCGGTTTGATGTCAAGGTCGCGAGTCTGTACTCGCTCCTGAAGAACTCCCAGGACCTCAAGACCAGGATCGCTCTGCTGGCCCTGGAGGAACTCGCCGACCGGGGTGCCGCTGCCCTGGCCGGGCGGGCCGGCAAGGATGCCCTGACCGCCTTCGCGAACGTCTACCGCGACTACGCTCAGGAGCACCCCGGACGCTACGCCGCGGCCCAGCTGA
Organism: Streptosporangiaceae bacterium; assembly: GCA_025964695.1. Taxonomy (GTDB): domain Bacteria; phylum Actinomycetota; class Actinomycetes; order Streptosporangiales; family Streptosporangiaceae; genus Actinomadura_E. The sequence goes on along the minus strand of JAOPYK010000227.1, from coordinate 3,870 downwards.
GGCTCGACCCGGAGACGGCAGCCGCCAGCGCCGGCGGCAGGCACGCACAGATGACGCGGGCGATCCTGCGCGGCTACGACCTGACGGAGCCGGACCAGACGCACGCGGTCCGGCTGCTGGGCAGTGTCTTCCACGGCTACGTCAGCCTGGAGATGGGGGGAGGGTTCAGCCACAGCACCCCCGACACGCAGGAAACCTGGTCACGGATCCTGGACGCCCTCGACGCCCTGCTGCGGAGCTGGCCCGCACCCTGACCAGGGCTCAGTACCAGCCGAAGGCCGCTGCCTGCGCGGCGCATCGGCGAAGCCGGACAGTCCAGACACTTTGATCAACAGGTTGGGACAATGCACACCAAGCACAACTGGCTCACCACACCCATCACCGCGCACCTCTTGCGCGGCGCCCTCGACCTGGAGCGCACCGAGCACGGTGTGCTGCCGCACCGGCTGCCCGCCTGGGCCCGCGCCCAGTGCGCCGACGCGCAACTGGCCATGGCCGAGGCCCAGCCGTCGGGCGTACGGCTGGTCTTCCGCACCCGGGCCACCGCCGTCGAACTGGACACGCTGCCCACCAAGCTGGTCTACGTGGGCGCCCCGACCCGTCCGGACGGCGTGTACGACCTGCTCGCCGACGGCCGCCTGGCCGGCCAGGCCAGCGTGACGGGCGGCAACACCCTGGTGGTCGACATGACCACCGGCACCGCCGAGAACCAGCCCGGCCCGGCCGGCACCCTCCGCTTCACCGCCCTGCCCGACGGCGTCAAGGACGTCGAGATCTGGCTGCCGCATAACGAGACCACCGAACTCGTCGCCCTGCGCACCGACGCCCCCATCGAGCCCATACCGGCTGGGGGCCGCAGGGCGTGGCTGCACCACGGCAGTTCGATCAGCCACGGCTCCGACGCCGCAAGCCCCACCACCACCTGGCCCGCGCTGGCCGCCTGTCTCGGCGGCGTGGAACTGATCAACCTGGGCCTGGGCGGCAGCGCCCTGCTCGACCCGTTCATCGCGCGGACCATGCGGGACGTCCCCGCGGACCTGATCAGCGTCAAGATCGGCATCAACCTCGTCAACACCGACCTGATGCGCCTGCGCGCTTTCACTCCGGCGGTGCACGGCTTCCTCGACACCATCCGCGAGGGCCACCCCACCACGCCGCTCCTGGTCGTCTCACCCATCCTGTGCCCCATCCACGAAGACACCCCGGGCCCCAGCGCCCCGGACTTCAGCAACCTCAGCGCGGGAAAACTCCAGTTCCGGGCCGCGGGCGACCCCGCGGAACGGGCCGGCGGGAAGCTGACCCTCAACATCATCCGGGACGAACTGGCCCGCCTGGTGAAGCAGCGGGCGGCCAACGACCCGAACCTGCACTACCTCGACGGCCGCGACCTCTACGGCGAGGCGGACTTCGCCGAGCTGCCGTTGCCCGACCAGCTCCACCCGGACGCCGCCACACACCGCCGCATCGGCGAAAGCTTCGCCGCCCTGGCCTTCGCCCCCGGCGGCCCGTTCACCGCCGAACGTGCCTGAAACACCCGCTCCCCATCTGGCCCTGGTCATGAGCAGAGCCAGATCAGGAGCGCAGCCGCGGTGCCAGTGCCGAGGCGCAGGTATCCGTGCCCTCCTGGGCCGGTGACTTCCTGATGATGTCTGCCGATCAGCGGGTCCCACGGTTCCGCTCACGACGCAGCCCAAGGCACGAGCGCAGCGGGTACGCCGTATGCGCGCGCAGGCCCGCGGAACGGTGAGACGTCCGTCGTTATCGCGCTGAACCGTCGCCGGGCGTGTGCCAGTTGCACCCATCGCGAGTGTCGGGAAACGATCGTTTTGAAGACCCATGCAGACACGTCGGGTTTCCCCAGGTACCTGTTTGACTGTCAGCGATAAGTGGCGCGATGGCCGCCCTGCAGATGCTCCCTATGTGGACATCAATATCAGGTCGAGCGCGATTGAAGTAGTCCCGCGATAAGCAACTCGACCAGGCGGCGTGCGTCGTAGCGGGGGTCGTGGTCGGCGCCGATGCAGAGGTTCCCGACGCCGCGCATGAGTTCATAGGCATCCATGTCGGAGCGGATTTCACCGGCGACGGCTGCGGCTTCGAGCAGCTGGGTGCACACGGGCACGAGCCGGTCGAGGAAGTAGGCGTGCAGCGTGTCGAAGCCGGCGTTGTCGGACCGCAGCACGGCAGCGAGTCCGTGCTTGGTGACCAGGAAATCGACGAAGAGGTTGATCCATCGCCCTAGTGCGGCGTGAGGAGTTGCGCAGGTCGCCAGCAGGGCTGGACCGGCCTCGGTGCAGGCCTCGACCTGGTGCCGGTAGACGGCGATGATGAGATCCGCTCGAGTCGGGAAGTGGCGGTAGATCGTGCCAGTCCCGACGCCGGCCTTGGCCGCGATGTCGCGTACCGGCGCTTCCACGCCTGACGTGACGAAGATCGCGGCGGCCGCGTCGAGCAGAGTCTCCTCGTTACGCCGGGCGTCCGCCCGCTTGGACCGGGCTGCGTGCCTTGCGCTCTCGTCGCTTTCGTTCACCGCGCCGCTCCCTCCGCTACCGAGCTTGCCAAGCGGAACAGCGTTCCGTATTGTTATCGGAACAAGGTTCCGTTTGCTCATGATGCCAGAGCAGGGGGTCGACAACCAAACCACGCATTGTCACCACGCAATGCCACCACGCTTCACCCGCAATGGAGGAACACGGTCATGCAGTACCGCACCTTGGGCCGCACCGGTGTGCAGGTCAGCTCCCTCGCGCTCGGCGCGATGAACTTCGGCAAACTTGGACGCACCACCCAGGACGAGGCCACCGCTATCGTCGATGCCGCCCTCGATGCCGGGATCAACGTCATCGACACCGCCGACATGTACAGCGGCGGCGAGTCGGAAGAGATGGTCGGCAAAGCCATCGTCGGCCGCCGCGACGACATCGTGCTGGCCACGAAGGCGAGCATGCCCATGGGCGACGAGCGCAACCATCAGGGAAGTTCGCGCCGCTGGTTGGTCACCGAGTTGGACAACAGCCTGCGCCGTCTAGGCGTCGACCACGTTGATCTTTACCAGATCCACCGGTGGGACCCGAGCACCAGCGACGAGGAGACGCTGTCGGCGCTGACCGACCTGCAACGCGCGGGAAAGATTCGCTACTTCGGCTCCTCGACGTTCCCCGCGTACCGCATCGTGCAGGCCAAGTGGGCCGCCCGGGAGAACCATTTGAGCCGTTACGTCACCGAACAGCCCAGCTACTCGATCCTGCAGCGCGGGATCGAGACCCACGTGCTGCCCGTGACCGAGCAGTACGGACTCGGCGTGCTGGTGTGGAGCCCGTTGGCCTCGGGCTGGCTGTCGGGTGCGATCCGCGAGGGCCAGGAAATCACCACTAGCCGCTCGACGTTCATGCCGCAACGCTTCGACACCGCCATCCCCTCCAACCGGGCCAGGCTCGATGCCGTCGAGCAGCTGGCCAAAGTCGCCGACGAGGCCGACCTGACCATGATCCAGCTCGCGCTCGGATTCGTCACCGCGCACCCCGCCGTAACCAGCGCGATCATCGGCCCGCGCACTCTGGGGCACTTGCACTCTCAGCTCGCGGCCGCAGACACCGTGCTCTCCGCCGACGTGCTCGATGCGATAGACGCGATCGTCGCTCCCGGCGTCGACCTCGCCGCACACGAGAAGTACGACACGCCGCAAGCCCTGCTTGACGCGGCGCAGCGACGTCGCTGATCGCCGCCACCTCCGGCCGCCCGCGGTGCTGGCCAAGATCGCCGCGACCGTCGACATCGTCTCCGGCGGGCGGCTCGACTTCGGTATCGGCGCAGGCTCACGACCTAGCCACCCGCTGGCCCGGCGCGAGTATGAAGCACACGGCCTGCCCT
>JAOPYK010000211.1 GCA_025964695.1 Streptosporangiaceae bacterium | reverse complement strand
CACTGCGCGACATTCTCAGGCACCACGTGCTGGTTTTGATGGAATGCTGAACCATTGATCAGGCGAAATGCCCCGTCACTCATGCATGGTTTCCTTCCGTGGCCATGCCTTTTCCTGTGGTGGACGTGACTCGGCCTCAGGGTTCGCGGGCGCGGAGGTACGCGTCCAGGTCGGCGGCGCCCTTGAGCATGGCGCGGCCCCGGGCGGACAGGCGGGCCTGCCAGTCGCGCAGGGTCGACTCCAGCGGGGCGACGCCTCCGGCGGAGCGGACCTGAGCGATCAGCGGGGCGATCTGCTCCAGCAGGTAGCCGCCCCGCCTGAGCTGGTGGGCCAGCCGGGCGTCCCGCACGTCGGCCTCGTCGTAGACGCGGTACCCGGTCAGCGGGTCGCGGCGCGGGCGCACCAGCCCGGCGCGCTCCCACTTGCGCAGCGTCGCAGGCCGGATCCCGAGCTTGTCCGCCAGCGGCCCGATGAACGTGCCGCCGGGCCCGGACACCGCGTCGGGCCCGGACACCGCGGTGGACTCCAGGTCGCGGAGGGCGCTCTCCACGGCCTGGAGGGTCCGGCGGTCGTCGAGGAGCTGGGCGTGGCTCTCGTCGATGAGGCGGAACGCCTCCTCGGCCGCGTCCTGGTTCACCGCCCGCATGATCGACGTCGCCGTCTGGTGGCCGTGGCCGGGCACCAGGGCGAGGAACGCGCGCAGGGCCTGCGCGTGCCGCGGGGTATAGGTGCGGTAGCCGTGGGGTGTGCGACCGGCGGCCGGAAGGATGCCGGCCTCCTCGTAGTTCCTGACCGCCTGCGTGGACAGACCATGCCCGCGTGCCAGGTCAACCGGCCTGAGTCGCTCGCCGCTTTGAAGGTTTCGTCCCATGAACCTGCCAATATCGCGGAGAAGTTTCAACCGAAGGTTCAACGATACCGTTTAAGGCATGACTACTGGCATCAAGGACACCGCCCATGCCGTCGAGGCCGCCGCCGTCATGCGGCTGCTCCCGGCCCGGCCGCGGCTGCTCGCCCTGGGCGAGCCCACCCACGGCGAGGACACTCTGCTCGACCTGCGCAACGAGCTCTTCCGGCAGCTCGTCGAGCAGGAGGGCTACCGGTCGATCGCGATCGAGAGCGACTGCATGATGGGCCTGGTCGTGGACGACTACGTCACCTCGGGCACGGGCACCCTCGAGGAGGTCATGGAGCGCGGGTTCAGCCACGGGTGGGGCGCGTCTGCGGCCAACCGCGAGCTTGTGCGCTGGATGCGTGCGTACAACGACGGCCGGCCCGTGTCAGAGCGGCTGCGCTTCGCCGGTTTCGACGGCCCGCTGGAGATCACCGGCGTCGCGAGCCCTCGGCAGGCCCTCACCGCACTCCACGCCTACCTCACCGCCTGGGTTGACGCGGACCTGCTTCCCTGCACCGCGGAAACGCTCGGCCGCCTGCTCGGCGCCGACGACCGGTGGACCAATCCCGCCGCGATGATGGACCCGTCCCAGTCCGTGGGGCAGACGCCCGAGGCCAAACAGCTGCGGCTGCTCGCCGACGACCTGGTAGCCCTGCTTGACACGCAGACGCCACACCTGATCGCGGCGTCCTTGCGGGACGACTGGGACCGGGCACGCATGTACGGGCGCACTGCCACCGGGCTGTTGCGGTACCACTTCTGGATGGCCGACACGTCACCGAGCCGCATGGCGCGGCTCTGCGCCCTGCGGGATTCGATGATGGCCGCCAACCTGCTCGCCATCGCCGAGCGGGGCCCGGCGCTGTTGCATGCCCACAACGGGCATCTCCAGCGGGACAAGAGCACGATGCGGATGGGCGGCCTGCCGCTGGAATGGTGGAGCGCCGGGGCGATCGTCAGCGCCCAGCTGGGCGAGGGGTACGCCTTCCTGGCCACGGCCCTCGGCACGATCCGCCACCACGGTGTGGAGACCCCACCCCCGGACACCATCGAAGGGCTCCTGTACGCGCTCCCGGAGGACCGATACGTCGTCGACGCCCGCCGACTGGCCGCTATCCTCGGCGACGTGACGCCCGCTCCCCGGGTGTCCGCCTGGTTCGGCTACTCCCCGCTGGACCCGGCCCACGTGGCTAGCAATGACGGGATCGTGTTCGTCAAGGACGTCCCGCAGAGTTAGGCTCTCTCAGTCGCGGCGCGGCCCGCCCACCACCCACAGGCTCGGCGGCTACCTGCTGGAGCAGATCGCCCCGCTGATCGCCCAGGTGCGGACGGCCGGCGGGCTGGAGCCGCTGGAGGCCGCCCTGCGCGACTGGCGCGGCCGGCTGTCCGCCCGCGGGCGCGCGATGTTGGCCGGGGCCGCCGAGCTGGAGGAATACCTCCGCGAGCGCGGATGAGGCGCGGTCCCGGTCGGTGCTGACCCGGTAACCCCCATTAGGTTTCGGCCGCCAGCCAGAAGAGGAGCTCCCAGGGCAGACACGCCCGTTTGGGGCTCATGACACTTGCTTACCGGCACCCCATCCACCGCGGTGCCGGGCAGGCCTGGACCTACCGCTGTAGATCTCGTGTTAGACCGCGCCTTGGCCGTCGAGCTGGCCGTCGAGGCCGAGGCCGAGGCCGAGGTGGTTGCTCATGTCCAGTTCCAGGCGGCCGTACAAGTTCAGGTGCGTCCAGAACAGCGCCGACAGGCCGCGCTGGTCTTCGACGGTGAGTCTCTTCTGCCAGGCGGGGTCGCGCAGCACGAT
>JAOPYK010000196.1 GCA_025964695.1 Streptosporangiaceae bacterium | reverse complement strand
CCACCCCGAGTCCTGTGGAGGACGACGTGCCGTACGGACAGCTCGCTGAAGGCCAGGGCGCGATCACCCCGATCTCGCTGCCGAAGGGCCGCTACAAGACCATCGGGTTCATCGCCGACAACGGCCTACAGAACCTCCCGCCGGCCGCGTTGCGGGTGGCGGTCTACCACGGCGGCGGTTCCTGGAAGGTCGACCAGGTAACGGTCGACTCCAGCAAGGGCCAGGCGGTCGTGACGTTCACCGACCCGGGCAACACGTCCGGTATCTCGGTACGGCGTGAGGACGCGGGCGATGTGCACGTCGCCTGGGAAGTGTCCTGACCGGCGGCAGAACCAGCCGGAGCAGGGATCGCCGGAGCACGGGTCGCCGGCGAGCGGTCAGCCCGGTCGCGCGGCCGCCGTCCGGCGTGCCCTGCGTCGGCGGCGCGACGCCAGCGCGACTCGGACCAGCCGGATCATGACGAGGGCGAACACCACCAGCGCGATCAGGGCCAGCACAGGCGCGAGCACCGCCAGCAGGCTCATGCCGAGTGAGACGGCGTCCTCGACGGCGCTCACCACCGGGGTGCCGGTGCCCGCCGTTCCCACGTTGACCGCGGGCCGGACGCCGGCCTTGGTGAGGTGGACGACGAAGGCGACGGCGATGCCGAGGACCCAGCCGATCCATGAGTGGTCGTGCATGAAGGACGAGGAGTCGACATGACCGGCGGCGCTGGTGGCGGCGAACACCGCGCCGCCGGCCGCCGGTCGCACCAGCGTCTGGATCGCGTCGTTGAGATGGTCGACCACGGCGATCTTGTCGAAGACGACCTCCGCGGCGAGCAGCACCGCCACGATCGCGAGCACCCAGCCGTGGGTCATCCAGGCGTACTGGTGCGGCAGTGTGACCGTATGGGTGAACATCGCCAGCAGCCCGACCACCAGCACCGGTATGTAGGCGTTCAGCCCGGCGGCGGCCGCCAGTGACAGTCCCGTGACCATCGCGAACATCGAGTAGTCCCCCGAACAGACGAGTGCTCCCTTGGACTGAGGATTCCCCGGAGCGGTTCCCGGTCACCCCGCCGGCGTGGGGGAGATCACCGGCAGGGCACGGGAACACGCCCGGCGCCGCGGACGTCATCCAATGAGAACAAGTCCAGACAGGGGGTGCCGGGTGGCGCGGTGGCGTCGGATGCGGGAGCGTCTCGGCAGGCGCGGCACCACGGTAGTGGCGGTGACGGCCGTCATCGTCCTGATCGCCGTGATGGCCATCCCCTTCTCGCTCAGCGACGGCCCGCAGCGCTGTACGGGCCGGAAATGCCTCACCAGGCCATGGCCCGTGATTCCGTCGCCGCCACGGCCGATCACCCCTATCGAGGCGGCGACCCAGGGCGGCTACGTCGCGCTCGGGGACTCCTATTCAGCCGGCGAGGGCGCCTACGCCGTCGCCGCCGACCGGGCGCTGGACAACCGCTGCCACCGTACGTCCCAGGCCTACTTTCATCTGGTCGCCGAGGCCTTCCGCTTCGCCCGGGGCTCGGCGTTCTGGGCCTGTTCCGGAGCGACGACGTACAGCGTGCTGCACGGCAAGAGCGGTGAGCCGCCGCAGACCGACCGGATCGACGATCACACCAGCCTGGTCACCCTCAGCGTCGGCGGCAACGACGCGGGGTTCTCCCACGTGCTGGCCGGGTGTGTGGTGCGGCTGCCGTTCTCGCCGGGTTGCCAGGAGCAAGGGCCGGCGATCACCCAGCGGCTGCTGGCGCTCCGGGCCGACCTCAGGACCGTCCTCGACAGGGTGTTGCACAGGGCGCCGGTTGCCCGGGTCATTGTCATGGGCTACCCGCGGCTCTTCTCCGAGATCTCGGGCAGCTCGCTCGACAACCTCAGCGTCACCGACCAACAGTGGCTCAACGGGCAGGGCCGGCAGCTCGACGAGCTGATCCGGCAGGTCGCGGCGGACGTCGACCGGGGGATCGTCGCCGCCAAGGGGAAGGGCAGCGTCGAGTTCCTGGACGTCTACAACGCGTTCGCCGGTCACGAGGTCGGCAGCGGCGAACCGTACGTCAACGGGCTCGACGTCGACCTGCTGAACCTGGTCGCCGAGTCGCGGAGCTTCCATCCCAACGCCTCGGGGTACCAGCACCTGGCGCGGCTGATCGACGCCCAGATCAACGCCGGTCCGGGCCGCCCGATCCTGCAGTTCCGCTGACCACCGCCGTGGTCCTCCATGATGTCGTCCTGGCACCCTCCCGAGGGGGACAGGACAACATCATCGGTCGTGCAGGTGCGGGGCGTTCAGGCGCCGGTGATCTTGTTGAGGCGCTCCAGGGCGTCGGCGAACTCCTCGACCATGTCGTAGACGACCTGGCGGGCGGGCTTGACGGTGTTCATGAGGCCGACGCACTGGCCGACGAAGTAGTTCGCCAGCTGCTGCGCGCCCTCGTTGCCGCTCTCGCTGACCTTGTTGACGTGCCGCAGCGCCCCCTCGGCGACGATCATCTGCAGCGGCATCGGCAGCGCGCCGGGGCTGTCGGGCCCCTCCCACTCGTCGGTCCACGCCGACCTGAGCTGGCGCGCGGGCTTGCCGGTACGAGACCGGGACCGGATCGTGTCACGGGAGGTGGCCGCGATCATCTTCGCCTTCACCGCCGGCGGTGTCTCCGCCTCCTCGGTGGTGAGCCAGACCGAGCCGCACCAGACGCCGGAGGCGCCCAGGGCCATTGAGGCGGCCATCTGCCGGCCGGTGGCGATGCCGCCGGCGGCCAGCACGGGGATCGGGGCGACGGTGTCGACCACCTCCGGGACGAGCACCATTGTGGAGATCTCTCCGGTGTGGCCGCCCGCCTCGCCGCCCTGCGCGACGATCAGGTCCACGCCCGCGGCCACCTGGCGGCGGGCGTGCTCGGCCGTGCCGACCAGCGCCGCCACCGGAACCCCGGCGGCCCGCGCCTTCTCCACCATGACCGGCGGGGGAGTGCCGAGCGCGCTGGCGATGAGCCGGATCGGGTGGGAGAGGGACACGTCGATCAGCTCGGTGGCGCCCTCCTTGGTGACCTGGCGTGCACTGCCCCGGGCGGCGCGGGCACCGTCCATCCCGGAGAGGTCGGGGGCGGGCACGCCGTACTTCTCGAACAGGTGGGCCACGAAGGCCCAGTGCTCGGCGGGAATGGCGCCGAGCACGGAATCAAGGCCGCCTTCGCCCCGGCCCGCCCGCTCCGCCGACGGGTCGATCTTGCCGGGCACCAGGACGTCGACGCCGTACGCACTGCCGCCGACGTGGTCGTCGATCCAGCGCAGCTCCTCCTCGAGCCGCTCCGGGGTGTACGCCACGGCGCCGAGAACGCCGAAACCACCGGCGTTGCTGACGGCGGCGACCACGTCACGGCAGTGGCTGAACGCGAACAGCGGGAACTCGATCCCGAACGTCTCACAGACCTCGTTGTTCATGGTCGCTCCAAGGGGTGGGTCAGGCTGGGCGGAAGACGAGATAGGCCTCGCCCTCCCGCGGATGCTCGAAACGGGCGCGCAGCGGCATGCCTTCGCGGAGCTCGCCCGCGCCGTCGAGCCGGGTGTGCAGCCAGGGCCCCTCGGCGAGCTCGACCAGGGCCAGCACCACCGGTTCCGGTGCCGTGCCGTCCTCGCGTGGCCGGCCGTGCGTGATCGTCCAGGTCACCAGCGTGGCCTGGCCGGACGACCGCGCCCAGGCCGGCTCCTCGCCGCCGCAGCCGGGGCAGGCGCTGGTGTCGGGGGCGAACCACCGGTCGCATGCCTCGCACCGCCTGATCATCAGCCGGTCGGCCGCGGCGCCGTCGAAGAAGGCGTCGGTACGCCCGTCGCGCCGCAGGACTCCGATGTCGCTCTGAGGGTCACTGGCAGGCATGTCAGGCTCCCTTGGCGTGTGGGCTGACGATCAGCGTGGAATGGTGGTCGAGGACGCCGCCGTTGCCGCTGACAAGGATCACGTCGTTCGCGGGGACCTGCCGTTCGCCGCCCGCACCGCGGGCCTGGATGACGGCCTCGGACAACGGGGTCATGCCCCACATGTAGAAGGCCGACAGCTGGCCGCCACCGGTGTTGGTGGGCAGGCGGCCGCCGGGTCCGAGCGCCCCCGATGCGGCGAAGGCCCCGCCCTCGCCCTTGCCGCAGAACCCGTAGTCCTCCAGCGACACCAGGACCGTGAACGTGTAGCAGTCGTAGAGCTCGCACACGTCGATGTCGTCGACGGTGACCCCGGCCATCTTCATCGCGATCGGCCCGGAGGCCGCCGCTCCGGTGGTCAGCCCGAACTCACTGCCGCGCTCCTTGCGATGGCCGGGGTGGCCCTGTCCCCAGCCCCAGAGGTGCACGGGCGGCTGAGCCAGATCCCGGGCCCGGTCGGCGCTGGTGACCACGATGGCGATGGCGCCGTTGGAGACCAGGCAGCAGTCGAGCAGATGCAGCGGCTCGGCCACCCAGCGGGAGTTCTGGTGGTCCTCGAGGGTGATCGGGTCGCGTAGCTGGGCGAGCGGGTTCATGGCCGCCCACTGCCGGGTGCTCACCGCGATCGCGCCCAGCTGCTCGCCCGTGGTGCCGTAGCGCGCCATGTGGCGCTGGGCGGCGAGCGCGTAGAAGGAGTTGACGCTGCGGAAACCGAGCGCCGCCATCATCCCGCCGTAGCCGTAGAATTCGCGGGCGGCCGGGGCCGGGCCGCCCCGGGGGGAGCGGGCGGAGAAGTCGTAGGCGCTGCCCGCCGACTGCCGTGGCTTGAGCGGGGCGTCGGCGAAGACGCAGGCGACGGTGGTGGCGGCCCCGCTGAGCACCGACATGGCCGCGTACGACACCATCGCGCCCGCGGTCGCGCCGTAGGCGTTCAGGTGGGTGAGCAGCCGCAGATCCGTCAGCCCGAGCGTCTCGGCCAGCTCGATCCCGGGGGAGCCGCCCATACCGTGGCTGACCAGCAGGCCGTCGAGGTCCCCGAGGCCGAGATCCGCGTCGGCGACCGCCCTGCGGACCGCGTCGGCCGCGAACCGGCGCGGGCTGGGCCCGTACACCTTCCCCAGCTCGGTCATGCCGAGCCCGACGATCGCCGCTCCGCCGCCCAGCTCACTCATGCGCCACCGCCGTGCGTCCCTCCACCTCGGCCACCTTCCCCGGCGCCACCGTACCGAATCACATTCGGTACGGTCACGGGGGCGGGTGGGTGACGGCCGTCACGGCGCCACTCAGTCCTCCAGGGCCATCAGGTCCTGCCACGTCTCGCGCCGCCTGGCGACCCTGGCCCGGCCGCCCTCGACCACGAGCTCGGGCGGCCGGGGCTGGCTGTTGTAGTTGGAGGCCAGCACCATGCCGTAGGCGCCGGCGTCCATGATCGCCACCAGGTCGCCGGGAGCCAGCTCGGGAAGGTCGGCGCGGGCGGAGATCCGGTCGGTCGACTCGCAGATGGGCCCCACCACCTCGGCGAAGCCGGCGGACGGCGCCGCGCGCAGCGGCAGGATCCGGTGGATCGCCTGGTAGAGAGCGGGCCGGGCGAAATGGTGCATGCCCGTGTCAAGGACCAGCATCCGCCCGGCCGGGGTCTGCTTGCGGAAGAGCACCCGGGCGACCAGCACCCCGGCCGGCCCAGTGATCCAGCGCCCCGGCTCCAGCACCAGCTCCACCTCGCGTCCCGCGAGGACCGGGGCGAGCGCGGCGGCGAAGTCGGCGGGCTGCGGGAGCGGGCCGGGCGAGTCCCCGTAGTCCACCGGGAATCCGCCGCCCAGGTCGAGACGCCGCATCCGGCTCAGCCCGAGCGACCGCCCGGTCTCCAGCACCCCAAGCAGCACCTCCGCCGCGGCGACCATGTCGGCGGGGTTGGGGATCTGGGATCCGACGTGCATGTGCACGCCGACCGGGTCGAGATTGGGGAGGTGCCCGGCCGCGGACCGGGCCAGCAGCTCTCCCGCCTCGGCGGCGGGGACGCCGAACTTGGCCCGGTCGCTACCGGTCTGCATGTGCACCAAGGTGTCGACTGTGATCCCGGGGTTGATGCGCAGGCCGAAGCGGACGCGAGTGCCGAGGCCCGCCGCCACCGCCTGCAGCCGGTGGAGTTCCTCGGCCGACTCCACGTGCACGATCAGGCCGTGCTTGACCGCCAGGCCCAGCTCGTCGTCGGTCTTGCCGACGCCGGCAAAGCTGATCCGCGCCGGGTCCATGCCCGCCGCCAGCGCCCGGGTCAGCTCGCCGCCGCTCACCACGTCGAAGCCCGCGGCGACCCGTCCCAGGGCGCGCAGCACCGACAGATTGGAATTGGCCTTCACCGAGTAATAGACCTGCGCTCCCAGCGGGGCGTAGGCATCGGATATCGCCTGATGGCGGGAGACCATCGCGTCCAGGGAATAGACGTAGGCGGGAGTCCCGGACCCCGCCACCGTCTCCGCGAGAGGCGTGCCGTCCACGCACAGGGCGCCGTCGGAGTACGCGAACGGAAGGATGCTGCCCCGCATCGAGTTCCTCCCCACCACCGAGGGCCCACGGTGCTGCGAGCAAGACAGGCGGACCCGGTCTGATGACCTTTGAATATAGCGACGTTGCGGGCCGGCGCGCGGTTCCCCGGAGGGCGATCCGTGCCGGCCGTGCCGTGTAATTCGGTGTCAGCTCATCTCTGCCCTTGGCGCGACTGTTTCGACATGGCTAGATTCGTCCGGACAACTGAAGGACGTGGGGGACCGGAGGCGGTATGGCCGAGGGGATCGACGGACTCAACAAGAGGCTGTTGCGCAACTACGTCGTCGTTCTCAGCGCGTTCCTGGTGCTGCTGGGGGATGTGATCTTCGTGATCACGCTGCCGCACCTCGCGCACGGCAGCCACGTCCGCGACAACCTCAACATGATCGGCAGCACCGTGTTCCAGGTGGGGGCGATCACCCTGATCCTGGAGGCCGTGAACTTCCGGAGGTTCGCCACCGAGGAGGTGCCCGGGGCGCTGCTGACCAACGACGACTTCCTGCGCAAGCTCAGCCCTGAGGAGCTCACCGCCCAGCTCAAGCGGACCAGTCTCGCCGCGTTCCCGCACGCCGGTGACATCGACTCCACGATCGCGTGGCTGTCCGCGACGCTGGGTGCCCCGGCCCGCCGCAACTACTCGGTGGACATCGCGCTGGCGGTACCGCCGGTCCTCGAGCAGTTCGCCGACGGGCGGCCCAGCGACCTCCCGCCGGGAGTGCTGTGCGTGGGGGCGACCATCAGCTACCGGACCGATCCCAACCCCTACAACCACCCCCTGCTGATCAACGGCGACGGGCTGATCCACAACGTGTTCACCCCGGTGCCCGAGGCGGCGGCGCTGACCCGCAGGCACCGGGACGGCGATCTCTCCGAACAGGACTGCCAGACCTGGATCCGGCTGGTCATGAAGCCCGAGCTGGTCCTGGAGATCGACGGGCAGCGTGAGCAGATCCGTCTCCAGCCGGAGATCGAGAACGTGGCCGTGCGGGACGGGCGTGGCGGCCGGCTGTCCATCGAGTTCGACCTCACCTGCGGTTACTCCCTGAACCCCGGGGAGAGGGCGTGGGTGACGTATACACACCGGCAGCTCGGCAACACCCACGACGCGTACGTCTGGACCTGCAGCGCCCGGACCTACGACTACGCCTTCCGCGCCCGTGGATTCGAGGGTTTCGACCTGGTGCCGGTGGCGAACCCGGCGTCGAGGTCCACCGTGGAGCGGCTCGACCTGTCCAACGACGAGATCCGCTGTGTCGGCCTGATCCTGCCCGAGTCGACCTTCGCGTTCACCTGGAGCGGCGGTCCCGACTCCGCATAGCTACTCCTGATCCCCCTTCCTGCCGCGCCGGGTGGAGGAGGAAGCTCGTCCCAGGTGCTAGGTCCGCCTCGTACCATGGTGCGACGTGGTCAGGCCCGCGCATGTCTAGGGTCGGAACGTGACAAGGGGACGAGTGGTGGCCTACGTCCGGACGATCCGCGCGCGGGTGCCCTGGCGCTGGCTGACGCCGCGCGTGCGCTCGGGGGTCTTCACCGGGCTCGTCCTGCTCGTCATCGTCACGGTGGACCTGGGGAACCTGGTCCAGAAGACGCACGGCCACGCCTCGGCCCGGATCATCATCGTGGCCGCTCTGATGGTGGCCAGGGCGGCCGCCCTCGTGCCGCGCCGCCGGCATCCGGTGGCCGTGCTCGCGGTCATCGTGATCCTCGACATCGCGGCCCACGCGCTGGTGCCGCAGGCCGCCGATCTGCAGAGCGCGCCGTCGCTGATCGCGATGTACAGCTGTGGCAGGTACCGGCCGGTGGCCGTCGGCTGGATCGCCGGCGCCACGGCCGCCTTCGTCTTCTCGCTGTCCCTGCTGCTCTGGCCCTCCAGCAGCATCCTCAGCGGCTTGATCATTTTTGCACTGACGATCGCGCTCGGCCAGTACATGCGGGTCCGCCGTGAGATGGCGGTGCGCCGCGGGGTCGAGGCGGCCGAGACCGCGGTGCGGATCGAACGGCGGCGGATCGCCCGCGAGCTGCACGACGTGGTCGCCCACCACATCAGCGTGATGAGCGTGCTCGTGGGCGCCGCCCGGACGACCATGGCCATCGACCCGGTGAAGGCGGAGGAGGCCCTGCTCACCACCGAGCGCACCGCCCGTGAGGCGCTGGCCGAGATGCGCCAGCTGCTCGCGGTGCTGCGCGCCGACGGAACCGACGACCCCGAGCCGGCGCTCGGCGCCAGGGCCGCCGAGGTGCCCGCCCTGGTGGCCGCCGTGCGGGCGGCCGGCTTGCGCGTCGAGCTCGAGATCGCCGGCACTGTGCGTGAGCTTCCCGCCTCGGTGGACCTCGCGGTCTACCGCATCGTCCAGGAGGCGCTGACCAACACCCGGAAACACGCGGCGGGAGCGCAGGCCTCGGTGTGGATCCGCTACGAACGGGCCGCGATCGCGGTGGAGGTGCTGGACGACGGGGGGAACGGGACCGCCGCGTCCACCGCCGCGCAGCCGGGCGGGGGCTATGGGCTGGGCGGCATGGCCGAGCGGGTGGCGCTGTGCGGCGGCCGGCTGCAGTCCGGTCACCGCCCCGAGGGCGGCTTCCGCGTCCAGGCCCGCATCCCGGTGCCGGTCACGGCCGAGATCGTCGCTCCCGCGGCCATCGACTCCCAGGTGGACCACGGTTCCTGAGCCGGGCACCGCCGGCCGGCGCGGGGATCCGCGCACAGCTCGCGCGCGGCTCTGACTCGGATCACCGGGCAACGGGGTTGACGGCTCGCCCCGGCTCCAGAACAGAGGTGGACCACATGAACTCACGTCACACGATCTTTCACGAGGTCATGGAGGGCACGATCCGGCTGACCGGGGAGGGCCTGGAGCGGCCGATGAGGCTGGAGCTGGCGGCCGACCTGCCGGGGGTGCTGACCCCGCGCGGCGACGCCGAGGGCCGGCTGACCGGCCGGGTGCACGTGCCCGGTCTCGCCGACGACCCGGAGGGGACCGGCATGCTGCGGGTCGCGCCGATCGCGGGCAGGCAGATCCGGTACCGGCTGGACTTCGGCGCCGCGGACGGCAGGCGGCTGCACCTGGACGGGTGGAAGTCGATCAGCTATCGCCGCCCGGTGCGCTCCATGACCCTGCTGCCCGCCACGGTCACCGACGAGAACGGCACCGTGGTGGGGGAGGCGACGCTCCGCTTCCATGTCCGCCGCGACCTGGCCCGCTTCCTCGCGAGCTTCCGTTTCCCCGCCGACTCGCCCGGCCGGCTCCCGCACCAGGAGTCGCGCTGGCGGGGGCAGGCCGGCCGGCTGGAGGTCTGGTACACCACGCTCACCGACCCGGCGACCGGCACCGGCGTGTGGCTGCACCACGAGCTGGCCGTTCCGAAGGACGGCGGCCCCGCCACGGCGCTCGGCTGGGCGGCGGTGTTCCCGCCGGGCGGTGCCCCGGTCTTCGGCAGATTCGGGCCGTACCACTGGCGGCCGGGACCGGCCTTCGCCGCCGGGAACGTAGAGGTCACCGGGGACCGGCTGACCGGCAGCGCCGGTGAGCTCGCCTGGGAACTGCGCCGGTCCGGCGGCGGCCGGACCCTCTACACCTTCCCGCGCTGGGCCTGGGAGCGGGAACTGCTGCCGGCCGCCCAGATCGTGCCCGCCCCCGCGGCCCACTTCGACGGCACCGTCCGCTTCGGTGAACGCGTACTGGAACTGGCCGGCGCCCCGGGCGCGAGCGCGCGCATCTACGGCCACGGCAACGCCAGGCGATGGGGATGGCTGCACGCCGACCTGGGCGACGGCGACGTCTGCGAGGTCGTCGCCGCCGTGTCGACCCGGCCGGGTCTGGACCGGCTGCCGCCGCTGCCCTTCGTCCGCCTCCGGGTGGGCGGCACGGAGTGGCCTTCCGGCGATCCCCTGCTGGCCGCGCTCCGGATGAGAGCCGACCTCCGGCTGCCCACCTGGACGGTACGGGGCCGGATCGGCGACCGGCGCGTCCGCATTGAGGTCACCCAGCGGTCGGAGGAGACGGTCTCGGTGGACTACGCCGACCCGGACGGCGCCCCCGCGGTGTGCCACAACTCCGAGCGCTCCGACGCCGTCATCACGTTGCTGCACCGGACCGCAGGCCGGTGGGCGGTCGAACGGGAGTGGCGGCTGGAGGGCACCGCCCACGCCGAGGTGGGATTGCGATGACCGTCACCGAGCCGGCGTCGAGCATCGACGGCATGGTGGCCGCCCTGTTCGGTGTGGACGACCGGGAGGAACCGCGGCGGCTGTCCGGCCGGGTCGACGGGATCACCCCTGCGTTCCCGGCCCCGGCCAGGCTCGGGATGCGGGCCGGGGCCGCCGCGCACCGGGTCTCCCGCGCATGAGCTCGTGACTGGTGAGCCGGCGGGTTCGCGGGTTCACGGCGGCCCGGGCGGGAGCTCAGGAACCGGTCTTCGCGAAGCGGTCGGTGGCCTCGATGA
>JAOPYK010000082.1 GCA_025964695.1 Streptosporangiaceae bacterium | reverse complement strand
GGCGGGATTGGCGTCGCTGACCTCGCAGCGCAGTGTGGCGCCTTTTAGGCAGAGGGTGAGGATCGGTGTGCCCCAGGCGTGGTGCAGTGCGTTGGTGAGGAGTTCGCTGGCGAGCAGTTCGGCGACGTCGCTGTGCTCGGCCAGTCCCCAGCCGGCCAACTGGGTGCGGATCAGATGGCGCGCCTGGGGCACCGAAGAGCGGTCGTGCAGGAGCGGCCAGACGGCCCGGCGGGCGTAGGGCGCCTGTATGGGGGTGGTGGGCCGTCTCATGCCGCCCGCCCATACAGATCGCGGGCGCTCGGGATGCTGCGCCGGTCGGGCAGCAGCTCGCCGAGGTCATCGAAGATCACCACACCGTTGCAAAGCAACTCCCATCCCTGTTCCGGGTGGAAGGCCACGAGACAGGCCGCCTGGTGGTCGGGAGCGTCCGCGGGCGGACACGGAGGCTGGTGCTCACACATGACTCTTACCTTCGATCCTTGTCGACTGTGAGAGAGTCCTTTCTGGTCTTCTGTCGTCAACGATGCCGTTCCTGACGCCTGCCGTCATCGCTGTTAGCGCCCATTTCGAGCCCATGCCAGCGGAACCCTCAAGATGCCTGCTAGCTGCAATGTCAGGTTGGCTCCATGCTGCGATCCTGAGGACGTGGCTCTACGTTGCTTCATCGTCGACAACAACGATCATTTCTGTGTTGTCGCCCGCGACCTGCTCGAACGAGAGGGGATCGCCGTGGTCGGCGTGGCGTCGACGGGCGTCGACGCTCTTCAGCGGATCGAGGATCTCCGGCCGGATGTGGCGCTCGTCGACATCGACCTAGGCGAGGAGAGCGGTTTCGACCTCGCGCAGCGACTTGAGGGAGCAAGGTACGCGGAGCGATCGAGCGTGATCCTGATCTCGGCGCATGCCGAGCAGGATTTTGCGGACATGATCGCGGCTAGCCCCACGGTGGCGTTCCTGTCGAAGTCCGACATCTCGGGGAGCGCGATCCGCGACATTCTGGGGAGCACGGGCGACCGGGGTCACAGCGGCCGAAACTAGCGAGCTTCCAGGAAGGCGATGACCGCCAGAACACGCCGGTGGTCGTCTTGCGTCTCCGGTAGCCGCAGCCTCGACAGAATACTGCGGACATGCTTCTCGACAGTGCCCTCGGAAATCCACAGCTGGTGGGCGATACCGGCGTTTGAGCGCCCCTCCGCCATCAGGGCGAGCACTTCACGCTCACGCTGCGTGAGGAGGTCGAGCGGATCATTCCTGTGGCGGGCCGCGATGAGTTCCTGAACGAGGCCGGGATCGACAACGGAGCCCCCTTGGGCGATTCGCTCGATCGTCTCGATGAAGTCGGTCACGTTGGTCACCCGGCTCTTGAGCAGGTAGCCGACCCGGCGCCCGCCGGCGAGCAACTCCATCGCCTGTTCGACCTCGACGTGTGCCGACAGGAGGAGTATCCCGATCTGAGGGAACTCCTCGTGGATCACACGAGCCGCGTCGAGACCCTCCGTGGCGTGAGCGGGGGGCATCCGGATGTCGACGATGACGATCTCGGGCTTGCGATCGCGGACGAGGGCGAGGAGTTCCGATGCGTCTCCGGCCTGGCCGACGATCTCGTACGCGGACCGCTCGAGCAGGCTCGCGAGCCCTTCGCGAAGCAGGACATCGTCGTCTGCCAGCGCTACCCGTCTCTGGCTTCCATCCACCGCTTGCCGCCCTGGAATGACCTTGTCGGTATCCCCACACTAATCGGTCGAACGTGCGCCGAAGAGGATTGGCCGCCACCTCCCCGACGATGCAAGAAATGACCCGCAGGGCGCGTTGACCTGGCATGAGGTCGCATACGGACTCACTAGGCGAACCACCGCGCCGGGACGCGGGAGTGCACGCGGGAGTACACTAAGTTAATGCGCGCGGGCGTGCGGTCGCTGCGGCGCCAGACCTCTTCACCCATGGCGTTGGGAGTCCTGGCCGGTATCGCGTGCGTCTTCATGGAGACCCTCCTGCTCTATCCGCTCCGGCAGCTTGCGCCTGAAAGCTCACTGGGCGTTGTCTACCTGCTCGGTGTGCTGGTGGTCTCGACCGTGTGGGGTCTGGGGCCGGGAGTGGCGACCGCGGTGATCAGCACCTTTGCCTATGACTACTTCCACCTCCCGCCCTTCAACGGCTGGACGCTTATCGGCAGCGCGGAATGGGTGACGGTCCCGGTCTTCCTCACCGTCGCGCTGCTGGCCAGCTTCGTCGCGGAACTGGCCCGGTCACAGGCCATCGAGGCCGCCGAGCACCGCCGCACAGCCGACCTCGCAGCCGAGCTCGCCCACCTCCTGCTGCGCGCAGAGAACCTACGCTCGGCGCTGCCGACAGCTTCACGCTGCCTGGCCCAAGCCCTCAAACTGCCGTACGCGGCGATCAAGCTCGAGGTGGTCGCCGCCGACGAGCGTCGTTCGGCGTATCCGCTACGGGACGGCGCGACCCCGATCGGCACGCTCCTGCTCCCCGCCGACCTGCCGGAGCCGGCGCTGCGGCGGCTGCGCGACCAGGTGGGGCCCTCGCTGGAGGCCTTGCTGAGCGCGGCACGCGATCGCGAGGCCATCGGGAACGCCCTGGAGAGGAGCCGCGACGAGCTCGGTCGAGTCGCGGAGGAACAGGCTGCGCTGCGGCGCGTCGCGACGCTCGTAGCCCAGGGAGTCTCGCAACCCGAGCTGTTCAACGCGGTCGCGAGCGAGATGGCCCGCATCCTGGAAACGAGACATATCGTGATGGTCCGCTACGAGTCTGACGGCAGGATGACCGTGGTCGCCAACTGGGCCGATCCGCAGGACCCCGAACGCCTGCTGCCCCTTGGCTCGCGCTGGTTGATCGAGGAGGGGAGTGCCGCGGCGCTGGTATGGCGGACCGGGAAGCCAGGACGGATCGACAAGTTCGACGCTACTGGCGAGATCGCCGCGTGGGCCCGTGAGCGGGGGATCAATTCTTCGGTCGGCTGCCCCATCCTGGTCGAGCGGCGTCTATGGGGTGCGTTGATCGCCTTGTCGACGGTGGCCGAGCCGCTGCCCGAAGGCACAGAGGAGCGCATGCTGCACTTCACGGAACTCGTCGCTACCGCGATCGCAAATGCCGAGAGCCGTGCCGAGCTCACCGCCTCACGCGCCCGCCTCGTCGCGGCCGCGGACGAGACCCGCCGACGGATCGAGCGCGACCTGCACGATGGCGCGCAACAGCGTCTTGTCACGCTCGGGCTCGAGCTGCGTGCCGCGGAGGTCACCGCGCCGCCTGAACTCAAGGAGCTCAGAGCACACTTGTCCCACACGGTTCAAGGTCTGGGAGCCGTCATCGAGGACTTGCAGGAGATCTCGCGGGGCCTTCATCCGCCGGTCCTCTCGAAGGGTGGTCTCGGTCCCGCCCTCAAGATGCTCGCGCGCCGCTCTGCCATCCCGGTTGAACTCACCGTATGTGCTGACCGGCGTCCGGGAGAGCGCGTCGAGGCGGCCGCCTACTACATCGTGTCGGAGGCGCTGGCGAACGTGGCCAAGCACGCACACGCGTCGGTGGTGCACGTTGACCTCAGAGTGGAGAATGCGATCCTCCGGCTCTCGATTCGCGACGACGGAGGCGGAGGAGCCGATCCTGGCCACGGCTCGGGACTCATCGGCCTCAGAGACCGCGTTGATGTGCTCGGTGGCAGTATCGAGATCGCGAGTCCCGTGGGAGAGGGTACATCGCTGCTTGTCACGATTCCGAACTGTGATGCGTAACAGCCGTGACAGCCCTGACCACCTGTGTGGGCCGCCAGGAGTACGGATCGTGGCCGTCATGGTCGTCTCCGCCATCCGGGTTCAGCCCGGCTTGGCCAGGCGATCCTCTTCCCTACCGGCCCGGTCGGCCCGTTCGGTCCGGTTCGCGCTGGAGACGCAGGGCGAGCGCCGGGCAGTCAGACACCGTGCGTCGCGCCAGTTGCTGCAGCGGGCGCGGAACCGGCTCCGGACTGATGATCGGATAACCCCATTCGTCCAGGTCGATGAGCTCGGGGAGCAGTTCGGCGCAGATGCCGTAGCCGGTGCAGATGGTCGGGTCGACGCGCAGGCGTGCGCTCATGACGCGCTCCTTTCCGCGGCCTGCGGGTCCCTGTGCGGAAGCGGGAACATCGAGACCGCCGTTGCGGTGAAGCAGCCGCTCCCGGTCTCATGCCGCTCCAGATGGCCGGCGAACACCCGCAGGGCGCTCCTGGCCAGCCGCACGGCGCCGTCGGGATGACGGCAGGCGCCCCGCCCCGGCAGCACGCCCAGCCGGCGCTCCAGCCGTTGCCGGATCCGGTGACCGCCGGGCC
Organism: Streptosporangiaceae bacterium; assembly: GCA_025964695.1. Lineage (GTDB taxonomy): Bacteria > Actinomycetota > Actinomycetes > Streptosporangiales > Streptosporangiaceae > Actinomadura_E. The sequence goes on along the minus strand of JAOPYK010000082.1, from coordinate 6,098 downwards.
GATGGGTCAGGGCGGCGAAGTCGTCGGCGATGGCGGGCAGGCCGAACATGCACGGCCCGCACTGGCCGGCGTTCTGGTCGGCCAGCCAGCCGAGGATCGCGGCGGTCTCGGCGATCCCGCAGGTCCCGGCGGGCAGCGCGACGATGATGCCGGGGCCGAGCGCGGCGCCCTGTGCCGCCAGCCTGGCCTGCGTCGCTGGGGTGCCCAGCGCGGCCGGTGCCAGCCAGCCGCCACCGTAGCCGCCCGCGAGCACGGCCTGGAGCTCGCGGGACGGGCCCCCGGCGGCCCGCAGCACCTCCGTCAGTGGGGTTCCGAGCGGCAGTTCGTAGACGCCCGGCCGGTTGACGGCGCCATCGGTGGTGAACAGCGCGGTGCCCGGTGCGTCGGGCGCTCCCGCCGACCGGAACCATTGCGGCCCGTAGCGGGCGATGAGGGCCGTGTGCGCTAGTGTCTCCACGTTGTCCACGAGGGTGGGCCGGCCCGCCACACCCTTCTCGAACGGCCGGGGCGGGGTGAACGTGGGAAGCGCGGGGCCGCCGTCGAGCCACCGCACCAGCGCCGTCTCCTCGCTGGCCACATAGTGGCCCGGCATCCGGTGCACCCGGACGGGTGTCCACTGCAGTCCGGCCGCCTCACGTTCGGCCACCGCCCGCCGCAGCAGATCCGCCGTCTCCTCGTCGTGCACGCAGACGTTGATCTCGTCCGCGCCGACCGCGTCGGCCGCGAGACCCGCCCCGTCGAGCACCAGATGCGGGGCGAGTGTGAGCAGGGCGCGGTCCTTGGCGCTGGTCGGCTCGCCCTCACCACCGTTGGCGACGACGACGGCCCGCTTGCGGGCGGCCGCGACCGTGCGGAGCTTCCGGGCGGTCGGGAAGGCCGCGCCGCCGCGGCCCGTCAGCCCGGCGGCCTCGATCGCGGCGATGAACTCGGCGCCGCCGGGCCTGGGCGGCGGCCCCCACAGCCGCAGGTGCTCGGCGAGGTCGGCGCGGCCTCCCGTGGCATGGAATCCGGCGAGCAGCCGGGATCGCGGGCTCACTCCGCACCGCCCCCGTCGTCGCGGTCCCCTGTGGACGGGACGGGTATGGCGGACGGGACCTGTCCAGCGCCTGGCCGCACGGCCGGCCGGCCGGCGGGGGCACTGCCTCCGAGCAGGTTCGCGGGCGTGCCCGCCCGCCGGGCCCAGCCGGGGGCGAGCGGCCCCGTCAGCGTCCAGGCGAACACCAGCAGCACGGTCACCATTCCGAGCGCCGCCAGGGTCAGCCGGGCCCCGGCCCGGTCCGGCCGTCCGGCCGCGAGCCGCCAGCCGATCGCCAGCAGCGCCGCGCCCGCGGCGGACCCGGCGAGCAGCATGCCGATCGTGGTCCTGGTGTCGGTCCCGGTGCCTAGGGCGTGCAGCAGTGCGGCCAGCCAGCAGCCGTACGCGGCCCAGTGCAGGAGCCGCCAGGTCCGCTGCCCGAGGCGTTCCCGGAGCAGGCTGGTGACGACCAGGGCGAGGACGAGATCGAGGCCGATCGCGCCGAGCCCGACCCAGAGCGGCCGGTAGTCGGCGCCGAAGGGAAGGACGGCGTCGGTGACGCCGAGCCCCGCGAAGGGATCGACGATCGCGGTCAGCAGATGGCCGCCCAGGAAGACCAGCGAGACCAGGGAAAGGTTGCGATGCAGCCCGGCCACCACGAATCTGGGCAGCCGCCGTCCGCCGAACCTGGCCGCCGTGAGCGTGCCGAACACCAGCGCCGCGGTGAGCAGCAGGAACGCCACCTCACCGGTCGCCCGGGTCGCATACCAGAGCGGATTCACGCGGCGCTCCGGTAGGCCGCGGGCCAGCCGGCGACCGTGCGAACCATTCCGTCTTCGCCGACCAACCGCGCGGGGACTCCCGTCGCGCGCAGCCGGTCCAGAGCACCGGCTCCCCACACGAGGGCGGCGGTGGCCGCGGCGTTGGCGTCCACACACGTCGCCGCCGCAACGCTGACCGTGCGCCAGCAGGTCGCCGCCGGTGCGCCCGTGATCGGGTCGATGATGTGGTGCAGCCGTCGCACGCCCCGCCACCACTGCCGCACCGTCGTGGACGACGTGGCAAGGCCACCGGAGCCGATCGCCACCGTCTGCCCGGGGGCGTCCGGCCCCGCCCGGTGATCCTCGGCGACGAGGACCGGCCAGTCGCCGGACGGCGCGGGGCCGCACACCGCCAGGTCGCCCCCCAGGTTCACCAGCACGCCACAGCCGGTGGCCTCGGCTATGCGGCCGGCGGCGCGGTCGGCGGCGAAGGCCTTCGCGGTCGCGCCGAGATCAAGCCGTACGCCCTCCGGAATCGTGACGAGGCGCTCCACGGGGTCGAGGTCGATGACCTGCCAGCCCGCCGCCCGCCGCCAGCGGACCCGCAGCGGCGGCCCGTAGGGATCGATGGCGGACAGGTCCCGGTCGTAGCCGGCCGAGATCACGGCACCACCGACGGTGGGATCAACGGCCCCGTCGGTGATCACTGCGACCCGTAGCGCCTCACTGAGAAGCTCGGCGAACAGCGGGCTGATCCGCACCGGCCGCCCGGCGGCGGCGTTGAGCAGGGACAGCTCCGAGTCGGCCTGGAACCGGGAAGCGGCATTCCCCACGGCCGTCAGTTCCCGGTCCAGGACCTCCCTCCCCGCCGCCAGGCGCTCCGCCTCGGCGACCAGCAGGCACGCCGTCGTGCCCCAGACGTCGAAGCTCGTCGATCCGATCATCATGAGCCACCAGAGGTGGTCTTGGGCGGCTGCGTCGTGTGCTGGAGCGGCCGGACCGGTGGCCGGACCACCGTGGACCGTACGGACGGGGTGTGGTGTCTGCGGCCCGTGGGGTGAGGGGAGGAACCGGCCGAGTGGAGGTTGGTCCCGCCCGCGGACGGGGAGGCGACGGCCCTACCCTCGGAGACGGCCTGGGGCACGGGCGCCTTGGCCGTGTGGCCGGGTGCCGTCCAGGCGAAGGCCGCCCCGAGGCCGCCCGTCAGCAGCAGCCCTCCGCTGAGAGTGCCGCGGGTCCACGTGCTGATCGTGTTCAGCCCGTTGTCACGCTGCCGCCGCCGCTCGTGGTTTCGCATGCGCATCGTCCAGTTCACCTTCCGTCTCGGTCCCGTCCAGTCTCGGAACCGTTCTGTGAAGACGGGCCGCAGAAAATCTGCAGATTCTGTTCAGATCTCAGCGGCCCTTCCCGGCGGCCGACCCGTTCGAGCTCGTCGCCACGCCGTGCCAGGCGGCCTGCGCGCCGCTGTGGCCGATTCGTACGACCTGGACTCCGCTGCCGATCGCGGCCAGCACGGCCACCGCGCTGGCGGCCACGCCGAGCACCTTGAACCAGCCGGGCCGGATGCCCCGGAATCTGGCCAGCAGATCGATGCCGACGAGCGCGGCCAGAGCGAGCCAGAGCAGGGCCGCGAACGGCAGCAACTGGTCTCCCATGTGTGCGTGCGCGCGGATCAGCGGATTGGGGCCCAGTTCGGAGCGCAGGAGTTCGCCGGTCTGGGTGGCGACGGGGATCGAGACGACGGCGACCGTGGCGATCGCCAGCGCCCACAGGCCGTACCGGGCGCGGGCCGCCGGCCAGAGGGCGATTCCCAGCCCGGCCAGTGCCGCGAGCGGCACGAACACCACTACCACGTGCACGATGAGGGGATGGGTCGGGATACCAAAGATCGAGGAGAACATCGGCTCGCTTCTTGACGGGGGTTAGAAAGTCCCACTCTGTCGGTGAACACCTGAGTATGTGGCGTAGAACCCGTTAGGGAGTTGTTCAGATTCACCGAACCGGCCTTAGCGTTGAGCTGTGACGTCGTCCATACAAGTCCTCGTCGTGGAGGACGATCCCGGCATAGCCGACTCCCTGGCCCGGGGCCTCACCCGCGCCGGGTATGCCGCCTCGGCCGTGCACAGCGCCGCGGAGGCGCTGCGGGCCGGCCCGGTCGACGTGGTCCTGCTCGATCTGGGGCTGCCCGACGGCGACGGCACCGAGCTCTGCTCGATCCTGCGGGCCCGCGGGGACACCGCCATCCTGGTGATCACGGCCCGCGGGGAAGAGCCGGATCGGGTGGCCGCCCTCGACGCCGGAGCCGACGACTATCTGGTCAAGCCGTTCGGCTTCGCCGAGCTGCTGGCCCGGATTCGGGCGGTGCTGCGCCGGTCAGGGCGATCCGGCGAAGGGACGATCTCCCATGGTCCCCTCACCGTGGACCCGAGGGTACGGCGGGTCACGGTCTCCGGCGAGGAGGTCCCGCTGACGCCGACCGAGTTCGACATCCTCGAGTGCCTGGCCGCTGATCCGGGGCGGGTGGTCAGCCGCCAGGAGATTCTCGAGCGGGTCTGGAATACGCATTGGTACGGCCCGAGCCGGGTGCTCGATGTGCACATCGCGGCGTTGCGCCGCAAGCTCGGCGACCCGGTTCGCATCCAGACCGTCTACGCGCGCGGTTTCCGCCTCGGGGATCACGGATGACACGGCGCATCTTCGCCGCCCTGCTCGTCCTCACGCTCGGCCTGCTGCTGGGCGCGATCCTTCCGCTCGGCCTGGCCATCACCGCCCAGCATGAACGGGACTTCAGGGACGGGACGCTGGGCGCCGCCAGGTCCGTCGCCAGCGCGGCGGAGGAACGGCTGGTCGATCGTGAGAGCTCCGCCCGGCTGGCGGAGACGCTCAGCCGGCTGCGGGGCGAGCACGAGAGCGTCATCGTCACCGACGACGACGGGCGTCCCGTCTTCCAGGCGGGCCCGGCGTTCGGGAATACCGCGGGCCTGGTGGCGGCGGCCCTGCGCGGCCGCACGAACGCCCTGATGAGCGGTCGCGACGAAACCGTGGTCGTGGCGGTCCCCGTGTACGGGCACAGCGGGATCGCCGGTGCCGTCGTGTTCGGCAGGCCACGGGAGGCACTGGACCGGCGGGTGCACGGCCAGTGGGCGCTGCTCGGCTTGGTGACCGGCGGCGCGCTGGTGGTGGCGCTGGTGCTGGCCGTCGCCCTGGCCCGATGGGTCGGCCGGCCGCTGCGCGAACTGGAGCGGGCCGCCGAGGAACTGGGCGGAGGAGAGCTGGGGACCCGGGCGCCGGAGGACCGGGGGCCGGGCGAGGTGCGGCAACTCGCCGGGCGATTCAACGTGATGGCGGCCCGGCTGGAGAACCTCATCTACGACCACAGGGTGGTCCTCGCGGACGTCGCCCACCAGCTCCGCACGCCGCTGGCCGCGCTGCGGCTCCGGCTGGAACTGCTGACCGACGAGGCCGAGCCGCAGACCGCCACCGACCTGGAGGGCGCACTCGACGAGCTCGCTCGCCTGTCCCGGCTGGTCGACGGCCTGCTGGCCGTGGCCCGCGCTGAGAACACCACCGGCCCGCCCCTCCCGGTCCCGCTGGGCGAGATGCTCACCGAGCGTGCCGAGGCCTGGCGGCCCGTCGCCGCCGAACGCCGGGTCGAGCTGACCGCCGACGTCCTCCAGGGCGACCCGGTGGCGATGGCCGGGGCAGGGCACATCGAGCAGGTGATCGATAACCTGGTCGACAACGCGCTCGCGGCCGTCCCCGAGGGCGGCAGCGTCCGCATCACCGCGCGGGAGGCGGGGGACCGGGTCCGCATCACCGTCGCCGACGACGGGCCAGGGATGCCGGAAACCGGACGCGAGCAGGCCTTCCGCCGGTTCGAGACCGGCCGGGCCAGCGGTACCGGGCTCGGCCTGGCCATCGTGCACCGGCTCATCACCGCCGACGGCGGCGACGTGAGCCTTGACGAGACACCCGGTGGCGGGCTCACCGTCGTCCTCGTGCTGCCGGCGGCCGTCGCTCGCACCCGCTCGCCCGCCTAGCCCACCGCACCTGGCTGGCCCGATGACGGCATCCCGATGTGGCCCGCGCCGCCGGCTCGGCCGCAAAATGCCCGGGATGGCCGGGATGTCACTCCCGAAGCCCGGCAACGCGGCGCTCGGGCGTGAAGCCCCATGCCGGAGTTTCGGGACAGGACCTGTGACCTGCGAAAACGATGGTGGGCGATACTGGGATTGAACCAGTGACCTCTTCCGTGTCAGGGAAGCGCTCTCCCGCTGAGCTAATCGCCCGGGAACCTGCTCGAGGTGGAGACGGGATTTGAA
>JAOPYK010000163.1 GCA_025964695.1 Streptosporangiaceae bacterium | reverse complement strand
ACCCGTCCGAGGTGGTCGAGGTCGGCCAGGAGGTCACCGTCGAGGTTCTCGACGTCGACATGGAGCGCGAGCGGGTCTCACTGTCGCTGAAGGCGACGCAGGAGGACCCGTGGCAGCAGTTCGCCCGGACCCACCAGATCGGCCAGGTCGTCCCCGGCCGGGTCACCAAGCTGGTGCCGTTCGGTGCGTTCGTCCGCGTGGAGGAGGGCATCGAGGGTCTGGTGCACATCTCCGAGCTCGCGGAGCGCCACGTCGAGATCCCCGAGCAGGTCGTCCAGGTCGGCGACGAGATCTTCGTCAAGATCATCGACATCGACCTCGAGCGGCGCCGCATCAGCCTCTCGCTGAAGCAGGCCAACGAGGGTGCGGCCGGCATCGAGGACGAGGACTTCGACCCGACGCTGTACGGCATGCCCGCCGAGTACGACACCGAGGGGAACTACAAGTACCCCGAGGGCTTCGACGCGGACACCGGCGAATGGCTCGACGGTTTCGACGACCAGCGGGAGACCTGGGAGAAGCAGTACGCCGAGGCGCGTACCCGCTTCGACGCCCACCGCAAGCAGATCGAGGAGTCCCGCAAGGCCGAGGCGGAAGCGGCCGGCGGTGCGGCGGAGACGTCGTACTCCGGTGGCAGCGAGCCCGACGAGGTGGTGGGCGGCGCGCTCGCCTCGGACGAGGCGCTGGCCGCACTTCGCGAGAAGCTCTCCGGCAATCAGGGCTGACCGGTAGGGCCGGCCGGCAGGCCGGTGACCGAACAGGTCCGTGTCCGGGGCCGGGCGGCACTCCCTCAGGGGAGCGCCGCCCGGCCCCGGAGCCTTTTCCGGTGGGCCGGCGGGCCCGCTCCGGTGACATGCGATCGATCCCATGATCATCCAGGTGGCGGTGAGCGATGCCGTTCCGGTCCGCGTCCTCTGCTACGGTCGGCTCTGTCCGTGCTGACGGGGGCCGGGTCCGGGCACGAGCTGCACGCTCTGGTCCCTGGCGGAGTAAGCCGATCCAGCTCTTTCCCGGGAGCGTCTTTCTGGTGACCACGACCGACACAGGCACACAGACCGGGGGTCCGGCCCACGCGGCAGGACCCTCGATCGTTCCACAGGGCCCGGCGCGGCTCGCGCTGATCGCGGTGACGATCGCGGTGCTCGCGCAGACCCTGCGTTTCTCCCTCCCTCAGTTCGGCCACCTGTCCGAGTCCTCGGGCGCCGGCCTCGTCGCGGCCGTCGTGCTGCTCGCGCACCTCGCCGGGTTCCTGGCGCCGGTGATCCGGGCGGTGGCGGGACCGCGCGTCCTGATCGCCGTCGGCGTCGGCGGACTGCTGGCGGTACGGCTCGTCGCGCAGGCACTGTCCCCGCAGCTGTGGCTGGCCTTCGCCGGCACCGCGCTAGGCATGATCGCGGTGGCGGCGCTGTACGAGGCGGCCCGCGGGCTTTCCGGCGTCGGCTTCGCCACCGCGGCCGTCGCGGGGCTGGCCATCGACACCGCGATCCGGATGACCTTCGCCACCTGGGACCCGGTCTGGCGGTCGGGGGTGGGGCCGTGGCTGGTATGCGTGGTCCTGGTCGGGCTCGGATTCGCCGCGCTGGCCCGGGAGCTGTCCTCCGGTGCCGTCCCGGCCCCGGGGGTCTCCTGGCGGGACGCCCTGGGCGCCGCCGCGATCGGCCCGTTCCTCGCCCTGCAGGTGCTGGTGCTGTCCAGCCCGGCGTTCGTGGCGTCCTCGGGCTGGCAGTCGCTCACCGCGGCGGGCGTCGCGGTGCTGCTCGGGCAGGTGCTGGCGCTGGGATTCCTCGCCTCCGGGCTGGCGGTGCGCGCAGTGCCCGGTGGGGTGTGCATCCTGGGCGGCACCGTCCTGGGAGTGGCGGCAGGCGCCGTCGCCGGAACCTACGCGATCTCAGGCTTGCCTGCCGTCGGCATCGTGATCGCCGGCCAGGTGCTGTCCGCGTGGCTGCTCGCCGTGGCCTGCCGGGCGCCGCTGCGCCGGGCCGGCCTGGGCGGGCAGGTGTGGCGGGTCGACATCGGCGCCGCCCTCGGCGGGCTCCTGATCGCCGTGGTCCTGGTCCCCTACGGATTGAGCGCCGTACGGGACATGCCGATCCCGAACAACCTGCTGCCCGGCTTCGCGGGGATCCTGCTCGGCCTGCTGGCGGCCATCGCCGCGGCCCGGGGCGGTCCGCTGCCGGCCCGCGCCCCGCTGCGCGCCCTCACGGCCGGCGGCTCCGCCCTGGTCCTGCTGGCGGGAACGCTGGGTTTCATCATGACCACGCCGCGGCAGGTACACGATCCGGTCGCCGGCACCGGCCTGCGCGTCGTCAGTTACAACCTCCACCAGGCCGTCGACGGGCGCGGCCGGCTCGACCTCGAAGGCGTCGCACGTGCCATCGGCGGCCAGCACGCCGACGTGGTGCTGCTGCAGGAGGTAAGCCGGGGCTCGCTGTCGTCCGGCACCGCCGACGTGGGCGTATGGCTGTCCCGCCGGCTCGACATGCACCTGATCTGGGGGCCGGCCGCCGACGGCCAGTCCGGAAACGCGATCCTCACCTCCCGCCCGGTCCGCTCCTCCGGCACCGCCCGGTTGCCGCACGCCGACGGTGCGCAGCTGCGCGGCTACGTCTGGGCGCGCCTGGACGTCGCCGGCCGCGTGGTCACCGTCTGGTCGACCCAGCTGCAGAGCGGGGCGGGGCAGAGCCGGGTCCGCATCGCCGAGGTCGGCCAGCTGATCCAGGACTGGGGTGACGCGCCGCGCACGATCATCGGTGGTGACCTGAACGCCGAGGCGGGCAGCCCCGAGGTGGTCCAGCTGCTCAGCGGGACCGAGCTGCGAAGCGCCCTCGGTGACGCCTCGGGCCCCACCGTGAGGGACGGCTCGCGTACCGACTGGCTCCTCGGCACCGACGACCTCATGTTCTCCGACGCGGCCGTCCACCGCACCGGCACCTCCGACCACTACCCGGTGGCGGTCACAGTCAAGATCAGTGGCTGAACCGCCCGGGCCGGCGGCCGGAGCGGGCCATCTCGGAGACCACGCCGGGCCGTCCCGATAGGGTCTGTTCATGGCTGAGGAGCTCGCCGGCGTCCGGATCGGGCGGGCGGCACCGGAAGACGCGGGGGAGATCCTGACCGTGCAGCGGGCCGCCTACGTCGCCGAGGCCCAGCTGTACGGGGATCCCTTCATCCCGCCGCTGGTCGAGTCGCTGGAGCAGATCCAGCGGGTGCTCGCCGGCGACGCGGTAGTGATGAAGGCCGTCGCCGATGACCGGCTCGTGGGGACCGTGCGCGCACAGTTCAGCGATCAGACCTGCCTGGTCGGCCGGCTCGTGGTCGTCCCCGACCTGCAGGGCAGAGGTCTCGGGACGCTCCTGATGAACGCGCTGGAGGCCGAGGTCCTGCAGCGGGCCGCGGCCCTGGTGCTGTTCGCCGGGCATCTGAGCGCCGGCAACCTGCGGCTCTACCGGCGGCTCGGCTTCGCCGAGACCCATCGCGAACGCGTCGCCGCCCACCTCACCCTGGTCCACATGCGAAAGGTCCTGGCCACCGCCGCCCCCTCGGGCCGCCGCCGCCAGAACCCCGGAAGGGCCGCTGGGACGCCCTGAACGTGCGGACCGGTACGCTCCTGCGTGTGCTGCGAGTGGGATTGACCGGTGGAATCGGCGCGGGCAAGAGCGAGGTGTCGCGGCGCCTGGTCGCCCGTGGCGTGGTCCTCATCGACGGGGATGCGATCGCGCGGGAGGTGGTGCGGCCCGGCACTCCCGGGCTGGCCGCCATCGCCCGGGAGTTCGGGGCCGGCGTGCTGCTGCCGGACGGGACGCTCGACCGGCCGAAGCTCGGCCGCATCGTCTTCGGGGACGCCGGGCGCCTGGCCGCGCTGAACGCCATCACCCATCCGCTCATCGGCCGGCGCTCCCAGGAACTGTTCGACTCGGCGCCCGGCGACGCCATCGTCGTGTACGACATGCCCCTGCTCACCGAGGGCAATCTCGCGTCCCTGCACGACGTGGTGATCGTGGTCGACGTCCCGGTGGAGACGCAGCTCGAGCGCCTCGTCGGCAGCCGGGGCATGACCGAGGCGGACGCGCGGGCCCGGATCGCCGCGCAGGCGACCCGTGAGCAGCGGCGCGCCATCGCCGACCACGTGATCGACAACTCTGGTTCGCTCGAAGACCTGGACGCACAGGTCGACGCGGTATGGGCCGATCTGGTGAAACGGGCGGCGGCCCGGAGCGCCCCGGGCTGATCGCCTTCTCGGCTACGGTGGGAGCCATCCGAGCCTTCCCCCGGGCATTGGAGGAACCGACCCCGTGATGCGCGTGTCCTGGGCGACCGAACCCGGCAGCCCCGATCGCCCCAACGAGGATTTCGTGGCGGCCGCCTCCGGTGCCGTGGTGGTGCTGGACGGATGCAGCCTGCCGCTGGGCACCGACCTCGGCTGCCTGCACGGCACCGCCTGGTACGCGCGGCGGCTGGGCACCCGGCTCCTCACCCGGCTGCTCGACGACCCGTCCGTACCCGTCGGCGACGGCGACGGCGACCCGCTGAGAGCCGCGCTGGCCGAGTCCATCACCGAGGTCGCCGCCGCCCATGACGGCACCTGCGACCTCAGCCATCCCAACACGCCCGCCGCCACCGTCGTGGCGCTGCGGGTGCGCGGCGACGCCGTCGAGTACCTGGTGCTCGCGGACTCCTCACTGGTCCTGCACACCCTCGGCCGGCTCGAGGTCGTGACCAAGCCCATGGCCCGGACCTACGCCGCCGCCCATCCGGGCGCGGCGCGGCGGGCCATCACCGGCGCCGTGTCACTGACGGGCCTGCGCCGGGCCGCGCTGCTGACCGACGGCGCGACCCGGCTCGCGGACCGGTTCGGCCTAAACGACTGGCGGGAACTGGTGCATCTGCTGGAGGAGTACGGCCCGGCCGCGCTGATCGAACGGACCCGGGAGGCCGAGCTCACCGACCCGGACGGGCGGCGCTGGCCGCGCGGCAAACGCCATGACGACGCCACCGTGGCCTTCTGCACCTTCTGACGTTCCGGCCGTACCCGCGCCATCCGGGGACGGCCGCTCGCTCAGGACGAGGCGAGCGCCTGGGCCTGGTTGATCTGCTGCTGCACCCAGGAGGCGGTCATCGGGTTGTACGCCGGGATCTGGGTGGAGTGGCGCAGCCCGTCCTGGCCCTGCACGGTGACCGTGATGAAGCCGTGGACCTGCGACTCCTTGGCGAGCAGGAAGAACAGGCTGAAGATGCAGACGAAGAAGAACCCGATGATCGCCACGATGATCGCCCACGGCGGAGTGGTCTGGGTGACATAGGTCTGGTTCTGGACCGACCAGACGGTGCCCCGCAGGGCGTACCGCCCGTGCGGCACGATCACCGAGGTCTGGGTGACCGTGATGTCCCCGATGGTGAACAGCACGGGGTCGAGGTCGCCACCGCCCTGCTGGTACATCGGCGGCGGGGTCCAGTAGCTCACTGCTTCTCCAGCCTCGCGACCATCGTCGATCGATGACCACTTTAGGGGCTGCGACCATGCCGCGGTATCCCCAAGGCCCTTTCCCGTAAGGGTTCAGAATTCCGCGTCGTGCGGGAGCAGCCGTACGGCCGTCAGATACGGGTCGAGCTCTCCGGGCTCGAACCGGCACATGTTGATCGCGTACCAGAACTGGCCGGCCGTCTCGCCGTGCTGCTTGTAGCGGCCGTCCGGAGCCAGCGCGGCCCAGCCATCGGGCAGGCCGAGGAGCGTGATCCGCCGGACGGGAACCTCGCCGGACAGGTCCCACAGGATGATCGTGCCGTCGTCGCCGGCGCTGGCCAGCTGCGATCCGTCCGGGCTGAAGGCGACCGACCAGACCCGCCGGGCATGACCGGGCATCGTGTGCAGATGACGGCCGGTGAGCGGATCCCAGAGCCGTACCACCAGGTCGTCTCCGGCCGTTGCGAGCAGCGCGCCGCCCGGCTGGAAGGCGGCCGCCCACAGCCGCCCGGTGTGCCGCGACAGCACCTGGGTGACCGTGCCCCCCACGGGGTCCCACAGCCGGGCGGTCCCGTCGTTCGCGGCGCTGGCGAGCAGCGATCCGCTCGTGTCGAAGACCACGCAGTAGACCCGGTCGGTGTGCCCGCGCAGCGTGGACAGGCATTCGCCGGTCGCCGCGTCCCACACCCGTACGGCCCGGTCGTCGCAGCCGGTGGCGACCAGCCGGCCGTCGGGACTGAAGTCGATCGAGCGGACCCGGCCGCGATGGTCGGCCAGATTGGCGACGAGCCGGCCGGTGGTGCGGTACCAGAGCCGTACGGTGTCGTCGTCGTTGGCGGTGGCCAGGACCGTCCCGTCGGGGCTGAACGCCTGCGCCCACACGTGGTCGGTCTCGACGTTGAGCTCGCGTTCGAAGGCCCAGGTGCCGGACTGCCACAGGTGCACCCCGCCGTCGTTGCTGGCGGTCGCCAGCCGTGCGCCGACCGGGCTGAAGCTCGCCGAGGTGAGCCGGTCGGCGGTGCCCGTCAGCTCCTTCAGCCGCCGGCCGGTGCGGGGGTCCCAGATCCGCACGACGCCGTCGTTGCCGCTGGCGGCCAGCATTGAGCCGTCCGGGCTGAACCGTACCGAGGTGATGCGGCGGCCATGACCCCGCAGGGTGTAGGTGCACTGCCCGGTCGAGGGGTCCCACAGCCGGGTGGTGCCGTCGTTGCTGCTGGTGGCCAGCTGCGCGCCGTCCGGCCGGAAGGCGAACGGCCACACCGATCCGCGGTGCCCGGACAGCTCCTGGCGCTGCCGTCCCGTCACCGGATCCCACAGCCGCACGGACCCGTCGCTGTCCGCGGTGGCCAGCGAGCCACCGCCGGGGGTGAAGGCGACCTGATAGACCGCGCCGGTGTGCCCGGTGAAGGTCTGCGCGGCGCGGCCGGTGCCGCGGTCCCACAGCCGTACCGAACCGTCGGTGTCGCCGGTGGCGATGAGCCGGCCCTCGGGGTGGAAGGCGAGCGTGTAGATGCGGCCGGTGTGGCCGAGGAACTCTTGGAGGATCTCCCCGGTCCCGGCGTCCCACAGGCGTACGACGCCGTCCCGGTCTCCGGCCGCCAGCACCGATCCGTCGGGGCTGTAGACGATGCGGTAGACCGCCCCGGCGTGTCCCTTCAGGGTCTGCCGGAGGGGGCCGCGGTGCAGGTCCACGCCGCCTCCGCCGGTCAGATCCCAGCTCCGGATGACCGCGCCCGCGTCCCCGGTGACCAGCGCGGTGCCCTGCGGGTCGAAGGTCGCGGTGTAGATCGGCGCGGTGTGTCCGGGGAAGGTGGCGCGCAGCTCGCCCGAGGAGGTGTCCCACACCCGGATGACGCCGTCGGCGTCGCCGGCGGCCACCCGCGATCCGTCCCGGCTCAGCAGCAACGGCCAGACCCCGTCCGGATGCACCTCCAGGGTGTGCGTGCACAGGCCGGTGGCGGTGTCCCACAGGCGTACCGTGCCGTCGCCGGAGCCGGTGGCCAGGGGGCCGCCCGGCGGTCCGTAGACGACGGCGTAGGTCCGGTCCCGATGGCCCTGCAGGGTCCGCAGCGGCCGTCCGGTCTCGGTGTCGCAGATGAGCACCCCGCCGTCCTCGCTGCCGATCGCGACGGTGCCGCCGTCCGGGCTGTAGGCGAGCGGTTCGGGCAGCCGGCTGGTCTGGAAATGGAAGCCGTACGGCACCCCGACCGCGGACGGGGCCAGCTGGACCTCCACCGGCCGGCCCGGCACGATGGCGGCGTCCCGCAGTTCCGGTGCCTCGGTCAGCCGGGTGGAGGCGGTCACGTCGATGAGGGCGGCCTGGGTCCAGCGGCTCCCCTCGACCGCCACGTCCCGCAGGTCGGTGCGGGCCAGCCGGGCCTTGGACAGGTCGGCGCCGCGCAGGTCGGCTCCGGTCAGCCGCGCCTCGTCCAGCCGGGCCCCGGTGAGGGAGGCGTCGCGCAGCACGGCCCGGGACAGATCGACGCCCACCAGATGGGCGTGGGTGAGGTCGGCCCCGGTCAGGTCAACCTCCTGCAGATCCCGGTAGGACAGGTCCTCACCCTGCAGCTTCGCGCCGCGCAGGTCGGTCCGGGCGGGGGTGCGCAGCCGGGTGGTGATCCGGATGGCGTTGGCCCGGGAGACGTCGTCGGCCCCGGCGTCCGACAGCACCGCGGCCGCCCACGCCTGACAGGCCCGCGCCTCGGCCAGATCGCAGAGGAAGTCCACGGTGAGCTGCGAGAGCGTACGCCTGGCGAGCGCGGCCGGGGCGGCGGTCCCCGCCGCGAAGTCGTCGGCGATGCACTGCGCGACCAGCCACTCCACCACCGACCCGTGGATGAAGCCGAACAGGCCCTCATCGGTCCGGACCATGAGGCTGCCGGCGCCCACCGCGTGCACCGCCTGCCCGCCGGGCAGGTGACCGTCGGCCAGCCCGCTCAGGGTGCCGGCGACCTCGGTGAGCTCCGCCAGCCGCAGATAGGGCTCATTGGTCTCCCACAGGCGCAGCGCGAGGGTGCCGAGCGCCTGCCAGAGGTCCTCCTGGCTGAGCCCGACGGGGGTGCCGCGCGTTCCCTGGACCCGGTTCTCCTCGTAGGCGATCCATGAGCCGAGGATCTCCCGGTAGAGGTCCGCGGCGCTGACGGTGCGCTTGGCCTGGGCGACCGCGAGCAGCCGGTCCTCGGCCAGTTCGGCGATGAAACTGAGCATCCGCGGGTTCTGGGAGAGCCCGAGCAGGTCCTCGATGCCGCCGAGCAGCCGCAGCCGGGTGTCGGCCTCGTTCTCGTCGTCGTACCGGTTGACCAGGTAGGACCTGATCTGCGCCGGCGTGAAGTCCTCGATGCCGAGGACCCGGCGCTGGGGCAGGATCCCCACCCGCTGGCCGAGCGCGGTGAACACCTGCGCGTGCGACTTGAAATGCTGGGTACGGCTCGCCACGACGATCTTCGCCTTGTCCTGTGCCGCCTGCAGAAGGGTCTCCAGGTGGTCGGCGGCCCGTTCGTAGGTGACCCGGGTGACCAGTTCGTCGAAGCCGTCGAAGAGCAGCACGATGCGGCCCTGGCGGAGCATGTAGTGGAGCGCCTTGAGGTCGATCATCTCCTCGCCGTGGTTGGCGAGGTGTGCGGCGACCAGCCCGTCCACGGTGTGCGCCTTGTCGAGCGCCCGCAGCTCGATGAGGATCGGGATGAGATGGGGGGTCTCGGTGGCGATCCGGCGGGCCACTTCCCGCATCGCGAAGGTCTTGCCGTGGCCGAAATCACCGAGTACCAGCAGGAACCGGCCATGGTCGGCCGCGAGCAGGTCGAGCATCTCGCCGACCAGATCGTCGCGGATCCCCTGGTCGGCCCGGTCCAGCTCGCGGAACCGCTGCGGTACGTACAGGCCGGGCGGATAGAGCCGGGTGTCGGAGGTGAGCCGGACGGTCTGCTTGTCCACGTAGTCCGACAGGTCCAGCAGGCCCTGGAACTCGGTGAAACTGCGCAGGCGTACCCCGCGGCGCAGCGCCTCGTCGCGCAGCGCCCGGGGCGGGGCCGGGCCCAGATAGACCAGCTCGGATCCGTGGTCGGGGCCACCCGCGTGCACATGCCGGACGAAGGCGTCGACGTCGTCCTGGGTGGGTTCGCCGACGTGCGCGCCGACCCGGAACTGGCGCACGAACCCGTCCTCCATGTGGGTGACCAGCAGATGCGGCGGATCGGCGGCCACCCGCCGGGTCTTGGCGCGCTCGAAGCGGGTCTCGCACGCCTCGGCGATCCGGTCGAGCAGTTCGTCCCCGGGGCCGGCCGGGAGGGCGCTGTCCCCGGGGTCGGCCGGTGGCGGGATCGCCGGGACGGCCTGCTCCTGCGGCGCCGTCGCCGGGAAGGTGCCGCCGACGGCATGCCAGGCGTGCTCGGAGCGGTCGGGTTCGCGTTCGGAGCCGTCCCGGCGCCGGCGGGTCAGCCCATCCGCCGTGACCTGGAGGATCTGATGCCGGCCCGGCGCGAGCGCGGGCACGCAGGGCGGCCCCGAGCCGCCGGACAGCGGGTCCACCCGGTCGCCGGCGGCTCCGTGCACGATCAGGTTGAGGCGGCCGCCGAGCAGCCGTTCCACGGTCCCGGGATCACGGAGCGAGTCCCGCCCGCCGGCCAGCGGCTCGTGCTGGAGGGCACCGAGGCGCAGCCAGCCCTCCTGCTCGAAGGGCCGGAGCCGCTCGGCGAACCACGCGGCCTGTGCCTCGCCGATCCAGCCGTACCGGTCGTCGTCGCGGTGGCTGATCGCCATGGTGGAGTTGAGCCCCGCGACGACCACCTTGATGTCGGGGATGGGGAACAGCGTCCACGGCTGGGCGCTGTCGAACACGACGCTGTCCAGCCCCTGATAAAGCTCCTCGAACAGGCCGGAGAAGTGCCGCCACTTGGGCCAGTAGGGCGGCTGGGGTTCGATGTCGTCGGCCTCGCAGGTGTTGAAGTAGGCGCGGCAGGCGGCCCGGGTCACATCACGGGCGCCGGGCACGACCACGACCCGCTGCGGCTCCAGGCCGAGCAGCGCCCGCAGCCCGGTGAGGAAGGCGAGAGCCTGACCGGACTCCTTGAGGCTCCCGGACTCGGTCAGGTCTCCGGTGACGACGAGCAGGTCGGGCCGGGCCACGCCGTCGTCCGCGAGCCGGGTCAGATCGCCCCAGATGCGGGCCTGCAACTCGGCGGCGTCGACCGGCTCGTCGGCACCGGTCGGGATCCGCCCGAACCGCGGCCCCGACACGTGCAGCACCGTCACCGACTCCCGGCCGGCCCGCTCGGGTGACGCCGCGGCCGGGTAGGACGGCGGGGCCACCGGCGTGCGCCGGGCCGGGCGGTGCCCGGTCAGCGCCGGCGGGCGGGGAGCGGTGAGGATCTCACCGTCGATCGTGCCCGGTGCGTTCGGGTAGCCCGGGCCGCTGAGCGGCTTGGCGCGGCCCGAGAGGGTCTGCTGGATCCGGTTCATCAGCAGGGTGCGGGCCTGGTCGGCGTCGTCGACCCCGACCAGGTCGACGTAGGTGATCGTGGACAGCAGCCCCTCCAGTGGGCTGTCGTCGAGCCTGATCGTGACCAGCTTCGCGGCGGGGTTGTCCGGGTTGGCGCGCAGCGCCGCCTGCCACTCCATCCGCCCGTACCGGGACCGCAAATAGTTCTTCGACAGCACCGCGATCACCACGGCGGCCTCGCTGACCCCGCGGTCCATGAAGTCGATGAAGTTGGTTCCCGGCACGAAGTCCCAGGCCTGCATCATGGTGCGGTAGCCGGCCGACTCGAGCTCCCAGGCGATCCAGGCCGCCCAGCGCTCGTCCGCGGGGGAGTAGCTGACGAAGAAGTCGGTGGGCCGATCCGATCTGGGGTGCTCGTCCCGGCGGCTCATGCCGACAGTATTACCCCTAGCCCCAGGGCTTTGTCGCGCCCCGTCATGGGATCATGGCGACCGTGTCAGGCCAAGAGGGACGAGTCCGCGCGGCGCTGCGCAGGCCGGGTGTCCTGGACTGGGTCAGGATCGGGCTGCTCACCGCCGGGATCGCGTTCGTGGCCACCGGGATGCTGCCAGCCGCCGATGCCGAGGCCAGCGTCCGCCGCATCGCGCCGTTGCTGCTCTTCCTGGGCAGCGTCATCGTGCTGGCCGAGCTGACCAAGGAGGCCGGGGTCTTCGACGTCCTCGCGACCAGGATGGCCAGGGCCGGCCGCGGCGACTACGTGGCCCTGTTCTTCATGTGCGTCGCGTTCGCGTCGCTGACCACGATGTTCCTCAACCTCGACACCACCGCCGTGCTGCTCACCCCGGTGATGCTGGCGCTGGCGCCGAAGGCACGGATCACGCCGCTCCCGCTGGCGATGACGACCGTCTGGCTGGCGAACACCGCCAGCCTCCTGCTGCCGGTCTCCAACCTCACCAACCTGCTGGCCGCCGACCGGGTGGCGCTCACCGCACCCCGGTTCGCGGCGCGCATGTGGCTGCCGCAGCTCGCCGCGATCGCCGCGACCATGCTGTTCCTGTGGATCTTCTTCTGGCGGCGCGGCGCCCGCGGCGCCGACCGCTACACCCCTCCCGAGCCCGCCGCCGTGGACGATCCCGTCCTGTTCACCGTCACCGGCGCCGCGTGCCTGCTGTTCATCGCCGGCATCCTGGCCGGCGTGCAGATCGGGCTCGCCGCGACCGGGGCGGCCGCGATCGCGGTGGCGGCCTTCGTGGTCCGGGACCGGTCGAGACTCCGGCCCGCTCTCCTCCCGTGGCAGCTCCTGGTGTTCGTGACCGGGCTGTTCCTGGTGGTGCCCACGCTCATGCGGTACGGGCTGTCCGACCTGATGGTCCGGCTCGTCGGAACCGGAGACGGCATGGCGGGGAGCCTGCGGGCCGCCGCGGCGGGGGCCGGACTGTCCAACGTCATCAACAACCTGCCGGCGTACGTGGCGGGGGAGGCCGTCGTCCCGGTGGCCAACCATGATCAGCTGCTGGCCCTGCTGGCGGGCACCAACGTGGGCCCGGTCATCACTCCCTGGGCCTCGCTGGCGACGCTGCTGTGGTTCGAGTGGTGCCGGCGCAGGGAGGTACGCGTGCCGCTGCGCATGTTCGTGCTCACCGGGACGGTGCTGACCGCCGTGGCGCTCCCGGTCACCGTCGCCGTCCTGCTCGCCACCGGCTGAGCCGCCTTCGTCATCGCCTTCATGATCAGGCGACCTTGTGATCAGGCGGCTTCATGATCTGGCGGCTTCATGATCACGGAGCGGTGACCGGCCCCACGGCGCGGGTGAGGCCGGGTTCCATCCGCTCGGCCGCCGCCACCATCTCCAGCAGCCCCCCGATGAGCTCGGGTCGGCCGGCCACGAAGCTGCGGTCCCGATCGGGAAGGTCGATGCGGTGGTCGAAGGGCGAGCCGTCCAGGGCATGGACCGCCAGGCCGGCCTCCACGGCGAGGAGGGCGCCCGCCGGGAGGTCGACCATCTCCGCGCGGTAGCCGACGATCCCGTCGATATGGCCGCGGGCCAGCATCACCCAGGCCAGCAACGGCGCCCAGAGCTGGAGCAGCCGTAGCGCCCTGGCCTCCAGCAGGAGCTTGAGCGCCCGCGCGCTCCGGTCTCCGGAGCCCACGCCGTGCCCCTGGGTCCAGGCGAGCACGGGGCGCGGCCCAGGCGGCCGGACAGCGGGGCGGAGCGCGCCGCCGCCCGGCCCCCGGGTTCCGCCGTGCCGGGTCGCCGACCAGGTCTGCCCGGTCACCGGGCTGTGCACCACGCCGAGCACGGGGATCTTGTCGTGGCAGAGGGCGATGCCCACGGAGTAGACCGGCAGCCCGATCGCCACGTTGTTGGTGCCGTCCAGGGGATCTACCAGCCAGACACAGGCGTCCTCCGCGCCCAGCACGCCCGACTCCTCCGCGATGATCTGATGGTCCGGGTAGACCGACTGGAGGCGCTCCAGGATGAGCTTCTCGGCCGCGACGTCGAGGTCGGTCACCACATCACCGGCCGACCCCTTGGGGCGGATCCCCGCCGGTTCCCGTTCCCCGCCGCGGAGCAGCGTCCCGGCCGCCTCGGCGGCCTCGATGGCGACCCGCTCGGCCCGGGCGAGATCGATCGGAGCGCTCGTCAAGGTGACACCTCCGGATCAGGCGGCCTGGATGGCGGCGAGCCGCTTCGCCGAGAGCCGTGCGGCGTGGACGGTCTCGGCGGGGTCGCAGCGCCGCCTGTCCACACGATGGGTGGGGGTCGCGAGTGCTCCGAGCGAGAGATCCGCGCTGACCGGGACCGCCGGCCGCCCCCCGTCCCCGTACCGGGCCGTCGCGGTCCGGCCGAGCGCGACGGTGGCGGTGTCGTGCCCGGCCTCGATCACCGTGCTGTGGAAGACCCCCGCGGGCAGGGTGTAGGCGTCGCCCGCCCGATGCGTCTGCACGGTTCCCGGCGTGTAGCGGACCGTCCGTTCGGTGGCCTTGATCTCGTCCAGGTCCCCGCGGCTGACGACCTCGAAGACCCGGTGGGTGGCGCCTTCGCCGATTCCCGCCAGGATGTTGCTGAGCCGCCCGTACAGCACGAAGCTGACCAGCTCCCAGCTGTGACAGTGCACCTGCGACGTGGTGGGGGCCGTGAGCGCCAGCAGCGGCGACCACAGGTGCAGGCAGACACCGAGATGCCCGCGGCGCTCCACCGGCAGGCAGACGAAGCCCAGCGGGTGGCGGACCGCCTTGACCGGCCGTCTACCGGCGGCGATGTCCTCCAGGACCTCCAGCGCCCAGCCCGGCAGCGACGCGCCCGCCGTCCCGCGGGCGATCTCCGCGTACACGTCCTCGTACAGCGTGGTCATGGGGCCCCCGCCCTCATTCATAGGGATTCTTGGCCTGCAAAGCCTTGCGGGCGATGTCGCCGACGTCCCGGTCGGTGAACGAGCGGGGCAGGCCGAGGTTGAGCACGTCGAAGAGCTTGCGCACCTCCTCCACGGTCGGCTCGTCGCCGAGCGGGGCCGCCCGCGCCTGTTCGATCGGGACCCGGCGGGCCTGGTCGAGGCTGGCGAGCAGCTCGGTGGTGCACCAGTCGTAGTAGAACTTTCCCCGGTCGACCATCATCGCCGGGGCGCTCGGGTCCTCACGGGTGATCACAACGCAGCTGGAGGACAGGTCCCAGCGGAACGTCGTCATGGCCGACGACAGCCCGATGTCGATGTCGAGCAGCCGGAAGCGCTGCCGGTGCCAGCAGGCGGCCAGGATGGTGGCGAAGGACTCCTTGCGGGTCCGCTCCAGTGTCCATAGTTCGCCGCTGCTGTCGGTCTCGTCCAGCGCCGACCGGCGGAAGCGGGCGTAGGTGTCGCACACCTCCTCGTCGGTGGGGTCGAGGATCTCCAGCCGCACCAGCAGGGCGCGCCGGTCGCGGCGCGCGAAGCCGACGCATTCCGGCAGGGTCACCGCGCGGATGTAGGTGCCGGTGCCGCCCTTGTAGATCCACCGGTCGGTGGTCCTGCGCGCCTTCGCCAGGGTCGGCGCCACTTCCGCGCCGTTCAGCACCTGGACGACCGAGCTCTCGTCGAGCGCCTGCCGGGTCCGCACGACGAGGTTCTCCAGCTCCTCCATCCGGCTGAGCCGCTCGGGGAGCGCGTCCAGCACCCGCGACGCGCCCCGGAGGGTGTCGCGCACCTCCTCCTCGACCGGGGCGCGGCGGTAGCGATCGCGCAGGATCGCGGTGGCCAGCAGGCCGAGGACCACCAGGGTGGCGCTGGCGACGACCTCGCTCTGCTTGTCGCCCAGCGCGGGACTGAGCCCCAGCGCGCCCACGAACACCGCGAGCAGCAGCGCGACGGCGGCATCGGCGTTCCGGGCCAGCCACGCAGCGAACCGCACCATATGGGCATCCCCGTGTCTTTGGTGGCGCCGTCATCGTAACCAGCCGCGCACGCCCGGCCATAGGGATTTTTGCCCGGTGATTTCGCCCGAGTGATTTCGCCCGTGGACATGGCCGCCGGGCGGTCTCAGTGTGTCGCGGGGATCGTGCCGGGCCGGTCGGTGATGATGCCGTCCACCCCGGTCGCGATCATGCGCCGCATGACCGCCGGGTCGTCCACCGTCCAGGCGAAGACCTTCAAGTGCAGCCGGTGGGCCCGGGCGACGTAGGAAGTCGTCACCTTTTGGTAAGGGCTGTTGAGGTACCCGGCGTACTCGCCCAGACCCCTGAGCTGCCCGGCTCTGGCGGTGCCCAGCAGCCCGACGGCCACCTGCGGCAGCAGCCGGTGGAACCTCCTGGCGAAATCCCAGTCGTAGCTCTGCACGATCAGCCTGCCGGGCCGGAGCCAGGACCGGTCGGCGCGCAGCTCGGCGGCGACCCGCTCGCCGATACCGGGATTGCGGGCGGGCGTCTTGACCTCCAGCAGGAGTCCCAGGCCGCTGCCCTCCATCGCCCGCAGCGTCTGGCCGAGGGTGGGCACCCGCTCCCCCCGGAACCGCCTTCCCTTCCACGAGCCGGCGTCCAGCCGGCGGATCTCCGCCAGGGTGAAGTCACTGATCCGCCAGGGTGCGCGGTGCCGGAAGACCCGCTTGGCGTCGGTCGTCCGGTCGAGTGTGGCGTCGTGCATGATGATCAGCCGGCCGTCCTTCGTCCGCCGGACGTCCAGCTCGAACAGGTTCGCGTGCCGGCGCGCGGCCTCCCGGAACGACGCGAGGGTGTTCTCCGGCGCGTACGCCGAGGCTCCGCGATGGGCGATGTCGAAGACGCGCAGCACCGGGGCGGGCGGCCGCACGGTCTGGCGGGCCGTGACCCGGACCGCCGGAACCGAGGGCGAGCCGGGGACCGTCACCGACGGCGAGCCGGGAACCGCCACCGCGGCCAGGGTCATGGCCGTCACGGCGTACGGGGCGAGCCATCGCAACATCAGGGCCTCCGCGGTCAGGGGGGCCTGTCCTCGAATATAGGCGAGCGCGGTTTCACGGCGGCGACCGGGGGATGCCTGCCGTTCCGCCCCGGAAATGTCACAGGCGGGTCGTACGTTTGTAGAGAGGACATGTTCACCGGCTCCGGCCGGCTCAGACCAGGGAGATCAGCGTGCGGCCAGTCACCGACCTTCAGCGAAAGGTGGCGCCGTTCGAGGTCGTCACCGAGATGACGCCCTCCGGCGACCAGCCGACCGCGATCGCCGACCTGGAACGGCGGGTCGCCCAGGGTGACAAGGACTCGGTTCTGCTGGGCGCCACCGGCACCGGCAAGACCGCCTCGATCGCCTGGCTGGTCGAGAAGCTGCAGCGGCCGACCCTGGTCATGCAGCCGAACAAGACGCTCGCGGCCCAGTTCGCCAACGAGCTGCGCGAGATGCTGCCCAACAACGCGGTGGAGTACTTCGTCTCCTACTACGACTACTACCAGCCGGAGGCGTACGTCCCGCAGACCGACACCTACATCGAGAAGGACTCCTCGATCAACGAGGAGGTGGAGCGGCTGCGGCACTCGGCGACCAACTCGCTGATCACCCGCCGGGACACCGTCGTGGTCGCCTCGGTGTCGTGCATCTACGGCCTGGGCACCCCGCAGGAGTACGTCGACCGGATGGTGCGGCTACGGGTCGGTGACGTGGTCGAGCGCGACCAGCTGCTGCGCCGGTTCGTGGAGATGCAGTACGCCCGCAACGACCTGGCGTTCACGCGCGGGAGCTTCCGGGTGCGCGGCGACACCATCGAGATCATCCCGCAGTACGAAGAGCTCGCCATCCGGATCGAGATGTTCGGTGACGAGATCGAGAAGCTCGCCACACTGCATCCGCTGACCGGTGAGGTGATCACTGAGGACCAGGAGCTCTACATCTTCCCGGCCACCCACTATGTCGCGGGCGCCGAGCGGATGGAACGCGCGGTCAGCGCCATCGAGGTGGAGCTGGAGGAGACCCTCGCCACCCTGGAGCGCCAGGGCAAACTCCTGGAGGCACAGCGGCTGCGGATGCGCACCACCTATGACCTGGAGATGATGCGGCAGATCGGCAGCTGCGCGGGCATCGAGAACTACTCCCGGCACATCGACGGCCGTACCGCGGGCAGCGCGCCCAACACGCTGCTCGACTTCTTCCCCGAGGACTTCCTGCTGGTCGTCGACGAGTCGCACCAGACCGTGCCGCAGATCGGCGCCATGTACGAAGGCGACGCCTCCCGTAAGCGGATGCTGGTCGAGCACGGTTTCCGGCTGCCCTCCGCAATGGACAACCGGCCGCTCAAGTGGGAGGAGTTCCTCGAGCGGATCGGGCAGACCGTCTACCTGTCCGCCACCCCCGGGAAGTACGAGCTGAACCGGGTCAAGGGCGACGTCGTCGAACAGGTCATCCGGCCGACCGGGCTCATCGACCCCCAGGTCATCGTCAAGCCCACCAAGGGGCAGATCGACGACCTGATCCACGAGATCCGGCTGCGCACCGAGAAGAACGAGCGGGTCCTGGTCACCACTCTGACCAAGAAGATGTCCGAGGACCTCACCGACTACCTCCTCGAGCTCGGCATCCGGGTCCGCTACCTGCACAGCGAGGTCGACACCCTGCGCCGCATCGAGCTGCTGAGGGAGCTGCGATCCGGTGAGTTCGACGTGCTGGTGGGCATCAACCTGCTTCGTGAGGGCCTCGACCTGCCCGAAGTGTCGCTGGTCTCCATCCTGGACGCAGACAAGGAGGGCTTCCTGCGGTCGGACACCTCACTCATCCAGACCATCGGCCGTGCGGCGCGGAACGTCTCCGGCCAGGTCCACATGTACGCCGACAAGGTCACCCCCTCGATGGAGCGGGCGATCGACGAGACCAACCGGCGCCGTGCCAAGCAGGAGGCCTACAACTCCGAGCACGGCATCGAGCCGACGGCGCTACGCAAGAAGATCGCCGACATTCTCGACTCGATGGTCCGCGAGGACGCCGACACCGAGCAGCTCATCGGCGGCTCCGGCCGTCAGCAGAGCCGCGGCAAGGCCCCCGTGCCCGGTCTCGCCTCCCGCGCCCGTGAGGTGGGCCGGCACGCCTTCGACCTGGTGGGAGAGCGGCCCCGCGCCGAGATGGAAGGGCTCGTCGAGTCGCTCACCGAGCAGATGCACTCGGCCGCGGCCGACCTGCAGTTCGAGCTCGCCGCCCGGCTCCGTGACGAGCTCAAGGAACTCAAGCGCGAACTGCGCGACATGAAGGAGGCCGGCGTCTCCTGAGCCGCCGGCAGGCCGGCATCAGGAGCCAGAGATCCGTTGCCCGATCCCAGCACCAGAGTCCGTTTCGGGATTCCAGCGCTAGCCTCCGTTTCGGGATCCCGGGATCCCAGGGCCGTCGCCGCCCCCGTCAGCAGGTGAGGGCCGGCTCCTGGCGGATCCGGCTCACCTGAGAGCACGTTACGAGGACCTGATCGGATCCTGGGCACGTTTGCGGGGGCCTGGTCGGGTTCTCGAGCAGGTTGCGGGATCTCCTCGGTCTTCGGGGCGATTGTGGCGCCCTGCCGGTTTTCGGACAGGTTGCGGGACCTCATCGCGCCAGGAGTGGACAGCGGGATCTCGTCGGTTTTCGGGCGGGCCGCGGGGCCTTATCGGTCTTCGAGCAGGCTGCGGGACCAGGTGTCGGCGAGCCAGGCACCGAACCGCTGCGGGGTCCAGCCGCGCTGATGCACGAGCAGCACGTAGTACTCGACGGCGTTCATGCTCCAGATCACGTCCGCGACCTCGTCGTCGGACAGATCGGCCCGTAGCTCTCCGGTGGAGCGCAGATCCACTGCCAGCTCGCGCATGTTCCGCGCCCGCCGCTCGGAGATCTCCTGCCAGAGGGCGGCGCACTCGGGCTCGGTGGTGGCGGCGTCCCGTAGTGCCAGGAAGACCGGGGCGAGCCGCTGCTGGATCGCGGAGATCGCGGCGGCGTAGATGGCCAGTTTCTCCCGCGCGCCGGCCGCAGCTCGGATGCGTACGACGTATTCGCGTTCCTGGGCCGTGACCGGATGGTCGGTCCCCGACAGCGACGTCTCGAGCAGCTCGCGGAGCAAGGCGGGCTTGCGGCCCACTGTCGCGTAGACGGTGTCCACGGCGACCCCGGCCTCGGCGGCTATGTCGCTCACCGTGGTGCCGGCATAGCCCCGCCGTACCAGCAGGTCACGTGCAGCCGTAAGTACGGCTCGCCGCGTCGCCGCCGCCCGCTCCGCACGGCGCGGCGCATGGTAGGGGCGCTTTCCGGTTCCCGGGGGCTTGACGTCGTCGCTCATCGGTTCCTAGCCTATCAATATTCGTCCGATACTGATTCGGATCAATATGAGGAGGACCCTCATGGTGTACGCCTACGTCCAGGACGTGCCGATCGACGCCGACTTCTACCAGCGGATCATCGACGAGCTCGGCTCTGAGCCGCTGGCCGGCTCGCTGCTGCACCTGTGCGTGCGGCTCCCCGAGGGCGGCCTGCGCTACATCGACGTCTGGGAATCGGAAGACGCCTGCGCCAAGGCGTTCCACGAGCGCATCCACCCCGCGGTCGACACGGCGTTCGGCGGTGCCCGTCCCCCCGTGGAGCCCACCGTCCAGCGGCTGGACGTCGTCCACGTCACCGGTGCCGGCCTCCAGCCCCCAGACACCGTGATTCCCGCGACCTCCCGGGTCGCCCCGTGATCGTGGAGCGGAGGTACCGCGCCCGGCAGCACGATCACCCCATCGGCGCCGAGGTCCGTCCGGCGCTGAGGCGGAACGCCGTTCTGTGGCGGAAAAAGTGCTACCGCACTCGCCTCGGGTGGTGCGTTCTTCGCCACAGAATGTGGTTCGGTCGGTGTCCCTCTCCCGGAGTCCGCAAGATCACACGGGTATGTGCCCCGTCACAGCGGGTAGGCGTCATGGAGCATGGAAATCGATCCATTCGGAGATCCTCATGACCACGACGAAGAGTCCCCGCGGAAAGGTACGGCCTGACCACGCCTTGCTGGGCATCTACCTCAACGATCATCTGGCGGGCGCCACGGCGGGCGCGGAGCTGGCCCGCCGGATGACCGGATCACAGCACGAGCCAGGCGTCCGTGACGAACTTCAGCGGCTGTCGGACGAGATCGCCGAGGACCGCGCCGCGCTGATCGAGATCATGGAAACGCTCGGCGTCCCCGTACGTCACTACAAGGTCTACGCGGGCTGGGCCGCCGAGAAGCTCGGGCGGTTCAAGCCCAACGGCCGGATCCTGGGCCGCTCGCCGCTGAGCGACCTGCTCGAACTGGAATCGCTGCGGCTGGGGGTGGAGGGCAAGGGCGCGCTGTGGCGGGTACTCCGGAGCCTGGCCGGTGCGGAGAGCCGGCTGGACGCCCGGCGGCTCGACACGCTGATCGAGCGGGCCCAGTCGCAGGCGCGGACGCTGGGGGATCTCCACCTGAAGACCGCTTCACGGGCGTTCCTCACGGCCTGACCATCAGTGGGTGCGCAGGGATCCCAACGACCGGTCAGCGTGGGTCCTTACCGACCAGCAAGGGCATCAGCACCGTGTCGACCAGCAACTCGGCCGGCTGGGCGTCCGGCAACGGGTCGCGCGGCAGCACCCGGTAGGTCATCAGCGCGGGGACCGGCCTGAGCATCAGACGCGGGTCGACTTCGGGCCGCAGGTCACCGCGCACCATCGCCCGAGCGTGCACGACATCCCCTTCGTCACTCGAGGTGTATCGCTGGGTTTCCCAGAGCGATGCGGCCGCGGCACGCCCTGTCATGGGATGGCACTGTATGGCCGGAGATCCAATATTTCGACAATCCATGCCTGATGCGCCCCGTTCCTGAGAAGGTTATCCGGCGGGGCAGGATTCAACGGGCCGGTTCAACGGGACGGGCGAGGGTGTGGTGGCGTGGCAAGGGTGCCGCGCCGGATCGGCGCCACCAGCCCCTGCGAGCCGCCCGGCGGTGCGCCGCACCTGAACCGTTCCGGGACGCTCGTCGCCGGCCCTGATTCATCCGCATACCTCGAATACTCCGATGCCCTCCGAGGAGACGACATGCCGTACGGACAGCTCGCCGAAGGCCAGGGCGCGATCACGCCGATCTCGCTGCCGAGGGGCCGCTACAAGACCATCGGCTTCATCGCCGACAACGGCCTGCAGAATCTGCCGCCGGCCGCGTTGCGGGTGGCGGTCTACCACGGCGGCGGTTCCTGGAAGGTCGACCAGGTGACGGTCGACTCCAGCAAGGGCCAGGCCGTGGTCACGTTCACCGACCCGGGTAACACGACGGGCATCTCGGTGCGCCGCGAGGACGCCGGAGACGTGCACGTCGCGTTTGAGGTGAGCTGACCTCGGGGCGGATCCTGGCATCGCTTCCCCGCTTGGGGAAGTGATGGGCTGTCACCCCTCGCCGATAGTCTTGTTCGACCGCCCCTGCCCCACCCCCGAAGGGCTGAACGATCGATCTCCACGAGCTGAACCGCCGGTTCGCGACGGTCCCAGCCGAGAACGAGGAAGCCCGCCGGTTCAACGAACACATGTCCGGGCTGTTCTTGATGGTCGGCCAGGAGATCCTCGTCCGCGCCCGCCAAGGCCACGCACACGACGAAGCGATCAACGACATGGAACGGGCCCTGATGTGGGTCCACAAGGCGGGACCTAGCACCCGGTAGGAGGCCCCGATGAGCCTTCACGTCGTCCCTGTTGATGACCTGATCGACCATCCGACGACGGAGGACTGTGTGTGCGGTCCGAGGTCACAGCCGGTGAAGCAAGACGACGGGTCGGTCCGCTGGCTGATCGTCCACCATGCGCTCGACGGGCGCGAGCAGCACGAGCCTGACCGAGCCTGACCCCTTCCACCCCCCATTGCCCTGGCCTTGTCGCCGGGGCTTTTCCTTTTGGGAGACCCATTGACCTCCG
>JAOPYK010000144.1 GCA_025964695.1 Streptosporangiaceae bacterium | reverse complement strand
CCACCCGCACCATCGCCCGCACCAGCCCGCGCATCGGCGTCCTGGTGCTCACCATGTTCCGCGACGACGACTCCGTCTTCGCCGCCATGCGCGCCGGCGCCCGCGGCTACCTGCTCAAGGAGTCGGGGGCGGAGGAGATCGCCCGTGCGGTCCGGGCCGTCGCGGCCGGGGAGGCCATCTACGGCCCGGAGATCGCGCGCCGAGTGCTGGCGTTCTTCTCCAGCATGCCCGATCCCAAACGGACGGCCTTTCCGGAGCTGACCGACCGGGAACGGGAGGTCCTCGAACTGATCGCCCAGGGCCGCAACAACCAGGAGATCGCGGGTGCGCTCTTCCTCAGCCCCAAGACCGTGCGCAACCACGTGTCCAACATCTTCATGAAGCTGCACGTCGCCGACCGCGCCCAGGCAATCGTGCTGGCCCGCGAGGCCGGCCTCGGAGGCGAATGACCCGGAACGACAGAACGCCCCGCCGGAGTTGAAACTCCACCGGGGCGTTCGTCGTTCTACAGCTATGTCGTCGTCAGGCGCTCTTCTCGCGAGGCTCCCGCTTGGTGGTCCGCTCACGCGGCACCAGAGTGGGGTTCACGTGCTCCAGCACCGCTTCGCGGGTGATGACGACCCGGGCCACGTCATGGCGGCTGGGCACCTCGTACATCACCGAGAGGAGCACCTCCTCCAGGATCGCCCGCAGCCCACGGGCACCGGTGCCCCGCAGTATGGCCTGGTCGGCGATGGCCTCCAACGCGTCGGTCGTGAACTCCAAGTCCACACCGTCCAGTTCGAACAGCCGGTGGTACTGCTTGACCAGCGCGTTCTTGGGCTCGGTGAGGATGTTGATGAGGGCTTCACGATCGAGGTTGTGCACCGAGGTGATCACCGGAAGCCGGCCGACGAACTCCGGGATCATGCCGAACTTCAGCAGATCCTCCGGCATGACGTCGGCGAAGATGTCCGGCCGTTCGACGAAGTCGACCTTGGAACGGATGACCGCGCCGAAGCCCATGCCCTGCCTGCCGACCCGCTGCTCGATGATCTTTTCCAGGCCGGCGAACGCCCCACCGCAGATGAACAGCACGTTGGTGGTGTCGATCTGGATGAACTCCTGGTGCGGGTGCTTGCGGCCGCCCTGCGGCGGCACGCTCGCGGTCGTGCCCTCCAGGATCTTCAGCAGCGCCTGCTGCACACCCTCCCCGGAGACATCCCGGGTGATCGACGGGTTCTCGCTCTTGCGCGCGATCTTGTCGACCTCGTCGATGTAGATGATCCCGGTCTCGGCCTTCTTGACGTCGTAGTCGGCCGCCTGGATCAGTTTGAGCAGGATGTTCTCGACATCCTCCCCGACGTAGCCGGCCTCGGTCAGCGCGGTGGCGTCCGCAATGGCGAACGGCACGTTCAGCAGCTTGGCGAGCGTCTGCGCAAGCAGGGTCTTGCCGGACCCGGTCGGGCCCAGCAGGAGGATGTTCGACTTGGCCAATTCGACCGCATCATCCCGGCCGTCCCCGGACTGGATTCGCTTGTAGTGGTTGTACACCGCGACGGACAGTGCCTTCTTGGCGGAATCCTGACCGATCACGTAGGAGTCGAGAAACTCGTATATCTCCCGCGGTTTGGGCAGGTTGTCCCACTTCAAGTCGGAGGTCTCGGAGAGCTCCTCCTCGATGATCTCGTTACAGAGATCAATGCACTCGTCGCAGATGTACACGCCCGGGCCCGCGATGAGCTTCTTGACCTGCTTCTGGCTCTTTCCGCAGAACGAGCACTTAAGCAGATCACCACCGTCGCCGATGCGTGCCACCCAACTGTCTCCTTTACGTGGACCGCCCGCCCGAGAGGCTGCGGCGCAGATGCGACCTGATGGCCCTCGACGTTCCGGCTTTCGAGTTCTCTTCGACGTTACCGTCCCCGAGGAACTTGGTGGGCCCCTCGTTCGGAAGTTTGACGGGGAGGCTCGGGGGTCACCCTCGCCTCCCGCCTTCTTATGACGACACTACCTCGGCTCGCCGCTTGGTGCCGCCGAAGACATCGTCGATCAGTCCGTACTCCTTGGCCTCGGCGGCCGTCAGGATCTTGTCGCGCTCGATGTCATGCTGGACCTCTTCCATGGTCTTGCCGCTGTGACGAGCGAGAATCGTCTCCAGCAGCTCCCGGATCCGCATGATTTCACGGGCCTGGATCTCGATGTCGCTCGATTGACCGTAGGTCCCCTCGGTGGCCGGCTGGTGGATCAGAATCCGCGAGTTGGGCAGAGCCGCCCGCTTACCGGCGGTGCCGGCCGCCAGCAGCACGGCCGCGGCCGAGGCGGCCTGGCCGATGCACACCGTCTGGATCTCCGGCTTGACGAACTGCATCGTGTCGTAGATCGCCGTCATGGCGGTGAACGAGCCACCGGGCGAGTTGATGTAGATGCTGATGTCCCGGTCGGGGTCGATCGACTCCAGGGTCAGCAGCTGCGCCATCACGTCGTTGGCCGACGCGTCGTCGATCTGCACGCCGAGGAAGATGATCCGCTCCTCGAAGAGCTTGTTGTACGGGTTCATCTCCTTGATCCCGTACGTGGTCCGCTCCACGAAGGACGGAAGGACGTACCGGCTCTGCATCGGCTGGCGGGTCACACCATCCGCGCCGGCAGGGCCGTTCGGCAGGATCAGATCACTCATGTCAGTGCCTCCGCTACTCATTCGGGCGTCTTCAGGAGACGGAGCCCTCGGAGGGCACCTGGGTCGCGCTGAGCACCACGTGGTCGACGAAGCCGTACTCCTTGGCGGCCTCGGCGGTGAACCAGCGGTCCCGGTCGGAGTCCCGCTCGATCTGGTCCAGCGGCTGCCCGACGTGGAAGGCGATCCGCTCGGCGAGCGTCTTCTTCACGAAGAGCATCTGCTCGGCCTGGATCTTGATGTCCGAGGCCGTACCGCCGATGCCGCCGGACGGCTGGTGCATCATGATCCGGGCGTGTGGCAGGGCGTACCGCTTGCCCTTGGCGCCCGCGCAGAGCAGGAACTGCCCCATCGACGCGGCGAGGCCCATGCCCACCGTGGCCACGTCGTTCGGGACGTACTGCATGATGTCGTAGATCGCCATGCCGGCCGTCACCGAGCCGCCGGGCGAGTTGATGTACAGGAAGATGTCGCGCTTGCCGTCCTCGGCGGACAGCAGCAGCAGTTCGGCGCAGATGCGGTTGGCGATGTCGTCGTCAACCTGCTGGCCCAGAAAGATGATGCGTTCTCGCAACAGCCGCTGGAACAGCATCTCTCCCAGGGGAAGCAGCGAAACATCGCCACCCCTTGACAGGATCCGCGTCGACTCATCAAAAGTCGGAGGCTGGCTCACGTGGTGTTCCTCCGGTCGCTATCAGGTCCGATGATTGGACATTAACGCGCCGGGCGGACCGATCATGCCGCGAGGGCCGCCTTTTCGCTCGGGGCGTATCCATTCATGGCGATCGCTCGCAGGCCCGCTCTGACGCCCCGGCCGCTTTCAGGGCGGCGCCGGGGTGGGTGCGGTGCCGCCGGATCCAGCGGAGCCAAAAGCGGTACGGGCCGGTACCGCAAGTGCGGTACCAGCCCGTCTGGAGCCTGGAGAGGAACGATGGATCAGTCCTCGGTCTTCTTCTCCCCAACCTCGGGCTCGGGCTCGGGCTCGGCGTCGGCGGCTGCGGCGGGCTCGCCGGTCGCCGCCCCGGCGGCCTGCGCCTCCTGGTCCGCCTCTTCGCCGGCCTCGGCCTCGCCCTCGAGCTCACCGCGGAGCGTCTCGAGGTCGAGCTCGGCGCCGGACTCGTCCTTGATCTTCACATGCTCGAGCAGGACGTCCAGCGACTTGGTGCGGAGCACCTCCGAGACCAGGGCCGGGATCTGCCCGCTCTCGGTCAGGTGCTGGGCGAGCTGCTGCGGCTGCAGGCCCATCTGCATGGCCTGGGTGACGACGTACTCGCTGAGCTCCTCGTTCTCGACGCCCAGCTCCTCCTGGAGCGCGAGCTGGTCGAGCACGAAGCCGCCCTTGACCGCCAGCCGGGCGGCGTCGGCGATCTCGGTGTCGAACTCCTCGGCGGTCTTCTCCTCGGAGTCGAGGTAGTCGTCCTTGGTGAGCCCTGCGTACTGGAGCTGCTGGTCGAGCTGCTCATTGCGGCGCGCGATCTCGCTTTCGATCACGCTCTCCGGCAGCGGGATGTCGATCTGGTCGAGCAGGGCCTCCAGAGCCTTGTCCCGGGCCGAGGCGATCTGCTGCAGGCGCTTCTGCCGCTCCAGACG
This sequence comes from Streptosporangiaceae bacterium, assembly GCA_025964695.1. Classification (GTDB taxonomy): domain Bacteria; phylum Actinomycetota; class Actinomycetes; order Streptosporangiales; family Streptosporangiaceae; genus Actinomadura_E. The sequence continues at coordinate 17,464 of JAOPYK010000144.1, read as the reverse complement.
CTTGCGCACGTCGGCCCGCAGTTCACCGATCGTGTCGAACTCGCTGGCGAGCTGGGCGAAGTCGTCGTCGAGCTCGGGGACCTCCTTGACCTTGACGCTCTGCACCGTGACGGTGATCTCGGCCTCCTCGCCGGAGTGCTCACCGGCCACCAGGGTGCTGGTGAAGGTCTTGACGTCCCCGGCGTTGAGACCCACGAGCGCCTCGTCCAGGCCGGCCACGGAGCTCTCGCTGCCGACCTCGTAGGAGTAGCCGCTGGTGCGGGCGTCCTCGACGTCGTCCTCGCCGATCTGCGCGGACAGGTCGATGGAGGCGAAGTCCCCCTGTTCGACCGCCCGGTCCGCACCCTTGAGCTGGGCGAACCGCTCACGCAGGTTGCCGATGGTCTCCTCGACCTCGTCCGGGGTGACGACGGCGTCCTCGACGGTGACCTCGAGGCCTTCGTAGTCCGGCACCTCGAACTTGGGCCGGATGTCGACCTCGGCGGTGAACGCGAACTCGTTGCCGTCGTCGAGGTTGGTGATCTCGACATCCGGCTGCCCGAGCACGAACAGCTCGGTCTCCTCGACGGCACGTCCGTACAGCTCGGGAAGCGCGTCGTTGACGGCCTCCTGCAGGACCGCACCACGGCCCACGTACTGGTCGATCAGCCGGGCAGGCACCTTGCCAGGGCGGAAGCCCTTGAGGCGCACCTGCTGCGAGAGCGCCTTGTACGCCTTGTCGAGGCTCGGCTTGAGCTCCTCGAACGGCACCTCGATGGTGAGCTTCACCCGCGTGGGGGTCAGCTCCTCGACATCGGTCTTCACTGGGGCAGGTCTCCTTGATCCGGCGCGATCGCGGCAAAAGGTTCATGAATCGCCGCGGCGTTTCGACGCATTATCAGCCTGGCAGTCGGCCTGTCGGCAGGCACGCTGAACAGGCGTCCGCACGGCTTCGCGCGGCCAAGTCTAGGGGGTTCCGGCGCCGACTGCGGACACCCCGGGCGACCGGGCGTGCTTCCACCGCGCCGGAAGGGGTGTCCGCGGACACCGGAAAGGGCGCTCCCCGCATGGGGAACGCCCTTTTTCCGGCGGCCGGCGATCGGGCCGCTCAGGCCGTCTGGTCGTCCGTGCTCGCCTCGGGGGCATGCCGCTTCACCGAGTCGATGCCGTTCAGCGCGGCCGTCTTGGTCTTGTAGCCCTCGCTGGACGCGATGACCTGGCCGTTCGAGGCCACCAAGTTGAACCGGAACTCGCCGGCCCTGTCCTGCTTTAGTACGAATTTGCCCGCCATATTGCCTCCTCTTCAGACACGGGGGATCGCGCCCCCGACGGGCGTGATGTTAACCGCCAGATCTCATCTCAATCACGACATCATCCGAAATAACTCGGCAAATCATCAGAAGTTGGATACAACCTCGGTGAGGACCTCGCGGATTCCGTTCGGATTCGACGAGTCGTACTCGGCACCATCGGTCGTCTCCGCGATCTGCCGGAGCACGTTCTGGTCGGCGTCCTGCCCGTAGGCGATGGTGAAGACCCGGACCGGCTCACCCTGCCGGTCGGAGAGCTTGCTGATCAGCGCGGGCAGGTCCAGGCCGCCGGGCCGCTCATTCTTGCCGTCGGTGAGGACGACGACCGCGTTGATCGAGTTCTCCTCCCGGCCGGCCTTGATCGCGTCGTAGGCCGCGGCGGTGGTGTTGTAGAGCCCGGTGCCGCCACCGGCGCCCAACGCGGCCAGGGACTGCTTCAGCGCACCGCGATGACCGGGGTCCACCGGCGCGATGGGCTGCAGCTGCTGCCAGTCCTGCTCCCCGCTGAGCCGCGAGGAGAACATCCACAGCCCCACCTTGTCCTGGCCGCGGAACTCGCCGAGCGAATCGGCCGCCGCGGACCTGGCCAGGTCGAGCTTGGTCTTGCCGGTGCCGGGCACGCCCTCCTTCATCGAGCCGGAGCGGTCCACCACGAGCAGCACCTTGGCGGGTTTGCGCAGCTCGCCCCAGGCGTCCAGAAGCTTGCTGAGCACGGCGGCCGAGGGGAGGTTGAGCGTGGTCTTCGGCCCGTCGGCCAGCAGGCCGTTGCTCTGGTTGATCTCGCTGCCCGGCTTGCCCTGCCAGCCCCGGTAGCCGAACTTCTGGAAACCGCTCTGCGCCTCGGCACCGTGCAGGTACGTGAGGAAGTCGTCGGAGGCCTTCTGCTTCTCCGGATCCATCCAGTTGAGGGCGACGTACGGATGATCGGAGTAGATCGTGCCCTCCTTGGGATAGATGGAGACCAGGGGGGTCCTCGGCTTGGGATGCTTGCCCATCAGTCCGGGATCGCCGGTCGGATCGCCCTGGTTGTAGGCCCAGACCGAGTCCTCCTCGACGGTCACCGCGGAGATGTACGACAGCGCGCGGCCCTTGTCGTCGGCCCGCTGCAGGGCCGACAGGAAGGTCAGGGTCGTGTCGCCGTAGTGCACGATCGCGCGCTCGAGGTTGCGGACGAAGGTCTGGTTCTTGGCGCTCAGGACGTCGTCCTCAGTGAGATCGGCCGTCGTCCCGGCACTCGCGAAGTAGGCGCCGACGGTGGCGTTGAGACCGGAGGTCGACAGGTTCGGGTTGGTCTTGCCGAGCTTGAACCTGCCCCACTCCGGGTGCCCGTAGCTCGCCCAGCCCTTCGGGTCCTGGGCCAGCTTCGCCAGATCCTCCCAGCCGATCGCCTTGGCCGGCCAGCCGATGGCCTGGGCCATCGGCTGCGGCATCGCGATGGTCAACGGCGACGTCATGATCGGCTGTGGAGTGCCCTGCGCCACGGGGATCGACTTGTCGGTGCCCTGGGCGCGCTGCCGCAGCAGGGTCACCCAGACGTTGGACGCGGGGCTCCAGATGTCCGGCCGGGGTCCGTCCGTGGTCTCGTCCCAGCCCCGGAGCAGGGCGTTCATGGCCGTACCCGAGTTCTTGGAGTCGACCGTCACCGCGACGCACTTGCCCGCGACGGCGTGCTTCCTGCCATAGTCGTCCGCCGCCCGCTGCAGCAACCCGACCGTGTCCTGTGAGGCCGCCATCCGGAGCCGTACGGTCCCCTTGCAATCCGGTTTCCCACTGCCGCTCAAGAAGACCACGAATCCGGCCGCGACCAAAGCGACCAGCACCGCAGTCACGAAGAAGGGCCACAGCGGAGTCCGCCGCCTGCCCCTCGGCACACCCGAGTAGTTCACTCAACCTCCCGCGACAGATGATCGCGACATTATGGGCCAGAAGCCCACTTGACACCGCAAATCGGCCGAACCACCGGCGTCTGTGACGGTCTGTTCTTGACCATTGGAGCGAGGAAGGCGGAGAAACGTTCCCCTTGTGATCGATCTGTTGTACGAATCGCTCGCAGTCCGCATCGCACTGACAAGTCTTGAAATCTGCTGATGTAACACCATGGATTTCATGGCGTGCCGCCAGTAACGTGCGTTCGGCCCCCGCTCTGAAAGGAGGAGCACGTGGCACCTGTGCACAAGATCGCATGACCGGGGCGCTCGCGGCCTTCGCGGCCACCGCCCTCTATTACCTCGGCTTCGCCATCTTCAAGGTGGCGGCGGACCGAGCGGAACCGCTTCGCGTCAACCGCATCCTGCACCTGGTCTGGCACGTTCTGAGCGACTGGATCTTCCTGGCCGGGCTCTGCCTAGTGCTGGGCGGGCTGTCCCTGCAGATCGTCGCGCTGTCCAAGGTGCCGCTCAGCGTGGCCGTGCCGATCTTCGTATCCGGGCTGGTGCCACTGCTGGTGATCGCGGTGGTCTTCTTCGGCGAGCGCCTGACACTCCGGGAGTGGATCAGCCTGCTGCTCATCGCGGCGGCCATACTCCTGATCGCACTCTCGATCGGCTCGCCCCCACCGATCAAGGCGATCTCCGTGGCGCCGTGGAAGCTGGCGGCGGTGGTGGTGCCCGCGCTGGCCCTGCCGTTCCTGGTCATGCTCTTCGGGGACCATCGCCCGGACGGCAGGCACGCGCGGCGTGTCTCCGGGATCGCCTACGGCATCAGCGCGGGCCTCCCGGTGGGCTGCGCCGAGTTGGCCATCAAAGGCTGGAGCGTCTCCCACGCGCACGGACTCGAAATCCTGCACACGCCGTATCCGTACGTCACCGTGCTGGCCGCGGCCCTCGGCTTCGGGATCCTGCAACTGGGGTTCCAGCGGGCCCGGGTTTCGATCGTGGCCACGGTGATGACCATCACCGCCAAGACGTACCTGCTGCTGGTGGGCACGATGCTGTACGGCGAACCGTGGCCGGACGACCGTGGCCGGGTCGCACTGCGGGTGCTGGGCTTCGGGGTGGCGGCCACCGCGGTCCTGCTCTTCCCCCGCCATGACCCGCACGCGCCCGAGCCCGGTGACTGAACCGGCTCGTACGGGCCCGTACCGGCCGATCAGCCGGGGAGCTGCACCGCCACGAACTCGTTGCCGTACAGGTCCAGCACGTGGCAGACGGCGGCGCCCTCCGCGTCATAGGGATCGACGCTGAAGCGGACCCCGCGGTCCTGCCATTCGGCGGCCAGCGCCTTGAGATCGTCGGTGTAGACCACGGCGACCGGCTCGCCCCCGGTCTGTGCGCCGATCCGGTCCATGTTGGCGGCGCTGCCAGGACGCAGCAGCCAGATCGCTGCCTCGTCCCCGGGAAAGCGGACATGGACGAAGCGCAGATCCGTCGGCCCGGGCCGGTCCTCCAGCACCTCACAGCCGAAGGACTTGGTATAGAACTCCAGTGCCTCTTCGTAGTCCCGCACCAGCACGATCACCCGCCCCAGCCGTACACCCGCTGCCATGCCGCCTCCTCGTCGAGTCCGCCATCGTCGCCGTCCCCCCAGATAATCATCCCCGGCGGACAAAACCGCGAGGCTCTGCCGCCTTGCACCTGACGCGACGTCAGGTTCCAGCGTCGCAGGCATGACACCAAGACAGGCCCCCGGCCGGATCTGGCGGGTGGGCCAGCTGGCGCAGGCGACCGGGCTGACCGTCCGGGCCCTGCACCACTACGACCGGCTCGGACTCCTGAAACCCCGGAGCGGCCCTGCGCGGCCGGGCGGCGGGGCGGCGGGGATGCCCTCACCACTCCGGCGTGGGCGGGGGCGTCCCCGCAGCCCTCCGGGCGGCTCCCGGCGAAGGCTCGATAGCGTTCGGAGCAGGGAGTGCGGACGACCATCGAGGAGCGAGCGGCCATGGCGACGAGCGAGCGGGAGTTCACCCTGGCGGAGGCCCGCGCGTTGATGCCCGAGGTGCTCTCCAAAGCGGACGAGATCGTACGGCTGCGGGCCGACCTCGCCGAGCTCGCCCACGAGCTGAACACCGAGGGCTCCTCACCGTTCGGCGGCATCCCGGAGGCGAAGGCGTACGAGGCCCGGCTGGAGGAGCACCTCGCCTGGTTCGGCGAGCAGGGCATCGAGGTCAAGGGCCTTGCCCCATTACTGATCGACTTCCCGGCCCGGATCGACGGCCGCTCGGTCCGGCTCTGCTGGCTCGAAGGCGACCGGGAGCTGGCCTGGTATCACCTGAGCGAGCTGGGTTTCATCGGCCGCCGCCCGCTGAGCTGAACCCTTGTACCGATCGGCGCGCCGAAGCGCCCCTCACGGGTCCTCGGGCAGCGCGATCTCCAGGCAGGTCAGCCCGCGCAGATCGAGCCACGCCCGGCCGGGGGCGCGTACCAGCCGGAACAGCACCGTGTCGCATCCCGGGCAGCGTCCGACCAGCCCGGGAGATCGGGTGTAGAGATGCGTCTCGGCCATGGCCCCGGTACGCCCGCAGCCCGCACACCGGCCGATGGCCGCCGTGATGTCGACGGTGAAGACCTCCCGCAGCGCGGCCGCGGCGGCATTCGTATCGACATGAGCGTCGGCATGAGCGTCGAGATGGGCATCGGTGCGGTCGTCGGTCATCGCGGTCCTCCGCTGGGGCCGAAGCGTTCGGTGCGGATCCGGGCGGGGTCGTGACCGGCGTCGACGAGCAGTTCGGCGGCGGTCTCCACGAAGCCGGTGGGCCCGCACACGAAACAGGCCGGGTTCAGTTCGGGCGGCCAGCCGTTGGCCGTGAGCAGATCGGCGCCGATCCGGCTCGGCGGATGGGGCCACCCTTCGGGCACCCCGCGCGTGTAGGCGTAGGCGACGTCCAGCCCGGGGTCGTGCCGGCCGCGGTGGCGCAGCTCCTCCGAGTAGAGCATCGACTGCGGGTCGCGCAGGGAGTACACCAGCCGGAAAGGCACCCGGCTGTCGTTCGCGGCGCGGGTGCGGATCATCGCCATGAGCGGTACGAGTCCCGAGCCGCCGCCGACCAGCAGCACGGGGTCGGGCGTCGCCGGACGCCAGACGAACCAGCCGCCGACCGGGCCGCGCAGCTCCACCGGGTCCCCGACGGCCAGGACCTGGGCCAGGTACGGGGACACCTCCCCATCGGGGACCTGCTCGACGGTGAGCTCGAGGCGGCCGCCCTCCGGAGCCGACGCGATGGAGTAGGAACGCTGAGTGGAGTAGCCATCGGCGGCGGTCAACCGCAGATCGACGTGCTGACCGGCCAGGTGGCCGGGCCAGTCCGGGACCTCGAGCACGATGGTCCGGGCCGTGGCGGTCTCCTGTCTGACGGCCACCACAGTGCCGACCCGCCAGGTCAGTCGCCCCAGTACCGCTGCTCGCGCCATGGATCTCCGTAGTCGTGGTAGCCCGCAGTCTCCCAGAACCCCGGCTCGTCGGCATCGAGGAGCTGGAGGCCGCGCACCCACTTGGCGCTCTTCCAGAGGTAGAGGTGGGGTACGAGCAGCCGCGCGGGCCCGCCGTGCTCGGCGTTCAGTTCCTCACCGTCGTACCGGAAGGCGATCCATGCCTGCCCGTCGAGCAGATCCTGCACGGGAAGGTTGGTGGTGTAGCCGCCGTAGGAGTGTGCCAGCGCGTACTCCGCGGTGCTCTCCACGTCGGCGAACAACGTGTCCAGTGACACGCCCTCCCAGGCGGTGCCCAGCTTCGACCACTTGGTGACACAGTGCAGGTCCACGGTGAACCGCTCCGCCGGCAGGGCACGGAACGCCGTCCAGTCCCACCGGTGCCGCACGCCGGCCTCGGTGGTGATGGTGAACTCCCAGGCGTCGCGGGCGACCCGGGGGGTCGGGCCGGCCGACAACACCGGGAAGTCCTCGGTGAGGTACTGCCCCGGTGGCAGCTCGGGGGCCCCGGTACGGCGACGGCCGGAGAATCCCGGCGACACGATGCCCATCACCCTCACCTCTGCGTCGATCGGCAGGCGACGGCTCGACCCCCTGCCCATACCGATCAGTATCCCCGCAGGTCTCAGGCCGAGTCCAGCGCGGCATCAGTATCCCGAGCCACCACCGTAGCCGCCCGAACCCGAGCCACCACCGGACCCGGAGCCGCCGCCCGAACCCGAGGACGCGAGGGCCTTCTTGCCGAGGGGGTTGCTGACGAACCAGATGCCGCCGACGCCCTGCCCGTTGGTGTCGCCGGGGGCGTTGTCCTTGGCGAAGCGGTAGAGCGGCCAGCCGTTCAGCGCGATCTGGCACTTGCCGTCCTTGCGCATGATGTTGGTCACCAGCGCGCGGTCGAGCCCGACGACCTTGAAGCCCTTGGTCCACAGCACCGGCGGCCAGGCCTTGGCGCAGGCACCCAGGCAGTTGGAGATCGCCTTGCCGGCGGGCTTGGGAATGTCCTTGTCGAAGCGGTAGAGCGTACGCCCGGAGCTGTCGACCACGATCTTGCCGAGTTTGGGGTCGTTCACCACGCGCAGCAGGACCTTGCCGGCCTTGGGGGCCGCCGGGGCGGCGGGGGCGGCCACCTGTGCGGTGGTGGCCTTCTTGCCGGTGGGGGCGCTGACGAACCAGACGCCGCCGACGCCCTGCCCGTTGGTGTCGCCCGGGTTGGCGTCCTTGGCGTAGCGGTACAGCGGCCAGCCGGCCAAGGTCAGCTGGACCGTGCCGTCAGGGCGGGCGAGCGTGCCCAGGAGCTTGGAGTCCATGCCCTTGACCGACACGGATTTGTCGTCCGCCGTCACCGGCGGCCAGGCGGTCGCACAAGCGTCCTTGCAGTTGCTGACCGACGACGGCTTGGCACTGTCCTTGTCGAAGCGGTACAGAGTACGGCCCTGGTCGTCGACCACGATCTTGCCGAGTTTGCCGTCACTGGCCACTTCCAGCTTCTTCGTGGTGTTCCCCACCGCGGCGCCCGTGGGATCGGCACCGGGGTAGTCGCTGGGGGTCTCGCTGACCCGGGTCTTGCCTGAGGCGTTTGAGGCGTTGCCGCTGCTCCCGCCGTACACGACGAAAATCGTCCCGGCTGCGACCACGGCGCACGCCGGTATGGCCCATCGCTGGATTTCCTTCATCATGTCCTCCGCGTATCGGTGATGACCGCACCGGGACAACCACTTGATCCCGGTTGGCAGGCAGTACGGGGGCCGAGCACGCAAAGGTTCGACGGACCTGTCCTTTTTTTCCACGGGGCCCGCGGGCACGACGACAGATCGACCGGAACAACAGGGAGCGAAGACACCACGAGAACGGCATTCGCCGAACACGCCGGGATCGCCGCCATCGCCGCCGCCGCGGCGCTCACGGCCGCAACGGCCACCGCCTTCACCGCCTCGGCGTCGGCGCCGGGTCCGCCGTCACCGGTACCCCACTCCACGGCCCAGAAGCCGGTCACCGGGACGAGGTCCTTCAACGGGGTGACGAGCAGCGCCCTGCCGTCGACTGATCACCGGGATACCGGTACCCGGCAGGCGTGGGCCTGCGACTGCCGGGCACCGGCCCATGTGTCGAACGCATGTTTGAAGACCGCGTAGGCTCGGCGTATGACAGGCGCATTCCAGGGCTCGCTACTGGACTTCTGCGACGAGGCCGGCCCGGGTCCGCTCGGCTCGTCGGTGCGGCGGACGCTTCTCGACCACGGGGCCTGGATCGATGTCCGGCCAGGCTGGATCGCCGGTGCCGACGTGCTGTTCGATCGGCTGATGGCGTCCGTGCCGTGGCGTGCAGAGCGACGGAAGATGTACGAGCGGACCGTGGACGTCCCCCGGCTGCTCAGTTTCTACGCTGAGGACGAGCCGCTGCCCGATCCCGTACTCGATCAGGCCAGGCAGGCGCTCGACGCGCACTACCAAGCGGAGCTGGGCGAGCCGTTTCGCACCGCAGGCTTGTGCCTGTACCGCGACGGCAGGGACAGCGTCGCATGGCACGGCGACAGAATAGGTCGCGGGAGGACCGAGGACACCATGGTGGCGATCATCTCGATCGGCACGCCTCGTACCCTTCTGCTCCGGCCGTCCGGGGGCGGGACGACCTTGCGCCACCACCTCGGCCATGGCGACCTCATCGTGATGGGCGGCAGTTGCCAGCGCACCTGGCAGCACGCGATCCCGAAGACCGCACGCTCCACGGGCCCACGGATCAGCATCCAGTTCCGTCCACGTGGCGTTCGCTGATCCATCGGCCGTCGGGGACGAGTTGCACGACCGGCCGGCACATCGCGCGAAAATCGCTCGCCCGGGACGGCGGCGACGACTTAGGCTGCGCGCATGACCTGGCGACATTGACGCTCACCTGAATCGGGATTCGCACGCAGGCTCTATGCCTACGCGTTCTTCGAAGATTTCGTGCTGCTCTATCCGGTCTACGCGGTGCTGTTCACCGAGACCGGGCTGTCGGCGGCCGAGGTCTCCTCGCTGTTCATCATCTGGTCGGTGACCTCTTTCGCGCTGGAGGTGCCGTCCGGCCTGTGGGCGGACGTCTTCTCCCGCAGGCGGTTGCTGATGATCGCACCCGCGCTGGCCGCGGCGGGGTACGCCCTGTGGACGTTCCTCCCGTCCTATCCCTCCTTCGCGCTCGGCTTCGTGCTGTGGGGCGCCGCCACGGCGCTGCGCTCGGGCACCCTGCAGGCGCTGGTGTACGAGGAACTGGTGCGGTTGGGCGCACCGGGCGCGTACGGGCGCCTCATCGGGCGGTCACAGGCGATCAGCATGACGGCGATCATGGCAGCCAGTGGCCTTGCCTCACCGGTGCTCGCCGCGGGCGGCTACCGGGCGGTGGGGATCGTGAGCGTCGCCACGACCCTGCTCGGTATCCCCTTGGGGTGGTCGTTCCCCGAGTCCCGCGAACGCTCGGGCGAGCGGCAAGAGACCTACCGCACGGTGCTCTGTGGCGGGCTGGCCGCCGTCCGGCGATCACCCGTGGTGCTGCGTTCCCTGGTGCTCGCCGCGGTGCTCATGGGGCTGGGTGCGCTGGACGAGTACATCCCCCTGCTCGCGCAGTCGACGGGTGTCGGCGCGCCGGCGGTACCGCTGCTGGTGCTGCTGGTCTCGGCGGGGGCCGCGGTGGGCGGATGGTTCGCCGGTCATGGCACCCGGTGGGTGGCTCCGGCGCTGGCGTTCGCGGCCGGATCCCTGGCTCTCGGATCGCTGAACGGGCGGCCGGCTGGGCTGGTGCTCGTCGCCGTCGCGTTCGGGATCTTCCAGTGGGCGATGGTCGCCGCCGAGACCCTGCTGCAGGACCACATCGCGGACCAGGCCCGTGCGACCGTCATCTCGATGGCGGGCTTCGGCGCGGAGGTGGTGGCGGTGCTGACCTTCGCCGGCTACGCGCTGGGATCCACCTGGGCGGGGCCGGGCGCCCTGTTCGCCTGCGCAGCCGTGCCGTACCTGATCGTGGCCCTGGTCCTGTGGCGGGCAGGGTGAACGCGCTCCCGGCGAGAGCCGACCCCGCGCACGACCCTCGCCGAGCGGGTCGCGGCTCTGCGCGCAGCCGCGACGATGTCGGAGGTGCTGGATTGCGACGGCGCCGAGCAACGCGGGCGCTTGCCCCCGGACGGTGTGCGGTAGCGAGCACCGGTGAGCAGCGCCTCGCTCATGAGCTGATCAGATACCGGCGTGCGATCTCCAGGCCGCGCGCCATCGTGTCCCGCAGTACGGTCAGTTCCTCGTCGGACCAGGTCGGCTCGAAGGACTCTCCCTCGGGGGTCATGGCGGGCAGATTGTTGCCCCAGAAGAGCTTGTCGTAGATGTGATCACGGACCTCACCGCGATCGTCGAACTCCGTGCCCACACTGTGCGCCAGATCGACGAACAGGTTCCATGCATTGAGGAGTTCGACGCAGTCGACGTTCGCCTCGTCCGCGACGACGGTCCAGAAGGCGACGGAATCGAGATCCAGGGACCATACGTCCTCGGTGCCGGCGCCATCGATCGCGAGGTCCTCGCCGCGGGCATAGTCACGCAGACCGGCCATGTCCCTCTGGACGATCACCCGGCCATCATCACCGACGAGAACCCCGTCCGGTTCGTCGCCTCCGTCGAACCAGACGATCAGCAGTTCCCGGCCTTCGAGCCGAAGGCCGTAGGGGAAGAACTCGCGCACCTCGGCAGACTGTCAGAGCAAGCCGCAACGAACTACTCGAATACCAGGAACGTCGTCCGTCGATCCGTACGGTGGCAGCACCGCGGGCTGATCGGTCCGCGCCCGGTCCGGTGTGTGACGTGTCGTGTGTGTGGTGCGAACGACCCACTGTGACAAATAGGGTCATTTGTCATGGCAGGAGCGATCACACCGGAAGCCCATCCGCTACGGCCAGGCGATCCCGCGCAGCTGGGCGCCTACGAGATACTCGGCAGACTGGGTGAAGGCGGCCAGGGCTCGGTCTTCCTGGCGCGCCGAGCCGCAGACCCCGAGTACCGGGCGATCAAGCTGCTGCACACCGGGCTGACCGGCGACGCCGGGGCCCGCACCCGGTTCGTACGGGAGCTCGAGGTGGCCAAGCTGGTCGCCCGGTTCTGCACGGCACAGGTCCTGGACGCCGACGTGGCGGGCGATCGCCCCTACATCGTGAGCGAGTACGTCCCCGGCCGGTCGCTTTACAGCCTGGTCCGCGAGGAGGGGCCGCGCGGCGGCGGTGCGCTGGAACGACTGGCGATCAGCACCCTTACCGCGCTCGCCGCGATCCACCAGGCCGGGATCGTTCATCGGGACTTCAAACCGCAGAACGTGATGCTCGGCCCCGACGGCCCACGGGTGATCGATTTCGGGGTGGCCCGGGCCCTGGGCGCGGCGGGCGAGACGCAGAACGTCGGCACCCCGTCGTACATGGCGCCGGAGAACTTCAGCGGTGAACCCATCGGCCCGGCTGTGGACCTGTTCGCCTGGGGCAGCACGATGGTCTTCGCCGCGACCGGCCGGCCCGCCTTCGGCAACGACGAGATGGGCGCCGTGATGCACCGCATCATGCATGCGGAGCCGGACCTGGGGGCCCTCCCCAGCCCGCTGCGTGAAGTGGTGGCCGGCTGCCTGTCCAAGAACCCCGCCCAGCGGCCCACCGCACGTGAGGCCCAGGAGCGCTTGATGGACATGGCGCCCTCCGTACCACCCCTGGCGACCGCCGCGCCAATGCCCGTCGCCGGGCGGACCCCCGCTGCGGCACCGTCCGTGCCCTCCGTACCGCCCGCGGCCTTCGCGCCCCCCGTGCTTCCCGGGCCCCCTGGGCCCCCTCTTGCCGCCGTGCCCGCCGTGCCCGCCGTGCCCGCCGTGCCCTCCGTGCCCTCCGTGCCCTCCGTGCCGGCGCCTGTGACGATGCCAGGAGCGATGCCAGGAGCGATGCCGGCAGCGGTGCCGCGGACCGGTCGCCGGTTCCCACTGGTGCCGCTGGCCGCCGGTGCGATCGTGGCCGCGCTGCTGCTCGCCATCCCGGTGATGTGGGCGGTCGTATGGAGTGATGGCGGCCGATCAGCCGGCTCCGCCGGGACACTGCCCGGTCAGAAGGCACAGGGCAACGGCAAGGACACGGGAAACACGGTGGCCGGTGGGCAGGACGGCCAGAGCGGCACCGGCGGCACCGGCGGCACCGGCGGCAATAAGGGCCGCACGACCGCCGGGCCGAGCGCATCGCCGACCCGGTCCCCAGCCACCACGGTGACCCCGAGAGCCCGGCCCACCAACAGTGCCGGTAGCCGCCCGGGGGGTGGGGGGACCACCGTGGTCAAGAATCCCTACACTCCGGAACAGGTGTGCAACTCCGGCGGCCATGGTTCCGGTTACTACCGGCAGCGTTCCAGCGCGTTCACGGGCGGCTCGGTCTACCAGCTCTACAACAGCTCGGGCTACAACTGCGTCGTCACCCTCAAGACCGTCGACGTGGGTAAGAAGACCAACGTCTGGGCGACGCTGACCCGCAAGGACGGCCAGAGCGCCACGGACAACGGGGCGTTCGCGTACTACGCCGGGCCGGTCTACCTCTACGCCAAGGGACAGTGTGTGAAGTACCGGGGCGGCACCGGTCAGACCAGTGCGGCGGCCGCCTGGGGCAACTGCGGCTGACCAGGAGGGACCGTGCGTGCGGGTATGGATGACGCCATCGCGGACTCAGCTGCAGCCGAATTGGTGATCTTGGTCGGGTTGCAGGCGCGAAGGTCAGCGGGTTCTGCGATGGACGGGACGGGCGGGTTCGAGGTGACCGCCATGAGGACCGGGACGGAGAACGACGATGCGGGGCCGGGATCTTGAAACGGACATGCGGGCACGGGAGTGGTTCCACTCTCTGACCCTGCCGCCCGGCGCATGGACGATCGTCCGGGTGGACGGTCGGAGCTTTTCCCGTTTCACCGAGCGGCGGTACGACAAGCCCTTCGATCCGCGCTTCTCCGCCCTCATGACCGACACCGCGCAGGCGCTGCTCACCGAGCTGGACGGCCGGTACGCCTACACCGAGAGCGATGAGATCTCGATCGTCTTCGACCCGTCCTTCGACCTGTTCGGACGAGAGATCGAGAAACTGGTGTCGATCTCCGCGAGCATCGCCACCGCTGCGTTCACCCACGCCGTCGGCGAGCCCGTGTGCTTCGACAGCCGGGTCTGGATCGGCACCGGACTCCCGGATGTCGTCGACTACCTGTCCTGGCGGCAGGCCGACGCCTACCGGTGCGCTCTCAACGGCTGGTGCTACTGGACCCTGCGCAAGGAAGGCGAGTCCGGACGGCGCGCCACCGCCGCTCTGGAGGGCACCACCGTGGCGGCCAAGAACGAACTGCTGTACGCCCGGGGCATCAACTTCAACGAGCTGCCCGCCTGGCAGCGTCGCGGCATCGGCCTGTGGTGGCAGCCCTACGACAAGGCCGGCCACGACCCGATCACCGGCCAAGACGTCACCGCCACCCGCCGCCGCGTCCACACCGAACGCGACCTGCCCATGAAGGACGACTACCGCGACCTCGTCCGCACCCTGATCGGGGAGCCGGCATGACCGGGCCTGCGGCGCTGCGCGCCTCGCTGGCCGCCTCTCGATTCGACGTGGGCCGCCGCTACGGCGCTGGGGCGCTCGAACTGCTCGAACGCATCCGCGACGGGGACCACTGGCGTACGGCGTCGGTCAAATCCTTCGGCGGCGGCTTCTGCGTCGCCGCCGGCGGCGACATGGACACCACCGCCGCCATCGCAGGAGGAATCGTCGCCGCCCGGAGCGGCTCGGAAGGCATCCCGGTCCACTGGATGGCCTCCCGCCAGCCCCTGCCCGGCTGGCTCGAATGACGTCTCCCGCACCCTGGGCCGCACGAGGATTCGTACAGAAATGGGAGGACTGCGTGTTCGCGGCGGTTCATCTGCGGCGCGAGGCGCGGGTGGCGCTGGCGCGCAGCAGGCTATGGGCTTGGAGAGTCTGTTCGGCGCCGGGGCCGAACAAACGCAGGCAGGTCCCGTGGAGCTCCAGTGCGAGAGTGTGCGCCTCGGTGAACCGGCCGAGCGCGTGATCGATCCAGCCGAGCAACTGACGGCTGTCGAGGGTGTCCTCGTGGTCGGCACCGAGCACCCGTGAGCGCGCGTGCGCGACGTCGTACGCCAACGGCAGCGCCTCGGCGTTCCGTCCCAGCATGTGCAGAGTCCAGCCGACAGTGTTGCGGCTGTCGAGGGTGTCCGTGTCGTCGGGGCCCAGGACCTGCTGGCGCGACGACGCGATCCCCGCGGCGATCGGCAGGGCGTCCGCGTGACGGCCGAGCATATAGAGGATCTTCGCCAGCAGATGCCAGCTGGTCAGCGTCTCGATGTGGTACTGGCCGAGGACCCGGGAGCGCGCCTCGGCTGCGCCGTAGACGACACGCTCGGCCTCCACCTCCCGGTCCAGCATGTACAACGCCGTTCCGACGAGTTGCCTGCTGCTCAGCGTGTCGGGATGCTCCGGTCCGAGCATTTGCATCCGTGTCCGCACCACGTAGTCCGCCAGTACCAGGGCCTCGTTGAACCGTCCCTCGTGGCAGTGCTCGACCGCGATCTGGTGCTGGTACTCCAGATCAGCGATAGGGGGATCGGAGAGCAGCGCGTCGCGAGAGCCCGCTGATCCTGGTGGGGCCCACACCTCCGAGGGCGTCGGTTCCGGGCGTACGGCGTGCGGTGGCGGCTCCAGACGTACGCCCTGGGACGGCGCTTCCGGGCGTACGGCCGGGGACGGCGCTTCCGGGCGTACGGCCGGGGACGAGGCGGCTGGGGGCGCAGCGGACGAGGCTAGCGATGGATCGGTGGTCACCACGCCCGAATGGGCCGCACGCAGGGTCTGCAGGCGACGGGTGACCGTGGCGGCGTCGGCGGGGCGGTCGGCTGCCTGCTTCGCCAGCAACTCGCGGACGAGTTGATCCACGTCCTCGGGAAGTCCGTCGTTGAACGCCCGGGGACCCGGTGGGGTCACGTTGAGATGGCCGTTGATGAGGACCGGGATGCCCTGATCCGTGGGGAACGGCGGCCGCCCGCACAGCAGCTGGTGCAGCAGGCAGCCCAGGGCGTACAGGTCGGTACGTCCGTCGACCTCTCCCGTCGAGAACTGCTCTGGCGCCATATAGATCGGAGTGCCGATCATTCCCGTCCCGGTGAGCCCGGTGGCGGACTCGACGAACCGGGCGATCCCGAAATCACAGATCTTCACCCAGCCGTCCCGGACGACGATCAGATTGGCGGGCTTGATGTCGCGGTGCACGATTCCGCGCGCGTGGGCGGCGGCCAGCGCACCACTGACCTGGACGGCAATCGACAATGACTCGTCGAGCGGTAGCCCCCCGGGATGCCGGACCAGCACCTTCCCGAGGTCGTCACCCTCGAGCAGCTCCATCACCAGGTACAGCAACTGCTCGGGCGGGTGCTCATCGATGTCGTGGACGACGGTGATGCCCGGGTGCTGGAGACCGGCGGCGAGCTGCGCCTCGCGCCGGAAGCGGGTGACGAGCTTCGGGTCGGCGTCGGCCTGGGCGGGCAGCAGCTTGACGGCCACTGGCCTGTCGAGCCGCAGGTCGGTGGCGCGCCATACCTCGCCCATCCCGCCCCTGCCGATCCGTTCGACCAACCGGTACCGGCCGCCCAGTTCGAGCCCTTCGCGCATACCCGCCTCCGTTCACCCCGGTCGAGAAGAATCGTCCCAATCAACGGGGCGGGACCACCACCTGAAGCGGTCAGCCTACGCAGGTGGAGCACACTTTCGGACTCGGGATGACCTCACCGCTTTCCGGCCGATGTCGCCCGCGCCTCCGTGAGGGCGAAGCCGAGCAGATTGAGGCCCAGCCACGTAGACGGAGATGCTGCGCGCTCATCGTCACGGGCCAGCCAGATCCCCCAGATCCGATCGAGAGGACTCGCCTCGACGAGTACACGGCCGCGAGTGGCGAGCAGGAACTCCCGAAGCTCCGGATGCCCCGGTCGCCGCTGACGCCGTCCGTGATGTCGGTGCTCCACGGCGTTGTCTGATGGGACTCCTGCGCGCCTACTCACTGTCGGGTCGAGGGACGTACTCGGGTTCCGTCGACCTGGCACATCCGACCGGGGCCAGGCGTCAGCCCGTGCGGCGCCTGCGCAGGAAGGGGTCTTGGAGTGCTGGCGGCAGGTAGCCGTTGTCCGCGCGTGCGAGGGTGACGCCGGGCGGGACGATTTCGTCGATCTGGTCCAGTACGTCGGTGGTGAGGGTGACGTCGACGGCGCCGAGTTGTGATTCGAGCTGTTCCATCGTGCGAGGTCCGATGATCGGTGCGGTCACCGCGGGGTGCTGCAGTACGAAGGCCAGTGCCATGAGGACCAGGGACATTCCGGCGTTCTCGGCCACCACCGCCAGCGCCTCAGCAGCTTCCAGCTTGCGCTGGTTGCCTGGATCGGACAGGTCGTAGCGGGCCGGCATGCGCTCGGCACGATGCGAGGTCGGTGCTTGGCGCCCTTTGCGGTAGCGGCCGGTCAGCCATCCGCCGGCCAGCGGGCTCCACGGCAGGACACCCATGTCGTAGTGCTGGGTCACCGGCAGCAGGTCCGCCTCGATTCCGCGGACCAGGATCGAGTACGGCGGCTGCTCGGTGACGAACCGACTGAGCCCGCGATCCTGCGCGGTCCACTGCGCCTCGACGATCTCGTGGGCGGGGAAGGTCGAGGAACCGAACGCGCGGATCTTGCCCTGGCGCTGCAGGTCGGTCAGTGCCGAGAGGGTCTCCTCGACCGCGGTGTCCCGGTCCGGCCGGTGCACCTGGT
>JAOPYK010000143.1 GCA_025964695.1 Streptosporangiaceae bacterium | reverse complement strand
CGTTTTCGCAACCCGGTCGAAACGGCAACGGCCAGGCATGGTCAGCCTCGGCGCACCATCAGGGTCTGCCCCGGACTGATGCCTCTTCGCGGTCCGCAACTGGGTGCCGTAGGCCGGGACGCGCGCCTATGCGTTCCGTGCCTGGCTTCTGGGTCCGCCCACCCGCCAACCCCTGACGACCAGCTAACCTCACACACCGTCACCCGCAACCCAGTAGCCGATCACGAGAATGGCGAAACTTCAGATATGTCCGATGACAGATTAATTGTCTCGGTTCGGCAACGGACGCGTACAGCCGGTAGCGATACCGGTGACACGAAGCAGACCGTGATCTAGCTGCCGGCGGAGGCCGCCACGATCCGACGACCCGGCGATCCTTCTACGCACTGAGTTCCCTGACCCGACCGATCTTGGTGTCGTCGATCTCGAGCAGGCCACGAGTGGTCTCGCGCTGGAGAGTGAGGACGAGATCCACTGTTATTGCCGTCTCCGGGCGCCGCGCCGTTTCCCCCGAATTTCCCTTGACCCCGCAAGGCGCCTGCGGATACTTTTGAGCCGGTCGTAACAGTGCACCTGGCAGGGGGTATCCGAGCATGGTGGACCGTGACGATGCGAGGTCATTTCTTGAGTCGGCATTCGGTGCTTTCAAGAATTTCGCTGACGCAGCGGAGAGTGAGAAGGCCGGAAGACCCGCCGGCGGGAGCATGTTCCGCGCCGCGAATTCCCTGGGCCAGGCGATGGAGAGTCTCATCGACATGACCCGTTCTGTGGTGACTTCACATCACAGGCCCGGGGACATGAACATCTCCGGGATATGGAACAGCAGCGGTTCCGCCGTCGATCTGATCGAGCACGACGCCGCGACCAGCCGGGTTGTCCTGCGCCTGACGAACAGCAGCGGCGGAATGAACGTCTTCACCGGTGCAGCGTCCGCAGACTCCTACTCGGTGCACTTCTTGATCTCGGGCAGCAATTCCGCCGGCCATCTCATCGTCATCGAAGGGCTCACGACCGATGGAAGAACCATCGACACGAGTGAGGTGAATAGCGTCACCGGAGATTCGGGTAGCACCCTCTACCACCGGGCCTGATAGTGAGCGCACGAGGTGAGCCGCGCACGATCGTCGTGCGCACAGCAAAGGGCAAGACTAAAGTCTTACCAGAGCTGAATCGAGGGCTTCACGGGCGGAGCAGTCAGGACGGACTCCGCACATTCGCATGAAATAGACCCCTGAGCCGATGCATCCGCCTGATCTGCCGGCTGCACGTCTACCACCGGCGCAAGGGCGAGACGGCAAGCTTTACCGCGTCGGACGATGGTGACCGCTGATCCGCAGGCGGCCAAGCATGTGCGGGGTCGGGCGCCGCCGGAGCGGAGGCTCAGTTCAAGCGGGTCGCGGAGATGCCGCCGTCCACGTAGAGCGTGATGCCGTGCACCATCGCGGCGGCATCGGAGGCGAGGTAGAGCACCGCCTGGGCGATGTCGTCGGGCTGGATCACCACCCCGGCGGGGGTCGCGGCGGTCATCGCGTCGAGCATCGCGCGGTGGGCCTCGTTGCCGGGGGTGAGGGTCACGCCGGGCGCGACCGAGTTAACGCGCACCCCGCGCGGCCAGTACTCGGCGGCCCAGCTTCTTGTGAGCTGCTCGTCGGCGGCCTTGGTCGCGGTGTACATCGCCGCGAAGGGGCTGCCGACCTGCGCCATCCGGCCGTACCCCGGCTTGAACCCGAGCCGGCCGGCTGAGCCGACCAGCTAGCGGGCAAGGGTCACCGTGGGTGCGGCGTCAGCGGCGGGCGGGGGCTCCGCCACCGACGCTGCGGGAACATCCGCTGGTGGCTCAGAATCCTGGTCGGCGACGTCCAGGAGGTTAAATCTCAAGTTGAGGAACCCAATCGGTCAGCGCACTACCCCGTGATCGGGCGGACCGGGAGGAGCGTTCCGGAGATGTGCTGGGCGGCGTCGCTGCACAGGAAGACGGTCAATGCGAGGACGTCCTCGGGCTGACCGATCCGTCCGCCGGGATAGGCCGACGCCACCTTGGCGATGTACTCGTCCCCTACGGAGGCGCGCATCCCGGGGGTGTCGGTCAAGCCCGGAGCCAGGGCGGCGGTGCGCACGCCCTGATCCGCCAGTTCCCGGTGCACGACGTTGCTCAGGATGTTCACGCCTGCTTTGCTCGCCCCGTACCCGGCCAGGCCCGGATTCGCCTGTACGCCGATCATGCTGGAGATGTAGACGATCCGGCCGCCGCCCCCGCGGATCATGACCGGGGCCACGTGTTTGGTGACCAGGAACGAGCCGACCAGGTTCGTCTCCAGAACGGCGCGCAGGCGGGTGACGTCGGTGTCCAGGACAGGAGTGGCCGGAGGCATCCAGCCCGCGTTGTGCACGAGCGCGTCGATGCGGCCCCACTGCCGGTCGATGCGTGCCACGGCGGCCGCGACCGCATCCTCGTCGCTGACGTCCGCGACGACCGGGAACACCGGTCCCGCCCCGGACAGCCGGCCGATCTCCTCGGCGAGTTGCTCTCCTTCCTCTCTCCGACGGGTCAGGACCGCAGTACGCGCGCCTTCGGCGGCCAATCCGGCGGCCAGGCTCCGGCCGATTCCGCGGCCCGCGCCGGTGACCAGGATGACCTTGCCCGAGACGCTGATGTCCATGCTCTTGTTTCCTTGCAGGTGTGAAGGCGCAGATGTGAACGCGACAGGTGTGAACGCGCCGCACGGAACGTGACGGGCGCGGGAGGCATGCCTCCAGGGTCTTCCGGCAAGTCGGCTGGTACCAGTAACAGCCTTATCCTGGTATCGACCGCTAACCTCCAAATACGTCCAAATACATCCAGGGGAGTCGTACATGTCCGACTTGGAGCGGCGCAAAGAACTGGGGCGCTTCCTCAGGGACCGTCGGGCGCGGCTGACCCCGCAGGCCGTCGGGCTGCCGCCGGGCGAACGGCGCCGGACGCCGGGGCTGCGCCGGGAGGAGGTCGCCCAGCTGACGCATATCAGCGCGACCTGGTACACGTGGCTCGAACAGGGACGCGGTGCACGCCCTTCACTCGCCGTTCTCGATGGACTGACTCGAGCACTGCGCCTCGGCCCGGACGAGCACGATCACCTGCTGGCCCTGTGCGGGTACACCGACGTCCTGGTCCCGGAGCCGTCCGCCGGCGCCGGTGTCCCCCTGGCGGTGCAGACGATGCTCGACGCCCTCAATCCCATTCCCGCGTACGTCATCAACCTGCGCTACGACGTGCTCGCGTGGAACGACGCCCAGCGTGCGTTCGCGGTCGACTACGCGCGTCTGCCCGCCGGCGAGCGCAACACGCTGTGGCTGCTGTTCCACCATCCGGCCATGCGCCGCCGACTCCTCGACTGGAGCACCGATGCCGACGCCATGGTGGCCCAGTTCCGGGCGATCACCGCCCGGCACGTCGGCCGGCCGGATTTCATCGAGCTCCTGGCCCGGCTGAACTCCTCCAGCGAGGAATTCCGCACCCGATGGAACCAACACGAGGTCCGTGCCATCGCCCCGCGCGTCAAACAGTGCCGCCACCCCAGCACTGGCCGGATCGACCTCGAAGCCGTCACCATGGACCTCATCGGCACGCCCGACGCGCGCCTCGTGGCCTTCATCCCCGCGGACCCGGCCAGCGCAGCCCGGCTGCCCCTCCTGCTCAACCGCGATCACTCAAGCGAGCTGGTCGGCGCGGGCGGTGGGCAGCCACCGAGGTGAGGCCGCTCGTCGCCCCGGTTCCCGAGACGCTCCAAGCTCGGCTGACAGCAACCCACCACGGCCCTCGACGTGACGGTGCAGGCTCCATCACCTACGAGCAGCACGTCGGTAGACTGCTCCTCGCCGCATGACAAACCGGTGCCACACCTCGGGGGACCTTCCGGCGAGCCGGTGGCACGGACTCGGTTGCAGGCTTGGGGAGCCAGAACGTCAGCAAGGACGGTGCCACGGCCGCGATGCAGGGGTGTGAATCAGCCCGGAGCCGGCGCATACGCCAGCGGGCCTGCGCCATGAGCCAGCCCCTTACCGTTACCGAACGGGGGATTCATGCCGACAAGCGCTCACACGTATGACGTGGCCGTCGTCGGCGGCGGGGCAGCCGGAACGGCCGCTGCGGTCGGTGCCGCCCAGGCCGGCGCCCGTACCGCGTTGTTCGAGTCGTTCGGCTGCCTGGGCGGAGCGGCCACCATGAAGAGCGTCACCACTTACTGCGGCTTGTATACCGAGGCGGAACGCTCGCGGCAGGTGGTGTTCGGCGTCGCGGAGCAGCTATTGGCTGAACTGCGGGCCATTGGAGGTGTCGTGGAACAGGTGCGTTTCCGTGGTGTCGCGGCTCTTCACGATCCGGAGGCGGTCAAACGCTGCCTCGACGTGGTTGCCAAGCGAGCCGGCGTGGACGTCTTCTTCCACAGCACGATCACGGACGCGACGCGCGACGGAGGCCAGGTGGTGTCGGCGGCAGTGCATGACCACAACGGCACAGCGACCGTTACGGCGAGTACCTGGGTGGACGGCAGCGGCGAATGCGACCTCGCTGCCTTCGCTGGCGCGTCGACCCGGTATGGGACGCACGGTGCCGTGGAAACAGGCACCCTGGGCATGCGCTTTGGTGGGGTCCCGGCCGACCTGACGCTGTCGCACGATGACCTGAATTACGCCGTGCGGGCGGCGAAACTCAAGGGTGACCCGCTACTGGATAAAGAGGACAGCCTGATGGCGCGGCTTCCGCTGTCTGGCGATATCGGGATCTTCATCGTTGACGCGGATTACAACGCCCTGCAGGCGCGCAGCATCTCCGATGCCGAACATTACGCCCGCGAGAAGGCCTGGGCATACCTCGCCGCCTGCCGGACCATGCGCGGCTGGGAGGATGCCTATCTCAGCGTCACCGGACCCCTCCTGGGCACCCGCGAGTCGCGGCACGTCAACGCCGCTTACCAGCTCACTGCCGACGACATCACCTCCGGTCGGCGCTTCGACGACGTCGTCGCGCTCGGCGCGTGGGCGATGGAGTACCACCACGCCGCCGGAGCGCCGAGCACGTGGATACCGGTGAAAGACAAAGAGACCTTCGACATCCCGCTGCGCACGCTGATCAGTGCCGACACCCCCAACCTGTACGCAGCCGGGCGCGCTGCAGACGGCGACAAGTACGCCGGCGGCTCGCTGAGAGTCATGGGCACGGCACTGGCCACCGGCCACGCCGCCGGCGTCGCGGCTGCCCTGCATGCCGCGGCAGGCAACCCAGTGCCTGCCCGCCAAGTGCAGCAAGAACTGCAAGACCAGGATGCCCGACTGGCCGGCTGCTGAAAGACCCTGCACCGCTTCAAAGGCAGGGCTCTGATCGCGCCAGCTCGCGTCCGACCCTGGCGCCGGCGGTTGCACCCCTCCCCGGATGCCCATGGCCGGCTACCGAGAACGCTGCCGCCCAGCCAGCCGGGATGATCTGTCCATGCCAGCCCCCCGTTGCCTCGGGCCCTCATGTGGCTAACCGCCGGGTTCGTCCTCCCGGGTGTCCTGAGGTTGATCTGTTCTGCGAGGGCGACCGACCGGGATCGAACCGAGTCCTTCCAGGGCCACAACCTGGTGTGCAGACCACTACACCACGGCCGCCATGGCCGGGCTCTGGGGTGAGCCCGGCGCGGTGTCTCCGGCAGGGTTCGAACCTGCGCCTCCTGGTCCGCAACCAGGTGTGCTGTCCTCTGCACCACGGAGACGAGGGAACTGCGTAGCGAGGGCGGGAGTCGAACCCGCCTGGAACGGTTTATGAGGCCGTCGAGCGCACCAGCACTCCTCCCCGCCAGGAAAGGCCTTGGAAATACCCAGGGAATGTCCGGAGATGTTCAGGGAATGCCACGAACCACCCGGAACCGCCCGGCGAACGAAGAGACCGCCCGTACGGATCCGGGATCCGCGGGCGGTCTTCGGCGTGCCGACGCGTACTGCGTCAGGTCGCGAGGAACGGCCCGGGACGGGGCATATGACGGTGTCGCATGTTCCGCATGTCCATCCCCTCCGCTCTGCCGTTCCGTTCGTTCGTTCGTTCACCACTGTGCCGCAGGCACCCCGTCAAGGGCAAAGCATTTAGCGGCTCATCAAGGTCAGCTCGCAGGCGCCCGGCGCGGTGAAGTCCAGGGCGGGCTCGGGATCTGCCAGGAAGGGACATCGTCCACGTAGCGGCGCCGCGGGCGGCCGCGCGGAACACCGGCCGGTGATTTCCTAACCCTGCGGGGGGAAATTTCGCGAGCGACCCCTGTGCGGTCAAGGAGTGCCGAGTGGCACCACGAAGCGTCCGCGGGATAGTACTCTGGACTACTTACTCGCGGACCTGTATCCGAGCATGAACAGCGGGATCTACCAGCACTTTGCACTGCTTTCATGTAGGGTCCCGCTGATCTATACCGCACCGTAATCTGGCGAGGTAACCATTGGCGTCTCCGACGCGACGGCCGACCCTGGCTGCCGGGACCCCCTCCTGGCTGCTGCCCGCCGCCGCGGCCAGTCTGGCCGCGGCCTGGCTGACCCGGCGGTCCACTGGAGGACGGGCGCTCGCCTTCCCCGCGGTGGCCGTCACCGGAGGCCTGCTGTGGTTCTTCCGTGATCCCGAGCGGCAGGCCACGAGTGACGGGCTGCTGGCGTCCGCCGACGGGGTCGTGCAGAGCATCGACGCGTGGCCGGACGGGCGGACCCGGGTGGCCACCTTCATGAACCCGCTCAACGTGCACGTGAACCGGGCCCCCGCCGACGCGTCCGTGGTTTCGGTCACACACCGTCCCGGCGGATTCCTGCCCGCCTTCAACAAGGACAGCGACCGCAACGAGCGGATGGTGTGGCTGTTCGACACCGACCTCGGCGAGCTCGAGGTCGTGCAGATCGCCGGGGCCATGGTCCGCCGGATCGTCCCCTACCTCGCCGCCGGCGACAAGGTCGAGCGGGGCCGCCGCATCGGGCTGATCCGGTTCGGCTCACGCGTGGACGTCTACCTGCCGCCGGGGGTCGAACCCGCCGTCAGCGTGGGCGACAAGACCGTGGCCGGGGTCACCCGGCTCGACCGGGAACGAATTCGTGACTGAGGCCGTAGCAGGTTCCATGACCGACTCCGAGGCAGACCATAGACCGGCCGATCCCGGCCTGCGCAACCGGCTGACCATCGCCGACGCGTTCACCCTCGGCAACGCGGCCTGCGGCTTCCTGGCCATCTGCAGCATCGCGGCGCTGCTCCGCGACCCCTCGACCAGCGGTGACGCGCTGCTGAGTTCCCGGCGGCCCGCCACGGCCATCATGCTGCTGCTGATCGGAGCGGCCTGCGACCTGCTCGACGGGCCGCTGGCCCGGCGGCTCGGCGGCTCGGTCATGGGCGCGCACCTCGACAACCTGGCCGACGCCATCAGTTTCGGGCTCGCCCCCGCGTTCCTGGTGGTGGCGTGGGGCTCGCATTCGGCCGCCAATCCGGCCGAGCGTGCGTTCGCAGTCGCCGCCGCCACGCTCTGCATGCTGGCCGTCGTGCTGCGGCTGGCCCGCTTCGCGGCGGTGCCCGGGGAGTACGGCGTCTTCTGCGGGCTCCCCTGCCCGATGGGCGCACTCACCGTGGTGTCGATCGTGCTGCTCGATCCACCGGTCATCCCGGCCGCCCTCGCGATCGCGGGCGTGGCGCTGATGATGGTCAGCAAGATCACCTTTCCGAAGCCGCACGGGCCCAGCGCGGTCCTGGTGCTGCTGTGGATCGCCTTCTGCGTCTGCTGCCTGAGCTGCTACGCCCTGGGGCTGCCCGGCGCCGACGGGCTCATCCAGACGTGCGCCTATCTGCAGATCATCTTGACGCTGGTGATCCCGCTGGGGATGCGTCGCGCCATTCGCGCCTGACCGCTCCGCCGACGCGGGCCCCCGCTCCGCCCGGCCACGAGCGGGGGCACCAGTGGAGGGGGCGACGCACTCCCCCGGCTCTGGGTTGACCTCCTGGCCACAGCCGGTCCAAATCACGATCCGGCACACAGAATGCGGTATTTCCATCATCATCCGTAGAACGGCTTGACCGGTAAGAACAGCATTCACCCCCCTGCTGAGAAGGATTGTCTGTGCTTGCTCGATCACTCCAGAACATGGGCTTCCGCACGCGAGTACTGGTCGCGGTACTGCTGGTGATCCCCCTGGTCGCCGTCCTCAACCTGGCCAGGAGCGACTCGGCTCGGGCCGCCGTGGTGTTGCCGTCCAAATTTCAGCAGACGACATTGCCGTTCGCGGGCCTGGCCGCGCCGACCAGCCTGGCGTTCTCCCCGGACGGGCGGGTGTTCGTGGCGGAGAAGAGCGGCATCGTCAAGGTGTTCTCCTCGCTCGCCGACACCTCGTCGGGCACGGTCTTCGCCGACCTGCGGAAACAGGTGATGAACTTCCTGGACCGGGGGCTTCTCGGGCTCGCGCTCGCGCCGAACTTCCCCAGCGACCCGCGGGTCTACGTCCACTACGTCTACAACGCGGCGATCGGCGCGCAGGCACCTAAGTGGCCCTCCAACGACGGCGGCACCAGCGAGAACTGCCCGACCCCGCCCGGCCCCAACACCGACGGCTGCCTGGTGTCCGGACGCGTCTCCGTGCTGGTGCCCGCCGACCCGGCCAGTGGCGCCCGCGTCGGCGGCCTGACGGAGAAGGTCCTGCTCGAGGACTGGTGCCAGCAGTTCCCCAGCCATTCCGGAGGCACGATCGCCTTCGGCAAGGACGGGATGCTGTACGTCAGCGGTGGCGACGGAGCCAGCTACGGGTACGTCGACTACGGCCAGACGAAGAACCCCTGCGGAGATCCGCCCACCAAGGCCGGCACCCCCACCACCGCGCCCAACGGTGAAGGCGGCGCGCTGCGCTCCCAGGACCTGCTCACCCCCAATGACCCCACCACCCTGGACGGCGGGATCATCCGCATAAACCCTGACAGCAACACCGCCACGCCGGTGCCGGGCGGGCCGGCCGCGGGCAACCCGAACAGCGCCGGTCACGACGCCAACGCCAAGCGGCTGATCGCCGAGGGTCTGCGCAACCCCTATCGGTTCACCTTCCGGCCCGGCACCAGCGAGCTCTGGGTCGGTGACGTCGGTATGAACACCTGGGAAGAGATCAACCGGATTCCCAGCCCCACCGCCAAGGTGACCAACTTCGGGTGGCCCTGCTATGAGGGCGCCGCGAGGATGCCCGGCTACGACGCCGCCAACCTCAAGCTCTGCGAGGGCCTGTACAACACGGGCGGAGCCTCCGGCCCGTACTTCACCTACAAGCACGCCTCGAAGGTGTACGCGGCCGACCCGGCCACGTGTACCCCCGGCAAGTCCTCGTCCATCACGGGGCTCGCGTTCTATCCCGGTGGCCCCGGCACCTCCTACCCGCCGGAGTACAAGAGCGCGCTGTTCTTCACCGACTACAGCCGCAAATGCATCTGGACGATGACGGCGGGCACCAACGGGCTGCCCAGCCCCACGAGCGTGAAGGTCTTCGCCTCCGGCCTCTCCGGCGGCCTGGTCGACCTGCAGAGCGGACCGGGCGGCGACATCTTCGGCGTCGACATCGCAGGCGGCAAGATCGTCCGCTACATCTACAACGGCGTCAACAACCCGCCGCTGGCCGCCATCGCGGCCGACCCGACCGGCGGGGACGTGCCGCTGAAGGTGAACTTCGACGCCAGCGGATCCACCGACGTCAACCCGAACGACATCCTCTCCTACAAATGGGACCTCGACGGCGACGGGCAGTGGGACAAGAACCCGGCCGACCCGACCCAGGACCTGACCGGCCCGCAGGTGTCCAAGACCTACGACACCAAGGGAAAGATCACAGCGAAGGTCCAGGTGACCGACAACCACGGCGCGGTGGACACCGCGGAGGCGCTGGTGACCCCCGGCTACTCTCCCCCCACCGTGACGATCGACTCCCCAACGAAGGACACGACGTGGAAGGTCGGGGATCCGATCACGTACAAGGCCACGGTCACCGACCAGGGGGGACAGCCGCTGTCCGACGGCCAGCTGGACTGGACGGAGATCATCCATCACTGCCCGAGCGACTGTCACGAGCATGTGGTCACGCACTTCTACGGGGCCCAGGGTCAGCTCAACGCCCCCGACCATGAGTACCCCTCCTACATCGAGCTGAGACTCAAGGCGACCGACGCCGAGGGGCTCACCACCACCCGGAGCGTGTCCCTGTATCCGCAGACGGTCCAGGTCAAGCTCGTCACCTCACCCGCCGGGGCGCGTGTCGCGTTCGTCGACCAGGCCGGTGCCGCACCGCTCGAACGACCCGAGATCATCGGATCGCAGATTTCCATCAGCGCCCCGCAGCCGCAGGTACTGAACGATCAGGTGTATCAGTTCGGGACGTGGAGCGGCTGTGACGCGACCCCCAGCACCCAGGCCACTCACAACATCACGATCCCGAACGCCGACGTCACCTGCACGGCCCAGTTCGTCCGCAAGCCCAACCTGGCGTTGAAGCGGCCGGTGAAGGTGTCGAGTACGCAGTCCACGGCGTACCCGGCCTCGTACGCGGTCGACGGCAGCATGACGACCCGCTGGTCCAGCAAGTTCGTTTCCCCGCAGTGGCTCCAGGTGGACCTGGGTTCCAGCAAGCAGGTCGGCCGCGCGGTCCTGCGCTGGGAAGCGGCCTACGGCAAGGCCTACAAGATCCAGGTCTCCGGTGACGCCACGACCTGGACCACGGTCTACACCACCGCGAGTGGCAACGGCGGGGTCGACAACCTCACGTTCACTGCGCGCAACGCCAGGTACGTACGGTTCTACGGCACCACCCGCGCCACCAACTACGGCTACTCACCCTGGGAGTTCGAGGTCTACGACGGGTGATTCCCCACTGGGCGGCACCCTCGGGGAACGCGGCCGGCGTGGTCATGTCCCGCATGACCACGCCGGAGCGGGGGGCCTTCAGAGGCTGAGGACCTCGCGGCCCCAGGACTCGTGCCTTCAGGAGGAGAAGAGCGAGTGGAAGAAGCTGCCGTGGCGCTTGTTGTGGTGGCCGTAGTACGGCTGCTGGTGGCCGCCGTGCTGAGGGGCGCCCCAGGCGGGTGCGTGCGCGGGCGGAGGCGGCGGGGCCTGGCGCCACTGGGTCTCCAGCCGGGTCAGTGACTCCAGCTCGCCGTAGTCCAGGAAGATCCCCCGGCAGTTCTCGCACTGTTCGATGTGGATGCCGTTGCGGTCGTAGGTGCGCATGGTGCCGCGGCACTTGGGGCACTGCATCGTGATCGGCCACCTTCCCCTCGGAGACCCTGAGCAAAGGTCAAATTTAGGCAAACTCTATGTCATTCGCGCGTGCCGCCAGCGCTGATCCGACGGCACGTGTCGACGAGTGCGGCGGCGGTCTCGTCCAGCGGGCGGTCACCCTCGTAGGCGTACAGGACGCTCACCGCGGCCATCTGGACCGTCAAGGCCTTGGCGGGCACGTCCAACGCGGCCCACGGATCGCCGGTGGCGGGCACGGCGCGGCCGCCCGACCGGCGGTAGGCGCCGAGAAACCGGTCCCAGACCTCGGTGGGCAGGACCCCGGCGGCGTACAGAGCGGCGGGACGGGCCAGGTCCCAGCAGGGATCGCCGATCCCGAGGTCGTCGACGTCGATGAGCCGCCAGTCCGATCCCGGGGTGCGGATGAGCTGGCCGAGATGCCAGTCGCCGTGCACCAGCACCCCGGGCCGTGGCGGTACGGCGCCGCCACGGGCCCACGGGGGCAGCCCGTCGAAGGCCTGCCGGATCACGGCCGTCACGCCGTCGTCCACGGTGAGCCGGCCGACGGCACGCGCCACCCGGGCCGGGCCGGCCCACCCCGGCAACTCGCCACCGGCGGCGATCCTGGCCGGCACGACGGCGTGCAGCAGGGCGAGCAGCGCCCCGCCGCGCTCCCACGGCGCCTCGCCCTCCGGATCGACAGGCTCCCCGGCCGGCCAGAGGGTCACCAGCCGGTCGCCCAGGTGGATCGGGGCGTCCGCCAGCGGCGGCACGAGCAGTTCGTAAAGCAGCGGATTCGCGGCGAGCCTGGTCCGTACGGCCAGGCTCCCTGCATCGGTACGGATCGGATGGGCCTTCACGACCACGTCACCGACCCGTACGACCAGCACGCCCCGGCGATCGGACAGCAGCACGGGCTCGGCGCCGTCCTGAGCGGCGCCGTCCTGAGCGGCGCCGTCGCCCGGGTTCGCGGGCGGGCGGTCGGCGGCGGCCTTGCGGCCGAGCGCGACCAGGTCGGCGAAGAGCCCTTCATCATGCACCCGGTCAGTCAAGCACGCGGGTCCGCCTCATGATCACGCAAAGCCGGGAAGCGGTTCGCCGGCCAGGCGCCGGCCCAGCCGGCCGAGGTCACAGCCGCGGGTCGACGGGTGCGGGCCCAGAGGCCGGGGTCACAGGCGTGGGTCGACGGGTTCGGACTCGAGGGCGAGCACCGCGAAGACCGCTTGGTGCACCCGCCACAGCGGCTCGCCGGCGGTCAGCCGGTCCAGGGCTTCCAGCCCGAGTGCGTACTCCCGCATCGCCAGGGACCGCTTGCGGCCGAGCGACCGGTCGCGCAGCCGGTCGAGGTTCTGGGGTTCGGTGTAGTCCGGTCCGTAGATGATGCGCAGATACTCCCGGCCCCGGACCTTCAGCCCCGGCTGGACGAACCTGCGTGACGCCTCCGGGTCGGACTGCGCCGAGCCGCCCGGAACCGGCCGGTCCGCCGGGGCAGCGGGCAGCGGCTTGACCACCATGCCCTCACCGCCGGACGCGGTGAGCCTCTCCCACCATGCGATCGCACCCGCCTGGCTCTCGCCGCCCACCGGCCCGCCCGCCCCCGCGGCCCGCGCCTGGGCGTGCGACTCGGTCCGCACCTCGGGATGCGGCTCGGGGTGCGTCTCAGGCCGCGGGGAGGCCGGCAACAGCACGTACGACTCCGTACGGGTGAACAGGTCGTCGGCGGCGGCCAGCCGGTCCGCGATGGCCAGATGCCACAGATGGTCCCGGGCGGTGGCATAGGTGACGCCCTCCCCCGCGAGCACCTGGAACGGAGCCAGGCGCAGCCCCGCCAGCCCGTCGACCGGCCAGCAGTAACGGGCGTACGCGTCGCGGAACAACCCGGCGTTGACCTCGCGGCGGGCCACCCTGTCACGCAGCGCGCCGACGTCCAGTCCGCGCCCGGCGGCCCGTTCCAGTGCCGCGACGGCCGCGGGCAGCGACGCTCGGGCGGCGGCACCGGTCGCCGCGTACTGGGTGCGGATCAGCTCCGCGGCCTTGGCCGACCAGGGCATGAGCTCGCAGTCCAGGACCAGCCAGCCGGTCGACAGCTCGTCCCACAGTCCGGCCGCACCGGCCGCGGCGGCGACCCGCGCCAGCACCCTGTCCCCGAGGGCCGGGTCGTTGAAGAACGGCCGGCCGGTCCGGGTGAAGATCGCTCCGGTCGAGCCGTCGGTGACGCCGAAGCGCTCGGCGGCCACGGTCTCGTTCCGGCAGACGACCACGACGGCACGCGAACCCATGTGCTTCTCCTCGCACACGAACCGCTCGACACCCTGTTCCCGGTAGGCCGCGAACGCCTCGGCGGGGTGTTCGAGGTGGCCGGGCAGCACCGAGGTCGCGGTCGGCGCCATGGTCGGCGGCAGATAGACCAGCCAGCGCGCGTCGACGGCGAACCGGCTCATGACCTCCAGCGCGGCCCGTGAGTTCTCGTCCCGGATCGCCACCCGGCCGAGCAGCCGGGTCTCGACGCCGTGGTTGCGGAAGACCGGGGGCTCGGTGGAGTATCCGAGCGCTCCGTCGTCGCCCAGCACGTCGTCGATCTTGAACACGTCCGGCTCGCGGCGGGCGCCGGGCGCGGCGGCCCGCTCGGCGTGCAGCGGCCGCGCCGGCTCGTACCAGACCCGGTGCGCCGTCTGCTCGACCAGCTCACGCTCCGGATAGCGCAGCGCGGTCAGCTTGCCGCCGAACACGCATCCGGTGTCCAGGCAGATCGTGTTGTTGATCCATTCCGGTTCGGGGACGGGTGTGTGGCCGTAGACGACCATGGCCCGGCCCCGGTAATCGAGCGCCCACGGGTAGCGCACCGGCAGTCCGTAGTCGTCGGTCTCGCCGGTCGTGTCGCCGTACAGCGCGAACGACCGCACCCGGCCGGAGGCGCGGCCGTGGTAGGCCTCCTTGAGCCCCGCGTGCGCCACCACGAGGGCGCCGTCGTCCAGCACGTAGTGGCTGATCAGGCCGTCCATGAAGGCGAGCGCCTCGGCCCGGAACTCCTCCGGCTCGGCGGCGAACTGCTCCAGCGAGACCTCCAGCCCATGGCCGACGGAGACCTTGCGGCCCTTGAGCGCCCGCACGAGCTTGTTCTCGTGGTTGCCGGAGACGCAGAGGGCCGTGCCGGCGGCCACCATGCCCATGACGAGCCGCACCGCCCCGGGGCTGTCCGGTCCGCGGTCGACCAGGTCACCGACGAACACGGCCGTACGGCCCTCCGGGTGCCGGGCGCCGGCCGTACGGCCGAGCGGGTCCCGGTCCAGCGCGTAGCCCAGGGTCGTCAGGAGTTCCTCGAGCTCGGCGCGGCAGCCGTGCACGTCACCGATGACGTCGAAGGGTCCGGTCACCTCACGCTTGTCGGTCCAGCCCTTCTCGTAGGTGATGGTGGCGGCGTCGATCTCCTCGACGCTCCGCATGACGTACGACCGCTTGAACTCGCGGCTCAGGCCCCGCAGTCCGCGGTGCAGCTCACGGCGCTGCCGGGGTACGACATGGTCCGGCAGGTCGCGGTCCTCGCGTACCGCGTTGCGGGCACGCGCCACCGACTCGGGCACGTCGAAGACGATCGCGACGGCGAGGACGTCGTTCTCCTTGGCGAGCTGCAGCAGGCTCTGCCGGGCCTTGGGCTGCACGTTGGTGGCGTCGACGACGGTCAGCAGCCCGCGCCTGAGCCGCTTGCGGACGATGTAGTGGAGCACGTCGAAGGCGTCGGCCGTGGCCGACTGGTCGTTCTCGTCGTCGGCGACGACGCCCCGGCAGTAGTCCGAGGACACCACCTGGGTGGGCGCGAAGTGCGTGCGGGCGAAGTGTGACTTTCCAGACCCGGAGACGCCGGCCAACACCACCAGGCCCATCTCGGGGAGACGCAGTTCGGTCATGTTCCTCCTCCCAGCGTGAAGACGGCCAGCTGCGTGGGCGAGCCGACCTCGGGATCGTCGTCGCCGACGGGGAGGAAACGGGCTCGGTAGCCGTACGTCTCCGTCACCCGCCCGGCCCACTCCCGGAACTCCGCCCGGGTCCACTCGAATCGGTGGTCGGGGTGCCTGCGCGCACCGTCCGCGAGGCCTTCATACCGGACGTTGTACTCCACGTTGGGGGTGGTCACGATGACCGACCGGGGACGGGCGTCGCCGAACACCACCCGTTCCACGGCGGGCAGCCGCGGCTGGTCGACGTGCTCGATGACCTCCATGAGAACCGCCGCGTCGTATCCCCGGAACCGTTCGTCGGTGTAGGTCAGCGCGCCCTGGAAGACGGTCAGCCGCTCGGCCTGCGGTCGTGGCAGCCGCTCGGGCCGCAGCTGACGCAGCGCGATGGTGACCGCCCGGTGGGACACGTCGGCGCCGGTGACCCGGTCGAACACCGGGTCCTGCAGGAGCCGCCGCAGCAGTTTCCCGGAGCCGCAGCCCAGGTCGATGACGCGGCGGGCCTCCTCGGCGTGCAACGCCTCGATCACCGCCTGGACGCGACGCTCCGCCAGCGGGACGGGTGGCGCCGCGAGCTCGTCCTCCGCCGTCCCACCCGCCGTCCCACCCGCCGTCTCAGCCATCGGATCGCCGGTATGGGGCGCCGGTTCCTCCTCGATGGGCCCCCGCTCGAGCTCGTTGTCGACGGCGTCGTCCACCTCGGCCAGCCGTCCCAGTGCCGTACGCACCAGAGTGCGCCGGTCGGCGAGGTACCGGCGGGTGATGCGGCCGCGCTCGGGGTGGCCGGCCAGCCAGCCGTCCCCGGCGCGGATGAGCTTGTCCACCTCGTCCGGCGCGACCCAGTAGTGCTTGGAATCGTCGAGCACCGGCAGCAGCACGTACAGCTGGTTGAGCGCGTCGGCCAGCCGGACGGTGCCGGTGAGCGTCAGCCGGACGTAACGCGAGTCGCCCCAGGCGGGGAACTCCTTATCCAGCGGTACGGACTCGGCGCGCACCTGCCAGCCGAGCGGCTCGAACAGGCTCACCGCCACGCCGGGACCGCCACGGCAGGGCAGCGCGGGCAGTTCGATCTCCAGCGGGATCGCCGTCCCGGCCAGCTCGGGCCGAGCGTCGCAGCGGCCGCGCATCGCGGTGCGGAAGACACCGGCCATCGCCGAGGACAGCAACGACGACGCCGCATAGGGCCGGTCGTTGACGTACTGGCCGAGGGTGAAACCGGCCGGGGTCTTGCCCCGCGACCGTACGAGCCGGATCGGATCGACCTCCAGCAGCAACGCCACGGTGCAGCGCTCATCGGACGCCTCCGGATAGAACACGTGCGCCGTCCCGAAGGCCTGCTCGAAGGCCTGCACCTTGCCGGGATGCTTGAACAGCAGAAAACCCAGATCGGTCGCGGGTGACATCATGGTCGAGATCGTCAGCAGCACCCCACCAGTCTCCCGGATGAGATCAACAGGTTTTCCGGCATTTCATGGCAAACGACGCAGCCGCAGCCTGACCCAGCGGTCCGGTCGGCGCTCAATCCGATGCCGGCGGCTGGGACCGCTCAGGTCAGCACCCGGCGGGTGAAGGTCCGCATCGCGAGCCAGCAGAGCAGCGCGGTGCCACCCACCAGCACCGCGAGGACGACCCAGACCGGCATGTGATCCAGCTGAGGCGTCAGCACGGCGCGCAGTCCCTCGCTCATGTACACGATGGGGTTGAGCAGGACCGCGATCTGCAGCCAGCGGATGTGGTGCAGGGCCGCCCAGGGGTAGTAGACACAGCCGAGCATGGTCATGGGCAGCAGCACCAGCGCGAACAGCACCTGGATCTTCTGCGGGTCGATGAGGGTGCCCAGCAGCAGACCCCCGGACGAGGCCAGCAGCGAACCCGCCACCATGACCAGGACGAACATCGGCCAGTTGTCGATGTGAACGCTCGGCGCCTGGCCCTTCGCGTGGATGAACAGCACCGCCGGGAAGACGAGGAGGCCGCCGATCAGGCCCTGCAGCCCAGCGGACACGATCTTCTGGACCGCCAGCAGCGGGATGGGCAGCGGAGCCAGCGCGCGGTCGGTGATCGACCGCTGCCAGGACAGCTCCATCATCAACGGGAAGATGACGGCCATCATCGCCTGCATGACGATCGACGAGGCGATCAGGCCGGGCACCAGGATCGTCGAGAACGTCGGGCCGCCACGGCCCGCGGCGAACCCGGCGCCACCGCCGGCCGTGCCCAGCTTCGGCATGACGTAGGCGAACACGAAGACGAACAGCAGCGGCTGGAGGATGACACGCAGGAAGGTCGACAGGAAGCTGCGCCGCATCACCCGCACCTCGCGGGCCATCATCGCGAGGAAGGTCCTGGCCACGGTCGGCCGCAGGGCCACCGGAGCGGTAACTGTGCTCATTCCCGGTACTCCCGTCCGGTGAGGGTCAGAAAAACGGTTTCGAGGCTGGGGCGGAGCTGGGTCGCGTCGGTGATGCCCACCCCGGCCGTGGCGCCGACCGTGACCAGCTCACCGAGCAGCCCGTCGGGCTCGTGCGCGAACACGCGCACCTGGCCGTCGGAGACCTCCACCTTGCTGACGTCGTGGCGTGCGCGCAGCGTGTCGATGCTCTGCGCGGGAGGCACCCCGTCGTAGGTGACGGTGATGACGGTGTCGGCGCCGGCGGAGCTCTTCAGGGCCTCGACGGTGTCGCTGGCGAGCACCTTCCCGTGGTCGATGACGGCGACCCGCTCGCACAGCGCCTCGGCCTCTTCCATGTAGTGCGTGGTGAGCAGGGTCGTCTGCCCCTGCGCCTGGAGTTCGCGCAGGACGCTCCAGAGGTTCACCCGGGTCTGGGGGTCCAGCCCGGCGGTCGGCTCGTCGAGGAAGAGCACCTCGGGATGGTGCACGAGGGCCCGGCAGATCATGAGGCGCTTGGCCTGGCCGCCGGACAGCTCGAAGGGGTTGCCCTTGCGCCGATCGGTCAGGTTGAACATCTCCAGCAGTTCGTCGGCGCGGCGGCGGGCGTCCCGGGCGCCCATCCCGAAGTAGCGCCCCCGGAACTCGAGGTTCTCGAACGCGGTCAGGTCGTTGTCCAGGGTGTTGTTCTGGGACACCATGCCGATCCGGCGTTTCACCCCGACCGGCTGCGTGGCGACGTCGAGCCCGCAGACGTACGCCTCGCCTGAGGTCGGCACCACCAAAGTGGTGAGCATGCCGATGGTCGTCGACTTCCCGGCCCCGTTCGGGCCGAGCAGGCCGAAGAACTCGCCGCGCGTCACCTCGAGGTCGATGCCCTGGACCGCGGACACGTCGCCGCGGGAACTGGAGTACGTCTTGTGCAGATCTACGGTACGAACGGCGGCCTCGGGGGGTGAGGTCACGGCCGATCTCCCTTCGTGAAGGTGTCGAAACGCTCGATCAGAGTGAGGAGATATCTGCGGACCGCCGGTTCGTCCGCCCGGTCGACGACGTCGAGAAGCCGCCAGAGATCTCCGCCGATGGCGTGCCCGGTCTCCTTGACCAGCCGGCGTCCGGAGTCGGTGATGTGCAGCAGGACCGCGCGCCGGTCACCGCCGTCGCGGCGCCGCTCGACGTGGCCGTTGCGCTCCAGCGTGTCCACCACCGAGGTGATCGTCGCCGGCGTCGTCGAGAGCCGCCGGGCCACCTCACCGGCGCGCAGGCCGTCCTCACCAAGGAGGATCCGCAGCAGGAAGAACCCGGCCGGGCTCACCCCGCTCTTCTCGACCAGCCGCGACCAGACCGGGCCGGCCATGCGCGAGGCCGCCGCGAAGAGCCGGCCGAGGGGCCACTCCGTCATCGGCCCGAGCGATGACAGGTCTCCGAACCCGAGATCTTCTACTTCCACGCCCGCTATTCTTAGGCCTCTGATATTTAGTTGTCAAACCTTTAGTGCACTAACGACCCGGCTCGGGTTCATTTCTGCACGTAGGAGGCCAGCCCCCGGATGAAGACGTCGAGGCCGAACTCGAAGCGCTCGTCGCCGTCGCCGGCGGTCAGGGTGTCGGCCATCGAGGAGATGGTGGGGAAGCGCCCCTGCGGGAGCTTCTGGAAGTAGTCCCGGATGCCGGCGAAGTACGACCCGGGGTCGAACCCCTGCTTCAGCTTGGCGGTGTACATCGCGGCCTCGATGGCGTCGGCGTCGATGTACATGGCGAGCCGGTCGAGTGCCCAGGCCGCGACCTGGTCCGGGACGCCCCCGCCGCGCATGAGGATCAGCATCGCCTCGGCGATCCGCAGTTGATTGGACCCGGTCGGGATGTTGATGAGCGACACCTTCGCGATGTCGGCGTGCGACATCCAGACCCGCTGCATGCTGCGCGCGATCTCTTTCATCTGCTCCTGCCACCGGGACGGGTCTAGCTCGTCCGGCAGCCGCACCTCGCCGGCGATCCGTTCCAGCATGAGCTCCAGCAGCTCGTCCTTGTTGGAGACATGGGCGTAGAGCGAGGCCGGTCCGGTGCCGAGCTCCTGGGCGACCCGCCGCATGCTGACCCCATCGAGCCCCTCGGCGTCGAGGATGCGGATCGCCGTGTCGACGATGAGGTCCTGGCCGAGCGGCTGCTTCGGCGGAGGGGGCTTGGGCGCCTTGCGCCAGGGCAGCGTCGGCATGTCCACATCGGTGGACTTCTTGATCATCGGTCCCCGCCTCCTCAATTTCGCGATACATCTTGACGTCTCCAAGACGCGATGTATCGTGTCTCTAGAAACGAGATATGTCGTAAGACTTCAAGCCCCGCTCGCTCTCGTCT
Source organism: Streptosporangiaceae bacterium (assembly GCA_025964695.1). Lineage (GTDB taxonomy): Bacteria > Actinomycetota > Actinomycetes > Streptosporangiales > Streptosporangiaceae > Actinomadura_E. The sequence goes on along the minus strand of JAOPYK010000143.1, from coordinate 92,587 downwards.
CCACCCACGAACATTGTACTTGACACGATCATTGTACGATGCGTAGAACGGCGTTCGTTTACTACGAACAGAGTTCGCGCACCCCCCTCATCACCCGGAGATTTTGATGACCGAAGCAGTGGACACCGGCCGCTCCACCCCGGCCGATCCCGAATGGCCGGGCTATCGCTGGCGCTGGATCGCCCTTTTCGTGATTCTTGCCGGTGAGGTCATGGACCTCCTCGACGCCCTCGTCACCAACATCGCCGCGCCGACCATGCGCGCCGATCTCGGCGGCTCGGCCACCATGATCCAGTGGCTGGGCGCCGGTTACACCCTGGCGATGGCCGTCGGCCTGATGACCGGCGGACGCCTGGGCGACCTCTACGGCCGCAAGCGGATGTTCCTGATCGGCGCGCTCGGCTTCACCGCCGGTTCGCTGCTGTGCGCACTTTCCCAGTCCCCCGAGATGCTGGTGGGCTCCCGGGTCCTGCAGGGACTGTTCGGCGCGGTCATGCTGCCCCAGGGGCTCGGCATGATCAGGGAAATGTTCCCGCCGAAGCAGATGGGCGCGGCCTTCGGAGCATTCGGCCCCGTGATGACCCTGTCCTCGATCGGCGGGCCCATCCTGGCCGGCTGGCTGATCGACGCCGACTACTTCGGCACCGGCTGGCGCATGATCTTCCTGATCAACCTGCCGCTCGGGCTAGGCGCCTTCCTCGCGGGTCTCAAGTGGCTGCCGAAGGCAACCGCGTCGCGGGCGACCCGGCTGGACGTGCCCGGCATGCTGATCGCCACCGCCGCGGCGGTGCTGCTGATCTATCCGCTGGTCCAGGGCCGTGAGCTGGGCTGGCCGGCCTGGACCTTCGTCTCGATGGCCGCCTCGGCCGCACTGTTCGTGTTCTTCGGCTGGTTCGAGGTACGCAAGCAGCGCTCGGGCGCCGACCCGCTGATCGAGCCCAGCCTGTTCGTCAAGCGGGGCTTCACCGGCGGCCTGGTGGTCGGGCTGGTCTTCTTCTCCGCGATGACCGGCTTCTCCCTGGCCTTCAGTCTCTACACCCAGATCGGGCTGCACTACTCCCCGCTGAAGGCGGGCCTGGCCGGGGTGCCGATATCCATCGGCATGGTCGCCGGCTTCGGCATGGCGCAGGCCGTACAGAAGTTCGGCCGCAAGATCATCCACGCGGGCGTCGCCATCATGGCGGCGGGCGTCGTGGGAGTGGTAGTGACCTTGCAGCAGGCCGGGATCGGCGTCACCCCGTGGCAGCTCGCCCCGGCACTCACCCTCACCGGTCTCGGGATGGGCCTGCTGATGGCCCCCTTCTTCGACACCGTGCTGGCCGGAGTCGAGCCGCACGAGACCGGTTCCGCCGGCGGCACGCTCACCGCGGTCCAGCAACTCGGCGCCGCCCTGGGCGTCGCGGTGCTCGGCACCATCTTCTTCGGCCTGCTCGGCGGCCACGTCGCCTCGGCCAGCGATTCGGCCGCGCCCAGGCTGCGCGCCGAGCTCACCGCCGCGGGCGTGCCCGCGGCGCGGCAGGAGCCCATCGTCACCGGCCTGCGGGCCTGTGGCCATGACCAGGCCGTGGCCAAGGATCTGACCAAGACCCCAGCCTCCTGCCTCGCCGCTCAGGGCGCCGTGAAGGCCGCCATCGCGGGCGCTCCGCAGTCGGCCGACCGCATCGTCAAGGTCACCGCCAAGGCAGGTCAGGACTCCGCGAAGCAGGGGTTCAGCGACGCGATGACGATCACGCTGTGGGTCGTGGTCGGGGCGATGGGCCTGACCTTCCTGGTCACCTTCCTGCTCCCGATGCACGCCCGCCCCGAAGAGGAGACGACGCAGGAGAGCGCGGAGGAGACCTCCGCGGCCGCCACCGTGTGATCACCCTGGCGTGCGGGCCCGCCGGTGCACTCGCACCGGCGGGCCCGCACCCATGCCTGGGCCTACGCGCCCACCCCTTCAAACGGGAAGATCATCTCGGAGTTCCCCTTCAGGCCGTCATGTCCAGGACGACACGGAACCGCGCATGACCGGACATCATGCGCTCGTACGCCTTCGGCGCCTCCGCCATCGGCATGGTCTCGGTCATCGGGTGGATGCCATGACGCTCGCTGAACGCGAGATTGTCCTCGTTCTCGATGGAAGTGCCGGTAAGGCTCCCGCTGAGCGTGCGGGTGCCGAAGATGAGGTCCGCTGTGTTGACCGAGATGGGATCGGGGGCGGCTCCGACGACCACCATGCGACCGCGAGGTGCGAGGCCGGCGACCAGCGGCGACATCGATGCGCCACTGGCGGCCGTCGCTATGATCGCGGCGGCGCCGCCGAGTTTCTGCAGAGCGGCGCCGGGGTCCTCGCAGGCACTGTCGATGTAGTGATCCGCCCCCAGCTCTGCTGCCAGCGCGGCCTTGTCCGTCCCCCGGGCGATGGCGGCGACGCGGTAGCCGAGCCTGTCGGCGTATTGCAGGCCGAGATGACCAAGACCACCGATCCCCTGGACGGCCACCAGCGCTCCCGCGGGGCCGTCTATCTGCTGTAGCGCCTTGAACGTCGTGAGACCGGCGCACAGGAGCGGCGACGCCTCGACGGCGGCCATGCCCTCCGGAATGCGTACGAGCCCGCTGGCCCTGGCGAAGGCGACCTCGGCGTATCCACCGTCCACATCGGTCCCGATCTGAGGCTGGTCCGCGCAATTGACGAAATCGCCTCGCCGGCAGTGCTCGCACTCGCCGCAATGACCGCCGAGGTAGCCGACACCGACACGATCACCCACCTGCCAGGCCTTTACGCCCTCGCCGACCGCGTCGATGACACCGACGATCTCGTGGCCGGGAACGATGGGCCGGCTCGGGTCGGCGCGGAGTCCCTCGACTGCGAGGACGTCGGAATGACAGACCCCGCAGCTCTCCACGGTGAGCCGCACGTGACCCGCAGGTGGCTGCCTGAGTTCACGGACCACAAGCTCGAACTTTCGTGATCCGGTGACTTCGAAAGCACGATAGGTGGACATCGCTCTCCTCCAGTGGGTTCGATGATTTCAATATGACCGGTCGTCTTGATACTGTCAAGAGGAATCGCGCGGCCGAGCCGGACCACTGACCGGGGCTTGACATCGCCTGAGACGACCGGTCATATTGAGCCTGGAGGTGGCGGTCATGGCCAGGCAGAGCATGCGCGAGGAGATCGTCGAGGCGGCACTGGAGCAGTTCCACACGCATGGCTTCAACGCGGCCGGGGTGAAGGACATCACCGACGCGGCCGGCGTGCCGAAGGGGTCGTTCTACAACCACTTCGACAGTAAGGAAGCGCTGGCCGTCGTGGCTCTGCAGCGTTACGGTGCGGGACGCCGCCTGCAGGACCTCGCCGACGACGGCGTCGAACCTCTGGCGCGGCTGCGGGCCCATTTCGAGTTCCTCCGCGACGAGATCGTGCACCGGGAGTTCACCGCGGGCTGCCTGATCGGCAATTTCGGCACCGAGATCATCGACCACAGCGAGGTCCTCCGGGCGGCCGTACGGCAGAGCCTGCAGCATTGGGCCGCTCTGGTCGCGGCGGCGCTCACCGAGGCTCAGCAGGCCAGGACGGTCCGCGCCGGCCTCGACCCGGACACCACGGCCCGCTTCATACTCAACGCCTGGGAGGGCACGCTCATCGGGGCCCGCGCCGACCGGTCGGCCGACGACTTCGACGCCTTCTTCGACATCGTTTTCGGCACGCTGCTCACCTAGCGATTCCGGCGGGCGCGCATGGAGGCACCCGCTACGCGAAAGGCCGCGGCCCTACGACGCGATGGAGCGCAGAAGGCGGCCCGGATCGGCGATGACGCGCTCGATCACCAGGCCCGCCGCGCCGAGCACCGCCGCTCCCCCTGCCAGCGGGGACACGACCACCGGTGGCACGCTGCCGCGCAGCACGCCCGACCCCAGGGCGAGCGCCTCCTCGACGGCGGGACAGGCCCACCGGGCGAGTGGCGAGAAGATGCCGCCCAGCACGACCGTGTCCGGGTCCAGGAGCTTGACCGCCGTCGTCAGCGCGCTGCCGAGCGCACGGCCCGCCCGGTCCACTGCCGCCACGGCGGCGGGATCCCCGGACTCCAGCAGGCCGACGAGCGCGGCGATGGAGCCGTCCGGGCCGGCCGCCGACCCGGCCGTCACCCCGGTGAGCCCGGCACCGCGCAAGATCGCCTCCTGCCCGGCGAACTGTTCGAGACAGCCCCGGCTGCCGCAGGCGCACGGGGGCCCGGACGGCTCGACCACGACGTGGCCCAGCTCCCCGGCGAAGCCGTGCGCGCCGCGGAAGACCTGGCCGGCCACGACGATGCCCGCACCGATCCCGATCTCACCGGAGACATGGACGAAGTCGCCCAGCGCGGACCCCGCGCCGAACCAGAGCTCGCCGAGCGCGGCCAGGTTGGCCTCATTGTCATGGTCGGCGGGCAGCCGCAGGGCCGGTAGCCGCTCGCGCAGCAGTCCGGCGACCGGGGCGTCGGCCCAGCCCAGATTGGGCGCCTGGAGCAGCCGCCCATGCGAGCGGTCCAGGACGCCGGGCAGCGCCACCACCGATCCCGCGACCGTCAGCCCCTGACCCGAGGCCGAGGCGACCGCCTGCTGGGCGAGCTCGGCCAGAGCGGTGATGACCTCCTCCGGGGGACGGCCGCGATTGTCGGCCGTCACCAGATGCCGGTAACGGACCCGCCTGCCGAGATCCAGCACGCAGGCCGACAGATAGTCGACGTTGACCTCGAGGCCCAGACCGGCCGCACCATCGCCGTCGACGGAGACCGCCACCCCGGGACGGCCCCGCTCGCCCTCGTGCACCAGCCCGCCCTCCCGGACGAGCCCGGCCTCGGCCAGCAACGCGACGAGAGTGGAGACGGTGGTCTTGGTGAAACCGGTGATCTCGGCCAGCCGGGCCCTGGTGACCGGCTGATGACCGGCGACCTCGCCCAGCAGGACCGCGAGGTTGCGCTCGCGCATGGTGCCGTGCCGGACCGGGCCGCCACCACCTCCACCGAGCATGGCCCCAGAGTAAAGCATGATCGGGGACTAATAGATGGTGGCCATGACTTGACGCCTGGCCGTACTGGGTGTCTTGTTTAGTCCAGATAGTTTACGAATAAAGCACGCAATCCGAGTGCACCCCGAGTGGAGGACTCCATGGGCGACTTCGAACCCACCCGCGAGGACCGCTTCAGCTTCGGCCTCTGGACCGTCGGCTGGCAGGCCCGTGACCCCTTCGGCGACCCGACCCGGGCGCCGCTGGACCCGGTCGAGGCGGTGCACCGGCTGGCCGAGCTGGGCGCGTACGGCGTGAGCTTCCACGACGACGACCTGCTGGCCGTGGAGCCGGACCGGGACAAGGCGATCGCGGCCTTCCGCAAGGCCCTCGACGAGACCGGCCTGATCGTCCCGATGGCCACCACCAACCTGTTCACCCACCCGGTGTTCAAGGACGGCGGGTTCACCTCCAACGACCGCGACATCCGCAGGTACGCGATCCGCAAGGTGATGCGCAACCTGGACCTGGCCGCCGAGCTGGGCGCGCAGACGTACGTCTTCTGGGGCGGACGTGAGGGCTCCGAGACCGACGCCGCCAAGGACGTGCGGGCCGCCCTCGATCGTTTCAAGGAGGCCTTGGACCTCCTCGGGTCCTACGTCGTCGACCGCGGCTACGACATCCGTTTCGCGCTGGAGCCCAAGCCCAACGAGCCACGCGGCGACATCCTGCTGCCGACCGTCGGCCACGCCCTGGCCTTCATCTCCACGCTGGAGCGCCCGGAGATGGTCGGGGTCAACCCGGAGGTCGGTCACGAGCAGATGGCCGGGCTCAACTTCGTGCACGCCATCGCCCAGGCGCTGTGGCAGGGCAAGCTCTTCCACATCGACCTCAACGGCCAGCACGGGCCGAAGTTCGACCAGGACCTGGTCTTCGGAACCGGCGATGTCAAGAGCGCGTTCTTCCTGGTGGACCTGCTGGAGAACGGCGGCTACGAGGGGCCCCGTCACTTCGACTACAAGCCGCTGCGCACCGAGGACGCCGGCGACGTGTGGACCACGGCCGCGGCCAACATGCGCACCTACCTGATCCTGCGCGAGCGGGCCCGGGCGTTCCGCGCGGACCCCGAGGTGCAGCAGGCACTGGTCGCCTCCAGGGTGGACCAGCTCTCCGTGCCCACCCTGGCCCCCAGTGAGTCGTACGAGTCGCTGCGTACGGAGGAGTTCGACGTAGAGGCGGCCGCGGCGCGCGGCTACCATTTCGCCCACCTGGACCAGCTGGCGGTCGAGCACCTCCTGGGAGCTCGCTGACGAGGGGCTACGAGACTCAGCCATGGCAGTGAAGAACGGGCCGAAGGTGGCCGGGGTCGACTCCTCGACCCAGTCCTGCAAGGTCGTCGTCTGCGACGCGGAGACCGGTGAGGTGCTCCGCACGGGCGGCGCGCCGCACCCGGACGGGACCGAGGCAGACCCCGGCGCCTGGTGGGAGGCCCTGAACCAGGCCGCCGACGCCGCGGGCGGCCTCGACGACGTCGCCGCGATCGGGGTCGCCGGTCAACAGCACGGCATGGTCTGTCTCGACGACGGCGGCGAGGTCGTCCGGCCCGCGCTGCTGTGGAACGACACGCGCTCGGCCGGCGCCGCGCAGGCCCTGGTGGCCGAGTTCGGCGGGCCCAAGGCGTGGGCGGAGGCCGCCGGCAGCGTTCCGGTCGCCTCCTTCACGGTGACCAAGCTGCGCTGGCTGGCCGAGCACGAGCCCGACGCGGCGGCCCGTACCGCCGCGGTCTGCCTGCCGCACGACTACCTGACCTGGCGGCTCACCGGCGGTTCGGGGCTGGACACGATCGTCACCGATCGCGGTGACGCCTCCGGCACCGGCTACTGGTCACCGTCCGAGGGCGGCTACCGGCCCGATCTGCTCCGGCTGGCGCTGGGCCGGGTGCCGCTGCTGCCGGCGGTACTGGATCCGGCCGGCGCGGCGGGCCGTACGGCCGGCGGGACACTGGTCTCGGCGGGTACCGGCGACAACATGGGTGCGGCGCTCGGCCTGGGTGCCCGGCCCGGGGACGTCGTGGTGTCGCTCGGCACCTCGGGCACCGTCTTCGCGGTGACCACGCGTCCGTGCGCCGACGAGACCGGCATCATCGCCGGGTTCGCCGACGCCACCGGCCGGTTCCTGCCGCTGGTGTGCACGCTCAACGCGGCGCGGGTGCTGGACGCGGCGGCGAACCTGCTCGGGGTCGACCACCCCGCGCTGTCGGGGCTCGCGCTGTCGGCGCCCGCCGGTGCCGACGGTCTCGTCCTCGTCCCCTACCTGGAGGGTGAGCGCACCCCCAACCTGCCCGACGCCACCGGGGCGCTACACGGGCTGCGGCTCACCACCGCCACTCCGGCCCATCTCGCCCGTGCGTCCGTCGAGGGCATGCTGTGCGGGCTGGCCGACGGCCTCGACGCGCTCGCCGCCGCCGGGATGGCCGTCGACCGGATCCTGCTGATCGGCGGCGGGGCCCGCTCCGAGGCCGTGCGCCGGATCGCTCCCGCCGTCTTCGGTCGCCCGGTCCTGGTCCCCCCACCCGGGGAGTACGTCGCCGAAGGCGCCGCCCGGCAGGCCGCCTGGGCCCTGTCCGGCACGGCGGAGCCACCGGTCTGGGAACGCCCGGGTCTCGAACTGCACGAGGCCGAGCCCACCCCCGGCCTGCGCGAACGCTACGCGGAGGCCCGCGCCCGCGTCCTGGACCGCACCGGCTGAGGCCCTCTGCTCGAGACGCTTCAAGGGCGGGTGTCGGTTCGGGGAAGACTTCCCCGGAGACACCCGCCCGGCGTGTCCTTTCGAGGTCTCGGGTAGGGCGCCGGTATGAGCGAAGCACCCGTCTTACAGACCGGCTACCCGCACGTCGCCGTCATCACCGGCGCGGACAGCGGGATCGGCAAGGCCACCGCGGTGGCCATGGCCGAGCGGGGCTTCGACGTGGGGATCACCTTCCATACCGACCAGGCCGGGGCGGAACGGACGGCCGAGGAGGTCCGGGCGCATGGTCGTGGTTGCGCCATACGAGGGCATGACCTGACCGACCCCGTCCCCGCCTCGGCCGTCGTGGACGAACTCGCCGACGAACTGGGCGGCCTCGGGGTGCTGGTCAACAACGCCGGCGCAGCTAGCCGCCGGCCCGTCCTCGAGACGGACTATCAGCAGTGGCGCTCGATCCTCGCCGTGAACCTCGACGGACCGTTCCTTTGCTCGCAGCGAGCCGCCCGCCGGATGGCCGAGCAGGGGACCGGCGGCAGGATCGTCAACGTCACCAGCGTCCATGAGGAGTATCCGCGCGTCGGCGCGGCCCCGTACTGCGCGGCGAAGGGCGGCCTGCGCCTGCTGACCCGGGTGCTCGCGCTGGAACTCGCCACGTACGGCATCACGGTCAACAGTGTCGCGCCCGGAGAGATCGCCACACCGATGACCGGCCAGGAGGATCAGCCGCCCCAGCCGGGCAGCAGGCCGGGCTACCCCCTCGGCCGTCCGGGGCACGCCCGTGAGGTAGCGGCCGCCATCGCGTTCCTCGCCTCCCCCTCCGCCTCCTACGTCACCGGCGCCACGCTCTTCGTCGACGGCGCCCTCGGCCTGATGGGACCGCAGGCGGCCAGCGCCCTCACCTCGGCCGGCTGGCGCAACGGGTGAGCCGGTCGTAGGTGGTCGCGGTGACGATGCCATAGGCCAGATGCGGCACCAGATCCGAGAGCCAGCCCGCGGTGCCCCAGGTCCGGGGATCGGTCAGCCCGAGAGCCGTGGCCGGAGCCTCGCCGGCCACGGAAGCGGCGATCCCGAGCCCGAGCGCCGCCGTGGCGCGTCCCGTCCGCACCCTGGAGCCGATGAGCCCGTACGCGGCACCCACGCCCACCCCCACCCCGATGCCGAGCAGGGCGGCCAGCCCCTGGCGGCGATTCGCGGCGGTCTCGTCCTCGCCCAGCGACATGCCTGCGCGGCCGGCGATCGTCTCGACCGTCTGCTCCGGAACCTGGCTGCTGGGACGACCGCGCATCACCATGTCGGCATATGTGACGGCATTGAGTGTCGTGGTCCCCGCAGCGCCGGCCAGCGCTCCGGCGAGCAGGCCACCTTTCATGCCTCTCCCCCTTCGTCTGGTCATCGTTCGCCAGGTCATCGGCCATGTGGTGCCCTTCCCCCGGAAAGTCCCGGCCTTACCGCAAGATCCGGTCACGACCCGGACATGGGCGTCAGAGCAACGTCTGGCCCGATCCATGGCCCGATCCGTGGCCTTCGAGTCCCTTCCGCAGGCCACGGCCGCGGACGCGGGGGTGGTTGAAACCCATACAGGTGGCGTCCCCACCTGGTCACGCACCAAGTGGTGGAACGGGCTGTTCATGCCGATCGCCCAGACTCGCCAGGAAGGTCAACGATGACCTCGACTCGCGCAGCCGCACCGAAGACGTTCCCGATGGCGTGGGGGTTCGCGGCGGGGCCGGTCGCGGCCCTGGGATTCCTTGGCAGAGAGAAGTAGATCCATGCAAGGAGACCCACCTACCGAGCGGGGCCAGACTCAGCAGCACCGGTTCACCGCCGACGCCTCCCATGAACTACGCACCCCGCTGGCCGGGCTCAGGGCTCAGCTCGAAGAGGCCCGGCTGCACCCCGACGAAACCGACCTGCTCCGACTCCTCGACGCAGCACTCCACGACGTCGACCGGCTCGAAGCGATCACCGCAGACCTCCTCCTGCTGGTTCAGATCGCAGTCGGCACATGCGCCCAACGCCAGCCCGTCGACCTCACCGCCCTAGTCCGCGACCACGCCACCCGGTGCACGGACGGCGCCGACATCCGCCTGGAGGCCGTATCCGGGGTCACCGTCAACGCCGCTCCCACCCACCTCGGCAGGCTGGTCAGCAACCTGCTCGACAACGCACGCCGACATGCCCGGCACTCGATACAGATGCAGGTACGCCGCCACGACACCACCGCCGAACTCATCATCGCCGACGACGGACCCGGCATCCCTGCCCAGGACCACGAACGTGTCTTCGAACGCTTCGCCCGGGTGGACACCGCCCGCTGCCGCCGCAACGGCGGTACCGGCCTCGGCCTGGCCATCGCCCGCGACATCGCCCAGGCCCACGACGGCACCCTGCACGTGCAAGACGTCCCCGGCGGCGGGGCATGCTTCGTGCTCCGGCTTCCCCTCGTCCCGCCCACCTGACGGGCGGTCAACGGCGGGCCGGGTGTACAGGGGCCCCGCGGAACGAGATACGAGTTTTGCCCTGGGCGCGACGGGGTCCAACCTGGAGGTATGGACGGTGACCCGTGAAAGATCTTCGGCCACCTCACCTGGTCGTGATGGTCCTGTTCGATCAGGTGCAGTTGCTGGACGTCGCAGGCCCCCTGGATGTGTTCGCCGCGGCGAACGACAACGGCGCGCACTACAAGTGGATCACCGTCTCGCCAGGGTCGAAGGAGGTCCGCACCACCTCGGGAACGCGCCTTGCCGTGGACGCCGCCCTCGAGGACGTCACCGGGCCGATCGACACCATGATCGTGCCTGGCCCCAGCGACTGGCGCGCCGCGGTGTCCGACCCCGAACTCATCTCGGGCATCGCCCGTCTTTCCCGGTCATCGCGTCGCATCGCCTCGGTGTGCGCGGGCGCCTTCCCGCTGGCGGCCACCGGGATCCTGGACGGACACCGCGCCGCGACCCACTGGCGGTGGGTGCCCGAACTGGCGGCGAACTTCCCGAAGATCATGGTCGATCGTGAATCGATCTTCGTCAGAGACGGCAAGGTCATGACCTCGGCGGGCGTCACCGCGGGGATCGATCTCGCCCTCTCGCTGGTGGAGGAGGATTTCGGCCCGGAGGTGGCACGAGCCACCGCCAAGTACCTGGTGGTCTTCATGGCCCGCCCGGGCGGCCAGTCCCAGTTCAGCGTCCGCCTGGCTGCCGGCCGGCCGCACAACGACATCGTACGGACGGTGCTGGACGCCGTGACCGCCGAACCGGGACGCGATCACAGCCGGGAGGCGCTCGCCGCGCTGGCCGGAGTGAGCGTCCGGCATCTCACCCGCCTGTTCCACACCGAACTCGGCACCACCGTTGCCCGCTACGCGGAACAGATCCGGGTCGAAGCCGCCAAGGGACTTCTCGAGACCGGCAACGACACCCTTGATCTCGTCGCGCGCCGATCGGGCTTCGGCTCCCAGGAGACCATGCGACGGGCCTTCCAGCGTGAGCTGGGCATCACCCCCAGCGTCTACCGCGCCCGTTTCCGCACCACCCGTTCCCAGTGTGGCCGCCATCCGTAGATGGCCGTGCCATCGCTTTCTCTCACTCACTCACTGCCGGCGCCCGATCCGGCCGGGCCGGATCGGGCGCCGGAGTCGCGGTCAGGTCATGGGTGTCATGACTTTTCGGCCGCCGCGACCGGAACCTGGTCCGGAACGGGCTCCGACGGGGGCGCAGGCGGATCGACCGGCTCTCCGCTGAGGACCTTCTGGGCGCGTTCGTGGTCGAGCACGCCCTCCCAGTGGGCGACGACGAGGGTGGCGACGCTGTTCCCGCACACGTTGGTGAGCGCCCGGCACTCGGACATGAACTTGTCGATCCCGAAGATCAGCATGATTCCGGCGACCGGGATCGTCCCCACTGTGGACAGCGTGGCGGCGAGCACGATGAAGCCAGACCCGGTGACCCCTGCCGCCCCCTTCGAGGTGAGCAGCAGGATCGCCAGGAGACCGAGTTGCTGCGCGATCGACAGGGACGTGTCCGTCGCCTGGGCCACGTACAGCGCGGCCAGCGTCAGGTAGATCGAGGTGCCGTCGAGGTTGAAGGAGTACCCGGTCGGCACGGTCAGCCCGACGATCTGCCGGGGTGCGCCGAGGCGCTCCAGCTTGTCGATGAGCCGCGGCAGCACGGTCTCCGACGACGAGGTGCCGAGCACCACCAGGAGCTCTTCACGCAGGTAACGCAGCAACTGGAAGATGTTGATCCTGATCAGCGCCGCGATACCGCCGAGGACGACGATGACGAAGAACGCGGACGTACCGTAGAAGATCCCGATCAGCGAGCCGAGGCTGGTCAAGGTCGAGACCCCGTACTTGCCCACGGTGAACGCCATGGCCCCGAAGGCACCGATCGGCGCGGCGTACATCACCAGCTGCAGCACTTTGAAGATGGCGGCGCTCAGCACACTCACCCCTGCCATGATCGGCCTCCCGGCCGGCCCCAGGAGCTTGACCGCGATCCCGAACAGCACGCCGAAGAACAGCACCTGCAACACGTTGCCCTCGGCGAAGGCGCCGACCACGCTCGACGGAACCATGTCGGTCAGATAGTGCCACCAGCTCGAGGTCTCCCCCTGCTGGATGAAGTTCTTCGCGTTGCCGGTGACAGCGATCTTGCCCGCGTTCGCATGGACTCCCGCGCCCGGTTTGAAGACGTTGATCACCACAAGACCGAGGATGAGGGCGATCGTCGAGACGGCCTCGAAGTAGATCAGCGACTTGAGGCCGACCCGGCCGACGCGGCGCAGGTCGTCGACCCCGGCGATCCCGGCGACCACCGTGAGGAAGATGACCGGGGTGATCACCATCTTGATCAGGTTGACGAAGGTGGTGCCGAGCGGTTCGAGGCCCACCCCGACGGAGGGCCACAACGACCCGACCGCGACACCGGCGGCGATACCTGCCAGGACCCAGACGTACAGCTGCCGGTACCACGGTCTGCGCACGGCGCCCGCCGCGGCAGTATCTGTCAAGACCGTCATGGTGTTCCTCTCGTCGACGTCGCGCGTACGCCCTGAAGCCGTGGCCGTGACGCGTCTGCCACAGCGTGATGTAGGTCACTCATCGGGTCTCGGTTTCGTGCATAACGTTCACAGCGCGGGACGTCTCCCGCACATTTGGTCGAATCGCTCACCTCGGCGACACTGAGCGGGTGTCGTCTCGTTCCGCAGGACTGAGCCTGGCCACTCAGCTCTTCCTGCTCCAGGTGAGCGTCGTCGCTCTGGTGCTGATCAGCGGCGGCGTTCTGACGTTCCTGCACACCCGTGGTGACAACGAGGTCAGCGCACAGCGGCGGGTCCTCGACGTGGCGCAGACCCTCGCTCGATCCCCCGACCTCGATGGCGCCCTACGGGAACGCGACCCGGCACGGCGGCTACAGCCGCTGGCGGAGTCCGTACGGCACGCGACAGGCGTCGACTTCGTTGTGATCATGAACCGCGACGGGGTGCGCTACTCCCATCCCGATCCCGGGCGGATCGGCGGTCTGTTCCTCGGCCACGTCGAGCCCGCGCTGCGCGGCCGTCCCTTCACCGAGACCTACACCGGCACCCTCGGGCCCTCCGTACGCGCGGTGGTTCCGGTGTTCGGCAGCAATTCGCGGGTGGACGGACTGGTGGCGGTGGGGATCACCAGGGCGAAGATCAGCGAACAGATCCTGCACCGGATTCCTTCCCTGGCCGGTGTCATCGCGCTCGGGTTCGGCCTCGCCGCGCTGGGTGCGCTGCTGGTGAGCCGCCGGCTACGACGCCAGACCCTCGGCCTGGGCCCCGCGGAGATCACGCGGATGTACGAACACCACGACGCGGTGCTGCACGCCGTACGGGAGGGACTCCTGGTGTTCGGGCCGGACCGGCGGCTGCTGCTCGCCAACGACGAGGCGATTCGGCTGCTGGGGCTGCATCCCGACGACGACGAGGGGCGCCCCGCCACGGACCTCCCGCTACCGGCGTCACTGCGCGAACTGGTGGTGTCGGGACGGAACGCCGTCGACGAGATCCACCTCACCGACGACCGGACCATCGTCATCAACCAGGCCCCCGCCATGCGCGACGGCAGGCCGCTCGGCACCGTCACCACCTTGCGCGACCACACCGAGCTGAAGGCCCTGTCCGGAGAGCTCGATTCCGTCCGGGGGTTCGCCGAAGCGCTGCGCGCCCAGGCGCACGAGGCGGCCAACCGGCTCCACACGGTCGTCAGCCTGATCGAGCTGAACCGGCCCGGCGAGGCCGTCACCTTCGCGACCGCCGAGCTGGCGGCCGCCCAGCAGCTGACCGACCGGCTGCTGGCGGCGATCGCCGAGCCGGTGCTGGCGGCACTGCTCCTCGGCAAGGGCTCGGAGGCGAACGAGCGCGGGGTCGAGTTCCTGGTCACCGAGGACACCGAGGTCGTCAAGGTCGGCGTCGACTCCCGCGACCTGGTCACCCTGGTCGGCAACCTCGTCGACAACGCCATCGAGGCCGCCCTGGAGGCGCCACCGCCCCGGAAGGTGGCCGTGACCGTGCGGGCCGACGAACAGGGCACGGTCGTGTGCGTCCGCGACTCCGGGACCGGTCTCGACCCTGGCCGGGTCGCGGACGCGTTCACCCGCGGCTGGTCGACGAAGGACACCTCCGGAACGAAGACCAGGGGGCTCGGGCTCGCCCTCGTCCGCCAGGCGGTGACCCGCCACGGCGGCACCATCGACGTCACCCGTGACCAGGGAGCCGTCTTCACCGTGCACCTGCCCCGTACCGATGCCCTGGAGGACCGGTGATCCGGACGCTCATCGTCGAGGACGAGCCGATCCTCGCGGAAGCCCATCGCGCGTACACCGAACGCGTCAGCGGATTCACCGTCGTCGGGGTGGTGCACGCCGGCGGGGAGGCGTTGCGATTCCTCGACCGCCACCCGGTCGACCTGATCCTGCTGGACTTCTATCTGCCGGACATGAACGGCCTGGACGTCTGCCGGGCCATCCGCGCCCGGGGCCACGCCACCGACGTCATGGCCGTCACCTCCGCCCGCCGGCTCGAAACGGTACGCGCCGCCGTGTCGCAGGGGGTGGTGCAGTACCTGCTCAAGCCGTTCACGTTCGCCTCCTTCCGCGACAAGCTCGAGCGCTACGCGCGGTACCGCACGCACGTGACCTCGTCGACGACCGCCGTGGCACAGCACGACGTCGACCAGGCGTTCGCCGCCCTCCGCGGGCCGGGAAGCGCCGCACTGCCCAAGGGACTGAGCGCCGACACGCTGGTCGCGGTCGTCGAGACCCTTCGGGAGGCTCCGGAGATGAGGTCCGCGTCCGAGATCGGCGAGACGCTCGGCATCTCACGGATCACGGCCCGCCGCTACCTCGAGCACCTCGCCGATCAGGACCTCGCCTCCCGGCACCCGCGTTACGGCGGCCCCGGCCGACCGGAAAACGGCTATCGATGGCGGCCGGAGGCCACGCCGGTCTCCTAGGAACCGTCCGAAAATGAGTCGCCGGCAAGGGGCCCTGGATGATCATCGAGCCGAGTGTCAGCAGGTGGACTTGTAGAGGTACTTGGCGACCGCCGGGTCGTCGACGTTCTGCTTGTTGACCTCCAGCAGCTGGGTCTTGATCGACGCCTGCACGGTCTTCCCGGTCAGCGCGGCGACGGCCTGCTGTATGCCCTGCCTGCCGATGTCGAGGGGCTCCTGACTGATCAGAGCCTGCACCTGGCCGCCCCGCAGGGCGTCGACCTGGGTCTGGCTCGCATCGAACTCGACCAGCTTGACCGCACCGGTCTTGTTCCCCGCCTTGACCGCGGCGGCCGCGCCCTGGCCGGTGACCAGGTTGGCAGCGAAGATCCCGGCCAGATCCGGGTTGGCCGCCAAGGTCGCGGTCACCACGCTCTGCGCGGCGGCCGCGTCGTCGCCGGGGTACTGCACCGACACGACCTTGATCTTCGGGTGGTTCGCGGTGATCTCGGCGGTGAAGCCCTGAACCCGGTCATCGGTGGTCGCGATCCCCTTCTTGGGCGAGAGCACCAGCACCTTCCCGGCGTCGGAGATCTGCTTGGCGAGCGCCTTCGCGCCGAGCTGTCCGCCGAGCTTGTTGTCGGAAGAGATGCGGGACAGGCCGAGTGAGGTGTCGGACAACTCGGTGTCCACGAAGATCACCTTGCTGCCGGCGTCGGCCAGCCCCTTCACCGGGGCCCGCATGGCCTCCTTGTCCACGGGCGCGATCAGGACCGCGTTCGGCTTCTTCGCGGTCACCGCGGTGACGACCGAGGTCTGCATCGCGGTGTCCCACTTCTGCGGTGCGGTGACCTCCAGCTGGACCCCTTCGGCCGCGGCCTCCTGCTTGGCACCGCAGTACATCGAGATGTAGAAGGGCTCGTTGGCCACCCCCTGGATCAGGGTGATCTTTTTCTGACCGCCGCCGGTGCTACCACCGCCGCTGCCGCTGCTGTTGCCGCTGCTGCCGCAGCCGGCTACCGCGCCGGCTGCGAGCACGAGCGCGGCGGCGCAGAAGACGTACCGCTTCACGTGTCCTCCATTGGATGAGGTTCTGGCTGACGTTCCGGATGACGTTCCGGATGACGTTCCGGCTGACGTTCCGGCTGACGTTCCGGCTGACGTTCCGGCTGACGTTCCGGACGAGGTTCCGGACGAGGTCCGAGCCGGCACCGGAATGCCCGCGGGGACCGCCCGCCGGATCACGGCTGGTCCCGGACCCTGCGGCGCAACTGGTCGAAGAAGACCGCCACGATGAGCACCGCGCCGACCGCGACGAACAGCCAGAACTGCTGTACGCCGAGGATGATCAGACCGTCGTTGACGACGGCGGGGATGAGCACGCCGATGACCGTGCCGACGATCGATCCGGAGCCGCCGAAGAGGCTGGTACCGCCCAGCACGGCTCCCGCGATCGCCGAGAGGTTGTCATCGGTGTGGCTGCCGATGGTGGTCGTGCCGAACTTCGCCAGGTTGAGCATGCCCGCGAGGCCGGCGAGCAGGCCGGACAGCGCGTACACCTTGATGACGTGCCGGTCGACCTTGATGCCCACCCGGCGCGCCGCCTCGGCGTTGGAACCGATCGCGTACGTGTGCCGGCCGAACCGGGTGGTGGCGAGCAGCAGCCCGAACAGCAGGGCCACCGCCCCGGCGATCAGTACCAGTACGGGTATCTGCCCCAGCAGCAGCTTGTTCCCGATGTCGTCGGAGAGCCGGGTGGGCGCGTTGACGTCGTTGCCGTTCGTGATCACCTCGGCCAGGCCGAGTGCCATGCCGAAGGTGCCGAGGGTGGCGATCAGTGGTGGGATCCGGCCCTTGGTCACCAGCACGCCGTTGACCACGCCCCACCCGGCCCCGGCCGCCATGGCGGCCGCCGTGGCCAGCGCGATGACGCCCCAGCCGCTGCCTCCCCAGATCATGACCTTGGCCGCGATGACACCGGAGAAGACGAGTACCGAGCCGACCGACAGGTCGATCCCGGCCGTGATGATCACGTACGTCATGCCGACCGCCAGCACCAGCGGGACCGCGGAGTTGCCGAAAACGCTACGGATGTTGAACGCGGTCGCGAACGCGTTCGGTCGCATGACCGCGAAGAACAGCGACAGCCCGAACAGGACCCCGAAGGTCCACAGGGTGTTGGTCCGCGCGATCCGCCGGACGAAACCGCCCCGGCCGTCGATGGCGGACGCCGATTCCGCCGCGCCGCTCTTGGTGACGCGGTCTTCGGTTCCGGCGTTCATGCCCCCTCCTCGGTGTTGAGACCACCGGTCATCGCCGAGACGAGTTCCTCGATGGAGGTCGTCTCCGTGGTCAGCCGGGCCACCCGCCGGCCGAGGCGCAGCACCTCGACCCGATCCGCGACCGCCAGCACCTCGGGCATGTTGTGGCTGATCAGCACGACCGCGACACCCTGGTCGCGGATACGCCGGATCAGATCCAGCACCTGGCCGCGCTGCACCACACCGAGCGCCGCGGTGGGCTCGTCCATGAAGACCACCTTGGTGGCGAAGGCCACCGCCCGGGCCACCGCGACGCACTGGCGCTGGCCGCCGGAGAGAGTGCCGACCGGCACGGTCACGTCCGGCAACGTGATCTTCAGATCACGGAAGGCGGCCTCGGCGTTCTGCCGCATCGCGGGCTTGTCGAGGACACCGAACCAGCGGAGCGGAGCCGCCCGGAACACCTCCCGGCCCAAATGCAGGTTTGCGGCCGCGTCCAGGTCGTAGGCGAGGGCGAGATCCTGGTAGACGGTCTCGATGCCGTACCGCTGGGCGTCCAGCGGGCTGTGCAGGTCGATTCTCTCCCCGGCGAGCTCGATCCGCCCGCCGTCGGGACGGATCGCCCCGGACAGCACCTTGGTCAATGTGCTCTTACCTGCGCCGTTGTCGCCGATCAGCGCGACGACCTCACCGGCGTCGACGGTGAAGCCCGCTCCGCGCAGCGCCTCGACGTGGCCGTACCGCTTGTCGATGTCGTACGCCGCGAGCAACGGCGGAGTGGTGCTCAAGCAGACCCCCTGCCAACCAGATTTGGGCGGATGTCGTTAAATGAAGGTAAATCCAATTGTTTTACTAAGTCAACGGGTCCGACGAAGCGGCGAGCGAAAGGCACGGGAAGCGGCGTGCAGAGGGGTACGAATCTGCCGAAGGTCGGCAGCTACAACCGTGCGGTGGTCCTGGACGCGATCCAGCTCTCCGACGGGACCACCCGGGTCGAGATCGCCGAGCGCGCCGGGCTCACTCCGCAGACGGTCTCCGGAATCGTGCGGCGGCTGCTCGACGAGGGCCTGATCAGGGAGGACGGGGCCACTCCGTCGACGGGCGGCAAGCCGCGCACCATCCTGCGGATCAACGCAGAGGCGGGGTACGCGGTCGGTATCCACTTCGACCCGAGCCGGCTCTCGTACGTGGTCGCCGACCTGGCCGGCCGCCCGGTCACCCGGCTTCGGCGGTCCGTGCCGTCGGACGCCGAACCGGCCGACGTGGCCCGCGAGATGGCCAGGACCGTACGTACTCTGCTCGGCAAGGCGCGAGTGCCGCACGGCAAGGTGCTGGGCATCGGGCTCGGCGTACCAGGACCGATCGACCAGGAACGGGGCACGGTGTTCTCGCCTCCACAGCTGTCACGCTGGATCGAGGTGCCGATCAAGCCGATGCTCGAGGAGGCCACGGGGCTGGCGGTGACCGTCGACAACGACGCCACGGCGGCCGCGATCGGCGAACGCTGGGCCGGCGCGGCCCGGGCGGTCGCGAACTTCGCCTATCTCTACCTGGGGACGGGGATCGGCGGAGGGCTGTTCCTCGGACACCAGGTGTTCCGCGGGAGTTCCGCCAACGCGGCCGAACTGGGTCACATCAGCGTGGCTCCGGACGGCCCGCACTGCTACTGCGGCAACCGCGGCTGCATGGAGACACTGTGCAATCCCGCGGCGATCGTGGCCGCGGCGAAGGCCCGGCTGGCGGCCGGTGAACCCAGCTCACTCGATCCCGCCACATTGGATCATGCGGCGGTCTGCACGGCGGCACTGGCGGGCGACCCGGCCGCGTCAGCGGTGATCGGGACGGTCGCCGGATACCTCGCCGACGTCATGGTCAGCGTGGTCAACCTGCTCGACATAGAACTCGTCGTCCTGGGCGGGCACGCGGCACACGGGGTCGGGGAGCTGTACCGGGACGCGATCAGGCGGGCACTGGAGACCCGGCCGATCGCCCGGCGCATGCACACCACCGCGGTCGAGCTGTCCCCGATCGGCGCCGACGCGGCCTCGATCGGCGCAGCGTCGCTGGTCTTCCACGCCGAGTTCTCCCCCACCCTGTCCACGCTGCTGAGCAGTGCGCCGGCAGGCGCGTAGCCACACAGCCGCGCAGCCATGCAAGCGGTCAGGGCTTCAGTGCGCCAACGGGCCTAACGGACCAGCTTGTCGAGGCGGATCGGCAGGTCGCGGACACGCAGGCCGGTGGCGTGGTGCACCGCGTTGGCGACCGCCGCCGCCGTGCCGACGATGCCGATCTCACCGATGCCCTTGGTCCCCATCGGGTTGAGGTCCTGGTCGTCCTCGTCGACCCAGAGCGCCTCGATGTCGCGTACGTCCGCGGAGGCCGCGACGTGGTACTGGGCGAGGTCGCGGTTGAGATAGTCGCCGAACTCGCGGTCCATGAGGCTCTCCTCGAACAGGGCCATCGACAGGCCCATGGTCATGCCACCGATGAACTGCGAACGCGCGGTCTTCGGATTGATGATCCGGCCGGCCGCGAAGACGCCGAGCAGCCGCAGCACCCGCGTCTCCCCGGTGTCCACGTCCACGCCGACCTCGGCGAACTGGGCGCCGAAGGCGTGCCGGGCGAGCTTCCGCTGGCCGCCGATCTCCTCGGTTGTGTCGGCGCTCGATTCGAGACCCGCCGCGGGCACATCGCCGTTGCGCCGGTCGAGTTCCTCCACCAGCGCCTCGCAGGCGCGCACCACGGCGGTGCCCCACGAGGCGGTGCCCATCGAGCCGCCGGCCAGCGAGGCACTGGGAAGCGCGCTGTCGCCGATCTCCACCCGGACCTCCTCAGGAGAGGTGCCCAGCGTGTCGGCGGCGATCTGGGTGAGGACCGTCCGGGCCCCGGTGCCGATGTCCGAGGCGGCGATCCGTACGGTGAACCGGCCATCCGGATGGGCCTGGGCGGTCGCCTGGGAGGGGCGGCGGTAGACCGGATAGGTGGACGCCGCCACGCCGGTCCCGTACAGCATCCGGCCCTGGCGGCGTACCCCCGGCGTGGGATCACGGCCGGCCCAGCCGAACCGCCGCGCTCCCTCGCGCAGGCACGCCACCAGGTTGCGGGAGCTGAACGGCAGGCGGCTCTCCGGATCCACGTCGGGCTCGTTGCGGATCCGCAGCTCGACGGGGTCCATCTTGCAGGCGATCGCCAGCTCGTCCATCGCCGACTCCAGCGCGAACATCCCCGGGCACTCGCCCGGCGCGCGCATCCAGGACGGCGTCGGGACGTCGAGCCGGACCAGCCGGTGCGTGGTACGCCGATGCGGCGCGGCGTACATGATCCGGGTCGGCGTCGTGGTCTGCTCGGCGAACTCGGTGATCGTGGAGCTCTGCTCGAACGCGTCATGCACGATCGCGGTCAACCGGCCGTCGGCGTTCGCACCGAGCCGTACCCGCTGGATCGTCGGGGTACGGTAGCCGGTCACGGCGAACATCTGCTGCCGGGTCACGGCCAGCTTGACCGGACGGCCGACGTGCCTGGCGGCCAGCGCCGCGACGATCACGTGCGGTCTGGGGGAACCCTTGGACCCGAAGCCCCCGCCCACGTGCGGGGAGATCACCCGGACGTTCCCGGGCGGCACCCCGAACAGCGGGGCGACCGTGTCCCGGACCGCCGACGCCCCCTGGTTGGAGTCGTGCATGGTCAGTACGTCACCGTCCCACGCGGCGATCGTGGCATGCGGCTCCATCGGGTTGTTGTGCTCCGCCGGCGTGCTGTACACCTCGTCCACCACGACCGGGGCCACAGTGAGCGCGGTGTCCGGATCACCCTGCTCGGTGTCGGCCGGGAAGGCCGGGTTGACCCGTTCCGGCCGGTACATCTTGGGATGGTCGGTACGCAGCCGTACGTCGTGTTCTTCGGCCGCGTACTCCACCTTCAGCAGCCGTGCGGCCTCCTTGGCGTCCTCGAACGTCTCGGCCACCACGACCGCGATGTACTGGCCCCGGAACGCGACCCGGGGGGACTGGAACACCGCCAGGTCGGCGTTGTCGGTGGCGGCGAGCCTGGGCGCGTTGCCGTGCCAGATCGCGGCGATCACCCCGGGACGCCCGAGCACGGCGTCGACGTCGACCGCGCGGACCTCACCACGGGCGATGGCGGCCTGCACGGGTACGGCGTAGGCCAGGTCCGCCGGGAAGTTCTCGAAGGCATACCGGGCCCGGCCGGTGACCTTCTCCAGACCTTCGACCCGGTCCAGCGCCGAGCCGGCGGATCTGGTCCCCATCGTGGTCATCGAAGCTCCTCCGGTCGCGCTCCGGCCAGCTCGGTGAGGACACGGACCAGCACGTTGCGGGCGAGCGGCACCTTGAACCCGTTGTCGCGCAGCGGCTGCGCCTGGGCCAGCTCGATGTCCGCGGCGCGCTCGAACTCCGCCGCGGTGGCCGGGGCACCGCGCAACGCCGGCTCCGCGAGCCCCGCCCGCCACGGCACGTGCGCGACGCCGCCCAGCGCGATCCGGCAGTCCCGTACCACGCCGTCGACCACGTCCAGCGCCGCCGCCACCGACACCACCGCGAACGCGAACGACGCCCGGTCGCGCACCTTGCGGTAGTGCGACCGGGTGGCGAACGGCAGCGCGGGGACCTCCACCGCGGTGATCAGGTCACCTGCCTCCAGCACGGTGTCACGGTCGGGCTCGCCGCCCGGTAGCCGGTGCAGCCCCGGCATCGGCACGGTGCGCGGGCCGTCCCGACCCTCCACGTGCACGACCGCGCCGAGCGCGGCGAGTGCCACGGCCATGTCCGAGGGATGCGTGGCCACGCAACTGCTGGAGTACCCGAGGATCGCCAGGTTCCGGTGGTCGCCTTCCAAGGCCGGGCAGCCCGAGCCGGGCCGCCGCTTGTTGCAGGGCTTGGAGGTGTCCTGGAAGTAGGAGCAGCGGGTGCGTTGCAGCAGGTTGCCGCCGACGGTCGCCATGTTGCGGATCTGGCCGGAGGCACCCGAGAGCACCGCCTGGGCGAGCATCGGGTAACGCCCGCGGACCAGCGGGTGCGCGGCCAGGTCGCCGTTGCGCACCCCGGCGCCGATCCGCAGCCCGCCACCGGCGGTCTCCTCGATCGTGTCGGCGACGACACGCGTCACGTCCACCAGCGTCCCGGGTGCGGCCACGCCCAGACGCATCAGGTCGACCAGGTTCGTGCCGCCACCGAGGTACATGGCGTCCGGCCGCTCACTCAACGTCGCCACGGCCGACCGCACTCCGGTGGCCCGTTCGTAGGCGAACGGCCTCACCGTCCCACCTGCCCGATGGCGGTGACGATGTTGCCGTAGGCGCCGCAGCGGCAGAGGTTGCCGCTCATCCGCTCCCGGATCTCCCCATCGTCGAGTTCCGGCTCGGCGTTCACGTCCGGGGTGACCACGCTCGGCCAGCCCGCCTCGAACTCGGCCAGCATGCCGATCGCCGAGCAGAGCTGCCCCGGGGTGCAGTATCCGCACTGGAAGGCGTCGTGCTCGATGAACCCCGCCTGCAGCGGATGCGGTGTGTCACCGTCGGCCAGTCCCTCCACCGTGGTGATCTCCCGGTCGTCGAGGGTCACCGTCAGCGCCAGGCAGGACTTGATCCGCCGCCCGTCCAGCAGCACCGTGCACGCCCCGCACTGGCCGTGGTCGCAGCCCTTCTTCGCCCCGGTCAGGTCGAGCTGTTCGCGCAGGGTGTCCAGGAGGGTCTCGCGGGTGTCCACAGTGATCGGATACTGCTCCCGGTTGATCGACAGCCGGAGGTCCACCGTGACTGGAGCCGAGATCGTCGTGTTCGTGTCGCCGTTCACGGGGCTGCCGTACCCGCCGGCCCGCCCGGGTAGTCCCAGCAATCACCAACGGATGTTTGACGCGGAGGCAGAAGCCGTCGTGGTGCTCGGCGGCCGCTGGGGTTGCCTTTCATCATCTATGTCCTTCTCCGTGGGGGTGGGAGCCGGGGAGACGTGGGTGGCGCCCCGCCCCCGGGAGAGACCCGGGGGAAGCACGCAGGAGACCGTGCTGGGCGACACCCCGGCATGCCGGGCGACATCAGCGATCTTGACCAATTGATCTCTCCTGGAGCCGGTTGGCGGAGACGACCTCGCGATACCAGTGCGCGCTGTCCTTCCAGGTGCGCCGCTGGGTCTCGTAGTCCACATGGATCATGCCGAAGCGCCTGGCGTAGCCGTAGGACCATTCGAAATTGTCCAGCAGCGACCAGGCGAAGTAGCCCCGCACGTCCACCCCCGCGTCGATGGCCTGTTCGACGGCTCGCAGATGATCGCGCAGATAGCCGATCCGGCGATCGTCACGTACCCGGCCGTCGGGGTCCACCCGGTCGTCGAAGGCAGCGCCGTTCTCGGTGATCACGAGCGGCAGGCCGGGGTGGTCATGGTGCAGGCGGAGCAGCAGATCGGTCAGGCCGGTGGCGTCGATGCTCCACCCCATCTCGGTGTACGGACCCGGCTGCCGGACGAACTCGACGTCCTCGCAGCCCACCCAGGGCGAGGCCGCCCCGGCGCGGTGCCCGTCCGCCATCGCCCGGGGCGACGTGCCGTCCCAGGCGCGCACCAGGGTGGGGGTGTAGTAGTTGACGCCGAGCACGTCGAGCGGGACGGCGATGGCGGCCTCGTCACCGTCGCGCACGAACGACCAGTCGGTGATCCGGGCGGTGTCGGCCAGCAGATCGGCCGGGTAGGCACCGTCCAGCATCGGGCCCAGGAAGACCCGGTTGCCGACCGCGTCGATCCTGCGTACCGCCTGCGCGTCGGCCGGGGTCACGCCCCGTACCTGGTGCAGGTTGAGGGTGACCGACAGCCGGGCGGCGGGCGATACCACCGAGCGCAGCGCGTGGCCGGCCAGGCCGTGCGCCAGGTTGAGGTGGTGGGCCGCCGCCAGTGCCGCGGCGGGTTCGGTACGGCCCGGAGCGTGCACGCCCGAGGCGTAGCCGAGATAGGCCGAGCACCAGGGCTCGTTGAGCGTCGTCCAGGTCTCCACCCGGTCGCCCAGCACCCGGCCGATCGCCTCGGCGTACTCCGCGAAGCGCAGCGCGGTGTGGCGGACCGGCCAGCCGCCGGCGTCCTCCAGATCCTGCGGCAGGTCCCAGTGGTAGAGGGTGGCGACCGGGGCGATCCCGCGCTCCAGCAGCGCGTCGACGAGCCGGGAGTAGAAGTCGGCCCCGGCCGGGTTCAGCCGGCCACCGGCCAGCACCCGCGACCAGGAGATCGAGAACCGGTAGGCCGTCAGGCCCAGCTCGCCCATCGCCGCGACGTCACCGGCCCACCGGTGGTAGTGGTCGGCGGCCACGTCACCGGTGTCGCCGTTGAGCACCAGACCCGGCGTATGGCTGAAGGTGTCCCAGATGGACGGCGTGCGGCCGTCCTCACCGGCCGCGCCCTCGATCTGGTAGGCGGCGGTGGCCGCGCCCCACACGAACCCCTCCGGAAAGCTCACACGATCCCCCTGATCACCAGCGTGTCCCCTGCGGCGTGGACCAACAGCCGATTCGTGGGAGCCCTCCCGCGGCAGGTGGCAGGGCTCCCACGTCACGGCCGAAAGGGCTCTCAGAGCTGTGGCAGAACCTCGGAGGCGATGAACTCGATGTGCTCCAGGTCCGACAGGTCGAGCGTCTGCAGGTAGAGCCGCTCGCAACCCAGCTCCCCGTATCGGCCGATCTTGTCGACCACCTCGGCGGGCGTTCCCGCCAGCTCGTTCTCCCGCAGATCCTCGACCCTGCGGCCGATCGCGTCGGCCCGCCGCTGGATCTCGGCCTCGTTCCGGCCGCAGCACACGACCTGGGCCGCCGAGTAGGTCATGGACTCCGGCGCACGGCCCACCTCCGTACAGGCGGCCCGGACCCGCTCGATCACCTGCCGGGTGTCGTCCAGCCCCTTGAACGGCACGTTGAACTCGTCGGCATAGCGGGCGGCGAGCCTGGGCGTCCGCTTGGGGCCGGTGCCGCCGACCACGATCGGCGGGTGGGGACGCTGCACGGGCTTCGGGAGGCCCGGCGAGTCGCTCAGCCGGTAGTGCCGGCCGGTGAAGGAGTAGGTCTCCCCGATCGGCGTTCTCCACAGCCCAGTGATGATCTCGAGCTGCTCCTCCAGCCGCTCGAACCGCTCCCCCACGCCCGGGAACGGGATGCCGTAGGCGGTGTGCTCGGCCTCGAACCAGCCGGCGCCGAGGCCGAGCTCCACCCGGCCGCCGCTCATCTGGTCGACCGTGGCGACGGAGATCGCCAGCGGTCCGGGCAGCCGGAACGTCGCCGCGGTCACCAGCGTGCCGAGCCGGATTCGGCTGGTCTCACGAGCCAGCCCCGCGAGCGTGATCCAGGCGTCGCTCGGCCCCGGCAACCCGGAGCCCCCGCCGATCTTCAGGTAGTGGTCCGACCGGTAGAAGGCGTCGAAGCCGCTTTCCTCGGTGGTCTTGGCGACACGCAGCAACGTGCCGTAGGCGGCCCCTTGCTGAGGCTCGGTGAAGATTCGAAGACGCATGAACCCATCCTCGTACGAGCCGGTGCGGGCAACCGCGACCGGGGGCCGGAATCGTCGTCGGCTCCGGCCCCGTCCCGGCCCGTACGGGCCGTGTGTTCAGCGCGCCCTGCGCCGCGAACGGCCGATCCGGTAGAAGATCAGGCCCGTCCCCACCAGCACGACCACCAGGTGCAGCAGTTCCCTGGTCGGCGCGCCGGTGTTCGGCAGTCCCGACCCGGCGTGCGGCAGCCCCGACGTCGTGCCGGGCGCCGATCGCGGCACCTCCCGCTCTACCACCGGTGCCGCCCCCACCTCGGTCCGGGCGTCGGCCTGGTTGTTGGACAGGTCAGTGTCGATCGTCGACGTGGTGACGTGGCTGGGCGCCTGGATGATCGTGCCCGGCTTGAGCTCCTTGCGAGCCTCGGCGCTGATCTTGATCGCGCGGGTCTCGCCGGGCTTCAGGGTGCCGATGTCGCAGACCAGGCCCGGGGTGCCCACCTCCTGGCCGTTGCCCGGGCCGCCGAGTTGCCCGCCTTCCTGCCCACCGCTCTGGTCACCGCTCGGGGTGCCCAGGTCGGCGCACTCCTGGGCGGCATGGGCCAGCACCGGTACAGAGGCGGAGGTCAGCCTGACGTTCTTGGCGGCGGTGGGCCCATGGTTGGCGACGGTGATCTGGTACGGCACCCGCTGGCCGGGCTGGACCACCGCGGGGCCGCCCTTCAGCACCGACACGTCCGCGGTGTCGGCCACCTCGACCTCCGGGAAGGCGGCCGTGGTCCGCCCCTCCTTCGCCGCGGGCGTGCTCTGCCACGTGACCAGGGCGTTGCTGTCGATCGGCTGCCCGCCGGGCGCCTTGTCCCCCACCATCGCCGTGACGACGCCGGACTTGCTCTCGCCCGGCCGGAGCGAGCCGAGCTGGCAGACCGCCGCACTGTCCTTGAACGAGCAGTTCTGCTGCGCGGAGACGAACTGCAGGCTGCCCGGCAGCGGGGCGGCGAAGGTGACCGAGTCGGCCCGGACGGGGCTGCGGTTCTTGACGACGAACGGCCAGTTGTAGACCTTGCCGGGCAGGATCGGCGCCACCGGAGCTCTCGTGTCGATCGAGACCCTGGCGACCTGGGTCCGCACGTGCCGCCTGATCCGGTGCCCCGGGCCGCGGGGCCGGCCGAAGCCCCCGGGCCGGCCGAAGCCCCCGGGCCGGGCGAGCCGGTGCGTGGGCACAAGGTAGTGCCTGGCCCGCGGTCGCACCGGCCCGTCGGCGCTGGCCTTGAGCACCGGCCCGAGCAGCGGGACGGCCCCGACGAGCGCCGCCGACGTGATGACAACGAGACTCCGAGCGCCGCGCGAGCATCTCGATGTGTGGATCATGCAGTTTTCCCCCGTGACCTGGTCAAGCCTCTTGATCAGGCCTCCGTTCTAACCGGGTCTCGGCATTTCTCCTAGCGCCTCGTCAGCGTGTCGTCACAATCGGTGACCGGCCGTCAGCCCCGCGGGAGCCGCGGCCGATCATGACGGTCACTGCGGTCAGCCCCTGACCAGCACCGCGAGACACTCCACGTGGTGGGTCATCGGGAAGGCGTCGAAAGCCCGCAGGGTCTCCAGCACCCAGCCGCGTTCGCTGAAGTAGCCGAGATCGCGGGCGAGTGTCGATGGGTCGCACGAGACATAGGCGATCTTCCGCCCGGCGAGTGCGGCGATCTTGTCCACGACCTCGCGGCCGGCACCGGAGCGCGGCGGGTCCAGGACGACCATGTCCGCGCGGCCCACCCTGGCCCCGCCGCGGTGCCCGGCCGCGTCGCCCCGCTTGGCGTGCGAGCGGCTGGAGGCGCTCTCGGACTTGC
The DNA here is from genome assembly GCA_025964695.1 of Streptosporangiaceae bacterium. Classification (GTDB taxonomy): domain Bacteria; phylum Actinomycetota; class Actinomycetes; order Streptosporangiales; family Streptosporangiaceae; genus Actinomadura_E. The sequence continues at coordinate 64,838 of JAOPYK010000143.1, read as the reverse complement.
CGAACTCCAGCTGGCCGAGGATCTCCTCGACGTCGCCCCGCTCGATCGACACGTGCGGCAGATCCCGCAGATTGAAGCGGGCGTCCCGGGCGGCCAGCCCGTCCGACTCGACCCCGACGACCAGGCCGTCACGGCCCACCCGCTCGGCGATCACCCCCGCGAACAGGCCGACCCCGCAGTAGAGGTCGACGGCGATCTCACCGGGTTTCGGGTCGAGGGCCTCGAGGACCGCGTCGGCCAGCACCTGCGCCGCGCCGGGATGGACCTGCCAGAACCCGCTGCCGCTGACCTGCCACATCCGGCCCGCCGCCTCTTCGCGGACGTACGGGAGGGAGCCGCCGGGCTCAGGCTTGCCGCGGACGAGGCGTACCGGCACGTCCAGCCGGGGAACCCGCACCGGCCGGCGGTCCCGGCCGCGGCGCTCGCGCAGCACCACGAGCCGATCCCCGGTGGCGGCCGAGACGATGCCCTCCACCATGGAGGCGCCGGGCCAGCGCTTGCGCTCGATGCCCATCATCTCGACGCCGGGGTGGGCGATCAGGCACTGGTCGACGGGCTCGATGGAGTGCCCGCGGTGATGCCGCAGACCCACCGAGCCGTCGCCGCGTACCGCAAACTGCACCCGGGTCCGCCACCCCTGCCCGGGCGGGATGATCACGGGCTCGCCGTCCAGCTCGAAGTCCTGCTCGAAGGGGACCTCCTCGACGATCACCGAGCGGTCGATGCCGGCCAGCCGGCGTAGCTGCTCCTCGACCACGCTGGCCTTGAGCTTGCGCTGGGCGGGCAGCGAGGCGTGCTGCCAGTCACAGCCACCGCACCGGCCGGGTCCGGCGAAGGGGCAGGGCGCCTCGACCCGGTCCGGGGAGGCCTCCAGGATCTCGATCGCGTCGGCGCGGAGGAACTTCTTGGTCTCCTCGGTCACCTGGGCCCGGACCCGCTCACCGGGCAGTGCGTGCCGCACGAACACGACCCGGCCGGTGCCCTCGTCGTCGGGGTTGCGGGCGACGCACCAACCACCGTGGGCGACGGGCCCGACCACGAGTTCGAGCAGGACCGGCTTGGATATGGCGTCAGAAACGGCTTCAGTCACGGTCCGAAACGATACCGCCACCTGCGCGCGTACTCTCCGCTTCCGGCGGCGCCCCCCGGCGCGGACGGCGTACGGAACCGGGGGCCGGCGGCTCGGGGCGTCCCTTGAGCCGGTCGGAGGAGACCAGCTGCCAGGGCACGCTGGTGACCATCACCCCGGGCTGGAACAGCAACCGGCCCTTGAGCCGCAGCGCGCTCTGGTTGTGCAGGAGATGCTCCCACCAGTGCCCCACGACGTACTCGGGGATGAAGACGGTGACGACGTCCCGCGGGCTCTTGCGCCGGACGCTCTTGACGTACTCCAGCACCGGCCGGGTGATCTCCCGGTAGGGGGAATCGAGGATCTTGAGCGGGACCGGCACATCGTGGGCGTCCCACTCCTCCTGGAGCTTGCTCGACTCCTCCAGGTCCACCGCCACGGTGATGGCCTCCAGGGTCGACGGCCGGGTGGCCCGCGCGTACGCCAATGCCCGCAGCGTGGGCTTGTGGATCTTGGAAACGAGCACGATGGCGTGGTTGCGGGCGGGCAGCGCGACGTCCTCACCGGTGGGCACCAGCTCCGCGGCGATCCGGTCGTAGTGCCGGCGGATCGACCGCATCAGCAGGAACAGGATCGGCATCGCGATACACACGATGTAGGCGCCGAGCAGGAACTTGGTGACCAGCACGACGACCAGCACGATCCCGGTGACGAACGCGCCGAAGGCGTTGATGGCCCGGGCGGTCATCATGTTGCGGCGCTGCCCCGAATCGGTCTCGGTCTTGAGCAAGCGGTTCCAGTGCCGCACCATGCCGGTCTGGCTGACGGTGAAGGAGACGAACACGCCCACGGTGTAGAGCGGGATCAGCCGGGTCACCGAGGCGTGGTAGGCGTAGATCAGCAGGCCCGCCATGGTGGCCAGGATGATGATGCCGTTGCTGAAGGCCAGCCGGTCCCCACGGGTGTGCAGCTGACGGGGCAGGTAGCGGTTCTGCGCCAGCACGGAGGCGAGCACCGGGAAACCGTTGAACGCGGTGTTGGCCGCCAGGATGAGGATGAGCGCCGTCATCACGGTGACCAGGGCGAAGCCGGGCCCGAAGTTGGAGAAGACCGTGTGCGCCACCTGAGCGATCACCGGGTCCTGGTTGGTGACGTCCTTGCCGGTGCTGGGATCGACGAGATGGGTGCCCTGGGCGACGTCGGCGAACTTGGCCTTGGTGATGTAGGCCAGGGCGGTGACCCCGCCGAACATTATCGACGCGACCGCACCCAGCAAGAGCAGGGTCGTCGCGGCGTTCTGCCCCTTGGGCTTCTTGAACGCCGGCACCCCGTTGCTGATCGCCTCGACGCCCGTCAGCGCCGTACATCCGGACGAGAAGGCCCGCAGCAGGAGGAAGACGAGCGCGAACCCGCCGACGCCCACCTCCGTGCCCTTGATGTTGTAGTCGGCGGTCTCGGCCTTCAGGTGGGCGCCGAAGCCCAGCCGGGTGAAGCCGTACAGCATCATGGCGATGATGGCGAACATGAACAGATAGGTGGGAACCGCGAAGGCGAACCCCGACTCCTTGAGCCCGCGCAGGTTCAGCACCGACAGCAGAGCGATGAGCAGGATCGCCAGCAGTACCGTGTGCGGCTGGATGAACCTGACCAGCGCGCCGAGGTTCTCCACGCCCGATGACACCGAGACCGCGACCGTCAGCGTGTAGTCGACCATCAGGGCCGCCGCGACGATCAGTCCCCAGTTGCTGCCGAGGTTCTCGGTGGCGACCTCGAAGTCGCCGCCTCCGCTCTGGTAGGCGCGGACGTTCTGGCGGTACGAGGCCACCACGACCAGCAGGATGACGACGACCGCCCCGGCGACCCAGGGGGTGTAGTGGTAGGTGGCCAGGCCCGCCACACCAAGGGCGAGCAGGATTTCTTGGGGTGCGTAGGCGACCGACGACAGGGCGTCGCTCGCGAAGACTGGAAGAGCGATGCGCTTGGGGAGGAGTTGCTCGTGGCTCTGCGCACTGCGCAGCGCCCTGCCGAGCAGGAGTCTCTTCACCAGGTCCGGAACCTTAGCCACGGAAGGAGACTCTAGCCCGCTTCGTTGACGTGTCCTTTACGCGGCCGTCGGTGATCAGGGCAGTCGGACCATGGGGCGGCCGGGGTAATACTTGCCTGGGCGAATGTGTAGGTTCGGACCCGTCCAGATCATCAAGGACCGGGCGATCCATGGTGCCCAGGAGGAACGGCGTGCATATCGTGATCATGGGGTGCGGGCGCGTCGGTTCGACGCTCGCACACAGCCTGGAGGACAGGGGCCACTCCGTGGCCATCATCGACCAGAGTCCGGAGGCCTTCCGCCGGCTGCGTGGCGGGTTCAAGGGCCGCCGGGTGACCGGTTTCGGGTTCGACCGCGACGTCCTGGTCGAGGCGGGCATCGAGCAGGCGACCGCGTTCGTCGCGGTGAGCAGCGGCGACAACTCCAACATCATCTCAGCCCGGGTGGCACGCGAGACCTTCGGCATCGACAACGTGGTCGCCCGGATCTACGACCCGCGCCGGGCAGAGGTCTACCAGCGGCTGGGCATACCGACCGTGGCGACCGTGCGGTGGACCGCCGACCAGATGCTGCGGCGGCTGCTGCCGGAGGGAGCCGTGCCGCTCTGGCGCGACCCCACCGGAGAGGTCAAGCTGGCGGAGGTCCAGACCGACAAGGCCTGGGTCGGCGCCAAGGTGAACGTCCTGGAGGCCGCCGCCGGCACCCGGGTCGCCTATATCTCCCGGATGGGCGAGGCGATCGTGCCCGGCGGCGAGACGGTGATCCAGGACGGCGACGTCGTGCACGTCATGGCCCGGTCCAACGACCTGGAGCGCATCAACGACGCCCTGGCCACCCGGGCTGAAGGAGCCGAATGATGAGAGTCGCCATCGCGGGCGCCGGAGCCGTCGGCCGCTCCATCGCGCAGGAACTCCTGGAGAACGGTCACGAGGTCCTGCTCATCGACAAGGACCCCAAGGCGATCAAGGTCGAGGTGGTGCCGCGGGCCGAGTGGCTGCTCGCCGACGCCTGCGAGATCTCCTCGCTGGACGACGCGGCGCTGGAACGCTGCCAGGTGGTGGTGGCCTCCACCGGTGACGACAAGGTCAACCTGGTGGTGTCCCTGCTGGCCAAGACGGAGTTCGGCGTGCCCCGGGTGGTCGCCCGCATCAACCATCCCAAGAACGAGTGGCTGTTCAACGAGTCGTGGGGCGTCGACGTCGCGGTGTCGACCCCGCGGCTGCTGTCCGCGCTGGTGGAGGAGGCGGTCAGCGTCGGCGACCTGGTGCGGCTGATGACCTTCCGCCAGGGCGAGGCGAACCTTGTGGAGCTCACCCTCCCCGACGACGCCCCGTTGAGCGGTCAGCGGGTCGGCTCCGTGGCCTGGCCGAACAACACCGCCCTGGTCGCCATCCTGCGCGAGGGCCGGGTGCTGGTGCCGAGCTCGGACGACACCCTGGAGGCCGGCGACGAGCTTCTGTTCGTCGCCACTCAGGACGTGGAGGACGAGCTCGGGGAGCTGCTGGGCTCGCACTGACGGGCCCGGGCGCTCCCGGGACTCCCGGGGGCGCCCGCCGGCCTGGTCGGTTCCCGGTGTGCCGGTTCCCGGTGTGCCGGATCTCGGTGTGTCAGTTCTCGGTGGCGGGCAGCGGGGTGCGGCCGCGTGCCAGCAGCCAGACCATCGCGGCCAGGCCGGCCACCTGGAGCGGCCAGCCCAGCGCCAGCTTCGACGCGCCCAGCCAGCCGACCTCACCGGCGAGATACAGCGGCCACTGCACGGCGACCCGTACCAGGCACGGGATCAACAGCAGCCAGGTCAGCCGGGAGCAGAGACGGACGATCGCCGGGTCCCGGTGCCAGGCGGTCGGATCGCCGGTGACCGAGCCGATCAGGAAACCGACCACCGGCCACCGGACCAAGATCGACAGCACCATCGCGGCGGCGTAGCAGGCGTTGTAGAGGATGCCGGGCAGGAAGACGTCCTGGGCCTTGCCGGAGCGGAGCGCGAAGAACGCCGCAATCCCGATGCCGAACAGGCTGTTCACCACGAACTGCGGGGTGGACTTCTGGATCAGCCGGATGGCCAGCAGCACCAGCGCAGCGCCCACGCCGACCACCAGAGAGAGCCTGAGCTCCTTGGTGAGCAGGTAGGCGCCGGTGAACCCGACGGTGGGCACCGCAGCCTCGAGTACGCCGCGCAGGCCACCGAAGGCCTTGGTGAGCTGGGCGCGCACGGCCGCCTCGACTGTGTCATGCGACGAGGCCGCGGGTTGCGCGGCCTCGACCTCCGTGCTCGACGCCGGCTCGCTCATGCACTGCCTCGCAGCTCGTAACGGGGATTGAACATGACCTTCCGGCCGTCCTGCATGCTGACCAGGCCCTCGGCGCGCAGCCTGCGGCCGGGCTCGATGCCGGCGATCTTGCGACGACCCAGCCAGACCAGGTTGATCACGTCTGTGCCGTCGTAAAGCTCGGCTTCGAGGGCGGGAGCTCCACCCCGGGGTCGCAAGGTCACGGTACGTAGCGTACCCGCCACGCAGGCGCGCCTCCGCTCGGCACACCCGACGATCGGCGTGGCGCCCTCGTGGTCGGTGCTCTTCTGCAGGTCTTCCGCTTCCAGCTCGGCCTTGCTCGATGCCAGCCGGCGCAGGAATCCGCGTAGACCACCCCGTTCGCGGGCCGATTCGGGGTTGCCGTCCCTGCCGGGCGCCGCCGCGGCGGACACATCGTCCATGTTTCGCAAGAGTACGACATCTCTCTGCGATCGGTGCCGCCCGGTTTGGCGTATTCAGGCTGCCTGCAACACGGCCTTCCACGCGGACCGCTCAGCGGACCCCGGAACGGACCCGATGGCGCGCGGCGAGCGTCGCCTCCTCACGGCGCGTCAGCACCGCGCCATCCGGTTCGAAGGCCGAGCCGAGCTGCCAGGGCACGCTGGTCACCATCACTCCAGGCCGGAACAGCAGCCGGGCCTTGAGCCGGAAGGCGCTCTGGTTGTGCAGCAGATGCTCCCACCAGCTGCCGACGACGTATTCGGGGATGAACACGCACACCACGTCCCGGGGGCTCTTCAGGCGGATCCGGGCCACGTAGTCCAGGATCGGCCCGGTGATGTCGCGATAGGGCGAGTCCAGGATGGTCAGCGGCACCGGGATGTCCCGGTCGGCCCACTCCCGCTCCAGGGCCTCCGTGTCGCTCCGCGAGGTCCGTACGGTCAGCGCGGTCAGTGTGCTGGGCCGGGTGGCACGGGCGAAGGCCAGCGCGCGCAGGGTGGGGGTGTGCAGCTTGGAGACCAGCACGACCCCGTGGATCCGGCTGGGCAGGGTGACCCCTCCGTCCCCGGGGCGTAGCTCCGCGGCCACCCGGTCGTAGTGCCGCCGGATCGCCTTCATGAGCACGAACAGGATCGGCATGGCGATGCAGACGATGTACGCGCCGTGGGTGAACTTGGTGATCAGCACGACGACCAGCACCAGCGCGGTGAGGGTGCCGCCGACCCCATTGATCAGCCGGGCCCGGTGCATGGAGTGGCGGCCCGCCTCGCCCGCCGGTCGGTGCTGCCCCCGGAGCAGCCGGGTCCAGTGCCGCACCATGCCCCACTGGCTGAGCGTGAAGGAGACGAAGACCCCCAGGATGTAGAGCTGGATCAGCCGGGTGGTGCTGGCGTCGAACGCCCAGATCAGCAGGGCGGCCAGCAGCGTCAGGATGACGATGCCGTTGCTGAAGACCAGCCGGTCACCGCGGCGGGAGAACTGGCGGGGCAGGAACCCGTCCTCCCCCAGGATCGAGGCGAGGATGGGAAACCCGTTGAAGGCGGTGTTGGCGGCCAGCACCAGGATGGCCGCGGTGAAGGCCTGCACCAGATAGAACAGCGGCGACGAGGCCCCGCCGAGCACCGATGCCGCGACCTGGGCGATCACGGTCTTGGGTGCGTACCCCGCCGGCGCCCCGGTCAGGGCGGCGGGGTCGGCGGCGACCCGCACATGGGCGGCGAGCGCGAGGGCGGTGATACCCGCGAACATCGTGATCGCCAGGACTCCCATGATCAGAAGCGTGGACGCGGCGTTCCTGCTCTTGGGCGGCCTGAAGTTCGGCACCCCGTTGCTGACCGCCTCCACCCCGGTCAGGGCCGTGCAGCCCTGTGCGAAGGCGCGCAGCACCAGAGCCACCAGCAGCAGCCCGCTGACGCTCTGGGTGGCGTGGACGCCGTATGAGGCGGACTCGGCGACCGGCGGGTGCCCGGAGACGATCCGGACCGCACCGGCCACCAGCATCACCAGCACGCTCGCCACGAACCCGTAGGTCGGGATGGCGAAGGCGGTGCCGGACTCCTTGACGCCGCGCAGGTTCACCAGCGCGAGGACCACGACCAGGCCGATGGAGATGGCGACCGCGTGCGGGCCCAGCGCGGGGAAGGCCGAGACGACGTTGGCGACGCCGGCCACCACCGAGACCGCCACAGTGAGGACGTAGTCGATGAGCAGGGCGCTGGCGGCGGCCAGCGAGGCGTTCACGCCGAGGTTCTCGCGGCTGACCGTGTACGCGCCGCCGCCGTTGGGGTAGGCGTGGCAGGTCTGCCGGTAGGAGGCCACCACCACGACGAGCAGCACGATCACGGCCGCCGCCACCCACCAGGTCAGATGCAGCAGCGCCAGCCCGCCCAGGCTGAGCATCAGCAGGATCTCCTCCGTCGCGTACGCCACGGAGGACAGCGGATCGCTGCAGAAGACCGGAAGGGCCAGCCTCTTCGGCAGCAGCGTCTCCCCCATCTGCTCGTTGCGCAGCGGGCGTCCGACGAGAAATCTCTTGGGGAGGCTGAAGGCCGCGTTCGTCACCACCTCAGAAAACCGCCCGCACAGGCCGATTCCGACCGTCCTGACGGCGTCCTGACGCGTGGCCGGGTGATCTTAACGTCGCCTTAACGCCTCCCGGCGCCGCTCCCCCGCCGTGAGCTCAGGGGGAGAGCTCGAAGCGGTAGCCCATGCCCGGCTCGGTGATCAGGTGCAACGGGTGGGAGGGGTCGGGTTCCAGCTTGCGGCGCAGCTGGGCCAGATAGACCCGCAGGTAGTTGGTCTCGTGCTCGTACGCCGGTCCCCACACCTCGCGGAGCAACTGCTGCTGGCTGACCAGCCGCCCGGCATTGCGCACCAGGACCTCCAGCACATGCCACTCGGTCGGGGTCAGCCGCACGTCGACCCCTTCCCGCTGCACCTTCTTGGCGGCCAGGTCCACGGTGAAGGCCGGGGTCTCGACGACGGCGGCCTCCGCGGCGGGGGCGGCCCGGCGCACCGCCGCCCGCAGCCGGGCCAGCAGCTCGTCCATGCCGAACGGCTTGGTGACATAGTCGTCGGCGCCGGCGTCGAGGGACTCGACCTTCTCGTCGGAGGCATGCCGGGCCGACAGCACGATGATGGGCACGCTGAGCCAGCCGCGCAGGCCCCTGATGACCTCGACGCCGTCCATGTCGGGCAGTCCGAGATCCAGCACGACCACGTCCGGGTGGCGGCGCGCGGCGAGTTCCAGCGCGGTACGCCCGTCCGGTGCGGCGTCGACCTCGTAACCGCGGGCCCGCAGATTGATCCGCAGGGCCCGTACGATCTGGGGCTCATCGTCGACCACCAGGACCCGGGTGGGTCTCGTGCTCACTGGACCTCCTTACCGATCATAGGAAGCGAGAAGACCATGGTCAGGCCTCCTCCGGGCGTGTCCTCGGCCTGCAGTGTCCCGCCCATGGACTCCACGAAGCCGCGGGCGACGGCCAGCCCGAGCCCCACCCCGGTGCCATGGGGGACGTCCCCGAGCCGCTGGAACGGCTCGAAGATCTGTTCCTTGTCCCGGTCGGGCACGCCGGGGCCACGATCGGCGACCCGCAGCTCGACCCGGTCCGGGCCGCGGCCGAACCGCAGCTCGCTGCCGGTGATCAGCACCCGTCCGGTGCTGTAGCGGACCGCGTTCTCCACGACGTTGGCGAGCGCGCGCTCCAGCAGGCCCGGGTCGGCGGCGACCGGCGTCAGCGTCTCCGGGACGTCCACCTCGGTCCGGCTCTCCGGCACCCCCGCCAGGGCTGCGGGCACGACCTCTTCGAGGGTGACCGGCCGGGTCAGCGGCGTGACCACCCCGGTCTGCAGCCGGCTCATGTCCAGCAGGTTGGCGACCAGGCCGTCGAGCCGGTCGGCGGACTCCTCGATCGTCGCCAGCAGTTCGGCCTCGTCGGCCGGATCCCAGTGGATGTCGTCCTGGCGCAGGCTGCTCACGCTCGCCTTGATGGACGCCAGCGGGGTGCGCAGGTCGTGTGAGACCGCGGCGAGCAGCGCCGTGCGGATCTTGTTGCCCTCGGCCAGCCGGCGGGCCTGCCGCGCCTCCTGGGCGAGCCGCCGCCACTCCAGCGCGGCCGCGGCCTGCGAGGCGAAGGCCGACAGCACGCGGCGGTCCGCGGCGGGAAGCACCCGACCACGCAGTGCCAGGACATAGGTGTCGTTCACCGCCGCCTGCACGTCGGCGTCGTCCGGCCGCAGTGCGGCGTCCGGGCCGGTGGTACCCACCGTCACCCAGCTGCCGCCGGACTGTTCCAGCAGGGCCACCGAGGTGACGCCGAAGGTCTCCCGAACCCGCTCCAGGAGTGCGGGCAGCGCGTTCGCGCCGCGCAGCACGCTGGTGGCCAGCAGGCTGAGCGTCTCCGCCTCCGCGTTGCTGCGGCTGGCCTGATTGGTCCGGCGCGCGGCCAGGTCGACGACCGAGGACACCGCGACGGCCAGAGCCACGAAGACCACGAGGGCCAGTGCGTTCTCCAGCCGGGCGACGCTGAGCGTGTGCAGGGGCGGGGTGAAATACCAATTGAGCAGCAGGCATCCCATGATGGCCGCGGCGATCGCGGGCCACAGCCCACCGGCCAGGGCCACCCCGATCGTCAGGGCGAGGAAGAACAGCAGGTCGGAGGAGAGGCCGAGGTGGGGCCGCAGATGGGCCAGCGCGAACGTCAGCAACGGCGGCCCGAGGGCGGCCATCAGCCAGCCGGCGGCCTGTCTGCGCACGCTGAGCGCGGTGCCGGCGACCTTGGCGAGCCCTCGGCCCTGGCCGGCCCGCTCGTGGGTGACGATGTGCACGTCGATGTCTTCCGAGTCGCGGGTCACCGTCTGGCCCACGCCGGGGCCGAGCACCCACTGCCAGCCACGGCGCCGGCTGGTCCCGAGCACCACCTGAGTGGCGTTGACGCCCCGGGCGAACTCCAGCAGCGCGGTCGGCACGTCGTCGCCCACCACCTGGTGGTAGCTGCCGCCGAGGCTCTCGACGAGGGTGCGCTGCCGGCTGAGCGCCTCCGGGGATGCTCCGGTGAGCCCGTCGCTCTTGGAGACGTGCACGGCGAGCAGGTCGCCCTTGCCGACCCGGGTGGCGATCCGGGCGGCCCGGCGGATCAGCGTGTCGCCCTCCGGCCCGCCGGTGAGGGCCACCACGACCCGCTCCCTGGCCTCCCAGGTGTCGGTGATGTCGTGATCATGACGGTACTGGGCCAGCCCCTCGTCGACACGGTCGGCCAGCCACAGCAGGGCCAGTTCGCGCAACGCGGTGAGGTTGCCGACGCGGAAGTAGTTGCCCAGGGCCGCGTCGACCTGTTCGGGAGCGTAGACGTTACCGTGCGCCATCCGCCTGCGCAGCGCCTCCGGGGTCATGTCGACGAGCTGGATCTGGTCGGCTCTTCGCACGACCTCGTCCGGGACCGTCTCCCGCTGCGGCACCCCGGTGATCCGCTCGACGACGTCGTTGAGGGACTCCAGATGCTGGACGTTCACCGTGGAGACGACGTCGATGCCGGCGTCGAGCAGTTCCTCGATGTCCTGCCAGCGCTTGTCGTGCCGGGAGCCGGGCACGTTGGTGTGGGCGAACTCGTCGATCAGCGCCACCTCGGGCCCGCGGGCCAGCACCGCGTCGAGGTCCATCTCGGTGAAGGTCGATTCCCGGTAGACCAGCTCCCGCCGGGGGACGACCTCGAGTCCCTCGACCAGGGCCTCGGTCTTCGTCCGGCCGTGGCACTCGATCAGGCCGATCACGAGGTCGGTGCCGCGCGCGGCCCGGCGGTGCCCCTCTTCGAGCATGGCGAAGGTCTTCCCGACCCCCGGCGCCACACCGAGGTAGACCCGCAGCTTTCCGCGCGCACCCACGGCGGCCTCACCTCCCCACGGATACGACCGTAAGGGACGTCGCCCCGGCCCCGGTCCCCCTCCCCCGGTTCCATCGCCGGTCCGCGGCGGGGAACGGGGTCACTCAGACCGCAACCCCGGTCCCGTCAATCCTGATCGTGCAGGCCGGTGTCCTCGAGATCCAGCAGCCGCTGGACGTTCCGCCGCGTGGACTCGGTGATCTCTCCGGTGTCGTGCAGGCGGTGCAACTCGGCGGTCTCCGCCGCGATGAGATCCCGGCGCAGCACCAGGTAGGCCGTAGAGACAGATTTGATGTCGTCATCGCCGTCCAGCCGCAGCTCCGCCCGCTCAATGCGGTCCAGCAGCCCGACGCGCAGCCGCGCCAGCACCACCTGTGGCGCGGCCTCGGCCCGTTCCAGGTCCTCAAGGCGGTTCAACGCGGCCTGGGCGGTACGCAGCCGGGCGACGGTGTACTCCTCGTGGGCGTCCGACGGACGGACCAGGACCCCGGCCCGGCGCACCAGGGGCGCGAGCGTGAACCCCTGCACCACGAGCGAGATCGAGATGACCGCGGTCGCGAGCACCACGACCAGCTCCCGTCCCGCCAGCGGGGCGCCCGTGGCATCGGTGAGCGGAATCGACAGGGCCGCCGCCAGCGGGACGACCCCGCGCGCCCCGGCCCAGGACACCACCGCGGGGACCTGCCAGGACGGCCTCCTCCCGCCCCGCCACTGGGCCAGGGCCGACAGCGGGAAGACCCAGGCGACCCGGACCAGGATGAGCGTCGCGGCGACCAGGACCGCGGCGCCGAGCCACGCCTCGCCGGTCTTGGCCAGCTCCCGGATCAGGGTGGGCAGGGCCAGCCCGATCAGGCCGAACACGACGCTCTCCAGGAGGAAGACCACAGTCCCCCAGACCGCCGTCAGCTGAAGCCGGATGCTCGCCGTGGTGAGCGCCGGTGCCTGCCTGCCGAGGATCACCGCGGCGGTCACCACGCTGGTGACCCCGGAGGCGTGCACCGTTTCCGCGAGCACGTACGCCGCGTACGGGGTGACCAGCGCGACGACCGTCTCCAGCACGGGATCCTCGGTGCGCCTGCGGATCACCGCGACCCCGCCCGCCACCAGGGCCCCGGCCAGGACTCCCCCACCGGCCAGTACCGCGAAGCCCGTTCCGGCGCGTTCCCAGGACACGGCCCCGCCGGCCACCGCGATCGACACGGCCACCCGGTACAGCAGCAGGCTGGTCGCGTCGTTGAACAGGCTCTCCGCCTGGACGAGCGTCTGCACCCGGGACGGCAGGGCGAGCCGCCGGCCGAGCGCGGCGACGGCGACCGGGTCGGTGCTGGCCAGCACGGTGCCCAGCAGGAGGGCCATGCTCCAGGGCAGCGGGGTGACGGCGACGGTGACCGCCCCGACTGCGGCGGCGGAGGCCACCACCAGCCCGACCGCCAGCAGTGTCACCGGCCGCCAGACCTCGCGCAACGCCCGCCAGGACATCTCCTCCCCGGCGGCGTAGATGAGCGGTGGCAGTACCACCAGGCTGACGACCTCCGGGGGCACCCGGACGGGGGGCACCCCGGGCAGCGCTCCGACGACGAGACCGGCCAGCACGAGCAGGGAGGGGGCGGGGACACGCAGGCGTTTCGCGCTGACGGCCACCACTGTGGCGAGGACCACCAGGCCGAGCACGATGTCGATGCTGCCCACGGTGATGCCTCCGGAACGCGGCCACGGGAAAAGGGACCGCCGACCAGGCTTCCCGGCACACCAGTACTGAAATTAGCAGGTGACGATGATCGGCGGCACGGCCGGTGCACGGCCGGCGCACGGCCGGTCGCTTCGGCTCCGCGCGGCGACCGGCGCCTGGCGGCGTTCCCCGCCTTCACCGGGGACACCGGGCCAGGCACCGGCCGGCCGTCAGCAGTCGACGAGATCGGGCCGCTGGTTGAGCAGCTGGGCGCGCGGCGTGGTGAACTCGCGCAGGGCGTCCTCCGCGCCGGGCCGGAACACTGCGACGCGGTGGCAGTTCTGGAAGGCCAGGCGCACTCCGAAGTGCCGCTCGGTGGCGGCCCGCATGGCATCGCTGGCCAGCAGCCGCAGCAACTGCCCGCGCGCCGCCTCGTCGGGTGGCGGTGTCCGGTTGTCGGCGACCTCGGCCCCGCCGGCGTTCAGGGTGCCGGCCAGCTCGGAGATGAGGCCCCAGGCGTACGGCAGGGAATCGCGGACGCAGGCGAGGAAGGCCTGATCGTCCACGTCACCGGCCGCGGCCTGCGCCGCCAGCCGCGGGGACACGGTCAAGGACATGGGAACTCCCGTCTGTCTGTTCCTCTGGCACGGGCGAAGGCCTCGCACCGCCACCAGGAGAATCTACGATAACGGTTTTCATTCTCAGAGCTGGGAGACCTGATGGCAAGCACCGCCGCGGAGAGCCGCCTTCTCGCCTGACCACGCACAAGACATGAGTGCGATATTGATGGGCCGCTACCGGAGAAGCGGCCGGCTGCGCCGCCCGAAGGCCGCCGAACGGCAGGCGGCTCGCGACGCGCTCGAGCAGGTCGGGCTGGCCGAGCGGGCCGGGCACCGGTTCGGCACCCTGTCGACCGACTGCGGGCCGCCTACGACGGGCACGCCTTCGAACTGCCCGGGTCATCGTCACCCGCTCCTGACGGCCGGCTGTTCGTCGAACCGTTCCGCTCGCCCTCGTCTCCGCGTCATTTCCGGCCCTGGGCGGGCAGCGCGTCCTCCGGTCGCCTCCTCGGCCCGGGGAGTCCGGCCCGGAGCCGAGGAGGGGCGTACGCGGGCGCCCGGACTGGATCCCGCGTCCACGTATGGACGGCCGATCCCAAAGCCGTCCCGGGTCCTAGCGCGATCCCGCCCCGGCACCCGGCCCGTGCCGGGGTCCGGTGTCCGTACGGGCGGCGGGCCATGCCGGCGGCCGGGCCGCCGGTACGAAGACCGATGCGGACACCGGTGCGGAGGCGGGTGCGGAGGCGGATGCCGAGGCCGCCTCGCGAGCCCGGGAGACGACGTCGAGGCACGCCGCCAGAAGGAGGAACGCGCAGGTGACGATGTACTTGACCCCGGAGCTGTAGCCCATCAGGCCCATACCGTTGTCGATCACCGCCATCAAGGCGCCCCCGAGGACGGCGTCGAGCACCCGTCCCTTGCCGCCGAAGAGGCTGGTGCCGCCGAACACCGCTGCCGCGACCGCGTACAGGAGCACGTTGACCCCGCCGGTGTTGGCGTCCACCGAGTGCGCACGTGAGACCGCGATCGCACCGCCGACGGCGGCCATGCAGGAACAGATCACGAAAACCGACACCCGGATCCGGTCGACGTTGATACCGGCCTGCTGGGCTGCCTGCCTGCCCCGGCCGACCGTGTAGATCCGGCGGCCGTACGCGGTCCGGCGCAGCACGAACGTCCACAGCATGATCATGACGGCGACGACGGGGACCACGATCGGCACGCCCTTGAGCGACGCGATGTCGGGATGGGGGCTCCGCTCCTGATTGAGGAGGTACACCATCGCGGCAGAGAGCACGGCGGCCACCAGGATCCGCCAGACGACCAGGGCGGCGGGATCGGCCGAGCGCCGATGGTGGAGGCCCTTGCGCTTGCGGCGGAACTCGATCATGACGTACGCGCCGAGGCCTCCCGCCCACATCAGCCAGGCCACGGCCGGGGCGACGGTGCCGTTGGCGATCGAGAGGATCGTCGCGTCGTCGACCGTGACGGTCGTGCCGTCACCGATCAGCAGCAGTGCCACACCCTGCAGGCCGAGCAGCGCCGCCAGCGTCACGACGAACGAGGGGACGCGGGTCTTGGTCACCAGCAGCCCCAGGCCCAGGCCGATCACGAGGGCGACGAGCAGTGCCAAGGCCGCCGCCGCGTACCAGGGCAGCCGGCCATGCGCCGCGAGCACCGCCAGCACGGCCCCGCACACCCCGCTGGTGTAACCGGCGGACAGGTCGATCTCGCCCAGGAGCATGACGAAGACCAGCCCCATCGCGATGACGACGACCGCCGCGCCCTGGGTGAACAGGTTGGCCAGGTTGCTGGCGGACAGGAACGTCGGGCGCAGCAGCGCGAAGACCCCGCTGAAGAGCACCAGACCTGTGAGAGCGGGCAGTGCACCCATCTCACCCGTCGCCACCCGCGCGATGTAGCGCCGGGTGTGGTCCCCCACCTTGGGCTGAGCGTCCGTGATACCGACGGAGGTCGTCAGCGCACCGTTCATGAAATGCTCCGATCTGCAGCCCCGTACCCCGCGCATCGATCCGGCAACGGTCGACACACGGGACTGCCGTGCAAGGGCAGAGGCGGCCGCCACGAAGCCCGTGAATGTTGTCTGGCACAACGTATTTCGAGACACTGCTGTGACACCAGTCACAACAGTGGGCGAATCGCCCCATGCAATAACGATTCGGCATCGTGCACCCGATTTTGGCAGGAAAATCGGCTCTCACCATGGAGATCACCCCGTGGCCTGGCTCACGGTTCGAAGCGGTAGCCCATGCCGGGCTCGGTGATGAGATGACGTGGCCGGGAGGGGTCGGGCTCGAGCTTGCGGCGCAGCGACGCCAGGTAGACCCGCAGATAGTGGGTCTCCTTGACATGGCCGGGGCCCCACACATCGGTGAGCAGCTGGCGCTGGCCGATCAGCTTGCCCGGATTGCGCAGCAGCAGCTCGAGGATCCCCCACTCGATGGGGGTGAGCCGGATCTCGGATCCGCCGGCTCCGTGCACGCTCTTGCGGGCGAGATCGACCTGGACGTCCCCGACGCGTACCAGCGGCGGCGTCTCGGCGCCGGTGCCGCGCCGGGTGACCGCCCGGATCCTGGCCAGCAGCTCGTCGATGCCGAACGGCTTGATGATGTAGTCGTCGGCACCGGCGTCCAACGCGTCGACCTTGTCCTGGCTGCCGGCCCGACCGGACAGCACGATGATCGGCACCTGGGTCCAGCCGCGCAGCCCCTCGATGACCTCCACGCCGTCCAGATCAGGTAGGCCCAGGTCGAGGATGACCAGGTCTGGATTCCAGTCGGCGGCCCGGCCCAGCGCCTGCCCGCCGTCGGACACCGCGTGCACCTCGTAGTGGCGGGCGCGCAGATTGAGGCTCAGGGTCCGCAGGATCTGCGGTTCGTCGTCGACGACCAGCACCCTGGTCATGGGAGACCATCTCCCGCGAGCCGGTTCCGCCAGGTCTCCACCCGGTCCAGGATTACGGCGTCGGCGGCATGGCCGACCGCCTCCCGGTGACCGGCCGTACGGGGGCTCGCCGGGAGGGTCAGGATCATCGTCACGCCCCCGCCGGGGGTCTCCTCGGGCTCGATGCCGCCTCCCATGGCCTCGGCCAGGCCCCGAGACAGCGCCAGCCCGAGGCCGACCCCGGTGTGATTGTCACGGTCACCGAGCCGCTGGAAGGGCTCGAAGACCCGGTCCCGATCGCTCTCGGGGATTCCCGGCCCCCGGTCGATCACCCGCAGCTCGACGCTGTCGCCGAGCGCGCTGGCGGTCACCAGCACCGACCGGCCGGGCGGGGTGTAGCGCAGCGCGTTGGCGATCAGGTTGACCAGCACCCGCTCCAGCAAAGTGGGGTCGGCGAGCACCTCGGGGAGATCGCCGGGAATGCGCAGGAGTACGTCCCCCGAGCCCAGATCGTCCAGCGCACGGGGCACGACGTCCTCCAGGGCCAGCGACCGGGTGGAGATCCCCAGCGCCCCGGCCTGCAGCCGGCTCATGTCCAGCAGGTTGGCCACCAGCCGGTCGAGCCGGTCCAGTGACTCGGCCGCGGTGTCCACCAGCTCGTCCCGGTCCGCGTCGCTCCAGTGCACATCCGGGCTGCGCATGCTCTCGACCGCGGCCTTGGCCGAGGCCAGCGGGGTCCGCAGGTCGTGGCTCACGGCGCTGAGCAGGGCCGTGCGCATCCGGTCGGCCTCGGCCAGCGGCCGGACCCGCTCGGCCTGTTCCTCCAGCCGTTGCTGGCGCAGCGCCACCGCGGCCTGCGCGGCGAACGCCTCGAGCACCCGGCGGTCGGCGGCCGAGGGCGTGGGGCCGCGCAGCACCAGCGCGAGGCCGTCGTCGATCGGGAGATCCACGTCGCCGTCGTCGGGGCTGCCGCACGGGCGTCCGCCCACCGCGGCGGCCACCCGCCAGCGCTGCGGGTCGGTCTGCCGGCCGGGTGTGAGCGGCGTGTCCGGGGGACGCTCCAGCAGCGTGACCGAGGTCAGCCCGTAGGTCTCCCGCAGGCGTTCCAGGAGCCCCTCCAGGGCCCGCTCACCGCCTAGCACGCTGTGCGACAGGGTGGCCAGCACCGCGGCGTCGGCGCTGGCCAGGGCCGCCTGGCGGGTACGCCGCGCGGCGAGGTCCACCACCGCGCTGACCGCCGCCGCGACGGCCAGGAAGACCACCAGGGCCAGGACGTTCTCCCGCTCGGCGATCGCGAACTGGTACAGCGGAGGGCTGAAGTAGTAGTTGAGCAGCAGTGAGCCGAGCACGGCGGCGACCAGGGCGGGCCACAGGCCGCCGGCCAGGGCGACACCGATCACTCCGACCAGGAACATCATGATGTCGCTGGCCAGCGACAGTTCACCGCGCAGGGCCGCCAGCACCATCGACAGCGCCGGCATCCCGGCCACTGCCAGCACGAAGCCCGCCGCGCGGCGGCGCCGGGTCAGTGCCGACAGCCGTTCCGGGCGGCGGCCGCGGCTCGCCCCCTCGTGGGTGACCATGTGGACGTCGATGGGGCCGGACAGCGCCGTGGTCTGCACGCCGACCCCGCGCGACAGCAGCTGCGCGAATCGGCCCCGCCGGGACGAGCCGATCACCAGCTGGGTGGCGTTCACGCCCTGGGCGAAGTCCAGCAGCGCCCGGGGGACGTCGTCCCCGACGACCTGGTGGAAGGTGCCGCCCAGGCTCTCCGCCAAGGCCCGCTGCCGGGCCAGGTTGGCGGGGTTGGCACCGGTGAGCCCGTCGCTGCGGGTGACATGGACGGCGAACAGGTCGGCGCCCTTGGAACGGTCGGCGATCCGGGAGGCCCTCCTGATCAGGGTGTCGCCCTCGGCGCCGCCGGTGAGCGCAACGACCACCCGCTCCCTGGCCTCCCAGGTGCGGCTGATGTCGTGGTCGGCCCGGTAGCGGTCGAGCTGGTCATCGACCTTGTCGGCCAGCCAGAGCAGCGCCAGCTCACGCAGCGCGGTGAGGTTGCCGACCCGGAAGTAGTTGCCGAGCGCCGCGTCGACCTTCTCCGGCGGGTAGACGTTGCCGTGCGCCATCCTGCGGCGCAGTGCCTCCGGGACCATGTCGATGAGCTCGACCTGGTCGGCCCTTCTGACGACCTCGTCCGGGACGGTCTCCCGCTGCGGCACTCCGGTGATCTGCTCGACGACGTCGTTGACCGACTCCAGATGCTGGATGTTCACGGTGGAGATGACGTCGATGCCGGCGTCGAGGAGTTCCTCGATGTCCTGCCAGCGCTTGTCGTGCCGGGAGCCGGGGACGTTGGTGTGGGCGAGCTCGTCCACGAGCGCCACGCGGGGGCTCCGCGCGATGACCGCCGCGGTGTCGAGTTCGGTGAAGAGGGCGCCCCGGTAGGTCATCGTCTTGCGGGGCACGACCTCCAGCCCCTCGGCCATCTCGGCGGTATGCGCCCTGCCGTGGGTCTCCAGGTATCCGACGACCACGTCGGTACCGCGGTCCACCCGCCGCCGCGCCTCACCGAGCATGGCGTAGGTCTTGCCCACCCCGGGCGCCGCGCCAAGGTAGACGCGCAGCCGTCCGCGCATCGTTTCACCTGCCCTCTGCCTCTCTGCGGATCCGGGGCGGGTCCCGCGCTCGGGCCGGACCCGCCCCAGATCATGGGGATCGTCATCCCCGGAACGGAGACGTCCTGTCCAGTTCCAGGTTGAGCAGAAGGACGTTGACCCGGGGCTCACCCAGGAAGCCGAGCCCCCGTCCGTCCTGGTTGTGTTCGATCGCCGTCAGCACCCGCGCCACGGGGACGCCCCGGACCTTGGCCACCCGGCTCGCTTGAAGCCGGGCGTAGGCCGGGCTGATGTGCGGGTCGAGGCCGCTGCCGCTGGCGGTGACCGCGTCCGCCGGGACCTTCGGGGCGGCGGGAGCGTCGCCGCGGACGGGCACGACCTCGCCGGCCGAGTAGTCCGCGCCGAAGGACGCGGGCTCGACCTTCACGCCTTTGTAGGTGGCGATGAAGGGCACGGCGGGCGCCTCCTGGTTGAGGCTGACCACCCTGGTCGGGGTGCTCACATGCCCGTCGCGGCCGCGGGGCCCGAAGACGGCGAGCACCGCGCCCACCCCGTCCTTGGTGCAGAACGGCCGCGCACCGTCCACGCCCTCGAGCCGGCCCACCGCCGCGCTGCGCGCGCACACCTGGGTGAGCAGGCTCTGCTTGGCGTTGGCGTCCTCCTTGCCCGCCTTGGTGATCGCCGGGTCGGGCAGGGTGTCGATGATCGACTCCGGGCCGAGGTTGCTGGCACTGGTCGAGGTCGGGTCGTAGCCGTTACCGGCCGCCGACGGACGGCTCTGGAAGTACTGCGTGAGCGGATCGCCGTTCGGGCCGGTGAAGGCCTGGCCGATGATCCTGCTGCCGGCGGCGGTGCCGGCGGCGGTCTTGACCATCGAACCGCCGGCCTTGTCGTGCAGCCCCGGCAGGAAGGCGACGGCCCAGACGGCCAGCGGGTAGACGATCCCCGTCACCACGGTGAGAACGAGCAGCGCCCGTACCGCGGCCACGTGCTGGCGGACCCAATTTGGCAGATGCATATCAGGACATCCCCGGAAGGAACTGGATGATGAGGTCGATGATCTTGATGCCGACGAACGGAGACACGATCCCGCCCAGCCCGTAGACCAGCAGGTTGCGGCTGAGCAGCTTGGACGCGCTGCTCGGCCGGTACTTGACGCCCCGCAGGGACAGCGGGATCAGCGCGATGATGATCAGCGCGTTGAAGATGACCGCGGACAGGATGGCCGTCTGCGGGCTGTGCAGACGCATGATGTTGATCAGGTCGAGGCCCGGGTACAGCGCCACGAACATCGCGGGAATGATCGCGAAGTACTTGGCGATGTCGTTGGCGATGGAGAAGGTGGTCAGCGCCCCGCGGGTGATGAGGAGCTGTTTGCCGATCTCGACGATCTCGATGAGCTTGGTCGGGTCGGAGTCGAGGTCGACCATGTTGCCGGCCTCCTTGGCGGCCGACGTCCCGGTGTTCATCGCGACACCGACATCGGCCTGCGCGAGCGCGGGCGCGTCGTTGGTGCCGTCACCGGTCATGGCGACGAGCTTGCCGCCCTGCTGCTCCTTGCGGATCAGGGCGAGCTTGTCCTCCGGTGTCGCCTCGGCCAGGAAGTCGTCGACTCCGGCCTCGTCGGCGATCGCCCTGGCGGTCAGCGGGTTGTCGCCCGTGATCATGACCGTCCGGATGCCCATCATGCGCATCTCGTCGAACCGCTCGCGCATGCCGGCCTTGACCACGTCCTTGAGATGGATGACCCCCAGCACCGTGGCGAGGTCACCGGCGACCCGGCCGACGACCAGCGGGGTGCCACCGGCGGCGGAGATGCCGTCGACGACCTCGTTGAGCTGCGCCGACACCGTACCCCCCTGCCGGCGGACCCAGTCGGCGACCGCACCGGCCGCTCCCTTGCGGAGGGTGAGGGGCCGCTCGCCGTCCAGGTCGACTCCCGACATCCGGGTCTGGGCGGTGAACGGGACCCAGGTGGCGTGGGTGAGCTCGCCCGGCGAGCGCTCCCGCAGCGCGTACCGCTGCTTGGCGTAGACCACGATGGAGCGGCCCTCGGGAGTCTCGTCCGCCAGGCTGGAGAGCTGGGCGGCGTCCGCCAGCTCGTCCTCGGAGACCCCGTCGACGGGGACGAACTCCGCCGCCTGCCGGTTTCCCAGCGTGATCGTGCCGGTCTTGTCGAGCAGAAGCACGTTGACGTCACCGGCCGCCTCGACGGCCCGTCCGGACATCGCCAGCACGTTGCGCTGGACCAGCCGGTCCATGCCGGCGATGCCGATCGCCGACAGCAGCGCCCCGATGGTGGTCGGGATCAGACAGACCAGCAGCGAGACCAGCACGATGCCGGTGACTCCATAGCCGTTGAGCGCCGAGGTGTCCGGAACGCCCGGCTGGCCGGTCTTGGCGAAGATGGCCAGCGGCTGCAGAGTGGCGACCGCCATGACGAAAATGATCGTCAGCGCGGCCAGCAGGATGTTGAGGGCGATCTCGTTCGGCGTCTTCTGCCGGTTCGCACCCTCCACCAGCGCGATCATGCGGTCGATGAAGCTGTCGCCGGGCTTCTGCGTGATCTTGACGACGATCCGGTCGGACAGCACCTTGGTCCCGCCGGTCACCGCGGAGCGGTCACCGCCGGACTCGCGGATCACCGGAGCCGATTCACCGGTGATGGCCGACTCGTCGACGGACGCGATGCCCTCGACGACGTCGCCGTCACCAGGGATGATCTGGCCGGCCTCGACGACGACATGGTCGCCCTGCTGGAGCCGGGGCGCCGGGACCTGCTCCTCGCGAGCCGTACGGCCCGGGGCCCAGCCGGTCAGCCGGCGGGCGATCATGTCGGTCTTGGCCCTGCGGAGGGTTTCGGCCTGGGCCTTGCCGCGGCCCTCCGCCACCGCCTCGGCCAGGTTGGCGAAGATCACGGTCAGCCAGAGCCAGAGCACGATCATCCAGGCGAACCAGGACGGCCTGCCGATGGCGAGGATGGTCGTCCACGCCGCGCCGATCTCGACGATCAGCATGACGGGGTTACGCCACATGGTGCGTGGGTCGAGCTTGCGCACGGCGTCCGGCAGCGCCTCGAGCAGCTGCTTGGGATCGAGCAGGCCGCCCTGGACACGGCCCGGGGACTTCGGCGCCGGTGGCTCCTGGCCCGCGGGGAGTGCGTCTACTGTCTGCGTGGACATCTAGTGGATTCCTTCTGCCAACGGCCCCAGCGCGAGCGCGGGGAGGAACGTGAGGGCGACGAGAATGACCGTCACGCCGGCGACCATGCCCACGAACTGCGGCCGGTAGGTCGGCAGAGTGCCCTCCGAGGCCGGCGTGGTGCCCTGCCGGGCCAGTGAGCCGGCCAGCGCGAGAACGAAGATCATGGGCAGGAACCGGCCGAAGACCATGGCCAGTCCGAGCGCGGTGTCGTACCAGGTGGTGTTGACCGTGATGCCGGCGAACGCGGACCCGTTGTTGTTGGCCGCCGAGGTGAACGCGTAGAGCACCTCGGACAGGCCGTGCGGGCCGGTGTTGAGCATGCCCGCCCGCTCCCCCGGCAAAGCCATGGCGACGGCGGTTCCGATCAACGCGATCATCGGCGTGATCAGGAAGTACATCGAGGCGAACTTGATCTCACGGCTGGAGATCTTCTTGCCGAGGTACTCCGGTGTCCGGCCGACCATGAGCCCGGCCACGAACACCGTGATGATCGCGAGGATCAGCATCCCGTACAGACCCGAGCCCGTGCCGCCCGGCGCGACCTCACCGAGCTGCATGTTGAACAACGTCATCATGCCGCCGAGGCTCGTGTAGGAGTCGTGGAACGAGTTCACGGCTCCGGTCGAGGTCAGCGTGGTCGCGCTCGCGAACGTGGCCGAGTTCGCCACCCCGAACCGCTGGTCCACGCCCTCCATGGACGCGCCGATCGCGGTCGGCACCGTGCCGTGGTGCTGAAGCTGGAAGACGCTCATCAGCGTGACGCTGAGGATCGCGAGCGTCCCCATGACGGCGGCGATGGCGTAGCCCTGCTTGTTGCTGCCGACCATTCGGCCGAAGGTGCGCGGCAGCGAGAAGCCGATGACCAGCAGCAGGAAGATCTCCAGCCAGTTGGTCCAGGTGGTCGGGTTCTCGAACGGGTGGGCGGAGTTGACGTTGTAGAAGCCACCGCCGTTGGTGCCGAGTTCCTTGATGGCCTCCTGGCTGGCCACCGGGCCGCCGGTGATCGCCTGCTTGGCGCCCGCGATGGTCTGCACGGTGTGCGGGTCCCAGAAGTTCTGCACGGCTCCGGCGGCGACCAGCACCAGCGCGGCCACGAACGCGATGGGCAGCAGGATCCGCAGCGTGCCGCGGGTCAGGTCGGCCCAGAAGTTGCCGAGGTGCTCGGTCCGCTTCCGCGCGAACCCCCGGACCAGCGCGACCGCCACCGCCATCCCGACCGCCGCGGAAACGAAGTTCTGCACCGCCAGCCCGCTCATCTGCACCAGGTGGCCCATGGTCGACTCACCGGAGTACGACTGCCAGTTGGTGTTGGTGGTGAAGCTGATGGCGGTGTTCCACGCCTGATGGTCCTTCACCGGCTTGAAGCCCAGGCTGAGCATCAGATGGTTCTGCAGCCGCAGGAAGGCGTAGAGGAACAGCACACTGGCCAGGGAGAACGCCAGAAGGCTCCGGGCGTAGACGCCCCAGGTCTGCTCGGTGCCGGCGTCGGCGCCGATCAGGCGGTAGAGCCCCCGCTCCACGCGCGAGTGCTTCGTACCGCTGTAGACCCGGTACATGTAGTCACCCAGCGGCCGGTATGCCACGGCCAGGGCGAACACGAGGGATCCGGTGAACAGGATTCCCGCGGTCGTTGTGCTCACTAGAACTTCTCCGGGAACAGGAGTGCGGCGATGAGGAAAACGGCCAGGAAGGCGGTCAGCACGAGGCCGACGATGTTGTCGGCGCTCACAGCCGCTCGACCGCCTTCACGATCAGGCCGAACAGGACGAAGACCGCCACTGTCAGCAGGACGAACACCAGGTCTGACATCTCTCGTTTCCTCTGTCGGATCTCCGGGAATCGGACGGACCGCCTGTCGCGGGCCGCCCGGGTGTGCACCGCGGGCTCGCGGGCCCCTACCTCGGGGTTTCCACTGGACGGCCATAACGGACGCCCGAAACTCCCCATGATTCATGTACCCCAGCCAGGACGGCCTGCTCAGGCGCGGCCGCTCCGGCGATGCCGCCCGGGGCTCGGGACTCGGCACGACCGCCACCGCGAGGAGGTTCAGGCCACCGCCGGCCGGCGTTCAAGCGGCAGACTGCCCAGCGGGCCATCGCATCCTCCTCGGGTGGGACCGCACCCCGGCGGGGCACACGAGGATTAAAACGCCTGATAGATAGGCATATTTGCTGCCTTGACGGCTTCTTAGCGCCCGGCCGAGCGGGCTTAACGCCCTTCTAACGCCCGGCCCGTACTCGGATGACGGCGAATCGATGACGGCGAAGTGGATCGCGCCGCCCGCGCATCTGATTTCCATGGCGACCGCGGTCACGGGGGCCGGGAATGGGGCGGAAATGGGAAGGGGTATCACCGTGCCGACCCTCACGCAGGACGAGGCCCGGACCAGGCTGGCCGCGGCTCCGGTCGTACGGCTCGCGACGGCCGACCGGCAAGGCCGGCCGCATCTGGTGGCGATCACCTTCGCCGTCGACGGCGACCGGCTCTACAGCGCGGTCGACCACAAGCCCAAGCGGAGCCGCGACCTCAGGCGGCTCCGTAACATCCAGGCGAACCCCGAGGTGGCAGTGCTGGCCGACCACTACGAGGACGACTGGGAACGCTTGTGGTGGGTGCGGGTCGACGGCCAGGCCAGGATCATCTCGGAGGCCGCAGAGATGGCCGGCCCGATCCGGCTCCTGATGGAGCGCTACGCGCAGTACCGCGCGAACCCACCGGAGGGGCCGGTCATCGAGATCAATATCGAGCGGTGGTCCGGCTGGGCCTATACCCCGGCCGGCTGACCCACCCTCGATGAACTCAGCTGTTGGGCTTTCTGCCGTGGTTGGCCTTGTGCTTACGCCTTGCGCGCCGTTTCCGCGTTCGTTTGGACATGGTCCCATTCACCACCCGCGGCACCCGATGAGCAAGGGCCGCCGGACCATGACTTCGCCTCGGAACGACCAAACCGCCCTGACCACACGATCGCTCGCATGGTCAGGGCGGTTCGGGGACCGTCCTGGGGGCTCAGCGCACCTCGGTGATCTCGGGGCCGCGCTCGAAGGGGTTGAAGCCCTCGTCGCCCTCCTCGCCCTCGTCGGCCTGCTGCTGGGCGAGCGCCTCCTGGGCCTCGGCCGGGAGGGACAGCTCCAGCAGCTCCCGCGGCGCCATCGGCTGGTCGCCACGGACCACGACGATGTTGCGGAACACGTCCTCCAGGACCTGCCACTGCTCCTCGTTCTCGATGGCGGCGCCGCTCACCACGCCGCGCAGGAACCACCGGGGGCCGTCCACGCCGATGAACCGCACTGGCTGCCAGGCGAAACCCTGCTCACGGATCTCATCCGGGACCTGGTCCATGACCTCTTCGGGAATCTGCACCGGGACCATGGCGTGCAACTCGTCACCGAACGGCCCTTCGCCGTCCTCGGTCTGCCCGCCGGCCTCCTGGATCTCGGCGGCGGTCTCCTGCCGCACCTCCGCCCAGATGCCGCTGCGCTTGGGAGCGGCGAACGCCTGAACCTGCAGCCCACTGTCCCCGGTCACGATGGTGACGGCCACCATCCGGCCGCCCACGGGGTTTCCCTCGGCGTCGTGCTCGGTCGCCTCGAGGTTCACCTGGACCTCGAGTCCCGGGCCGATCGGCACCTGAACCCCGCCGAAGTCGATGCGTTCGAGCGCGGGGTAGGAGTCCTCGGAATCCCACGGGCCCTTGCCATCGGACGCCGACGCTGCACCCTCCACGGCGTCGGCGACCTCGGCGGCCTCCGGCTGCTCGTCGGTCAGCTCGAGGTTCTCCTCGGGCTCCTCGCCCTGACGACGACGTCGAAACACGACTTCACGCTCCTTCGTTGCTCTGCATAGTCCCGCGCACTCAGCCCTCTTCCACGCGGTTCCGGCACATTACCGGCTTCAACGCGGTCAGAAGCCACCTGTCGAGCCGAACCCGGCCGCTCCCCGAGCCGACCCGGGAAGGGCCGTCACCTCATGGA
The DNA here is from genome assembly GCA_025964695.1 of Streptosporangiaceae bacterium. GTDB lineage: Bacteria > Actinomycetota > Actinomycetes > Streptosporangiales > Streptosporangiaceae > Actinomadura_E. The sequence goes on along the minus strand of JAOPYK010000143.1, from coordinate 38,668 downwards.
AGACGGCCTGTTCGACCTTCTGGATGACCATCTGGGCGATACGGTCACCGCGCCGGAGCCGTACGGTGTCGCGGGCGTCGGTGTTCAGCAAGGTCACCTTGATCTCACCGCGGTAACCGGCGTCCACGGTCCCCGGAGCATTGACGATCGTTATTCCCAATTTAGCCGCCAAACCCGACCGCGGGTGAATCAGGCCGACGTGGCCGTCGGGCAACGCGATCGCCATCCCGGTCCCGACCACGGCCCGCTCACCGGGCGGGAGTTCGACGTCCTGTGCCGCGACCAGGTCCACACCCGCGTCGCCCGCATGCGCGTACGACGGCAGTGGCAGGCCGGGGTCCAGCCGCTGGATCAGTACGTCCACCTTGTTACTCAAGGATTCACCTCGAAGTCGATCGCCTGGGCATGTCACCGAAGCCTCGTCCCTGTGCGGCCGGGCTCCGGCCGGCCGGTGACATGCGGCGTGGGAAGCGGCCAGACGACCATACCCAGGGCCGCGTCCCCCGCCGCGGCAAGCACGCCCCATGGGCGAGTCCGGGCGCCCCGGCGAAGCCAACAGAACCCGCCCGCCGGCGCCGGGTCGCCCGGCGCACCGAACGTGGATGACCATTTTCGGCAGATCTTGGAATACTCCCGCCCAAAGCACTAACGTCACTCCTGTCGCATGACCCCTTACCCACTGGAGGTCGCCGCACATGGCTCCACGGGTCGTCCATCGGACACTTGACGGCAAACGCATCCACTTGTCCGGTGAGCTCGACCTGAGCCGCCCCGCCACCTCGGTGGCGAGGATCGCACTGGACGGCCGGCTGCACGAGATCACCTCCGGCGAGCAGGGCGCCGCCCGCGGCTGGGCCGAGGACCTCGGCGTGACCGGTTTCGACGACGAGTTCGCCATTCAGGGCGGACGGCTGCGGATAGGCCACTCCACCCTCCGGGACGCACACGCCGGGCTCAAGGAGCGGGTGCTGGCCGCGGTCTGGGAGGGCCGCCGGTATTCCGTCTTCACTCATCTCTACCACGCGCGTGCGGCCGACGCCGTCGGTTTCTTCAACGCACTGACGCTGACCGAGCACGACGACGGCGTCGCCTTCACCCCGCGCAAACGCGCCGCCCTCGCCGAGCCCGCCGAGCTGGTCAAGGAGGTGCCCGGCCTGGGCCTGCTGGAGATCACCACCCTCACCCGGCAGACCGCCCGCCGGCTGCCCTCCTGGCCGGGCGCGAGGGTGGGCGGCGGCGAGCTGTTCAAGGACACCCTCGACGATCAGGGGGTCTTCTTCCTGCTCGCCACCCCCTCCGCGCTGGTGACCGTGCTCCCCATCGACGAGGACCACGTCCAGGAGGTCCCTCGCAGGCTCGCCGGGCTCACCGCCGAGATCCTGAACTGAAATGCTCGCCGACGTCCTCGCCGACCTCGCGGTGGTCACGGTGCCGCTGGTGCTGCTGGTCTCCTTCGGCGGTCATCTGCTGCGACCGGCCGGACTCACCACCGCGCTGCGCGCCCATCGCACGCTGCCCGCCCCGCTGATCATCCCGATCGCCGTCATGACCGCGCTGGCCGAGGCCGCCGCGGGCACGCTGGCGCTGACCGGTTTCGCCCGCCCGGCGCTGGCCGCCGCCTGCGCGCTGCTGACCGGTTACGCGCTGTACGGGTGGTACGTCGTGCGCAACCGGCCCGCGGTGCCCTGCGGTTGCGCGGGCTCCGGCGACACCCGGCTGACCGGCTGGGTGGTGGCCAGAGCCGTGGCGCTGGCCGCACTGGCACTGGCGGGCGCCGTCTGGACCGCTCCTCTCCCGCACGGCGGCCGGCTGGCCGTCATCTTGCTCGCCGGAGCGGTGTTCGCGGTGCTGCTCTGGACGCTTCCCCTCGCACTGCACGACCCGGAGAGGACCCCCGCCGTATGAGTTTCGAAATGACGGCCCTGTTGCTGTCCTGGGTGGCGATCCTGCTACTGAGCCTCGTCGTCGCGGGACTCGTACGGCAGGTGCACGCGCTCGGCCAGGGTCCCCGGCCCACGGCTGTGGGGTTGAGCGCGGGCTCGCAGGCCCCGGGCTTCGATCGCTTCGGGCCGGCCCTGCTGCTGTTCCTCAGCGCCGACTGCAGTGCCTGCCCGGAGGTGCTCGCGGCCGCCGAGTCGCTGACCGGATCGGAGGGCCAGGCGGTGCACGCCCTCTTCACCGGCGCCGCGCTCCCCTCCGAGGGCGTCACCGTGCACCCCGACGAGCCCGCGCTGTTCGAGGCGTACAAAATCCCCGCGACGCCCTTCGCGGTCGTCGTCGGCGAGTCCGGCCGGGTCACCGTCTCGGAGCCGGTCGGCTCCCCCGGCGCACTACGTGAACTGCTGAAGCTGGAGGTGTCCCGATGAGCGAACGTGAGCGGGGACGCGAAGCCGGAGGTGTGCGGTGACCGACCTGATCGATTTCGACGACATCCCGCCGCTGCGCGGACCCCGGCCGGAGGGCGCCGCCAAGGCACACCGACGGGTACCGCCCGAGGGACCACCACTGCACCTCGCCCGGCGCTCTCTGCTGAGCGGGCTGGTCGCCGCCGGCGGCACGATGGGCCTGACCGCGCTCGGGGCCTTCCCGCCGGCCCGGCAGGCCATCGAGGGCGGCTACCGGCTGGCCGGCTACTACGACGTCTATCCCAAGTGCCCGTCCTATGCGAGCTCGCACAACTGCTCGCCCGGGTGCGGGCCCAGCCTGGTGTGCTCCACCTGCTGCCAGACCACGGGGTACCGCAAGGGTTACCACAAGTCCAAGTACCTCTACCCGGGTTACATGCTGCGTCCCAACCAGTGCTACGCGGGTAAGTACGACGGCTGGACGTGGGCGTACGCGCAACCCTGCGGCAACTGCAAGAAGTCGGTGACCTGGCGCTGCCACGACGGCTGGAAGAAGAGCTCGCACGGCAGCTACTACAAGACCATCTGCCGGTGGGCCACCTCGTGCAAGAGCTGACCCAAGAGCTGACTACGGCCGGACGCCTGCGCCGCGGGCTTACCGAGCCGCTGCTGCCGGTCGCGGTCCTGGCCCTGCTGGCGGTCGCCGCCGCGGCACTGGACCAGACCGTGCTCTGCTGGTCCTCGGTGGGCGCGCTGGCGGGTTACTCGCTGTCCGGCTCCGTTTGAACGCGTAACAGCGAAAGCGTGCTGTTCTCGCCAGGTTGGCGGGCTCCCGTACGGCAGGGCACCGTCCTGGCCGTTTTCACCCTCGGGCTACTGCTCGGGGGCACCGTCAGCGCCACGGCCGTGTGGTTGCTGTCCGGCCTCTCCGCCCCGATTCCCCCGCACGGCCGGGTCTGGGCGGTCCTCGGGATCGCGCTGCTCGGCGTCCTGCGCGAGGCGGGGCTGATCCGCATCCCGCTGCCGCAGAACGCCCGGCAGGTCCCGCAGGACGTGCTGCAGCGCCGGCTGCGGGTGGGCACCCTGCAGTTCGGCTTCGAGCTGGGCACCGGGGTGCGCACCTTCGTCTCCGCGAGCGCGCCCTACGTGCTGGCTTTGGGGCTGCTGCTCAGCCACCAGGGATTCGCGGCCACCGCCGTCGTGGGCACCGCCTTTGGACTGGGCCGTGCTCTCACCGCCGCTCTCACCCTGTGGTCGCGTGACCCCGATCGGGACCTGACGATCGGGGTGCGGATGCCCTGGGTCACCAACCTCACCGCCACCGTCGCGCTGATCGCTCTCACCCTGCTCCTCCTGACCTGATGCGGACCGTCCGCCGCCCAGCCCCGGGCACTCGCGCGGCGCGGGCGCGCCGCCCGCACCACCTATGCTGCTCCGCCGGGACGTGGCCCTCGCCGCCTAGGCTCCCGGCGGGCCGGCGGGCCGGCGGGCTGCCGGGCCGCCGGCACCCCTCAGTGCGTGTCCGCCCCATCGTCCGCCCAGGGCAGGCTCTCGTCGAGGTGGTGGCGGCGCTGGGTCAGGCTGAACCAGTTGCCGGAGTCGTCGCGGAAGAGGGCCTCGACGCCGTACGGGCGCTCGGCGGGCTCCTGCACGAACTCCACGCCCTTGGCGGCGAGCTCCTTGTAGGTCGCACGGCAGTCGTCCGTGCGCATCACTCCCGCTCCGAGCACGCCCTTGGCGACCAGGCCCTTGAGCTGCTCGGCCGACTCGGGGTCCAGCGCGGGCGGCCCGGGGACCATCAGGGTCAGCTCGACGTCCGGCTGCCCCTTGGCGCCGACGGTGATCCAGCGTGCGCCCGGGCCCATCTGGGAGTCGGTGCGCAGCTCGAAACCCAGCTTCTCGGTGTAGAAGGCCTTGGCCGAGTCCTGGTCGAGGACCCAGACGGTGGCGATCGCTATACCGGTGATCATCATGTCCTCCTGGTTTTCGGGGAGTCGTTCGCCCCGTACCGGCAACCCTAAGAAGCCCGAGGTCCGGCGGGCTTCTCCAGAATTGCGGTGTTCTCCGGTGGTCCGGCCGGCCGGCCGTCCCGGCTCACCTGGAAGCCGCCCGCCCAGAGCAGGGCGAAGCAACCGGGTACGGGCGGGGCGCCGCCGGCCAGCACGGTCCGGCGGTACTCCGTCGGCGTGCTGCCGGTGATCTGCTTGAAACGGGTGCAGAAGCTGCCGAGACTGTCGAAGCCCACCGCCAGGCAGATCTCGCTGACCGTGAGATTGGCGGTGCGCAGCAGGTCCTGGGCCCGCTCGACCCGGCGTCTGGACAGATACCGGCCCGGCGTCTCCCCGTAGGCCCGCTTGAAAAGGCGGACGAAGTGATAGCGGGAGTAGCCGGCGCCGGCCGCGACCGCCTCCAGGTCGAGCGGCGCCGCCCACTCCCGGTCCATCACGTCCTTGGCCATCCGCAACCGGCGCAGCCGGGCCAGCTCACCGTCGCTGTGCGGGACGAGGTCGGCCACCTCCCCAGACTGCCATGTGCGCAGGCGAGGCGTGGCCGTCATCGACCTGCCACCGCTCGTGGACGGCTTCCCCCGCCATCAGGCGAGCGCGGTGAGAGCGGTCGTCTCCTGCGGGGAGAGCTTGATCCGGGCGGCGGCGACGTTGTCCTCGAGGTGGGTCACCTTGGAGGTGCCGGGGATGGGCAGCACCACCGGCGACAGATGCAGTAGCCAGGCGAGCGCGAGCTGCGCCGGGGTGGCATCGTGGTCCTTGGCCGCCGCGTCGAGCACGCTGCCCGGGCGTGCCAGCTCACCGGTGGCCAGCGGGAACCACGGGATGAAGGCGATTCCCTCCGCGGTGCAGTAGTCCAGGACATCCTGCGATTGGCGGTTGGTGAGGTTGTAGAGGTTCTGTACGCTCGCCACCTCGGCCAGCCGGCGGGCCTGTTCGACCTCGGCCACGCTGACCTCGGAGAGCCCGATGTGGCGGATCTTGCCCGCGGCCCGCAGTTCCTCCAGCTTGCCGAGCTGGTCCTCCAGCGGGACCTTCGCATCGATGCGGTGCAACTGGTAAAGGTCGATGCGCTCCACCCGGAGGCGCCGCAGGCTCATCTCTACCTGCTGGTGCAGATATTCGGGACGGCCGACCGGAGCCCAGAGATCGGGGCCCTGCCGGGTCAACCCGCCCTTGGTGGCGATGACCAGATCCTCGGGGTAGGGATGGAGCGCCTCCGCGATCAGTTCTTCACTGACGTGCGGGCCGTAGGAATCGGCGGTGTCGATCAAGGTGACGCCGAGTTCCGCCGCGCGGCGCAGCACCCGGATGGCCTCATCCCGGTCTGTGGGCTCGCCCCAGACGCCGGGGCCGGTGATCCGCATCGCGCCGAAACCCAGCCGGTTCACCGGCAGATCTCCGCCGATGGAGAAGACGCCGCTTTCGGCAGCCGGACGGGCGTTGAGTTCAGTCATCGATAGTGTTCCCTCCGTGAAATGACGCCTGGTGGACATGACGTGTCTCCAAGCGAACCGAAAGATCACACTGGATGTTCCCCGAGGTGAGCGCGGGACACCGCTGCCCGATTCGTGAGGGATTGAGGGGATCCCCCGCCCCGTGCCGCGAATCCTATTGCAAAGAATTTCATGTTTCCTTGCGGTTTTCGGATGGTCGGGTACAAGCTTGTTGTTGACCCCTTATCCACCTATGTCTTCGATGGAGGTCAACCGTGCCTATCCACCACGAGGGAGCCGGACTGAGCCCCTCGACGGCCACGCCTCAGCCGAGGGCTGGTGCGCATGTTCCCTCCTGCCCGCACCAGCCGCCCTGCCCCGCTTCCGACGGACAGGACCGGGAGGCGGCCCGCACCGTGGCCTGCCACCCGGAGCAGGGCTGGAGCCTGCTCTGCAATGGGGTCGTGACCTTCGACGATACCGGCGAGCTACTGCCCGGCGGGGGCGTCATCGCTCCGCACCGCCCGACCGACCAGGTGGCCTCCGTCAGCACCTGCTGAGTTTCCGGCGATCGCCCCTCCTCGGCCACCCTTGACGGCCACCCTTGCCGGCCACCCCTTGACGGCACCCCGCACACCCGGTTCGATGAAACCGAACCACATTCTAATGGGGGCCTCTCAAAGGCGGTGGGCCGGTGGCGGCTGTCGAAACACCAGCGGTGACCGAGATCAAGCTGTCCGATCTGGACTTCTGGGCCCGGCCACCGCGAGAACGTGAAGCGGCATTCGCGATTCTGCGAGCCCAGCCGCGTCCCACCTTCTTCCGCGAGTTGAAGGTCCCCTTCATCAAGACCGGGGCCGGCTTCTACGCGCTGGTCAGGCACGCGGACGTCGTGGAGGCCAGCCGCAACGCGGAGGTCTTCAGCAGCGAACCGTGCTCCAACAGCGTCGCCGACCTGCCGGGCTACATGGCGCGCTACTTCGGTTCGATGATCAATATGGACGATCCCCGGCATGCCAAGATCCGCCGGATCGTGTCGCGCGCCTTCACCCCGCGAGTGCTCGCCAAGACCGAGGAAGACCTGCAGGCGTCGGCCATCCGCATCGTCGACGAACTGATCGCGGACGGTCCCGGGGACTTCGTCACCCAGGTCGCCGCCCGCCTGCCGGTCCAGGTCATCTGCGACATGATGGGCATACCGGAACGGCAGCGCGCGAGGGTGCTCCGGCATACCAACACCATCCTGGGACTCGGCGACCCCGAGTACACCGGTGGCCGCCAGGTCAGCACCACCGGCATCACCCGGCTGGGCACGCTCAACGCGCTGCTGCGGGTGATGGCGGCCGGCTACGAGCTGAACCACCTGGCGATGCGGCTGGCCCGGGAGCGCCGCGGCAACCCGGGCGAGGACCTGGTCTCCGTGCTGGTCAACGCCAATGTCGACGGCGAGCACCTCACCGACCAGGAACTGGGCTCGTTCTTCATCCTGCTCGTCGTCGCGGGCAACGAGACCACCCGCAACGCGATGTCGCACGGACTACGGCTCTTCACCAAGTACCCCGAGCAGCGCGAACTGCTGCTGGCGGACTTCGACGGCCGGATCGGCCCGGCGATCGAGGAGATCGTCCGCATGGCCACGCCGGTCATCCAGTTCCGCAGGACCCTGACAAGGGACCACGAGATGAACGGCCAGCGGTACCGGGCCGGCGACAAGGTGCTGCTGTTCTACAACTCCGCCAACCGCGACGAGTCGGTGTTCGAGAACCCGGACGTCTTCGACATCACCCGCAGCCCCAACCCCCATGTCGGCTTCGGCGGCCCCGGCCCGCACTTCTGCCTGGGCGCCAACCTGGCCCGCCGCGAGATCAATGTGATGTTCCGTGAGCTGTTCACCCGGCTGCCCGACATCCACGCCGCCGGGCGGCCCGAGCGGCTGTACTCCAACTTCATCAATGGCATCAAGCACCTGCCCTGCGACTTCACCCCGCCTCCGGCGGGCAAGGAGACCTCGTGAGCGATATCGACGAGTATGGGCGCCGGGCCGCGGCCTGGCTGGCCGCCAACGCCGCCGACCTCCCACCGGAGCCGGACCTGGACCGGTCGCGGGCGTTCATGGCGGCGCTGTACGACGCCGGATACTCCGGAATCACCTGGCCGTCGGACTACGGAGGTCAGGGGCTTTCGGCGGCCGAGGAACGTGCTTTCCAGCAGGCGGCCAGGGACTACACCCTGCCGGTCAACGTCTTCGGCATCGGGCTCGGCATGTGCGGTCCCACGCTGGTGTCCATCGGATCGGAGCGGCAGAAGGAGCGTTACCTCCGGCCGCTGCTGCGCGGCGAGGAGATCTGGTGCCAGATGTTCTCCGAGCCGGGCGCCGGCTCCGATGTCGCCTCGCTGCAGACCCGGGCGATCCTCGACGGGGACGCTTGGCTGATCAACGGCCAGAAGGTGTGGACCTCGGTCGCCCGGCAGGCCGACTACGGCCTGCTCATCGCCCGGACCAACCCGGACCTGCCCAAGCACCGGGGCATCACGATGTTCATCGTCGACATGCACGACCCGGGGATCACGGTACGCCCGCTGCGGGACATGACCGGTCAGTCGCACTTCAACGAGATCTTTTTCGATGACGTGCGGGTGCCCGCGGACCAGGTGGTTGGCGAGGTCGACGGCGGCTGGCAGTCCGCGGTCACCACGCTGCTGCACGAGCGCGTGTCGATCGGGATGGGGGCGGCGCGCACCGACCGTCCCGCGTCGTACGAGAACGTCGCCGCCGCGGCCACCGGCAGGGGCCTGACCGCGGATCCGCGGGTGGCCGATCGGCTGGTCGACCTCTACCTCAAGGAACGGGCGTTCGAGCTGCTCAGCGCCCGGCTGTCCCAGGAGGTCAAGGCGGGGATCTTCCCCGGCGCGCGCGGCTCGGTCATCAAGCTCCTGCTGGCCGACCTGACCCTCTTCGGAGCGGACGTGGCGAGTGAGATCCTCGGCGCCGAGACGGTGGCGTACGGCTCCGGGGACGAGGGCGGGAAGATCGCGCGGGCCCTGGCGTGGGGACCGGGCATGGCCCTGGGCGGCGGCACCAACGAGATCATGCGCAACATCATCGGCGACCGGGTGCTCGGGCTCCCCCGCGAGCCCCAGGTGGACCGGGAACTGCCGTTCCGCGATCTGAAGGTCGGCACCCAGGCAAAGGAGGCGGGCCGATGAGGCTGATCCTCAGCGACGAGCAGAAGGAACTGGCCGGCTCGGTGCGCGGGTTCCTGGCCGGCACCTCACCGATGGCCCGGGTCCGGGAGATCGCCGAGTCCGGCACCCCCTACGACCGGGTCGTCTGGGAGCGGATGGCGGGCGAACTGGGTCTCACCGGGCTGGCGGTCCCCGAGGCCTACGGCGGCTCCGGGTTCGGGCAGGCGGAGCTGGCGGTGGTGATGGAGGAGCTGGGCGCGGCACTGACACCGTCGCCGTTCTTCGCCTCCGCGGTACTGGCGGCGGGCGCCCTGCTGCGGCTGGGCGACGAGGACGCCGCCAAGGAACTCCTGCCCGGCATCGCCTCCGGCCAGGTGATCGCGACGCTCGCCCTGCCGGACGACACGACGGTGCGCGCAGCGGCGTCCGGTGACGGCACATGGGCCCTGCACGGGGTGGCGGCCAGGGTGCTGCATGCCATGGACGCCGACCTGATCCTGGTCGCGGCGGCCCTCGACGGCGCGGCGCCCGGCGAACTCGGCGTGTTCCAGGTCGCGCCGGACGCTCCCGGACTGACCCGGACGCCCCTGACCACGCTGGACCTCACCACCCCGCAGGCCCGGCTGGACCTGGCCGGCACCCCGGCCCGGCTGGTGGGGCCCGCGAACGCCGGTGAGGCCCTTGCCCATACCCTCGATCTCGCCTCGGTGGCGCTCGCCGCCGAGCAGCTCGGCGGCCTGCGGCGGTGCCTGGACGCGATCGTGGAGTACGCCAAGCTCCGGGTGCAGTTCGGCCGGTACATCGGTTCGTTCCAGGGCGTCAAACACCGGCTGGCCGACATGCACTGCACTCTGGAGCAGGCCGAGTCGATCGTCCGCTACGCGGCGTGGACGGCGGACGAGGCCCCGCGGGAACTGCCGGTGGCGGCCGCGCTGGCTCAGTCGTACCTGGGCCCGGCGTACTTCCAGGTCGCCAAGGACCATCTGCTGCTGCACGGCGGCATCGGTTTCACCTGGGAACACGACGCGCACCTCTACTACAAGCGGGCCAAGAGCGCCGAGCTCCTCCTCGGGCCGCCGCGCCTGCACCGGCGTCTTCTCGCCGACCGCCTCGGCCTCACCGGCTGAGGATCTCCCGGCCGGCCGCGGGGACGCCCTGACCGTGCGCCGGGGTCAGGACGTCCCTCCCGCCCCGGGGCAACCGCGGTCTAGCCAATGAGGAGGGGCAGGGCGGCCGCCAGCTCGCGCTGCCAGTAGGGCCAGCTGTGCCTGCCCTGGTAGAAGTGCACCGTGGCCGGGATGCCGCGATCCGCCAGCCGCCCGGCGAAGGACTTGGACAGCAGGTAGGTGGCCGCCTCGACCGGGTCGGGAAGATAGGTCGAGTCGTAGGGCCCGCGCATCCCGGATCCGGACGAGATGTAGAGGCGCACGCGCCGCAGCCGCCAGGTCAGATCGGCCGGATTGTGCGCCCGCCAGATCTTCCGCTGCGTGTCCGGGCTCCCCCAGATCCGCCCCCAGTCGAGCTCACCGCAGCCCGCGATGACGTTGATGCCCACGACCACCGGAGGGATCGGGCCGTAGCTGATGTCATCGGTCCCGCTGAAGGAGGCGGCGGCGCGGAACATGCCGCGATGCCGGGCCGCGTAGGCCAGCGCGCCGAAACCGCCCATCGACTGACCGGCGATCGCCCGCCTGGTCCCGGCGTGATAACCGCGCTCCAGCAACTGCCGTACCTCGGTCAGATGGAAGGTCTCCCACCTGGGCGGGCCGCCCTTGCCGTGGTTCCACCAGTTGGAATACCAGCCGCACCTACCCCCGTCCGGCATCACCACGATGGCGCCCGAGCGCGCGGTGAGCCGCGCGGCGTCGCCCCGCGTCGTCCACGACGTGTGGTCGTCGAAACCCCCGTGCAACAGCCACAGCACCGGCCAGGAGCGTCGCGCCGACCTGGACCACCCGGCCGGGAACAGCAGTCGCACGTGGCCGGTGCGGCGCAGCGCGGGTGAAGCGATCGACAGATCGGCCTCGCGTGCGTTGAGCCAGCTCTCCCCGACGACCCGTGCCCCGTCGTCCGCGGTCCTCGACGCCGGCATCGGCATCGCCGCACCCTGGGTGACGGCGAGGAGGCTCACAGTGATCGTCAACGTCAGCACGAAGTCCAGGAGTCTGCGCATAGCCGCCGCCTGATCGTCCCGAAGATGTCCCGCATCCCGCCGGGCGTTCCCTGACGGCTTTCCGCAGTCGGGCCGCCATCAAACGAGATCTGTAACAATATGGACATAGCTCGACACTCAGGGTGACCGCGACGCTCACCTGGCAGGGTGGAATCCCGTCACGGCGAAACGTTCGACGTCGGCCAGATGGCCTCCGGTCGACGCGACCACGATGAGCACCGGATCGGTGGCCCCTTGGAAGGGCACCCGCGCGGACCAGGCCCCGCCGGTGCCGCCTGCCGCGACGCAGCAGAACCGGCCCAGCACGCCCTCGGCGGAACGCTGCCGGATCGCCACCCGGATGCTCTCGTCCACCCCGGTGATCCTGCCGCCCACCGGCAACGGCGACGAGGCCGTGGCGCCGTACGCCGGAGTGGTCAGCGACAGGTCGGTGTCGTCGGTGCCGACGACCTCCCAGGGCGCGTCCTTCGCGGGACCGATCTTGATCAGGTGCAGCACCGCGGCGGTCCCGCTCTCCCCGGTCTCGGTGCTCCGGTAACCGACCCCGATATGGGCGTCCTCCGCCGTGACCCGGCGGCTCGTCACGCGGTCGATCCCACCGAAGCCCAGAAAGCGTACGAAGGCCAGCGCGGTCTGATCGGCGTCGAGATGCCACGGCGCATGCCCGCCGGATTGATAGCCCTCCTGCCAGGCGAGCGCCTCGGCCTCATCGGCGAACGGCCACAGGGGCTGGTAACCGCCCAGCGCGTAGCGCACCTTCACCGCGCCCGCGGCGCCCGCGGACGGGACGGCCGAGGGGACGGCGGCCGAAGAGCCCCCCGGTTGCCGGGAGGACGCCGGGGAGACCGTCGATGACGACGGTGCCGGATGAGAGCCCGAGCAGGCCACCGTCACCGGCAGGAGTGCACCGGCCAGGACCATGCCGCTGAGAACGCCTCGTGTTCTGCCCACACCCCAGTGTTACCCCGAAAGCAGCCCGGTAGCGGTGTGAACGTGCCCGGACGGTCCCGGCGATCAGGACGGTGACGGGGCGAGAGCGACCTCGACGGTCAGATCGCCCTCGGCCTCACGCAGCACGAGCTCAGTGATCGTCCCCGCGGCCCGCAGATCGGACTCGGCCCGGCCCAGGTGGGCGACGGCTCCGCCGCTGATCACCGTCTGGGCCACCGGGGCCCGCATCGACACCTTGGCCTCGGACTTGGCCTTGCGGATCTGCCGCAGCGCCTCCGCGGTGGCGGTCAGCACCGCGGGCTCACCACCCCCGGGCAGCTCGTCCACGGCCGGCCAGGACGCGCGGTGCACGGAACCTTCCTGATGCCAGGACCAGGCCTCCTCTGTGACGTAGGGAAGGAACGGCGCGAACAGCCGCAGCAGCACCGAGAGCGCGCCGCGCAGCGCGGCCCGGGCGCTCGCGGAGCGTTCCGCGCTGACCCCGGAACCCTCGCCGTACGCACGGGCCTTCACCAGCTCCAGGTAGTCGTCGCAGAACTGCCAGAAGAACCGCTCGGTGCGCTCCAGGGCCCTGGTGTAGTCGTAGCCGTCGAAGGCCTCGGTCGCCTCCCGCACGACCTCCGCCAGGTCGGCGAGCATCGCCAGGTCGACCGGCTCGGTGACCTCGGCGTCCGCGGCGACCTCACCGAACCCCAGCACGAACTTGGCCGCGTTGAGGATCTTGATGGCCAGCCGCCGGCCGACCTTGATCTGGCCGATGTCGAAGGCGGTGTCGGTGCCCGGCCGTCCGCCTGCGGCCCAGTAACGGACCGCGTCCGAGCCGTACTCCTGCAGCATCGCGATCGGGGTCACGACGTTGCCCTTGGATTTGGACATCTTCTTGCGGTCCGGATCCAGGATCCAGCCCGACAGCGCCGCGTCGGTCCACGGCAGGGAACCGTGCTCCAGGTGGGCGCGCACGACGGTGGAGAAGAGCCAGGTGCGGATGATCTCGTGCGCCTGCGGCCGCACGTCGAACGGGAAGACCCGCTCGAACAGGTCGGGGTCGCGTTCCCAGCCACCGGCGATCTGCGGGGTCAGCGAGGAGGTCGCCCAGGTGTCCATGACGTCGGGGTCACCGGCGAAGCCGTCCGGTTTGCCCCGCTGGTCCTCGGTGTAGCCGGGCGGCACGTCGGACGACGGGTCGACGGGCAGCATCGACTCCGGCGGCGCGATCGGCCGGGAGTGGTCGGGTTCGCCCGCGTCGTCGAGCGGATACCAGACCGGGATGGGCACTCCGAAGAACCGCTGCCGGGAGATCAGCCAGTCCCCCGCCAGTCCCTCGACCCAGTTGTCGTAACGGGCGCGCATGTAGGGCGGGTGCCAGCTCAGCTCCCGGCCACGGGCCAGGAAGGTCTCCCGCAGCCCCGCGTCACGGCCCCCGTTGCGGATGTACCACTGCCGGGTGGTGACGATCTCGAGCGGCTTGCTGCCCTTCTCGTAGAACTTCACCGGCCGTACGACCGGGCGCGGCTCACCGTCCAGGTCACCGGACTCGCGCAGCATCTCGGCGACGCGCTCCCTGGCGGCGTGCACCGTCCTGCCACCGAGCTCGGCGTAGCGCGCCGGATCGACGCCCTGCGGCGCCTCGGCGATGAGCCGGCCGGCCCTGCCGAGGACGGCGCGGATGGGCAGGTCGAGCTCCCGCCACCACGTGACGTCGTTGACGTCGCCGAAGGTGCAGACCATCACGATGCCCGACCCCTTGTCCGGGTCGGCGAGCGGATGCGGGTGCACCGGGACCTCGACCCCGAACAGCGGCGTCCGCACCGTACGCCCGAACAACTCCTGGTAGCGCACGTCGTCGGGATGGGCGACCAGGGCCACGCAGGCGGGCAGCAGCTCCGGCCGGGTGGTCTCGACATAGACCGGCCGGTCGTCACCGTGGAAGCGGATGCGGTGGAACGCGCCCGGCTGGTCGCGGTCCTCCAGCTCGGCCTGCGCGACGGCGGTCCGGAACGTCACGTCCCACAGGGTCGGCGCCTCCGAGACGTACGCCTCGCCGCGCGCCAGATTGCGCAGGAACGCCCGCTGGGAGGCCGCCCGGGCGGCGGCGCCGATGGTCGTGTAGAGGTGGTTCCAGTCGACCGAAAGCCCGATCCGCCGCCACATCTCCTCGAACGCCTGCTCGTCCACCTCGGTGAGCTGCTCGCACAGCTCGATGAAGTTACGGCGGCTGACCGGCAGCTGCCGCTTGGCGTCCGGCTCGGCCGGTGGCTCGTACGACGGGTCGTACGCAAGCGACGGGTCGCAGCGGACGCCGAAGTGGTTCTGCACCCGGCGCTCGGTGGGCAGCCCGTTGTCGTCCCAGCCCATCGGGTAGAAGACCGCCCGGCCGCGCATCCGCTGGTAGCGCGCCACCGTGTCGGTGTGGGTGTAGGAGAACACATGACCGACGTGCAGGGACCCCGACACCGTGGGCGGAGGAGTGTCGATGGAGTAGACCTCGGCCCGCGGCTTCGTACGGTCGAACCGGTAGACGCCCTGCTCATCCCAGACGCGTACCCACTTGTCCTCCAGCCCCGCGAGCGAGACCTTTTCCGGGACGGCTGGGATGCGCGGCTGCTCGGTCATGGCGGCAATGGTATTGATAGGTGCGGGCCCGCATGCCTCAAGACCATGCGATCGGGCCGCTTTCCTTGGAACGGGAGGACATCACGATGGCGGACAAAGGCGACCTCGGCTGGCGGGTCATGGCCGGTGTCGCGGCCTTCGCGGGCGGCTGGGTCGCCAAGAAGGCGATCACGCTCGCTTGGAAGAAGACGACTGGCAAGGAGCCGCCGATCAACCCTGAGTCGCCGGAGGTCGCGCTGGCCGAGGCGCTCGGCTGGGCGGTCGTCGTCGGTGTGGGCAGCGAGGTGGCCAAGCTGCTGGCCACCCGCGCGGCGGCCAAGCGCTGGGAGAAGGGCACCGGCGAGCTCCCCTCCTCGCTGCGCGGCGAGCTCTGATCCCGCCCCCCTTTCGTGATCGTCCATCCAGGATGGATTGGACGATCACGAAAGGGGCCATGGTGAGGCCTCGGGAAGCGCCCTCAGGGTGGGTCCCCGAACCCGGCCGAGCGGGTCCGGCGGATGTCCCGGCCGTGTCTGATGGAGTGGGCCCGGTATTTCGTCGGCTGACGGCCGCTCGCCGCTCCACGCCCCGTTGACGGCCGCTGTTGCCGCCTGTCGGCGTTGAGGACTATTCGGGGAGGGCGGGCCGGTCCAGGGCCTTGCCGACGTGACGTCGGAGATCGTTACGGATGGTGTCGGCGAGCCTCTTGGTCGCCGCACGGTTGAGCGCTCCTCCGGCGAACGCGCCGGTCAGGAACGGGCCCATGGTGGTCAGGGAGCGGCCGAGGGTCCGCAGCATCCGCTTGCGCAGCGCCTGTTTGGCGGCCACGCCGAGGGCGTTCGTCATCGAGTTCGAATCCAGCGGGTTGACCCCGCGCTGCCTGGCCCAGGCGCTGACGAATGTGGCCGCGCGGGCGGTCCCGCTGCCCTGCACCTGGATCCCGTAGACCTCGTGCAGCTCGGCGATCAGTTTGACCTCGATCGCCGCCAGGACCAGGGACTCGGCGACGAGCTGGGCGGGGGCGGAGAGCAGCAAGGGGGGTGCCACGAACTCCACCGCCGCGAGCGCGCCGCCGGCGGCCCCCACCGCGGTCGTCGCGTTCACGGCGGACCGGACCAGGTCGTCGGCCAGCCGCTCACCCTGCATGCCTTCGTGATGGCGGCGCAAGGTGTCCAGATCCCGGATCGGGATACGCGGCGCCACATCCGAGAAGACGTCACTCATCCACCGGCCGCCCGCGAGGCCCGTGGCCCCTGCCTTGCGCGCGCTCGCGCCCAGCAGGCGCGCGAGCCGTGCCAGCAGGCGGCCACGGGTGTCGCGATCCAGATCCCCATCGGCGGACAACCGTCCGATGAGGTCCCCGATCTCTTCGTTGACAGCGGGGCTCTGGCCTTCTGTGCTCTCCTCAGCCACGGGCGCCCCTCAAGCGGCACACTCGCGGCAGATGGGCTGGCCGTTCTTCTCCTCGGCCAGCTGGCTGCGGTGGTGCACCAGGAAGCACCGCGTGCAGGTGAACTCATCGGCCTGCCTTGGCACGACCTTGAAGGTGAGCTCCTCGTTCGACAGGTCGGCACCCGGCAGCTCGGCGACCTCGCCCGCGTCCAGATCCTCGTCGATGATGCTCGCGGCCTTGTCCGCCCGGCGGGCCTGCAACTCCTGCAGGCTGTCCTCACTGAGGTCGTCGTCGGTCTTTCTTGGGCTGTCGTAGTCCGTTGCCATCTTCTATCTCCATCCCCCTCGGTCGTTTATGCACCCCGTCGCGCGGATCTAACGCACGGGAGGCCCGTCTTGTGCCCGATCCGGGCGGGAAATTCTGTCACGGGAAGTGACCCCCAACACGCAAGGCGCGACACGTCTCACCGGTGACGTCGATCATCCGGCCGAGCCGCCCCATCATGTGTCGCAAGTCACATACCCAAAGATGTAACGCAGGTGAATTCTCGGATGCCCGCCCCGCGCGGCACGCTCGGCGTACAAGGGCGGCGGCGTGGGATCTTACCTGCCCGGTGGGGCCTACGGGTGGACGACCGGTCCAACACGAGAGATTGCACAGGGTTCGAACCAGACCGATCAGTGAAACGTCAGACCTATCGCGATATCGTGCCCGCCGAAGCGGCGTTATCGTGCCCGCCAGGTCGGTAGGCAACAAATGGGTCGTTGGAGGGTCACATGCCGGATGCCGCTCCCCTGGAGCCGGGCGATCCGGCGTCGCTGGGGCAATACGAGGTAGTCGGACGGCTTGGCGCAGGTGGCCAGGGCGCGGTCTATCTCGGCCGGACGCCGGGGAACGAGTACGTCGCCATCAAGCTCCTGCACGCCCAGATGGCGCGGGATCCCGCCGCCCGGGCGCGCTTCATCCGGGAGGTGGCGGCGGCGCAGAAGGTCGCCCCGTTCTGCACGTCCCGGGTCTACGAGGCCGATGTCCAGGGCGACCAGCCGTACATCGTGAGCGAGTTCATCGACGGGCCCTCGCTGCACGACGTCGTCGCCGTGAACGGCCCGCGCAGCGCCGTCGAGCTCGAACGGCTGGCGATCGGCACCGTTACCGCACTCGCGGCGATCCACGAGGCCGGCATCGTGCACCGCGACTTCAAGCCCAACAACGTTCTGCTCGCCGCCGATGGGCCACGGGTGGTCGACTTCGGGATCGCGCGCACGATCAACTCCCAGGAGAGCGCCGTCACGGCCACCGGCATGGTCGTCGGCACGCCGGGCTATCTCGCCCCCGAGCAGCTCACCGGAGCTCCGCTCCAGCCGGCCGTGGACATCTTCGCCTGGGGCGCGACGATGGTCTTCGCCGCCACCGGCCAGTCCCCCTTCGAGGCCGACACCCTTCCCGTCATCATCAACCGCATCCTCAACGCCGAACCCGACCTGTCCGCGCTCCAGGGCCCCCTGCGGGACGTGGTCGGCCGCTGCCTGTCCAAGGACCCCGCGCTGCGTCCCCCCGCGCACCAGCTCCTGCTGCGGCTGCTCGGCAATGCCGGGGTGGCACCCGGCCCCGCCCCGGCTCGCGAGGAACTGCTCGACCAGGGCACCCGGATCGCCGCCCAGCTGCCCGCGCCGCCCCCGGTGGCGCACCGCGCCCCACCGCCCCCGGTCGCGCGGCACACCCCGCCGCCGGCACCGCCCATGACCCCTCCCCCGATGGCGATGCCAGGGCCGGGCACGCCTCCTCCCATGGGGATGCCCGGTCCGCGAACGCCCCCGCCGATGGCCATGCCGATGCCGGGTCCGGCCACCCCGCCGCCGATGCGGATGGGGCCGCCCGGGCCGCCGATGACGCAGCCGCCGTTCCGGCAGGGCTATCAGCCGCCCCCGAAGTCCTCGAAAGGGCCGGTCATCGCCGCGGTCGGCTGTGGCGGCCTCGCGGTACTGGCGATCATCATCTTCGTCGTGGCAGTGATTGTGGGGGCGAACAATCCGCGGCCGCACTACACCTACACGCCGTTCAGCTACAGCCCGCCCACCTTCAACAACCCCAACGGGGTGTCCTCCGACCTCGGCGGGACCTGGACCGGGACGATCACCAGCTCCAGCGACGGCAGCAAGACCTGGAACGCGAAGATCGTGCTGTTCGCGGGGCTCAGCACCGGATCGGTCACCTACAGCGGCACCACCAAGACCTGCACCGGCCTGCTCACCCTCCAGGAGAGCACGTCGTACAAGACCACGCTGAAGGAGACCATCACGGTGGGGCGGTCGGATTGCTCCGACGGCTACGTCCAGCTCTATCCCGGCAACTCCTCCACCCGCTACGAGTGGCGCGGGTACCTGTCGGACACCTCCCCGAGCTGGAGCGGGACCCTGACCAAGCAGTAAGGCGATCGTGCCCCGCCCCGTCCCCGTCCCCGTCCCCGGCCGCTCAGCGGGCGGGAACGGGCGGTTCTTGCCTGAGGTCTCCCGGCGGCGCCCCCGGCGCCGCGGCGGCCCCATGGGGCCCCGCGCCGGTCAGCCGAGTGGCAGGCGGACCGTGATGATCAGGCCGCCGCCCTGTCTCGGGGTGGCGTAGACCGAGCCCCGGTGGGCGTGCACCACCGACCGCACGATCGACAGGCCCAGCCCGGCGCCCTTCGCGGACTCGATCCGGTCGGTATTCAGCCGGCGGAACGGCTCGAACAGCCGGTCGACCTCGTAGGCCGGGACGGCCAGGCCGGTGTTCTCCACCTGTACCGCGGCGAAGCCGTCGAGCACCCCGGTCCGCACCCACACCTCGCCACCGTCGACGTTGTGCTTGATCGCGTTCTCCACCAGGTTGGAGACCAGGTGCTCCAGCAGCACCGGGTCGCCGACCGTCGGGCCCGGCGTGAGCTCGGTACGGATGTTCACCTCGGCGTGCTCCTCCTCCCGCTTGCGCGTGGTCTCGAGCACGGTGCCGGTGACCTCGGCCAGATCCACGGACGTACGGGTCGTCAGCTCCCGTTCGCTGCGGGCCAGCAGCAGGAGCCCCTCAATGAGGCGCTCGTGCCGCGCGTTGTTGACCAGCAGGGTGCGGCCGACGGCTTTGAGATCGTCGGAGGCCTCCGGGTCGGTGAGCGCCACCTCCAGCAGCGTCCGGTTGATGGCCAGCGGCGTACGGAGCTCGTGGGAGGCGTTGCCGACGAATCTTCGCTGGGAGTCGAAGGCCTGGCTGAGCCGCTCCAGCATGGCGTCGAAGGTGTCGGCGAGTTCCTTGATCTCGTCCTTGGGCCCCTCGAGCGCGATCCGCTCGTGCAGCGTGCTCTCCGACAGGCGGCGCGCCGCCGAGGTCACCTTCTGCAACGGACTCAGCGCGCGGTCCGCTACGAAGTAGCCCAGCACCAGAGCGATCATCCCGACGCCGGCCAGCGCCAGCAGCGACCGGCCGACCAGCTGGCGCATCGTCTGACCGATGAACTGCCGGCGGAACTCGCGCAGTTCCTGGTCGGTCACCCCGTAGCCGACCACGTCGATGTGGTTGAGGATGTTGGCGACCAGGATCGTCGTCACGAAGAGCAACAGGCCGCCGGCGAAGAAGAACAAGATCCCGTAGAGCAGGGTGAGCCGCATCCGCACGCTCACCCGGCCCGTCAGCCCACGGACGGCCGCCGGCAGCGAGACCGATCTGCGCCCCGGACCAGGGCCAGGCGGCAACGCGATGCCGGAGGGTATCGTGGCCGGCGGCGGCATCGGGCTCCGCGCCCCGGCCTGCGTGGCGGTGTGCGGCATCTCCTGGGACGGCGTGCTCACAGGCGGTACCCCACGCCCGGCACGGTCTCGATCACCTGTGGCTCACCCAGCTTCTTTCGCAGAGTCATCATCGTGACCCGCACCACGTTGGTGAACGGGTCGATGTGCTCGTCCCAGGCCTTCTCCAGCAGTTGCTCGGAGCTGACCACCGCGCCCTCGGCCCGCAGCAGGACCTCCAGCACCGCGAACTCCTTGCGGGTCAGATCAACTGCCCGGCCCTCGCGCTGCACCTCCCGCCGGCCCGGATCGAGACTCAGCCCCGCCCGCTCCAGTACCGGTGGCAGCGGCACGGCGGCACGACGGCCCAGCGCCCGCACCCGGGCGATCAGCTCGGCGAAGGCGAACGGCTTGGCCAGGTAGTCGTCGGCCCCGATGGACAGTCCCTCGACCTTGTCACCGAGCTCGCCGGCCGCGGTGAGCATGAGAATCCGGGCCGGATAGCGCGCGACCACGAGCGCCCGGCAGACATCGTCGCCGTGCACCTTCGGCAGGTCGCGGTCGAGCACGACCACGTCATAGGCGTTGATGGTGGTCCGCTCCAGCGCGCCGGCGCCGTCGTAAGCGACGTCCACCGCGTGTGCCTCACGGCGCAGCCCGGTGGCTATCGCGTCCGCGAGCACCCGCTCGTCCTCGACGACAAGAAGTCGCACCCCATCCCCCTTCCGGCAGACCCTCGGTAGCAGCCGCCATGAACCCTCCCATGGCGTACGAATCCAGTGACCGGCGCGCTGGACCGGCCCATCTTTTATTCCATGAGCCCTGTAAGACCTCCGTAAACACGCTACGCCGGTCTTGACTCTGAGTAGGCCAAGCTGGAGTCGAGGGTCAGCGATCTCGCCCCACTTGGCCTCGCCCATGGACATGCGCCGATGTTCGCCCAGTCGCTGTACGCCGAGGACGACCACGTCGATCTTGATCTGGGTCCGGCCGGCCGTGCCGCCCGCCAGACGGCCTCCGCCCAGTGGACTCCAGCTCGGACCAGCGGCGGCGCATGACCGTCTCACAGAACGTGATCAGCGGCTCGACCGTGCGATGGCGCGGAAGAGTTCCTGTTCCATCCCGCCCCCTTCCTACTTGACCACCGACGTACGTCTTTCTCTTTGCCGGGCTGTCGTACGCCATTGCGGGTCGCAAGAAAGAGGCGATCCGGCGGAACAGGGTGGCTGCCGAAAAGGCCGATATACCGCGATGAGAAGGAAAGCGGACGCGTGGCGGAGGCCTGGTATCGCGGGGCCATCGACGAGAGCGGCGACTCCCTCGACGTGGACCGGGATGAGGACTGCCGGACCCACACGTCCATCATGGTGAACCTCGCGGAACTACTCGAAGACACCGGGCAGCCCGAGGAAGCCCTGAGTTGGTACCGCCGCGCAGCGAATCGATCTGACGCCGAAGCAGCAGCAGAAGCCGCACGCCTGCCGGGTTTCCTGGTCAGTGAGGCAAGCACTTCCGCACGGCCCCGAGCCGCTCTCACCGACCAAATCATTTATCTTCAGAAGCATTGAATCTGGTACTCAGAAGCCCTTCTTTGGCTCTTTCCAAGTCGCCACGATGACCATTTCATTGCGGCACTGACGGTGTGCGTCTGACTGCCGGAAACATGAAGATCAAAGACCGGCCCCGGTCGCGGGTCGTCCCCCTACGGAGGCAAGGCCACGTCTCCACCTCCACCGCAGGATGCCTTCGCCTCGTTCTGAGCCATCCATTTGACACCCCGATCGCCGCCGCGTCAACGGCGAAATTCGACAGAAGTGCAGACCAATCCTGTTGCTCCTCAAAAGGGGAATTCAATGCTTCAGTAAATCAAGCCTCCTCCCACCCCTTTCGGAGAGCCGATGAACCTCCCCCGCGTCGTCGTCTCAGCAGTCTGCGCAGTCGTCCTCACCGGCGCCGCGATCACCGCGGCGTCACCCGCCTCCGCCGCCACCGTCAATTACGTCGCGCTCGGCGACTCCTACTCCTCCGGGACCGGAGCCGGATCCTACGATTCGAGCGGCTGCCAGCGCAGCACCAACGCCTACCCGGCCAAGTGGGCCGCCGCCCACTCTCCGGCGTCGTTCAGCTTCGTGGCCTGCGCCGGCGCGACGACGGCCGACGTACTGAGCAAGCAGCTCGGCGCCCTGTCCCCCAGCACCACGCTGGCGAGCATCACCATCGGCGGCAACGACGCGGGCTTCAGCAGCGTGATGCAGACCTGCGTGCTGTACTCGACCGCCTCGTGCCTGAACGCGATCACCGCCGCCGAGAACTACATGGACGGCCGGCTCCCCGGCAACCTCAGCACGCTGTTCACAGCGGTCCATTCAAAGGCCGCGTCCGCGCAGGTCATCGTGCTCGACTACCCGCATCTCTACATCATCACCAGTTACTGCGCCGGTCTGAACAACACCAAGAGGACCGCACTCAACGGCGCGGCGGACAAGCTGGACACCACCATCGGCAAGGCGGCCGCGAACGCGGGCTTCGCCTTCGCCGATGTCCGCAGCCGGTTCTCCGGCCATGAACTGTGCTCCGGCGACGGGTGGCTGCACTCGGTCACGATCCCGTTCGGTGAGTCGTACCATCCGACCGCCGTCGGCCATGCCCAGGGATACCTGCCGGTCTTCTCCTCGGCGGTCGCCGCGGCGGCCGGCTGAATCACCTCCCGGCCGGGCCGTCCCTGCCAGGGGCGGCCCGGCCACCCCATTTCCGCCGCGCCGCGGCCCCCTGAACACCGGAGCGAGAGCGCGTGGACGATTCAGGCCCGTGCACCCCTCGGCTGCACTCGCAAAAAGAGCGACATGCCAGGTTTACCGCCAACAAGATCTTGGGTAGTAGCGTGAGACCCCAGGAAGGGACTCCCATGGGCGAGCTCTCCAGCACGATCCAGCAGCGACTGTCCGAGGCGTACGACTCGATGCACACGGCCCGCGAAGAAGGGGACGCCTTCCTCGTCGACGCACGTCAGGCCGAGATCGAGGACCTGCACCGCATCGCTGCCAACCACAACATCGACGCTCCCCGCAGGGGCGTCTGACCCCCGCCTCACTCCGTCCGCGATCGTTCAAGCGATTCGTGACCGTTTCAGACGACCGCGGAGGGCTGCTGTCGCATGCCCTCCGCAGACATGCCCTCGGGTGGACACGCCCTCGATATCCAGATCAAGTTGAGCCGGGAAGAGCTGCTTCCCTGAGCCGCATCACAGGTCACGGGCCGGGTCGAGCGGGGCCAGCAGGTCGTGCAGTGCCTCGAAGAGCACCGGTTCCCCGGCGATCGCGAACTCCGGGCCGGCGGTCAGCCCGTTGAGGCCGCCGACCCGGCCCCCGGCCTCCTGCACGATCAGCGTCCCGGCGGCGATGTCCCATGCCTGCAGACCACGTTCGTAATAGGCGTCGATGCGCCCGGCCGCCAGCGAGGACATGTCCACGCAGCAGGATCCGCTGCGCCGGATGTCCCGCACTCTCGGCAGCACCTGGGTGAGCACCCGGGCCTGGTGTGCCCGGCGCCCGCTGGCGTAGCCGAATCCAGTGGCGACCAGTGCCCGGTCGAGGGAGACCCCGGTGTTGCAGCGCAGCTCCCGTACGCCCACGTCCGTGTGCAGCCGGGCGCCGCCGCCCCGCCACGCGGTGTAGGTCTCCCCGCGCCGCGGTATGACGATCGCCCCGGCCACGGTCTCACCGTCGACCTCGGCGGCGATGCTGACCGCCCAGTCGGGCAGGTCGTAGAGGTAGTTCACCGTGCCGTCGATGGGGTCGATCACCCACCGGACCCCGCTGCTGCCGTCGCTGGACCCGCCCTCCTCGCCGAGGAAGGCGTCATGCGGGCGTACGGCTCCGATGCGCTCGACGATCAGCTGTTCCGCCGCCTGGTCCATCTGGGTCACCACGTCGGTGGGGCTGGATTTGGTCTGCACGACGGCCGGCCCCTCCACCGGGCGCTTGTCGACCAGCATCCGGCCGGCCTCATGCGCCGTCGTGACCGCCAGTTCCAGCAGTTTCTCGGCCAGGCTCACGTTTTTCCCTTCGAGTCCCTGTGCGGCCATGCGATCGATCGCATGGTCACGCAGGGGATTGACGGCAGCAGTCGGACGGGCACCGGTCGGGACGGGCACCGAGGCGGCCGAGTGCCGGGCGGTCCTGTTCGGACCGCTCCAGCAGGAGTTCGCGGACCATCGCCACGAAACGCGGATGCGTGCCGGGGGTGGCGGCCCGCTCGACCGTCAGGCCCAGCTTGGCCGCGAGCTCCGCGGCCTCCACGTCGAGGTCGAACTTGACCTCCATGTGGTCGGACACGAAGCCGATGGGCACGATCACCGCGGCCTGGACGCCCTCACCGCGCAGTTTCTCCAGATGGTCACCGACGTCGGGCCCCAGCCAGGGCTGGGCGGGCGAGCCGCTGCGGCTCTGGTAGACCAGCGCCCAGGGTCTGTCCGGCGCCGTCTGGGCGTGCACGACCTCGGCCAGATCGGTGAGCTCGGCGACGTAGCGGTCGCGGCCCGGCTGGGACATCGGCACGCTGTGCGCGGTGAACACCAGATGAGCGCCGGCGGGGACCTTCGCCAGCGCGGCCCGGGTGCTCTCCACGAGCGGTGTCACGAACCCTGGATGGTTGTAGTAGATCCGCAGCTTGTCGATCTCCGGGGCTTCCGGCACTTCGGCGCGGGCGCGATCGATGTCGTCGAGATACTGGCGGCAGCAGGAGTACCCGCTGTAGGCCGAGGTGACGAATGCCGCGGCCCGGCGAACCCCGTCGGCGGTCATCTGGCGCAGCGTGTCGGCGAGATAGGGCTGCCAGTTGCGATTGCCCCAGTAGACGGGCAGGTCCAGCCCGGCCCCGGAGAGATCGGCCTCGATCGCCGCCTTGAGCTCCCGGCACTGCTGATTGATCGGGCTGACGCCGCCGAAGAGATGGTAGTGCTCGGCCACCCGCTCGAGACGCTCACGCGGGATGTTGCGGCCCCGGGTGACGTTCTCCAGGAACGGGATCACCTCGTCGGGCGCCTCCGGCCCCCCGAAGGACACGAGCAGCAGCGCGTCACAGGACGTCATGCCTCCATCCAACCAGCCTGGCGGACCTGCGTGCCGCCGCCCCCGAGATCGAGTGCACCGGCCGGGTCCTCGCCACCCGGCGCGGGTTCACCCGAGCACGGCGGCCGGCCGGGCCCGTTCGCCTCAGGAGTACGTCCTCGCATAGGCCTTGGCGAGGTTGAGGACCTTCTGTACGTACCAGTCCGCGTGGTTGTAACGGAAGATCGCATTGTAGAGGTGCTTGCCTCCGCCGCCCGCCCCGTTGGCGCACAGGTACTTCGCGGCGCCGGGCACCGCGTCGTAGGGGTTCATGATGTCGGCCTTGCCGTCCCCGTCGCCGTCCACGCCGTACACCTTCCAGGTCGCCGGCATGAACTGCATGGGACCCAGAGCGCCCGCGCTGGACGGGCCGGCGTTGCGGCCGTGGTCGCTCTCGATCTGCCCGATCGCGGCCAGCACGGTCCAGGACAGCCCGGGACAGGTGGTGGCAGCCTGCTTGTAGAGGTCCAGGTAGCTGCCGGACCGGCCGGAGCCACTGCTGACCTGGTTCTTCTTCTCGTGCAGGTTCAGCACGCTGACTCCCCCGCCGAGGATCTTCTTCAGGCCGGCGGAGAGCTGCTTCGAGTTGGCGCCCGGCGCGTTGACCAGCAACGCCAGGCGGGGGATGAGCTGAAGTTCGGCCCCGGTCTTGAGGTCCACCAGCATGTCGATGCCGGGCAGGCCGAGCGTGCCGGCGCCGCCCATGGTCACCTGGGGCACGGTCCTGCCCACGATGGAGTACCCGAAGCCACTGCGCAGGCCCATGGTCTCCATTGCGGTCTCGGACACGATGAACCTGCCACCGGCCAGCGCCGTCCACAGCCCCTCGTCCTTCGCGGTCCCCGGCGGAGTCCAGGACCGGAACAGCGACGGATCGACCGCGAAAGTGTTGACCTTGCGGCCCTGCAACTGCACGGCGCCGGCGTCCACGGCGATCACGTCCTGCACGTGCCCCAGCTTGCGGATCCGGCCGACCTGCGCGGCGGAGACGGGCTTGGCCGCCACGGCGAGGACGTCCGGCGGCACCACCCTGCGCAACGGCGCGATCTCGCCGCCCTGCGCCACGTTCGTGACCCGGGCCGGTGCGGTCGACGAGCGTGCCGCCACGTGCGTCCTGGGGTGACCGATGTTCGCCGCGGCGATGGCTCCGCCCGTCGTGGTCAAGGCCACGGCGACCCCGATCCCCGTCACGGCCAGCGCCAGCAACCGGCGCCTGGGCGGCTCGTCTCCCCGCCTGACGGCCCGGACTCGCGCGGCCGGGACGCCGGCGGCCAAGTTCCCGCCGGCCGGGACCCTCGCCGCCGGGACCGCCGTGGCCGCGGGCATGGCTGGGCCGTCCGGCTCCGTGGCGTCTGCGGGGCCGGCTGGGGCTTCGGTCGTACCGGAGTCACGCGGTGAGCGGGTCACGGCTCTTCCAAAGGGTCGGGAGGGGGCTGGTCAGCGGATATCGCACTGTTTGCCCTGTGTAACGTGATCAGCGCATCAGGGGTCTGTCGCGGGGAGCGTGATGCTGCCCCTCCTTGGCAGGGGTTCGGGGAGAACACGTGTCCAATCCATATCAGCAGCTGTTCTCCGTTCCAGGGGCCAGGCTCTTCGTGGCGGCGGGTTTCGTCGGCCGGATGTCGATGTCCATGATCGGTATCGGCATCGTGCTGATGGTCTCCACGGTCACCGGATCGTACGGTATCGCCGGTGCGGTGTCGGCGGTCTGCGCGCTCGCGTTCGCGGCCGGGTCGCCCATGGTCGGGAGGCTGGCGGACCGCTTCGGGCAGGACCGGGTGCTGCCTCCGCTGGTCCTCGCCAACGCGGCGAGCATGACGGCTCTGGTGCTGTGCGCGCAGTGGCATGCCCCGGCGTGGGTCTTCTTCCCCGCGGCGGCCGCGGCGGGGGCGACCTCCCCCTCACTGGGCGCGATGGTGCGCGCCCGCTGGAGCCATCTGCTGACCGGTTCCGGCGGGAGCCTGCACACCGCCTTCGCCTTCGAGTCCGTCGCGGACGAGCTCATCTTCGTCACCGGCCCGATGATCGTCACGTTGCTGGCGACCCAGGTCCATCCGGCCGGCGGGGTCGCGGCGGCCGGTCTGTTCACGGTGGTCGGGGCGCTCACGCTGGCCACTCAGCGCCGTACGCAGCCGCCACCGCGGCCGCGGGAGGCCGGCCAGGCCCGCAGCGCGATCACCAGCCCGGCGCTGATGGTGCTGTGCGGGGTCTATCTGCTGATGGGGTCGGTCTTCGGGGCGATCGACGTGAGCGCGATCGCCTTCGCCCAGGAGCAGGGCCACCGGGGTCTCGCCGGGGCACTGCTGGCCTGCTACGCGCTGGGCAGCGCCATCGGCGGACTCTGGTACGGCGCCCGGCGCTGGCGCGCCCCCCTCGATCGGCGTTTCCGGCTCAGCCTGGCGCTGCTCGTGATCGGGCTGATCCCGATCACCCTGATCCACCAACTCTGGATCATGATGCCCGTGATCTTCGTCTGCGGGCTGGCCATCTCACCGACGCTGATCGCCGGATTCGGCCTGGTGGAACGACTCGTACCGGCGCGTCAGCTCACCGAGGGACTGACCTGGGTGTCGACCTTCATCGGGATCGGCGTCGCGGTGGGAGCCTCGGCCGCGGGCCGCCTGGTGGACGCGTACGGTTCTGCCGGCGCGTTCCTTTTCCCGCTCTGCGCGGGCATCGCGGCGGTGGTCGTCGGCCTGCTCGGAGCATCACAATTCGGTAAACATGAATTTTCTTCATAAATACCTGCGCGTAGAGTCTGACCATGTTGACCGTGAAGTCCTCCGCGAACGTCCGATTGTGGCGTAACTGGGCCGGCAACCAGCAGGCGAGCGCCCAGCGTGTGGTCACGCCCCGGTCCGCGGACGAGGTCGTCTCAGCCGTCCGTCAGGCGGCCGAGGACGGCCTGACGGTGCGGATGACCGGCACCGGCCACTCCTTCACCGGTGCCGCGCTCACCGACGGCGTACGGCTCGCACCGGGCCGGCTGACGGGTGTCCGTTCCATCGACACCGCCACCCGGCAGGTCACGGTCGAGGCGGGGCTTCCCCTGCACCGCTTGAACGCGCTGCTGGACGAGCACGGTCTCGCCCTTGCCAACATGGGCGACATCCAGGAGCAGACCGTCTCCGGTGCCCTGCAGACCGCCACCCACGGTACCGGCCGGGACGCCGCCGGGCTGGTCTCCCAGGTCGCCGGGCTGGAGTTGGTGCTCGCCGACGGCAGCGTGGTGTCGTGCTCCCGCGACGAGCGGCCGGAGCTGTTCGACGCCGCCCGCGCGGGACTGGGCGCGCTCGGGGTGGTCACCGCCGTCACCTGGCAGACCGTGCCGGCCTTTCTGCTGCGCGCTCAGGAGGAGCCGATGCGGTGGGACGAGGTGCTGTCCCGGCTGGACGAGATGGCGGCCGAGAACGAGCACTTCGAGTTCTACTGGTTCCCGCACACCGAGGGCTGCCTGACCAAGCGCAACAACCGGGTCGACGGCCCGGCCGCACCGCTGCCGGCGTTCAAGCACTGGCTGGACGACCGGTTCCTGTCCAACACGGTGTTCGACGGCATCAACCGGCTCAGCCGGCGGATGCCCGCCCTGGTGCCGACCGTGAACGGCGTCTGCGCCAAGGCGCTGGGCGCCCGCACCTACACCGACACCTCGTACAAGGTCTTCACCAGCCCGCGGACGGTGCGCTTCAAGGAGCAGGAGTACGCCGTCCCACGCGAGCAGCTGATCCCCACCCTGAACGAACTGCGCGCGCTGTTCGCCCGCAAGGACTGGCTGATCAGCTTCCCGATCGAGGTCCGGCTGCTGCCGCCCGAGGACACCTGGCTGTCGATGGCCCACGGCCGTGACAGCGCGTTCATCGCCATCCACGTCTACAACCGGAACCCGCACGAGGAGTACTTCGGCGGGGTCGAGGAGCTCATGACGGCGGTGGGCGGCCGTCCGCACTGGGGCAAGATGCACACCCGGGACGCGTCCTACCTGGAGAGCGTCTATCCGAGGTTCGAGGACTTCACGGCGCTGCGCGACGAACTCGACCCGGACCGCCGGTTCGCCAACGCCTACACCACCAGGGTCTTCGGCAAGTAGGACCCGCAGCGCTGAGTAGAGTCCCTTCCAGGGGGTCCCGGGATGGCGGTTCAGGTATCGGTCTGCGGACCACGAGACTGCACCGAGGCCGACGACCGCAACGCACGTGAGGTGGGCCGACTGCTCGCCGAACGGGGCGCGGTCGTGATCTGCGGCGGCTACGGCGGGGTCATGGCGGCCGTGGCCGCGGGTGCCAGGTCCGCGGGCGGCACGGTCGTCGGCGTCCTGTCCGGCGCCGATCGGGAGGACGCGGGCCCGGACCTTTCCATCGTCATCCCCACCGGCGTCGGTCAGGCCCGCAACGCCGTCATAGTGAACGCCGGGGACGCCGTGATCGTCGTCGGCGGGTCCTGGGGCACCCTGTCCGAGCTGGCCCTGGCCATGCGACGGGGCGGCGTGCCCGTCGTCCAGCTCGGCGGCTGGCGGCTGTTCGACCAGCAGGGCCGGCCCGTACCAGGGATCCGGCACGCCACCACCGCACGCGAGGCGGTGGATCTCACCGGCCTGTGGCCGAGCGATCCCGCACCCTGATCCGACGGGCGGCCACCTGCTGTTATGGACGCTGTTATGGACACGCCTGTTCGGACACGGCCGTTACGAACGTGGGGACGGAGGGCGGCCGGGGCCGGGCGGGCCGGCGAAGGCCTGGGCGATGTCCAGCCAGCGGTCGGCGTCGGCGCCCACGGCGGCCAGGGCCAGGTCGGCCCGGTTGCGCCGCTGGGTCACCAGCAGGCAGAGGTCCAGCGCCGGTCCGGTCACGGACTGGTCCGCGCCGGCCGGCCCCCAGGTCCACTCCTGTCCGTCCGGCGCCTTGAGTGCGACCCGGAACTCCGCGGCGGGCGGCGTGAGCCCGCGGCCGCGGAAGGCGAAGTCCCGGGTACGGACGCCGATGTGGGCCACATGCCGCAGCCGGAGAGTCGGCGTCCGGACCACGCCGAGGGCGTCCGCGACGTCCTGGCCGTGTGCCCAGGTCTCCATGAGCCGCGCGGTGGCCATCGACGCCACGCTCATCGGCGGTCCGAACCACGGCAACCTGGTCCCGGCCGGCACCACCGCCAGGGCGTCCACCATGCGGCGGCGCGCCGACCGCCAGCCGGCCATCAGCACCG
The DNA here is from genome assembly GCA_025964695.1 of Streptosporangiaceae bacterium. Classification (GTDB taxonomy): domain Bacteria; phylum Actinomycetota; class Actinomycetes; order Streptosporangiales; family Streptosporangiaceae; genus Actinomadura_E. The sequence goes on along the minus strand of JAOPYK010000143.1, from coordinate 8,530 downwards.
AGGGCTCCTGCGCCGCCCCTTCGAGGACGCCCCGTTCCACGAACTCCCCGGGGTCGGTGAGCGCCTCCGCCAGCCCCGCCTCGAATGCCCCAGGATCGGCGGCCGCCAGGATCGCCTGATCGTCGGTCCAGGCCAGGTGTGCGATCTGGTGCGCGATCGTCCAGCCCTCGGCGGGCGTCGCGGTGGCCCACGCGGCCGCCGGCAGCGCGGCGACCAGCCCATCCAGGTCGTCGCCCTCGGCGCGCAGGTCCGCGAGCATCCCGGTTATGTCGATCATTGCGTCCTCTCGGTGATGGCGTACAGGTCCCGCGGTCCCGCCAGTTCCAGCCGCTCCAGGGTGAAGCGACCACCCGGCTCGCGGAGCGCCGCGCCGGTGATGTTGCCGGTGATGTTCATGACAGTCCCACGATCGCCCGGGCCGCGGCATAGCCGGCCTTGCCGTTGGGCAGCCGCAGGACGCGGTCGGTGCGGAAGTACGCCCTGGGCAGCTTGTAGCGGGCGACCCGCCCGGCACAGGCAAAGGTGGTAACTGATTACTTATCAGCTCGTACCGGCGGAGCGGAACGCGCGGTCCCCGGACGTCGATCCCGGCCCTCACCGGCGGTCCCATGCGACCCGGCACTGGTCAGCGGAGGCTCGCGGTGGCACGCTGGGCAAAAGGATCCGCAAGAATCCGGCACGCTGAGCCCCCCGGTGTTCGCGAGCAGGCAAGCTGTGCAGATGGGAGGGCGTTCTCGATGGTCTGTGATGATCGAGAGCGGCGATGTTCGGACATGCCGGGTACGGTGCTGGCAGCGGGCGTGTCGTAAAGAGAGACTCGGGGATCCGGGGGAAGGGCACGCATGCGCCCCGAGCCGTCATAGAGGGCAGGAAGGACACGCATGCAGGAGCTGCGCCTCGTCGCGGTCAGCGAGGACGGTTCATACCTCGTGCTGGCCACCGCGGGCCGAGGCACCCGGTTCACGCTGCCCGTTGACGATCGGCTCCGCGCCGCGGTCCGAGGGCATTTCTCCCGCCTCGGCCAGTTCGAGATCGAAGTGGAGAGTCCTTTGCGCCCCAAGGAGATCCAGGCTCGTATCCGAGCCGGGGAAACGGCGGAGGAGATCGCCGAGTCCGCCGGCATCCCGGTGGAGCGTGTCCGCTGGTTCGAGGGTCCTGTCCTGCAGGAACGCGAGTACATGGCCCAGCAGGCGCAGCGCGTCGTCGCACGGCGTCAGGGCGACGCCAGCCCCGGGCCGCCACTGGGCGAGATGGTGGAGGAGCGCCTCAGCCGCCGTGGCGTGGACCTCGAAGAGGTCGAGTGGGACTCGTGGAAGTGCGAGGACAGCACCTGGCGGGTGCGCCTGTCGTTCTTCGACGACGGCCGCCCGCACGCCGCCGAGTGGGTCTTCGACCCCCGTCGCCGGCAGGTGTCGCCCCTCGACGAGGAGGCCGCACGGCTTTCGTCGCTCGTGCTGGAGGAGCCGGTCGCCCCGACGGTCACCCCACTGGTGCCCCGGCGGCCCGCGATGAAGATCGTGTCCGATTCGCGTTCGGACGTCGCTGCCGAGCAGCGCCGCGAGTACGGCGCCGATCGTGGGCGGGCCGAGCCACGCCGCCAGTCCGTCGCGCCGCACCGCCGTGAGTACGTGGCCCCGCAGGAGCCCGAGATCGTCGCGGCCACCCGGGAACGCCACGTTTCCGAGCCCGCGGCGCCGGACGTGGACGCCGTCGCCCAGGCCACCGGGGTCTACACCCGGGAAACAGAGCCGCAGGGCCGGCCGGACCACGGCCCGCAGACCTCCTCGGCGACCATGACCGAATCCGAGCGGGAGAGGCCGGCCGCCGAGGCGCTGGAAACGCTTCGTCCGGTCGTGACGGAGGTCGTCACCGAGCTCGTGCCCGAGGCGGAGCACCGCGAGCGGGTCGCCGCCGCCACGGAGTCGGTCACCACCGGATCCGTCACGGAGCCGGCCACCAGTGCGTCCATCACCAGTGCGTCCATCACCAGTGCGTCCGTCAGCAAGGAGCCGGTCAGCCCGGACTCCCTCACCACCGAGTCGGCCGCCACCGAGGCCGTCACGGTGCCGGCCACTGTGGAGCCGGCCGCTTCGGAACTGGACACTGCGGAGTCGGCCATCACCGAGTCGGCTGCCGCCGAGCCCGTCCCCGAGGCCGCCGACAAGGCTCGGACGCAGCCGGCACCGCGAGTGCCCAAGCCCGCACCGCGGGCCGCTGCGAAGCCTGCGCCGGCACCGGCCGACTCAATGGCCGCCGAGGCCGAGGAGACCCAGGAGACCGAGGCGGAGAAGGCCAGGGGCGAAAAGGCCAGGGCACAGCAGGCTGCCGCAGAAAGGGCCGAGGCCGAGGAGACCGAGGCGGAGAAGGCCGAAGCCGAAGAGGCGGAGAAGGCCGAAGATGCCAAGGTCTCGCCGGCCCCGAAGCGCAAGGTCCCGGTGCCCGCGCCGACCTCACCGGTCGAGCCGCCCGCCCGGCCGGGGCGGCGGAAGAATTCGGCACGCGGCAAACGCGCCTCCGTGCCGTCCTGGGACGAGATCATGTTCGGGGCCCGCCGCCCCGACTGATCACCCGGAACACGCGGAACCGGGACGCGCCCGAGAGGCATCGGGCTCGCCATGAGGCACTGCCGGTGATCGTGCGGTCGGTGACGACCCCGTACCGCACGATCACCTCGGTGGGGGGTGGCAGCCCCGCCTTCAAGCGGGCGGAGGATGTCAGGCCAGGAATGGAGTGACCCACCGGGGGGTGATCTCCTGGGCGAGGGTCAGCGCCTCCTCCTCCGCCAGGTCGATCACCGGATAGCCGCCCCGGCCCGCACCGACCCCGGCGACCAGCGTGACCAGACCGGCCCGGCGCTGGAAGAGGCTCTGCCGCAGCTCCCATCCCAGCACCGCCCGGTGGTCGATGACCACCTGGTGGCGCCGGAGCGAGCCCGAGCGCATCGCCAGCCGCGACCCGTCGTTGGCATGGCCCAGCTGGCGATACCGATCGAGCGCGAGTGGGAAGGAGAGCAGGGCCAGCGCCCCGATCCCGTACGCCACCAGAAGCCGGCCCATGGCCAGCGCGATGAGTGTGGCGGCCAGTGGTGGCAGGAGGGCCCGGCTGATCCTGCGCCGGCGGGCTGCGGCCGGATGCGGGGTGAGCGTCGTGAGTACGGGGAGCGGCCCGGCCGGGGCGGCCAGCACCCTGCCGGCGACGTCACCGACGACGTCACGTGGCGAGGTCGGCAACAGCCGTCGACGGTGCTCCGAGTCGCCCAGCCCGGTCACGAGGGCGCCCAGCCGTACCACGCCGGCTAGTCGTTCCAGGGGGTTGTCGCGCAACTCGACGCCGCGGATCCGGCCGTGTTCCAGCGACACGCTACGGCGGGTGATCAGGCCGCGTTCGGCCACGATCGTCCCGTCCCGGTCACCTCCCTCCCCGCCGACGGCTCGTAGCGTGAAGTCCCAGTTGAACAGCGCGTAGGCCACCACCGAGGCGATCGGCATCGCGAGTAGGAGCAACGCCACGGCGCCGATGGCCAGCACCGGCGGCAGCCCCGCCGCGTCCTGACCCAGCCGCGCCAGCCGGCGTTCGGTGAGCAGCCCCAGGTCGTCGCCGAGGTTGTAGAGAGCCCCGAGCAGACTCCCGACCAGGGCGAACGGGGTGAGTATGTAGGCACCGCTCAGCGGCGCGTACAGGTACCACCTGGGGAGCGCCCGGGCATAGAGGACCCCCCTGCGCGGCGGGCGGGCGACGGTGGCCGCAGCGTCGTTGCGGTTCTGGGGCCGGCTGAGCAGCACCTGCCGCAGGCGTACGGCCTCCGCCCGGGAGACCGCGTTGAGGGTGCCCTCACCCGCGTTCTCCCCCGCCGCCGCGGCGTCGATGTGCACGACCGTCACGCCGAGCACCCGGTGCGGCAGCGTCGTGCTGATGTCCACGCCTCGGATCCGGTCGATCGGGATGTTGGTCACCGATCGGCCGATCAGCGCGCGGCGCAGCACGATCCGGTCGTCGTGCACGGTGTAACTGAACGTCGCCCACTTCACCGCGTTGTGCAGCAGGCTCATGGCGACCCCGGCCATCGTGACGTAGAGCCCGGTCGACAGACCGCCGAGCAGGAGCCCGGTCGCGCCGGCGAACAGCAGCGTGCCCATCTCCCTGCCCGCCCGGACGATCATCGTCCAGCCACTCAGCCGCCGGGAGAGGGACTCACTCACGTCGCATCGTCGCGCAGTTCGTGCGCCCGGTGGGCGAGGTCGGCGGCCAGCAGGGTCGCGGTGTCTACGGGCAGCCCCGCGACCTTGGAGGAGCCCGCGTGCGACGCGGTCCTGATGTGCATGGTGGCCAGACCCAGTGGCCGCTCGATCCAGCTCTGCCGGGTGTCGACGGTCTGGATCCGGCTGACCGGGACCAGCTGCCAGTGCCGGCTGATCCAGCCGGTCCTGGTGTAGACGACGTCGGAGCCGACCTCCCAGCGGTGCAGCCGGTAACGCCAGGCCGGCACGACCGCCACCAGGACCGACCCGGCCAGGACCACCACGATGGGCAGCCACCGGAGGTGACCCGCGACCACGCCGGGCAGCGGCGGCCAGCCGGACCACTCGACGATGGCGGCCACGACCCAGGCCGACGCGAATGCGATCAGGACGTCGATGAGGTATTCGACCGTCCACTGGGCGATCACCCGCCTGGCGGCCTGGTGAGCAGGCGGCCGCAGCCGGACCCGGGCCGGAGCACGGTCCGGAGGCTGCTGGGAGCGGGCCACCGACATCACTCCTCGCAGTCTAGATCGGATACCCCGTCGTCCCAGGCCACCGGGTTCTGTCAGACCGCCGTGCGAGGCTGTCAGCGACTTGGCAGTCGTTTGACAGGGCGGCCGGAAAAACTAGTCGCAGATCACACAGGACGCTGCGTAAGTTGACATTTCGCGACCTACGGTCGGCGAGATTTACGGCGTCCAAGACCCGAGGGGAATATGACATGACATACGCCATCCAGGCCGAGGGCCTGGTGAAGCGCTTCGGTGAGACCCAGGCGCTGGCCGGCGTGAGTCTCACCGCCCGCACCGGGACGGTGCTGGGCGTGCTCGGGCCGAACGGTGCCGGTAAGACCACGGCGGTCCGGGTGCTGGCGACTCTGATCAAGCCCGATGAGGGCACCGCCACCGTGGGCGGCTATGACGTGGTGCGCGACGCGCACCGGGTCCGCCAGCTGATCGGGCTGACCGGGCAGTACGCGGGCGTCGACGAGATGCTCACCGGCACCGAGAATCTCGTGCTCATCGGCAGGCTGCTGGGGCTGTCCCGCCGTGCGGCCAAGAGCCGGAGCGCCGAGCTGCTGGAGCGCTTCGAGCTCTGGGACGCCCGTGAGCGGGCGGCCAAAACCTACTCCGGTGGCATGCGCCGCCGTCTCGACCTGGCCGCGAGCCTGGTCGGCCGGCCCCAGGTCCTGTATCTCGACGAGCCGACGACCGGCCTGGACCCGCGCGCCAGAAACGGTCTGTGGGACATCGTCCGAGGGCTCACCGAGGACGGGGTGACGGTGCTGCTCACTACGCAGTACCTCGAGGAGGCCGACCAGCTGGCCGACGACATCATGGTCATCGACCATGGCAAGGTCATCGCGCACGGCACTCCCGACCAGCTCAAGACGCAGGCCGGCGGACAGGTCCTGGAGGTGCGCCCGGTCACCCAGGCCGACGAGGTCACCGTCACCCGGGTCATCTCCGAGCTGCTCGACGCCGCACCCGAGGTCCGGGACGGGCTGGTCAGCACGCCGATCACCGACCCCTCCGTCATGCCCGCCGTGGTGCGGCGGCTCGATGACGCCGGAGTGATGGTGAGCGAGCTGGCGCTGCGCAAGTCCAGCCTCGACGAGGTGTTCTTCGCGCTTACCGGCCGCCGGACCGAGGAGCCCGCCACGGACGAGGACAACGACCAGGAACGCATCAAGGAAGGAGCCGCGGCATGAGCACGCTCGCCGAGCCGGCACCCGCACCAGTGACCCTGGGCAAGCGGATCTCGCCGGTCAGCGCCGTCAACAACACACTGACGCTGGCCTGGCGCAGCCTGGTCCAGATCAAGCACAACCCCATGGAGCTGATCGATCTCAGCATCCAGCCCATCATGTTCGTCCTGCTCTTCGCCTACGTCTTCGGGCCGGCGATGGCGGGCAGCGTCTCGGCCTATCTGCCCATCCTGATACCCGGCATCATCGTGCAGAACGCGCTGTTCGCCACCATGTCGACCGGGGTCGGGCTGAACGTCGACGTCACCAAGGGGGTGTTCGACCGGCTGCGCAGCCTCCCCATCTCCCGGACGTCTCCGCTGGCCGGGCGGATCCTCGCCGACATCGCCAAGCAGGCTTGGTCCATGGCGATCCTGCTCACCGTGGGCGTTCTCATGGGTTTCCGGATCGAGACCACCCCGCTGGCCGTGATCCCCGCCTTCGGGCTGCTGCTGGCCTTCGCGCTCCTGCTCTCCTGGGCCTCGGTGTTCATCGGGCTGACGGTGAGCGAGCCGGAGAAGGTGCAGGTCTTCGGATTCGTGGTCATCTTTCCGTTGACCTTCCTCAGCAACGCCTTCATCCCGCTGAGCCACAAATACCCGGACCCGATCTACAACGTCATGAAGTACAACCCGGTCTCGCAGATGGTGGACGCGCTCCGCGGCCTGCTGATCGGGCACGACCTGCAGGGCCACGACCAGGCGGTCGCCGGCCCGGCGATCAGCGCCCTGCTGTGGGGGCTGGCGCTCGCGGCGGTGTTCATCCCGCTGTCGCTGCGCGCTTTCAAGGGCCGGGTCTGACCCGGTGCGCCCCGCACCGGGGACGATCGCGCGGTCACTCCCGCCCGGGAGCGGCCGCGCAGTCGTCTCCGCCGTCGATGCCCCAGGCCGGTGGGCGCTCGATGCCAAGGTGGCCCCAACCTGGGGGCCCAGCTCACGAGCTTCATCGGCCGCCACAGCGATCTGACCCGGGTCGGCATGCTGCTGGGAGACGGGTCCGGGGCTCCTCGGGCGCGATGACGCCGCGCGCCGCCGCGGGTACGGATCGCACCGGAGCCAGCGTGGCGTCCTGGCGCAGTATCGACAGGTTGGGACTCAGCCCAGGAGCTCTTCGGCGGCCTGCCGGGCCTCGCGGCGTTCCCGCGCACTCAGCGCGCCCCAGACCTCCCGCTCCGCCCGGTACCACAGCTCGGCGACCGGATCCCGCAGCGCACGGCCCTCCTCGGTCAGCCAGATCCGCACCACGCGTGCGTCCGCCGGGTCCCGCTCGCGCCGCACCAGCCCCGACCCGTTCGCCCCGGCACGCTCCAGCCCGGTCACGGCCTTCGTCACCGCCGGCGCCGACACACCCGTGCGGGCCGCGAGCTCCGCGGAGGTCAGGCCGTCCTCTTGCCACAGCTGCGCGAGATAGAGATCATGACCCATATGCAGCCCGAGCCGTTCCAGCTCGGCCGCGACCATGACCTTGTGCCGGCCCAGCACGCGAAGGAGCCGGTAGGTCGGGGTGTCGAGCAACGATCTGGCCATCCGCACAGCGTAGGCGAGGCACCGGCAGGGTGCCGGAGGCCGTAGGCTGGAAGTACGGCGGACGAGCCGGCCGGGCGGCCGCGTCGGGGGTCTGGTACCCCCGCCGAGGAAGGTCCGGGCTCCACACGGCAGGGTGGTCGGTAACACCGACCCGGGGCGACCCGCGGGAAAGTGCCACAGAGAACAGACCGCCACCGGTCCCCGGACCGATGGTAAGGGTGAAACGGTGAGGCAAGAGCTCACCAGCGCCCGAGGTGACTCGGGCGGCTAGGTAAACCCCACCCGGAGCAAGGTCAAGAAGGAGAGCCGCAAGGCTCTCCGCGCAGGCGTTTGAGGGCTGCCCGCCCGAGCCTGCGGGTAGACCGCTAGAGGTCGCCGGCAACGGCGACCCGAGATGGATGGCCGCCCCCCGCGTGAGCGGGGACAGAACCCGGCCTACAGGCCGGCTCGTCCGCCGCCAAGGCTCTGACCAGCATCGGAGCATCTCTCAAGATTCCCCGTTCCGGCCCTGTTCCGTGATCTTGGTCAGCAGCAGAGCATCAATGGCGCCGCGCCCGAAGTCATCTTGGTCCGGGAACAGGTGGCCGTAGGTGTCCATCGTCTCCGCGATCGTGGCGTGTCCGAGCCGAGTTTGGATCACCTTGGGGTTAAGGTTCGCCTTGATCAAACCCGAGGCGTAAAAGTGCCTCAGGTCATGGAACCGAGTGCCCTTGGGCAGCCGGGCCTCCTTGACGGCCCCCGCGCAAGTCCGGAACCGTCCAGCTTCCACGTGCAGGCGGTCCCGGGGGCGAACATCCCCGCCGCCGGGCGACTTATGAAACTGCCGGGCTGGCGGCTTGCCGACTAGCTGACTTTCACATGGATGCTGGTGTGCGAGTGGCTGTGCGTATGGCTTTCCGGGTGGTTGCCTGCCGTGTGGTTGCCGCTTCCGGTGTGGTCTTGGGCCTGTGTGTGCGGGTGGCCGGGTGGGTGGTGCGGCGGTCCGGGGATGGTGCCGGTGGGTTCGATGGTGAGGG
>JAOPYK010000090.1 GCA_025964695.1 Streptosporangiaceae bacterium | reverse complement strand
CCGGGCACCTTCACTTTCGCCCCGAAGGTGAAGCACATCGTGAGCTACACGTACTCCTTCAACTGGGGGCAGACTGTCACGGTCAACGCCGATGACCATGGTGTGGCCCAGCTCAGCTGGACTCCGGACCAGAGTGGCTTCTACGACCTTGAGGTCTACGCCACCACCAGGGACGGGCTCGAACTGACGCCGTACGACTATTTTTTCTCCGTGAACTAACGCCCGTTCAGAACCGAGACGGCCGGTGATGTTATCCACGCCACCGGCCGTCTTCCTTTGTCATTCTGCCCCTGTCGGCGACGCCTCCATAAAACAAGCCAAATCGATGAGAAGGATCAGGGGACAGATGTTGACACGACCGGGAGATGGATGGCGGCTCCTCGCCGCACGGCGGCTGCTAACGCTTCTGCTAACAACGGCCCCGGACCATCGTGGACGCACCTGGACAGCGCAGCGGTCGGGGAGCAGGTCAGCAGACAAGTGTGGACAGCGCGCAGCCTGGGCCGGTTGGAGGAGGCCGAGGCCGACAATCGGGCCGTACTCAAGGTGCGGGAGCGGGTGCTGGGTTCCCAGCACCCCGACACCTTGAGCACCCGCAGCAACCTCGCCACCGTGCTGTACGACCTGGGCCGGCCAGAAGATGCGGAGGAGTAGGACACCACTTCACCGAGAGCGGCGGGAACACCAGTAGAGGCCCAACTACGAAGCCCGTGCCCGTTGCGTGCCCGTCAAAGAGGACGATCACGGTCGTCTACGGTCATCAACGGGGAGATCGGCGCTGCGGCGCAGGTCAGGTATGCGCACGTCAGGGGCGATTGCTGGGAGCGACTTCCCAAGCTGACGGCGCGGGTTCGATTCCCGTCACCCGCTCTCACGACGAAGGCCCAGGCCAGGGGCATGATCCCGACCTGGGCCTTGATCGTTTCTAGGGCTGTTCGGGCCGCGTCGGGCTATTAGCGGCAACTAGGCCACCGGGGCTAGCGCGCCCGCCACTCCGTCCTACGTATCTTTCAGGGGCCGGGCGGTGGTGTGAAAATCGCGTGGGTTCCTATCCGCCGCCAGATGACGTGAGGCTCTCCAGCGCTCTTTTCTTCTCCGTAGCAGAAGGTGGCACGGCCATCGCCGTCCCATGTCATCTCGAACACGCCAGGATGGGCGGTCACGCCCTTCACTCTCAGCCCGGCGCGGAAGGGGCGTTCGGGAGCCGCCAAGTCAGGAACGAATGACTCCAGGATGACCTTGCGGAACAACGCCCGCTGCTCGGGCGTCAGTTTCTTCCAGTCCCGTTCGGAGCGAGGCAGTGTCTCGAACGTCGGCATCAGTCGAGCGCCTCGAGATGGGTGAACATGTCTTCGGCGGAGGTGTGCGTGGTGCCGCGTCCAGCGTTGATCTCTTCGTCGGCCTCTCGCTCGCCGGCCAGCCACCCGGGAGTGAAGAACCATGCCTGGTCGGTGGGTACGGACACGTAGCCTCGTACGGTGATCGTTCCGTCGTCGAGGACGGCGAACTCGACCTCGTCGCCCTCACCGATGTGCAGCGCCTGGCGGATCTCCTCGGGCAAGGTGAGCTGTGCTTTGGCGCGTACCTTCACCCGGGCTCTCATGCGTGGTGCGGGAGGCACCTTCCCTGCCGGCATTGCCATGGTGGGTCCAATCCAAGATTCTGATTCTCCTAAAATCCTACCAGCGTTTTGATGGAGACGGCGTGCGGGTGGCCTATGCGGTGCCCCGGTCGGTTTCATCGACCGGCAGCACTGCTGCCGGTGCGTGCGGCGGATGACCGAGGACGCCGCGAAGGCGACCTGCCCGGCGTCAAGGTATTGGCTGGTCGTGACCATTCACGCACCGGGGACGGGCTCAGCGTGTCCGTGGCGCCAGGCCGAGGGGCTGATGCTGTGCACGCGTTTGAAGGCGACGCTGAAGGCGAAGGCGTCGTGGTATCCGACGTTGCGGGCGATGGTGGCGATGGTGTTGTCGGTGTCGTGGAGTAGGTCTGCTGCGAGGGTCATTCGCCAGGCGGTGAGGTAGGTGAGTGGGGGCTGGCCGACGTGGCTGGTGAAGCGTGCGGCGAAGGCGGCGCGGGACATGTCGGTCTTGGCGGCCAGTTCGGCGACGGTCCAGCGGCGGGCGGGGTCGGTGTGCAGGAGGCACAGCGCGTCGCCGATGGCGGGATCGGCCAGCGCTCGATACCAGGCGGGCGGCGTTGCATCCGGTCTGGCGCACCATGCCCGCAGCGCCATCACGAGCACGAGATCCAGCAGCCGGCCCAGGACGGCGTCCTGTCCGGGTTCCTCGCAGGCGGTCTCGGTGGTGAGCAGGTCCAGTACCGCCCGGGTCCGGGGCCCGGCGGGGACGATCGCCAGCGGTGGGAGCATGTCGAGCAGGCGGTCGCCGACGCCGCCGCGCAGGCGGTAGGCGCCCCTGAGCATGGTCGTGGCGCCGGGCTGGCCGTCGCCGTAGGTACGGGGGGCCAGGTTCTGGTGGACCGTCGTCTCCTCGCCGGTGTCGGCGAGGTACTTCCTTCCCTGGTGGATCACGATCTGGGGTGGGGTGGACGGGCTGTCGGCGATCGTGTACCGGCCGGTCCCGCTGATGAGGGCTATGTCACCGGCAGTGAGCGGAACCGGCGTGGGGCCGGTGTCGTCGAGCCGGATCGATGCATGGCCGCCGAGTGTGGCCATGACCGTGAGCGCAGGGACGTCAGCGAAGGTCATCGACCACGGCGGCCGTTGGATCAACTGCCTGACCAGCGCGTCGCCCGCGCGGGCCCGGTGCAGCAGATCACTGAGAACGTCCACGCCACCCACGGTAGACGATCACAAATACTTCATCGACGTTCTCCCATGGATCATCTCCGGGCCCGTGTAGTTGCCTGGGTGGCATGAACAACATCCTGATTCTCGGTGGCACCGGCAAGACCGGCCGCCGCATCGGCGAGCACCTGCGGGCCGCCGGCCGGCCGGTCCGGTCGGCGTCACGCACCGGCGGCGACATCGACTTCGACCTGGATGACCCCAATACCTGGGCGCCCGCTCTCGACGGCGTCACCGCCGCCTACCTGATCGAGCCCAACCTGCAGGCAGCGAGCACAGATCGCCAGGGGCGCATCCCCCGGCTCGTGACCGAGGCGGTCGCCGCAGGCGTGCGGCGGCTGGTGCTGCTATCGGCCGGCGGCGCCGACCACGACCATCATCCGCTCAAGCCCGCCGAACAGGCCGTGCGCGGCTCTGGTGTGGAGTGGACCATCCTGCGGCCGGACTGGTTCGCGCAGAACTTCAGCGAGTCCTCCTGGCGGCCCGGCATCCTCAGCGGAAACCTGACCCTGCCCACCGGGGACGGCCGCACCCCGTTCATCGACGCCACCGACATCGCCGAGGTCGCCGCCTCGGCGCTGACCCAAGACCGCCACAACGGCCAGGTCTACGTGCTCACCGGCCCGCGGGCGATCAGCTTCGGTGAGGCCACCGACCTCATCGCAAAGGCCACCGGGCGCACGATCCGCCACATCGATGTCGACCCCGAGGTCTACGTCGAACAGCAGGTCGCCGACGGCATCCCACGCGACGTCGCACAAATACTCACCGGCGTCTTCACAGCAATCCGCAACGGCCAGGCCGCTGCGCTCGCCGACGGAGTGCAACGAGCCCTCGGCAGGCCACCCAGACCGTTCGAGGACTACGTCGCCCAGGCCGCCGCCGCAGGCGACTGGAACTGAACCCGTGCAATTTCGGCGCTGCCTGACACATGTTCGCGGGAACACGTGCGCTTTTCCGAAGGGCTTTGTCGGCGTACGGCTTCACGTGCAGAGGCGAGTACGACTGAATGTGCAGAGTGGTCCGGTTAGGCTCGGTGCTTGTTCCATTCGTTGGAGAGAAGGCCGTAGAGGACTTCGTCGTGTCTGCCGTCAGGGGTGGGGTTCGCTTCCCTGAGCAGGTTCCAGCGGATGAGCCTCTCGTGGTTGGCCACCAGCAGTTCATGGAAGGCCTCAGTGATCGCGGGGGTGCGTGGGATGAGGACAGCGTCGTCACCGAGCGGGAAGGTGAACATCGCTGGGGTGGT
>JAOPYK010000089.1 GCA_025964695.1 Streptosporangiaceae bacterium | reverse complement strand
GCCGCCGGCCGCGCCGGCCGGCCCGGCAGGAGCGGCACAGCCGGGGCCGCCCGGACGGCACTCCCAGGCCGACGAGCCGGGCGTCACGCCGGCCGCATCGCCCGGAGCCGACGTCAAACAACCCGGCCCGGTGCTCTCCGAGCCCAGGAGCGCCGGGCCGCCGACCGGACCGATGCCCGTGGTGAAGGGGCGGATCAAGATCGAGGACGAGGTCGTCGAGAAGATCGCCGCGCTGGCCGCGCTCGATGTTCCGGGCGTCGCCGCCCTCGGTGGCGACGTGGCCCGCGCGATCGAGTCCGTCCGCAGCCGCATCGGCGCCGGTCATCAGCGCGGCGGCCAGGGCGTCAAGGCCAGGGTGAAGGACAGCGAGGTCTCCCTCGACGTCACCATCGTGGTGGAGTACGGCAGCGTGGTCATGGAGGTGGCCCGGACAGTCAAGAACAACGTGGCCCGGGTCGTGAGCGTCATGCTCGGCATGCGGGTCACCGAGGTCAACGTGACGGTGGACGACGTCCGCTTGCCGGGCGAGGCCGTCGCCGGCCCGGCGGAGCCCCCATCCGCTTCTTCCTGACACCGGCCGGCGTCCTCACGACCGTCATTGCGGCACACTTTTTCCGCCGATCCCGAATGCCTGCCGGCAACGCGGACATAACCTCGCCATGGCCGGGCTGTGGGTGTCGACGCGGGTGGCGGAGCCCTACGCCGTCGTGACGGTCGGCGGCGAGCTCGATGTCGCTTCGGCGGGGTCGCTCCGGGAGCATCTGGTCAAGGTCCTGCGCCGGCTGGGCCCGCGGCTCGCCCTCGACCTCGGCGAACTCAGCTTCATGGATTCCAGCGGGCTGTCGGTGCTGATCAGCTGCTGGAAACTGGCGCGCGGGATGGGCGGCACGCTGTGCGTGGTGGCGCCGCCGGATCTGGTCAAGCTCAAGCTCCGGATCACCGGGCTGGACCGCCGAGTCGAGGTCTTCCCGGACCTGCGGGCGATGTTCCGGGCGGCGGGGGCCGACGGGTGACGGCCGGCCCGGGGTTCAGGTGATCGGCAGATCGCAGGTCTGCAGGCCGCTGCCCGTGATCACGGTGACGCCGACGCGCCGGGTGATGGCGGCCGGCACCCCGGTGAACTCGAAGACGTGCGGGCCCGCCGGGCCCCCGGCGGTGACGCTCTTGGTCAGCGTGCCACGCCCCTTGGCCTCGACGAACGCGGCGACCAGGCCGGTCGCGGGCACGGTGACGCTCACCTTCACGTTGTCGCCGGTCCGCTGGTAGGAGGCCGCGGCGGAGCCGCACCGGGTCGACCCGGGAGTGCCCGCCCCGCCCACCGTGCCGAGGGAGCGGGAGCTAGCCCCGGTCCCGCCGGAGACCCCCTGCGGGGTCGGCACACCCAGCGCGCCGTTGGACCCGGCCACGCCGGGCAGCCCCGCGGACGGACTCGGGCCGGCCGCGGGCTGGTCCGGGGTGCCGGCCCGCAACTGGAGCAGCACCACGGTCACGGCGACGACCACCAGGACGGTCGCGCCACCGTAACCCAGGATCCTGGTCCACAGCGGCGAAACTGATTTCATCCGGATCTCTCCAGGCGTCGGGGGTGCCGCCGAGACTACTGCGTCCCCGTACCAGGACGGACCGGACCCTCGGGAACGGACTACAGGGGGAAATCCCGGATGCCGTCGCGGACCCCGCGGTGATCATGCGACCGTCCGGCGAGCGGTCGCATGATCACGCGGGACAAAGCCTAGCGCTCAGGACGCCATATTGCATTTCCTATCTAATTGACCACCCGGTCAGGACCGCGCGGGAGAGGCGTCAGACCTGGACCCGGTCCTGGACGGCCTGGAGGATCTCGGCGACGGCCTCGTCGACCGGGACGCCGTTCTTCTGCTCGCCGCTGCGGTAGCGGAACGACACCGCACCCTTGGCGACGTCCTCGTCACCGGCCAGCAGCATGAACGGCACCTTCGACCGCTGCGCGTTACGGATCTTCTTCTGCATCCGGTCGGCGGAGGAGTCGACCTCCACCCGGATGCCGTGGGCACGTAGCCTGGCGGCCACCTCGTCCAGATAGGGCACGTGGTCCTCACCGATCGGGATGCCGATGGCCTGCACCGGAGCCAGCCACGGCGGCATCGCGCCAGCGTAGTGCTCCAGCAGCACACCGAAGAACCGCTCGATCGAGCCGAACAGCGCCCGGTGGATCATGATGGGCTGCTGCCGGGTGCCGTCGGCGCCGGTGAACTCCAGGCCGAACCGCTTGGGCATGTTGAAGTCCAGCTGGATGGTGGACATCTGCCAGGTGCGGCCGATGGCGTCCTTCACCTGCACGGAGATCTTCGGACCGTAGAAGGCCGCGCCCGCGGGGTCCGGGACCAGCTCGAGGCCGGAGGACTCCGCCGCTTCGGCCAGGGCCGCGGTGGCGTCCGCCCAGTCCTCGTCGGTGCCGACGGACTTCTCCGGGTCGCGGGTCGACAGTTCCAGGTAGAAGTCGTCCAGCCCGTAGTCGCGGAGCAGGTCGAGCACGAACGCCAGCAGCGACTTGAGCTCGTCCTGCATCTGGTCGCGGGTGCAGTAGATGTGGGCATCGTCCTGGGTCATGCCGCGCACCCGGGTGAGCCCGTGCACGACACCGGACTTCTCGTACCGGTAGACGGTGCCGAACTCGAACAGCCGCAGCGGCAGTTCCCGGTACGACCGGCCGCGCGCTCCGAAGATCAGGTTGTGCATGGGGCAGTTCATGGGCTTGAGGTAGTACTCGGCGCCCTCCATCTCCATGGGCGGGAACATGCCGTCCTTGTACCAGTCCAGGTGGCCGGAGGTCTCGTACAGCGTTCCCTTGGTGATGTGCGGGGTGTTGACGAAGGAGTAGCCGGCCTTCTCGTGCCGCTGCCGCGAGTAGTCCTCCATGATCCGCCGGATCACGCCGCCCTTGGGGTGGAAGACCGGCAGCCCGGAGCCGAGCTCGGTCGGGAAGGAGAAGAGGTCGAGCTCGGCGCCCAGCTTGCGGTGGTCGCGCTTCTCGGCCTCCTCCAGCAGCTTGAGGTATTCGTCCTGCCGGTCCCGCGACTCCCAGGCGGTGCCGTAGATCCGCTGGAGCTGCGGGTTCTTCTCGCTGCCCCGCCAGTACGCCCCGCCGGAGCGCATCAGCTTGAACGCCGGGATGGTGCGGGTGGTGGGCAGGTGCGGACCGCGGCACAGGTCCTTCCAGCGCAGCTCACCGGACTTGGGATCGAGGTTGTCGTAGATGGTCAGCTCGGCGCCGCCCACCTCCACGCTCTCCTCGGCGTCCCCGCCGCCCTTGATGCCGATGAGCTCCAGCTTGTACGGCTCCGCCGCGAGCTCGGCTCGGGCGTCCTCGTCGGAGACCACCCGGCGGCAGAACCGCTGGCCCTGCTTGACGATCTCACGCATGCGCTTCTCGATGCGCTTGAGATCGTCGGGGGTGAACGGGCGCTCGACGTCGAAGTCGTAGTAGAAACCGTTCTCGACGGGCGGGCCGATGCCCAGCTTAGCCTCGGGGAACAGCTCCTGTACGGCCTGGGCCATCACGTGCGCGGTCGAGTGCCGCAGGATGGCACGACCGTCGTCGGAACCGGCCTCGACGAGCTCGACGGCGTCGCCGTCGTGCACCACGTGGGCCAGATCGCGCAGCACGCCGTTGACCCGGGCGGCCACGACCGGCCGGGTGTCCTTCCCGGACGCGGCCTCGATGGCCTCTGCGGCGGTCGTGCCCGCCGCCACCACACGCTCGCCGCCGTCGAGGGTGATGCGCAGCTCAGACACGGTTGACACGGGAACTCCTCGGTCGAGAGAAAACGGGATTGGCAGAGATCGATGCTATCGAGTGGGGCTCGTCCCTGGTCGCGACCGGCTCCATCGCCTGCTCCTTTCAGCGCCCCCTGATGGGAAGCGAAGCCCGGAACACGACGAAGGCCCCGGGATCGCTCCCGGGGCCTCGTGGACTGCTCGTCGGTCAGAGCATGCCGGTGTGCCGCCGGGTGGTCCCCGGCGTCCGCGTCTTCCGCGAGAAATCCAGCATGCCCGCCATGAGCCCCATGGTAGCCGCCCCGGCCGGGGCCCGCGCAGCGCTTTTCGCTCCGGGCGGATCCAGGCCCCCGCACCTGCCGTCACGGGCTCCCAGGCCGCCTGCCGCCGGTGACGACGGCGAGGGCCTCCGCGGCGATCTCGTACTCCTCGTCGGTCGGGATCACCAGCACCGCCACCTCGGCTCCGTCGGCCGAGATGAGGTGCCCCCCGCCGTGCGGCGCGGACGACCCCCTGGATCGTCCCGCGCGCCCCGGCGTCTCGTTGCGGGCGGCGTCGACGGAGATGCCGAGCCGCTCCAGCCCGGCCAGCGACCGAGCCCGGACCCGGGGGTCGTTCTCGCCGACGCCGGCGGTGAACACCACCGCGTCGACGTGGCCCGATCCCGCCAGCAGAACGGCGTGGTAGGCCCCGACGTACTTGCGGATCCGGTGGCAGTAGACGTCCATGGCCAGGGCCGCGCCAGGGTCCCCGGAGTCGACCAGCCGCCAGACCTCACGCAGGTCGTTGGCGCCCGCCAGGCCGAGCAGCCCGCTGCGGGTGTTGAGCGCGTCGTCGATCTCGTCCAGGTGCATGCCCTTGACCCGGCTGAGGAAAGCAGGCAGCGCCGGGTCGAGGTCGCCGGAACGGGTGCCCATGACCAGGCCCTCGAGCGGAGTCAGGCCCATCGAGGTCTCCACGCTCCTGCCGCCTTCGACGGCGGTGGCGCTGGCGCCGTTGCCCAGGTGCAGCACGATCGTGTTGACCTGGTCGTACGGCCTGCCGAGCAGTTCGGCGGCCCGTCTGGACACGTAGGCGTTGGAGGTGCCGTGGAAGCCGTAGCGGCGGACGCCCAGCGCCGCCCACTCACGGGGGACCGCGTAGGTGTGGGCGGCGGGCGGAAGGCTCTGGTGGAAGGCGGTGTCGAAGACGGCGACGTGCTGCGCCCGCGGGAAGATGCGGCGGGCGACCTGGATGCACGTCAGGTTGGCCGGGTTGTGCAGCGGCGCCAGGGGCGCCAGGTCCGCGATGGCCTTCTCCACGGTGTCATCGATGAGCACCGGGTCGCCGTAGCGGTCCCCGCCGTGCACGACGCGGTGCCCGACGGCGGCCGGCTCGATCCCGGGTCCGCCGGGGCCGGACAGCGCGGGTCCCGCCTCAGCGAACGCCTCCAGGACCGCCTGCAGGGCCGCCTCGTGGCCGGGGTAGGCGGCGTGGCGGGTGTAGGGCTCGTCCGCGTCCTGGGACTCGTGGGCGGACTCGTGGGTGGACTCGTGGGTGAGGGCGCTCGTCCCCTCGCCGATGCGCTCGACCAGGCCCTGGGCGAGCCGGCGGCCGGCGCCCATGTCGAGCAGCTGGTACTTGATCGACGACGAGCCGCTGTTCAGCACCAGCACGTGCGGTCCGGTGGACCTTTCACGAGCGTGCGCCCGCTCACTCACTGGAACCCTCCTGGGCCTGGATGGCGGTGATGGCGACCGTGTTGACGATGTCGTGCACGGTGGCGCCGCGGGACAGGTCGTTGACGGGCTTGCGCAGGCCCTGCAGCACCGGGCCCACCGCGACGGCCCCGGCGCTGCGCTGGACCGCCTTGTAGAGGTTGTTGCCGGTGTTTAGATCGGGCACCACGAAGACGGTGGCCCGCCCGGCGACGACGCTGCCGGGCATCTTGGCCTGGGCGACCACGGGATCGGCGGCGGCGTCATACTGGATCGGCCCCTCCACCGGCAGGTCGGGCCGGCGCTCGGCGACCAGCGCGGTGGCGGCGCGCACCTTGTCGACCTCCGCTCCGGAGCCGGAGGAGCCGGTCGAGTAGGACAGCATCGCGATGCGCGGCTCGACGCCGAACGACGCGGCGGTTCCCGCGGACTGGATGGCGATGTCGGCGAGCTGATCGGCGGTCGGGTCGGGGTTGACCGCGCAGTCCCCGTAGACCAGGACCCTGTCCTCCAGGCACATGAAGAAGACGCTGGAGACGATTGCGGCGCCCGGCGCGGTCTTGATGACCTCGAAGGACGGCCGGATGGTGTGCGCGGTGGTGTGCGCGGCGCCGGACACCATGCCGTCGGCCAGTCCGAGCCGCACCATCATCGTGCCGAAGTAGGAGACGTCGGTGACGGTGTCACGGGCCATCGCGATGCTGATCCCCTTGTGCCCGCGCACCTCGGCGTACTCTCGCGCGAACCGTTCGCGGATCCGCGGGTCGAAGGGGCTGAGCACCTGGGCGCCGGAGATGTCCAGGCCCAGCTCGGCGGCACTGGCGCGGATCTCCGGTTCGTCGCCCAGCAGGGTCAGGTCGGCGACGCCGCGGCGCAGCAGGATGTCGGTGGCCCGCAGGATGCGCGGCTCGCCGCCTTCGGGAAGCACGATGTGCCGCCGGTCGGACCGGGCCCGTTCCAGCAGGTCGTACTCGAACATCAGCGGGGTGACGGCGGTCGCCCTGGTCACGTCGAGCCGCTCCAGCAGCGCCTCGCGCGACACGTGCCCGGCGAAGAGGCCCAGCGCGGTGTCGATCTTGCCGACGGCGTCGGGGGTGAAACGGCCGTCCACGGTGGCCAGATGGGTGGCGGTCTCGAAGGTGTCCTGGGCCGTGGTGATGATCGGCAGTTTCGGCGCCATGCCCTCCAGCAGCCGGATCACCGGGGCCGGCAGTTCGAAGCCGCCGGTGAGGATGACCGCCGACAGCGCCGGGAAGGTCGGGGCGGCGTGCGCGCACACCAGCGCGGGCAGGATCGTGGCCGCCCGGTCGCCGGGCACGATGACCGTGGCCCGCTCGGTGAGCCGGTCCAGGATGTTGGGCAGCGACATGGCGCCGACCATCAGGTGGTCGACCTCGCGGCCCAGCTGCTGCTCGTCGCCCAGCAGCAGGCGGCCCTCGCAGGCCGCCATCAGGTCGCTGACGGTGGGGGCGGACAGCCGGGCCACCTCGGGCAGCGTGAAGACCGGGGTGCCCGGCAGCCGGACGGCTTCGCCGATCTCGGTGAGGGCGGCCGGGTCGGCCCGGGTGATCACGGCGGCGAGCAGGGTGGCGTGCTCGTTGGCGAGTTCCTTGCCGGCCAGCGCGGCCGCCGAGGCGATCTCCTGCGGGGTGCGGCCCAGCCCGTTGACGACCAGCATCACCGGCGCGCCCAGGTCGGCGGCGACGGTCGCGTTGAACTCGAACTCGGTGGGCGCGCCGACGTCGGTGTAGTCGGTGCCGACGATGACCACGGCGTCGCAGCGGGCCGCGAGCGCGCGGTAGGCGGCCACGATGTCGGCGGTGGCGCGGTCCCGGTCCGCGTGCACGTCCTCGTAGGAGACGCCCACCGCGTGGTCGACCTTGAAGCGGCTGCGCAGGGTCTCGACGACGTTGTCGGGGCGGCCGGGCCGGACCACCGGCCGGAAGACCCCCACCTGGCCGACCTGGCGGGCCAGCAGCTCCGTCATGCCGAGCGCGATCGCCGCCTTCCTGGTCGCCGCGTCACTGGCCGCGATGTAGACGGCGCGAGTCATCGTCATCTCCCCGAGTCGGATCCCAGGCAGATCGTATTTCAGCGGCGGAGTCCCCCGCGGGCCCCTGGCCGAGAGCGCGCCCCCGGGCGTCCGCGCGGACACCTCTGCGGGCCGCGGCCGAGGAGGAACAGCCGTGGCCCGGCAGAGATGCTCCTCATGCCCGCCGCCGGGGCACCCACCCCTGGAGCCCCGCGGCGGGCACGTTCCCGGGTTACGCCGCGGCCCGTACGAGGCCGCGGCGGCGCAGCTCGGGCAGCACGCCCTCACCGAACCAGTAGGCCTCTTCCAGATGCGGGTAGCCGGAGAGCACGAACTCCTCGATCCCGATGGAGGCGTACTCCTCGATCAGGTCCGCGACCTGCTCATGGCTTCCCACCAACGCGGTGCCCGCTCCCCCGCGGACCAGGCCGACGCCGGCCCACAGGTTGGGGTGGATCTCCAGGTCGTGGCTGGAGCCGCCACCCCGGAATCCCTCGTGCAGGGCCCGCATCCGGTTCTGTCCCACCGACTCGCTGGCCGCCAGATTGCCCTGCGCGCGGGCGATGTCGGCGGGGTCCAGGTCGTCCAGCAGCCGGTTCGCCTCGGACCAGGCCGCCTTCGCGCTGTCACGGCTGATGGTGTGCAGCCGGATGCCGAAGCGCAGCTTCCGGCCCTCCTCCGCCGCCAGCTTGCGGATCCAGGCGATCTTCTCGGCCACCTGGGCCGGAGGCTCCCCCCAGGTCAGGTAGACGTCGACGTGTCTGGCCGCGACCACACCGGCCGCCGCCGAGGACCCGCCGAAGTAGAGCTCCGGCACCGGGAACTCGCCCCCGGCCGTGGCGCCCTCGACCTCGTAGTGCTCGCCCTTGAAGTCGTAGGGAGTGCCGCTCCAGGCCCCGCGGACGATCGACAGGAACTCGTCGGCCCGGGCGTAGCGCTCGTCCTTGGACAACAGGTCGCCGAACCGGCGCTGCTCGGCCGTCTCGCCGCCCGTCACCACGTTGAGCAGCAGCCGGCCGCCGGAGATGCGCTGGTAGGTCGCGGCCATCTGCGCGGCGAGCGTCGGTGAGATGAAACCGGGCCGGAAGGCGACGAGATACTTCAGCCGCGAGGTCTCCCGCAACAGCGCGGCCGTGACCAGCCAGGCGTCCTCGCACCAGGTCCCGGTCGGGGTCAGCACGGCCTCGAAGCCGAGCTGCTCGGCCGAGCGGGCGATCTGCGCGAGATAGCCGATGTCGGGCGGGCGGTAGCGGCTGGCACTGCCCGCGGCGGAGCCGGGACGGGATCCTACGGATCCGCCGCTGTGCCCGCGATCCACGATCGTCCGGCCGTCACCGGAGGTGGGCAGGAACCAGTGGAAGGTGAGAGTCATGATCGTCCTTTCACGTCCGTCAAGGCAGCAGATCGTTGAACCGCGGATCCACGAACTCACCGATCTTGACGGCGCCCGGGATGAGGCCGGCGGAGTGGAAGGCGTCGGCCACCTGCTGTTCCCTGGAGATCACGTCCGCGTCGAGCTTGAGATCCTTGTAGCCGGCCCGGTTGACGGTGATGGTGGTCACCTGCCCGGGCAGCCCGGTCAGCTTGGAGAAGGTGGTGGCCCAGTCGGCCGGGTGTGAGTTCACCCAGGTGTGCGCGCGCTGGATGCGGGAGAGGTAGTCCCGCATCGCTGCGGACCTGCCCTTGTCGGCCAGCGCCTCGGTCGCGGCGACCTGGAACTCGAAGCCGTTGACCAGCCCGGTGCCGTCCTGGAGGATCCGCGCCTTGACCTGTTGCTGGGCCTGGGCGGTGTAGGGATCCCAGATCGCCCATGCGTCGACCTTGCCGGCCGACAACGCGGCCAGCGCGTCCGGCGGCTGGAGGTACTGGGCCTTGACGTCGGCGAAGGTGAGACCGGCCTTTTTCAGCGCGGCGAGCAGCTGGAAGTTGGCGGAGCTGCCCTTGGCGACGGCCACGGTCCTGCCCTTGAGGTCGGCCACCGTCCTCAGGGAGGAACCGGGCGGGACCACGATGGCCTGGCCGCCGACGCCCTTCTCGTCGACGGCGACGACCTTGATCTTGGCACCGGCCGCCGCCGAGAACACCGGAGGCGCGTTGCCCACCGCGCCGATGTCGACCGAGCCGGCGTTGATCGCCTCGAGGATGGGTGGCCCGGAGGTGAACTGCGACCAGCTGATCTTGTACTTGACGTCCTTCAGCAGGCCCGCGGCGGTGAGCAGGGCCTGCGCGCCGGTCCCCTTCTGGTCGCCGACGTGCAGTGTCACCTTGGCCAGATCCACCGGGCCGTCCGCACTCTTGGCGCCCGAATCCGAGCCGCAACCGGCCGCCGTGGCCCCGAGCAGGGCCAGCGCGACCGCCAGGGTGGTGAATCTTTTGATCATCAAGTGCCTTCCAAGGTGACGCCGAGCTGTGTCAGCAGGACCGATCTGAGACGGATGAGATCGGGATGGTCGGTACGGCGCGGCCGGGGCAGTGGCACCCGTGACTCGTGCGCGATCCGCCCGTCCTCCAGGACCAGGACCCGGTCGGCGAGCAGCAGCGCCTCGTCGACGTCATGGGTGACCAGGAGGATTCCCGGCTCGTGCCGGGCCCACAGGTCCAGCACGAGCCGGTGGATGGTGATGCGAGTGAGGGCGTCCAGCGCGCTGAACGGCTCGTCCAGCAGCAGCAGGTCGGGTTCGCGGACCAGGGCGCGGGCCAGCGAGGCCCGCTGCGCCTCGCCGCCGGACAGGGTGAGCGGCCAGGCGTCGCGCCGGCCGGTGAGCCCGACCTCGTCCAGCGCCGCCAGCGTCCTCGCCTGCGGATCGGGGCCGCCGAGGCCGAGGGCGACGTTGGCGTGCACCCGCTTCCAGGGCACCAGGCGCGGCTCCTGGAAGGCCACCGCGACCTCGCCGGCGACGGTGACGTCCCCGTCGTGCGCCGGATCGAGCCCGGCGAGAACGCGCAGCAGGGTGGACTTCCCGGAGCCGCTGCGGCCGAGAAGGGCCACGAACTCGCCCTTCTCGATGTCCAGATCGGCCCCGTCGAGGACGGTGCGGTCGCCGAAGGAACGGCGCAGCCCGCGCACGCGGGCCACCGAGCGGGGCCCGGCGATCAGTTCGGGAATTCCTGCCGCCATGTGAGCGCCCTCCTCTCCACCAGGCGCACGAGCCCGTCCGTGAACAGGCCCAGGACGCAGTAGATGAGCAGGCCGAGGACGATGACATCGGTGCGCAGGAACTCCCGGGCGTCATTGATCATGTGGCCGAGGCCCGCGTCGGCGTTGATCTGCTCCGCCACGATCAGCACGAGCCAGGCGATGCCGAGGCTCTGGCGCAGACCCACGAGAATCTGCGGGAGCGCGCCGGGCAGCACGATGTGCCGGATGAGCTCCAGCCGGCTCAACCGGACCACCTGAGCGAGCTCGGCGAGCTTGCCGTCGACGCCGCGGACTCCCGAGAAGGTGTTGAGGTACAGGGGGAAGAACACCCCGAGCGCGACGATCGCGACCTTCGGCGTCTCGCCGATGCCGAACCAGAGGATGAACAGCGGGATCAGGCCGAACAACGGCAGCGCACGCAGCATCTGCAGGGGCGGATCCAGGACGTTCTCGGCCATCCGGCTCAGGCCCGCCACCAGGGCGAGGCCGATGCCCGCCACCGCGCCGAGCGCGAAGCCCAGTGCGGCCCGCTCCAGGGAGACCCGCATGGCGGTCCCCAGCGTGCCGTCCCGGGCGAGCGCCAGCCCGGTGTGCCCGATGGTCCAGGGTGAGGCGAGCGCCTGTTCGGATAGCAGGCCCGTGCTGCTGGCGACCTGCCACAGCATCAGCAGCACCAGCGGGCTGGCCAGCCGTCGCAGGAATGCCGCCCGGGGAAGGCGGGCGCGGGGCCGGGTGGCGCGCACCCGCGGATGCGGGCGCGCGACGTCGAGGGCTGGGGAGGACACGGGAGTAGACCCTTCAAGGGCAGCGTCAGGACGGGGCACGGCGACCGTTCCACGGGGAGGTGGCCTGGGAGATCGCGCCTGCGGAGGGAAGAGCAGGCGTCAGCGCTGAGGGGAACAGAGATCGCTGGCTTGCCGCCGGAGATCGACGTGCAGACGTGCGACGAGGAGTTCGCTGCTGTTCACACGTCCATCGTGGAGCAGATTCCCTACTAAGTCAATAGGTTTTATAAGGAATGATAAGGAATCACGTCACTCGGGGCGGCGTGGTCGGCAGGCCTGCGGCGGCCCAGGCCTGGAAGCCGCCGATGACGTCGGTGGACCGGCCCAGCCCGAGATCCTTGAGCGCCGCAGCGGCGAGGCTGGAGGTGTATCCCTCCGAGCAGAACACCACGACGCGCACGTCGTAGCCGGTGGCCTCCGGTAGCCGGGCGTCGGACTCCGGGTCCAACCGCCACTCCAGATGGTTGCGCTCGACGATCAGCGCACCGGGGATCTCGCCCTCGGCGGACCGCTGGGCGGCCGGGCGGATGTCGACCAGCAGGGCGTCGACCTCCGCGTAGGCCTGGCGTGGTTCGACCCGGTCCAGGCGGTCCCGGGCCGCGGCCAGTATCTCGTCGATCGACCGCGCGCCCTCGGGCCGGGACCGGCTCACCAGTCCTCCGCGCTCTCGGCGGCCAGCAGGACCAGCCGGCCGTCGTCGTCCAGGTCGTACCGGTTCATGGCGCTGAGGGGCGGCGAGTAGACGTGCACACTCACCGCAGGCGCGTCGGAGACATTGCCCACGTCATGAACATAGCCCGGACCGAACGCCCGTGCCTGGCCGGCCGACACCGTACGGCCGACCTTGATACGGCGTTCCCGCAGGGCGCCGAGCGCGACAGCGAAGGCCCCGGAGGCGTCGCCGTGGTCATGGAAACCGGTGGACTGGCCGGGCATCCAGCTGAGCAGCCATACCTCGTGGTCGGCGTCCTGGTGCAGGCGCTCGTACCAGCGGCCGTCGGCGCTGAGCCGCACCCGGTGGATCCAATCCTCGGGGCGGCCGGCGATGTCCCTGGCCCGCTCGGCCATCTGCGCGGTGCTCAGGGGGGCGTGCGTGCTCTCCTCGGCGACGGTGGTCATGCTCTCTCTCCTTGCGGCTGTGTCAGGCGGATCGCGTCAGCGAAGGGTGTTCGCGGGAACCGATCCAGGACACAGCGCACTCGCCTGCCGACGCAGGTCGACGTGCAGGCGGACATGGAGAAGGCGGCCGAAGGTCACTCTTCGAGAATGCCTCAATATCCCTATCAAGTCAATCGGGAATACATGAACCCATACCTGGGTCTTGCCTCCGATCTCACTCCTGCGACGCACGTGGGAGCGGGAGCGTCCGGCTTACAGTCGAGTCGATGAACGATCGGAAGAACTCATGATCACCACCGGCCCGGTCTCGCTGCTGAGGCTCGTCCGGCACGCTGCCGTGCGCGCCTCGAAGGAACCCCAGCGGACGTTGCTGTGGCCGACCGGCAGGCTGCGCGTGCTGGTGCTGGCGGTCTCGATCGCCCTCACTCTCGGCTTCACCGCCGGATCCATCGCGATCCACATCGAGATGATGGGGGTACGGGCCACTCCGGCCTGGCTGCTGGGGGTGGCGCAGTGCGGGCCGCTGATCGTCGGTGCCCGGTGGCCGCTGGTCGCCTGGCGGATCTCCGCGTTGGGGATGTTCGCCGGGGTCCTGGTGCTCGGCAACCACTCCGACCAGTTCTGGCCGTGGCCCACCACCTCGTACCTGGGCCTGGCCGTACTGATGTTCGCGGTCGCGACCGCCTACGACCGCCGGACCTCGCTGGGCGTCGGCCTGGTCACCGCGCTGGGCCTGATCGTGCCCGCCATCGTCGTCGACGGGATGCACGGGTGGTTCGGCATCATCCTCGCCATCGTGGTCGCGATGGTGCTGGTCTTCGGCGACGCGGTCGGCGGACGCTACGCGGCCGAGGCGAGCCTGGCCGAGCAGGCGGAGCTGCGGCGGCAGGACCTGGCCCGGCAGGCCGTGCTGGAGGAGCGCTCCCGGATCGCCCGGGAGCTCCACGACATCGTCGCCCACCACATGTCGGTGATCGCCCTGCAGGCGGAGGCGGCCCCGTACAAGTTCCCCGATCTGTCACCGGCGGCCAGGGAGACCTTCGGCGTGGTGCGCGACGCCGCACGCGAGGCGCTCGCGGAGACCCGCCGGGTGGTGGGGCTGCTGCGCCAGGTCAGCGAGGCCGCCGAGCGCGTGCCCCAGCCCGGGCTGGACCGGCTCGAGGAGCTGACCGAGCGGGCGTGCCGGTCCGGGCTGGCCATCGAGGCCATCGTCGTCGGCATGCCACGCGAGCTGTCCAGCGGGGTCGACCTGTCCGCCTACCGGATCGTGCAGGAGTCCCTCAGCAATGCCTCCCGTTACGCGAAGGGCGGCCACGTCCGGGTGGAGATCCGGTACGGCACGACGGTCCTGCACGTGTCGGTGACCGATGACGGCCCGCGCGGCGTCCCCGAGGAGTCGGGGGGCGGCCATGGCCTGGTCGGGATGCGCGAGCGGGTGGCGATGCTGGACGGAGCCCTGTCGGCGGGCCCACGCCCGGACCACGAGGGCTGGGCCGTCACCGCCGACCTTCCCTACGGCGAGCTCTAGGGTGGCCTGGTGACCATACGCGTGCTGATCGCCGACGATCAGGTGATGATCCGCGACGGGCTGGCGTCACTGCTGTCCTCGGCCCCCGACATCGACGTGGTGGGGCAGGCCGGCAACGGCCGGGAGGCGGTGGACCTGACCAGGCAGTTGCACCCCGACGTTGTCGTGATGGACATCCGGATGCCGGTGATGGACGGCCTCGCCGCCACCGCCGAGATCGTCGGCGACCTCCCCGCCGAGCCGGGCGACGAACCCGCCCCGGGGCCGAAGGTGCTCGTCCTTACCACCTTCGACCTGGACGAGTACGTCTACGAGGCACTCGGTGCGGGGGCCAGCGGGTTCCTGCTGAAGGACGCCTCAGCCGGTGACCTCATCACCGGCGTGCGGGTGGTGGCGGGCGGCGACGCCCTGCTGGCCCCGTCGATCACCCGGCGGCTCATCGGCGACTTCGCCCGGCGCCGCCGGCACGAGCGGCCCAGCCCCGCCGCCACCGCCTCGCTGACCCCGCGTGAGCTCGACGTACTGCGGCTGATCGCCCGTGGGCTGTCCAACTCAGAGATCGCCGGTGAGCTGGTTCTCGCCGAGCAGACCGTCAAGACACACGTCGGCCACGTGCTGACCAAGCTAGGCTTGCGTGACCGTACCCAGGCGGTCGTCTACGCGTACGAGAACGGTCTCGCCGGATAGCAGAGCGGCTCCTCCTTGAGATCATTACGCAACCGTCGTCCTGTTCACCGAACTTCTTCCCCCCGAAGAGACATCTGAAGGGCATGTACGCCGTGACGCACCGCACGATCAGCTCGATCGCACCCTGACGGCCGGTGATCCCGCAGTTGGCCACGCTGAGTCCTGCCCGTCCCCCGGAGCCTGCCCTGGGGCGGCGCTTCGCCGGCGACGTCGGAGCCGTCACCCGGTCCCTGACCTCGCTGAGCGTGAAGATCCTCAAGGCCCTGGCCCTCAGCGCCGTCCTCTCTTCCTGCACCACGGCCGGTGCCTGGCTGACCGGCGGCGACCCGCACCATGTGATCCGCGGCCTGCCGGACGCGGCGGCCTGGCGAGGCTCGGTGGCCGCGGTGGCGCCCGGCATACCCGCGCCCGACCTCTCCTCCGCGTCACCGGGGCAGGTGGCGGCGTTCTTCGCCGGCCTCACCGAGGGCCAGCGGCGGCAGCTGGCGGCCGGCGACCCCGGCGTCGTCGGCAATCTGGAGGGCGCCCCCTACCCGCTCCGGTACGCCGCCAACGCCGGCGCGGCCCGGCTGCGCACCCCGGGACGCCTGCTGGGGTACGACCCGCGCGGTGACGGGCGTGTCATCGAGGTCTTCGGTGATCTCCCCACCGCGCGGCACATCGCCGTGATCGTGCCCGGCAGCGGCTGGGATCTCGGCAAGATCATGCACACGGACCCGCACTCGTCCGGACAGCACGACGCCAACCCGGTCGTCGCCGCCCTGGCGCTGCGGGCCGAGATGAGCCGGCTCTCTCCCCGGACCGGCACGGCCGTGGTCGTCTGGCTCGGCTACGACGCCCCGGAGGGCATCGACCGGCAGGCCGCCCGGTCCGAGCGGGCGGTCGCCGGAGCCCCCGCCCTCACCGCCTTCCTGAACGACCTGCCGCGCGCGGCCAGGATCACCCTGATCGGGCACAGCTACGGCACGGTCGTCTGCGGCCACGCCGTGCGGGACGGTGGCCGCGCCGACAACGTGGTGGCGCTGGCCTCCCCGGGCATGGACGCCGCCTCCGCCGGTGACCTGCGGACCGGCGCCCGCGTCTGGGCGGCACGGGTCTCCGACGACCCGATCGGGCTGACCCCGCACGTCCGC
Source organism: Streptosporangiaceae bacterium (assembly GCA_025964695.1). Taxonomy (GTDB): domain Bacteria; phylum Actinomycetota; class Actinomycetes; order Streptosporangiales; family Streptosporangiaceae; genus Actinomadura_E. The sequence goes on along the minus strand of JAOPYK010000089.1, from coordinate 42,153 downwards.
CTCGGCGGCTACGGCCACGAGACCGACCCCATCACCCCGGGCTTCGGCGCCCGGGTCTTCAGCACGGGCGCCGCGCAGGGCCACGGCGGCTACTACTCCCCCGGCACCGAGTCACTGGCGAACCTGGCCCGTATCGCCCTGGGCCGGACCGCCGACGTGACCCTCGTCCGCCCTCCCGCCACGCCGCTCCGCTGAAGGCCGCCGGCGGGCGAACTCCGCGACCGCGCCGATCCCACAGCGGACACGCACATCCGGAGGCGCGGCGGGGAGCCGAACCCCGGACCGGCGGTTTTGCCGACCCCGCCACCCGCTGCCGGCGAGAAACACGCCCTGAGCACCCCCGGCAGCAGTCGGACCTGCACCATCCGGCTTCGAAGGCCGGCGTCCTGTCCGGTGGACCACGAGGGCACGTGCGTACATGAGGCAAGAGTCGAACTTGCACAGCCGCGAGGCGGGCGGTTTACAGCCGCTTGGTCTCACCCATGACCAGGCCCATGCTCGACGGTCCGCGCCCCGGCGGATGCGCACCGAGTACCCCTAGTGCCCGCGGTGTCGTCAACGTATTTTCCGGCGGCGGATGCACGACTCGGCGATCGCGAAAGGGTCCGTGCTCCGCCGTGCCTTCGCCGTGACCGGGACGGGTTATGAGTCGCGGCGGTACGGGTCAGCGGCTCGGGTCGAGGACGAGTTTGCCGCTGGTACGGCGGGCGCGGAGATCCTCATGGGCCTGCCGGACCTCGGACAGCCCGTACTCACCACCGGGCACGACCCGCAGGCCGCCCTCGGCGACCATGTCGAAGAGCTCGGTGAGCGCCGTCCCCATCACGTCCCCGGGCAGTCTGAAGACGTGCGGCAGCCACATGCCGGCGACCGTCGTGGAGTGCGCCATGAGGCTGCCGGGCTGCACCGGCGACGGAGGCTTGCGGGACGCCATTCCGTAGAAGGCGAGCCGGCCGAACGGGGCCAGTGCTTTGAGGCTCTGGTCGGTGACCGAGCCACCGGTCATTTCCAGGACGATGTCCACGCGCCGGCCACCGTTGGCCTCGATCAGCGCGTCCTTCAGATCGGGCGAGTTGGCGTCGATGGCGATGTCGGCGCCGAGCTCCAGGGCGAGGTCGCGCTTGTCCTGGCTGGAGGCGGTGGCGATGACCCGGCCCGCGCCCCAGGCCCTGGCGAGCTGGACGGCCAGGGTGCCGACCCCTCCGGCGGCGGCATGCACCACGACGGACTCGCCCGGCGCCAGCGGGGCGCTCCTGCGGAGCAGCAGCCAGGCGGTGGCGCCCTGAACCACCAGGCCCAGGGCGGTGGCGTCGTCCACGGCGTCGGGCACGTCCCAGGCCATCGCCTCGACCGCGAGCGCCCGCTCGGCGTAGCCCCCGCCGCCGGTCAGCGCGACCACCCGGCGGCCGTCGGGCGTACGGCCCACGACCTCTCCCCCGGGCACCATCGGCAGCGTGGACGCCGACAGGTAGCTGTTTTCGGCCTGGTGGGTGTCGGCGTAGTTGATGCCGGCCCTGTCCACCTCGATCAGCAGCTGGCCGGGACCGGGCACCGGGTCGGGCAGCTCGGCGAGTTTGAGGACCTCGGGCCCGCCGAACTCGGTGATCTCTATCGCGCGCATCTATGCCTCCTGCTCGTTCCCGGTGGACGGCGCCGCCGGGCTCTGATGCTCCTCGGCGACCCGGGGGCCGGGGACGCCGCGGAAGCGGAAGGGTTCGGGCGTCCGGCCGGGCACGACGTACCAGCACTCACCGGCCCGGCCGGCGGCCAGGATGGCCATGAAGGCCTCGACGACGTCGCCGACCTCCAGGATCGGGAACCCGGTCTCGTTGAGGTGCGCCTTGAGGGGCACGAGGATGTCGGTGTCGGCGAACGACGGGCACAGCGCGTTGACCCGGATGCGCTCGTGCTCGTGGGCGGGGCCCAGGGCCCGGACCAGCCCGACCACCGCGGCCTTGTTCGCACCGTAGATCGGGTCGAAGGGGGTGGCGGTGATCCCGGCCATGCTGGCGGTGGCGATGATGTCGCCGCCACCACGGGCGCGCAGGGCCGGCAGCGCCGCGTGCGCCCCGTACACCACACCGTCGAGGTTGATGGCCATCGCCCGCCGGTAGGCGACCGGATCGAAGTCGGTGTCCAGGCCGGAGCCGGTGGCCACTCCCGCGTTGAGGAACGCCAGGTCGAGCCCGCCGAAGGCCGACCCGGCCGCGGCGACGGCGGCCTCGCTGTCGGCGGGCTCCCGGACGTCGCACCGCACGAAGACGCCGTTCAGCTCGGCCGCCAGCGCCGTGCCCGCGTCGACGTCCACGTCGGCGAGGACCACCTTTGCTCCCGCCCCGGACAGCCGCCGGGCGACCGCCGCGCCGATGCCGTTCGAGCCTCCGGTGATAAGTGCGACCTTGCCCTCGTACGACTCCATACGACTCTCCTCTGGGAAAGTAACTTACGCGTCAGTTACTGTAGCGGAATGGACTTCGAACTGAGCACGCGAGCCCGCGACCATATGGACCGGCTGCAGGACTTCATGGACTCCCACGTCTATCCTGCCGAGCCTGTCTACGCCGACCAGCGGCGGGAGCTTACCGCCGCCGGAAACGAGCATCAGGTACCGCCGGTCGTCGAGGAACTCAAGGTCGAGGCCCGCAAACGCGGCCTGTGGAACCTGTTCCTGCCGGACGTCGGCGACCACGGCCTGTCGGTGACCGACTACGCGTCGCTGGCCGAGCTGACCGGGCGCTCCCCCCAGCTCGCCCCCGAGGCGATCAACTGTGCCGCCCCGGACACCGGCAACATGGAGGTGCTCCACCTGTTCGGGACGCCCGAACAGAAGCGGCAGTGGCTGGACCCGCTGCTGGACGGCGAGATCCGCAGCTGCTTCGGCATGACCGAGCCGGACGTGGCCAGCTCGGACGCGACCAACATCGCCACCCGGATCGAGCGGGACGGCGATGAGTACGTGATCAACGGCCGCAAGTGGTGGATCAGCGGCTCGGCCGATCCCCGCTGCAAGATCATGATCTTGATGGGCAAGACCTCCCCGGAGGGCCATCCGTACCTCCAGCAGTCGATGGTGCTCGTTCCGCTCGACACCCCCGGCGTGGAGATCGTGCGCCCGCTGCCCGTCTTCGGGTACTCCGACCAGCACGGGCACTGTGAGATCACGCTGACCGACGTACGCGTACCCGTGACCAACCTCGTCGGTGAGGAGGGAGGCGGGTTCGCCATCGCGCAGGCCCGGCTGGGGCCCGGTCGCATCCATCACTGCATGCGGGCGATCGGCATGGCCGAGCGGGCCCTGGAGATGATGTGCGCCCGGGCGAGCGGGCGGGTCGCCTTCGGAAAGGAGCTGGCCCGGCAGGGCGTCATCCAGGAGTGGATCGCGGAGTCGCGGATGGCGATCGAGCAGGCCCGGCTGCTGACGCTCAAGACCGCCTGGCTGATCGACAAGTACGGCCCGAAGGAGGCCCGCAAGGAGGTGGCCGCGATCAAGGTCATCGCCCCCCGGATCGCACTCCAGGTGGTCGACCGGGCGATCCAGGTACACGGGGCCGCCGGCGTCAGCGATGACACCCCGCTGGCCGGGATGTGGGCGGGCCTGCGCACGCTCCGGCTCGCGGACGGGCCGGACGAGGTGCACGTCCGGTCGGTGGCCCGGGCCGAACTCGCTCCCTACCTGGGCAAGTGACCCGACGTTGACCAGGAACGTGGCGACCCGGCGGCGGCTGTCCCATGCCCTGCGCCGCGAGCAGCTCCTCGCCGTGGCTCTCGGCGAGTTCGGGCGCCGCGGTTTCCATCTCACCCAGATGGAGCATGTGGCGGTGGCCGCCGACGTGTCCAAGGCGCTGCTCTACCAGCATTTCGACTCGAAGGAGGAGCTGTTCGCCGAGGTCACCTCGATGGTCGTCGGTGAGGTCACCGAACGGATGAACGTCGCCGTGCGCGCCGCGGAGGGCTCGCTGGAGCGGATGCGCGCCATCGTCCGGGTGCTGTTCGAGTACGCCACGCTGGAACCCGAGGCGTGGGCGCTGATCGTGCGGCACCTGGACAAGCCCGAGGTCGGGGTGGAGCTGCGCGAGCTGCGCGATCGGCTCGGCGAGTCCTTCGCGGACCTCCTGCTGATCAATCGGCGCGCCGATCCGTCGCTGACCCCGGCCGCGCTGGCGGCGACCGAACGGCGGGTCCGGCTGATGGTGCCGCTGGTGTACGGATCGCTGTTCTCGCTGGTCTCCTGGTGGCTCGAACATCCCGACGTCCCCCGGGACCGGGCCGAGGCGATGAGCGTGGAGTTCATCTGGCTGGGCCTGGACCGGCTCCGGACCGGCGAACGCCTTCCCGTGTGATCGCCCACATGCAGCCGTGATCTTGCAGAAGGCCGCCATTGGGCGCGAGGCGCTTCTGCAAGATCACGGCGCGGGGAGAGGATGATCTCGCAGCTGTCCGCCCGGCGCGGTGGTGGACAACTGCGAGATCACGAACTCAACCGGCCAGGGCCGTCTCAGGTCTTACCCGCGGCAGGCTGACCGACGCCTGCAAATTCACCAGACCGGCCGAGCGCTGCCAGTCGAACAGGCCGGTGATCGGGACGATCTGCAGGACCAGCCTGCTGGCGGGGGTCACATTCCAGGAGATGGCCTCCAGGTCCCGGGTGAGGCTGTGGCTCCTGCCGTCCAGCGTCACCGGGAGGGGGGTGGCCTGGTTGCCGATGACGGTTCCGGTCCCCTGGTCGACGATCTGGGCGAAGAGCGCCGTCCTGGCCGGGACCGCGGTGCCCTTGTACGTCAGCGTCACGCGCGGCACGCCGACCGTCTGGCCGGGGCTCGCCGGGGCCGGGATCGGGACGTTGACGGCCTTCGCCGACGGCTTGGCCATCATCGTCGAGGGCAGGAACGGCAGGGTCCAGTCCTTGGGCGTGGCCTGGACGAACTCCCCGGCGTCCAGCCGGGAGAACGCGAGGGAGCCGGCGCCGGTGGCCTTGAGCGGGCTCAGCGCGGGCTGCGGGTAGGCCGGCGCCCCATGGTAGGCGCCGTCCTGGTCGATGTACTCGAACTCCGGGCCGGTGCCGGCCGCCGGGTTGCGCTTGAGGTAGCGGTCGAACCAGGTCAGGGTGGCCTTCATCACGTGGTCGGGCGCGCCGGGGTTGGTGGTGCACTGGCCGTGCCCGCCGCAGAACCAGATCATCTTGACCGGGGCGCCGTTGCCCTTGATCGCCTGGTAAGTGGCGATCCCCTCGCGCAACGGGAAGAGGGTGTCCACGGTGCCCTGGACGACCAGGGTCGGAATCTTGATCTTCCTGACCAGCTGGTCCGGCCCGTGGTCGGCGAACCATTTCCGCAGGGCGGCGGGCAGCTGCCCCGCGGCCAGGCCGGCGACGCAGCCCGCCTGCACCTGCGGCGCGATCTTGTTGCCGTTCGAGATCCCGCTCGTGCACAGGATCAGGCCCCAGCCCGACCGGTAGACCTCGTCCCGGTAGAGCGTGCGCTCGAGGTTGTTGAACGCGATCACCGGGACGATCACGTCGACCCGCTTGTCCAGCCCGGCCGTGACCAGCTGGATGGCGCCGCCGTAGCTGCCGCCCGCCATGCCCAGGCGCGGATCGCCCGGCCCGTCGAGCTGGGCCTCGCGCTGACGGGCGATCCAGTCGATCAGCTTCATCGTGTCGCGCCCCTCCACACGGGGTTCATCGACGTTCGCCGCCCCCTCGGAGCCGAAACCCCGGGCGTTCCAGGTCACCACGTTGTAGCCGGCCGCCCGCAGCGGCCCGACCTGCCCGCCGGCGGGGTCGGTCTCGGCCCGGCCGCCCCAGCCGTGCCCGAGCAGGACGGTCGGCGCGGTCACGCCGGCCGGCAGGTTCGCGGCCGGGAAGAAGTTGGTGAGGATCTGGGTGCCGTCGAACGAGGCGACCTTCACGGTACGGACTCCGGCCGCCTCCGCCTCCGCGTGCGCGCCGGGGGCCGCCGCGAGCGTTGCCACGGTGACGGCGGCGAGGGCGGCGGACGGGAGCGAACGTCGGCGCATCGGGAACTCCCAGGGTAAATACGTGAAGAGGTGTCATGTTTTTACCATTGAGTGACCTGGGTCACCAGAGGCTGGCGAGCATTCCTGTGATCTTCCGGCCGGCTCCAGTCACTCCGGCCCGCACCCGCCGTGCCGTGTGCCCCGGCCCGCGCCCGAAGGTTCTGATTTTCCGGCGGAACGGACGTGTCGCCGCTACCTTTGGGCACCATGCCTGGTTCTGCGGTGTTCGAGACCGCGGTCGGACTGGTTCTCCAATTCGCCCTGCTCTCGCTGTTGTGTTCCGCTCTGTGTGAGGCGCTCTCGAGCCGGCTGCAGATGCGGTCGAAGTTTCTGCTCAGCGGGCTCCGGCTGATGCTGGACCGGTCGGCGGCGGGCGCGTCGACGCGGATGCTCGACGCCGAGAGCGCCCAGGTCTTCGACGCGCCGCGCAACCCACCGGCCGCCGGCGACGAGAGCCTCGTCGCGGAGCCGGCCGGCCTGCCCGCCGAAGCCAAGCTGGCGCAGAGCGTGAAGGAACCGGAGAAGACCGCCGCCGCCGCCAAGGCTGTGAACGATCTGGCCCAGTCGACCGGCTCGCCGGAGAAGGTGGTGAAGAGCGGCGGGATGACCCTCGCGCTCTTCGGGCATCCGCTGCTCCAGTCGCTGCAGACCCGCCGGGGCCTGCGCCGCGGCCATGGCGGGGTCAGCAACCCCGCCTACGTGTCCGCGCAGTCGTTCGCCCGTGCCCTGATCGACACGCTGGTTCCGGACTCCGACGGCCGGACCTCACTCGAGACGGTCCGGACGACCGTGGAGGGCCTGCCTGACGGCCTGCCCGCCAAGAAGAGCCTGCTCGCCCTGCTCAAGCGCGCCCAGGGCAGCATCGCCACCTTCGAGAACCTGATCGAAGAGTGGTACGACGACCAGATGCAGCGGGTCTCGGGCTGGTACAAGCGCTGGGCCCGGGTGGTGCTGTTCTGCACCGGCCTGTTCATCGCGATCCTGGCCAACGTCGACACGCTGCAGGTGGCCCACGACCTTTACCTGGACCAGCCGATCCGGCAGGCTGTGATCACCCAGGCCAATACCGGCAACCTGTGCCAGAACGTGCCCGACCGGGCGGCCTGCGCCGACCAGGAGCTGACCCGGCTGAGCGCCGGCGGCGTGCCGATCTGGTGGCCGGACGGCTGCGGGGCCAGTGACGTCGGGCGCTGCTTCCGCCTCACCACCGGCGGCCACACCGGGCCCGCCGACGTCGCGTTCAAGCTCGCGGGCTGGCTGCTGACCGCCTTCGGTGTCTCCTTCGGGGCGCCGTTCTGGTTCGAGGCGCTGTCGAGACTCGGCTCGCTGCGCGCCACCGGTCCCAAACCGTCTCCGACGACGCCCTGAGGCCCACGCCACGACGGTGGCGCGCCGACACGCCACCGTCGTGTGTTCATCGTCGGAATCGAGCACTACACGGCGGTGCTCGGCCAGTGGATCCTGGACGCCCACCAGCTCGACGAGGCGGGCGCCGACCCCGCGATGATGGACCTGCTGCGCTGGCACGGCGCCGGGGAGGTCGAGCACCGCTCGGTCGCCTTCGACGTGTACCAGCACCGCCCGCATCCGGACTCGCGCCCGGCGTACCCCGGGCGCGGCCACGCGGCGCGGACCCCTGTGACGGGGAGGCCCGTGACGCGGAGCCCCGTGCCGCCCGGGTCGCGGACGCCGCCGCCCGGGGCCACGCCGGCCGGGCACGGCGCCGCTGATGTGCCATCCCGGGCGATCGCGGAGCGCTAGAGGTCCGACGGGTCGGTGTTGGCCCCGCACAGCACCACGGCGACCCGTTCTCCCGCGGCGGGGCGGTAGCCACCCGTTTGCAGTGCGGCGAACGCGGCGGCAGTGCCGTGCTCGACCGTGAGACGGTGCCGCTCCCACAGCAGCCGCCGCGCCTCGACGATGTCGGCGTCCTCGACCAGCAGCGAGACCACGCCTGTACGGGTGGCGACGTCATAGGCGATGTCGCCGATCCGGGTGGCGCCGAGCGAGTCGGCGGCGATCCCGGAGATCTCGACGTCGACCGGCCGACCGGCACGCAGGGCGTCGTGGAGCGTGGGAATGGTCCGCGGTTCCACCGCGACCACCCGGGCCTGCCCGGCCGCGGCAGCGGCGACGCCGGCCATCAGCCCGCCGCCCCCAACGGCGATGAGGATGGTGTCGACACCGCCGGTCTGCTCGAGGAGCTCCAGGCCGAGCGTGCCCTGCCCGGCGCAGACCTCCGGCTGGTCGTAGGCGTGGCACTGCAGTGCGCCGGTCTCGGCGGCCCGTTTGAGGGAGGCCACGTGAGCGTCGGCGTACTTGCTCCCCACCTGGACCACGGTGGCGCCCAGCGCGACGAGCCTGCGCACCTTGACCTCGGGGGCGGTCTCGGGCACGTACACCTCGGCGGGCACGCCCAGCCGCCCCGCGGCGTACGCCACGGCCAGGCCCGCGTTGCCGCCGGAGGCTGCGACCACCCCGCTCACGGGCAGGGCGCCCGCCTCGATGGCCGACAGGATCCGGTTGAAGGCACCGCGAGCCTTGAAGCTGCCGGAGTGCTGCAGCTGCTCCAGCTTGAACCAGAGCGTGCCGGGCTCGATCTCGGCGGTCGGGGTGCGCCGGACGTGACCGGCGATCCGGGAGGAGGCGGCCTCGATCTCCGCACGTGTGATCTGCATGATCCCACCGTACGATCACTCGTCGTCGGGTTTGCGCTGTTCCCTGGCCTTGCGGCGCTGCTCCTCCACCCGCTCCCGCAGGCCCCGCAGGAAGGCCTCGTCGTCCTCGGGATTGGCGGGGGCGGCGCGGCCGGGCCCGGGTTCGCGGCCGGCCTCGCCCTGGTAGGGCAGAGCGCCCGGGACCCGGGCGATCCATGGCCGGCCGGCCACCAGCCAGATGACCGACCCGACGTCGGGCAGGATGAGGACGATCATCAACCACAGGGTCTTGGGCAGATTCCGGCAGAGCGACTCATCGGTCGTGATCACGTCGATGATGCAGAACACCCACAGCGCGAGGACGAGCAGGCCCGCGCCGTCCAGCAGGAAACCCATCTCCACCCCCTCCGGCGTCGGCGTTCACGCTAGCCGATGGGAGCGCGGCACGGCCAGATTCCCCCTGGTTACCGGCAGAATGGGAATGAAATTGTCCATCCAGGGCAGCCGGTATGTACTTTCCGGCTCCGGACGACTACGAGATGGGTAGCGTCGAATCATGAGACTCGGTGTGCTGGACGTGGGCTCCAACACGGTGCATCTGCTGGTGGTCGACGCGCATCAGGGCGCGCGCCCGCAGCCCGCCTACTCCCACAAGGCCAGTCTGCGCCTGGCCGACCATCTGGAGGACGGTGCGCGGCTGTCCGGCGAAGGCGAGCAGCGGCTGCGCTCCTTCGTGGACGAGGCGCTCCAGGTGGCGGAGGACAAGGGGGTCCAGGATCTGGTCTCGTTCGCCACCTCCGCCGTCCGGGAGGCGGTCAACGGCGAGCAGATCCTTTCCGGCATCAGGGCCGACACCGGCGCGGACATCCAGGTGCTGTCCGGGGAGCACGAGTCACGGCTGACCTTCCTGGCCGTGCGGCGCTGGTTCGGCTGGTCGTCGGGGCGCCTGCTGGTCCTGGACATCGGCGGCGGCTCGCTGGAAATCGCCTCCGGGGTCGACGAGGAACCCGACGTGGCGATCTCGCTGCCGCTCGGCGCCGGCCGGCTCACCCGCGACTGCTTCACCGCCGACCCGCCGCCCCCCGACGAGGTACGCGCGCTGCGCAAGCACATCCGGGCGGAGATCGCCCGTACCGCCGGCTCGGTCATGCGGTACGGCCGGCCCGACCACGCGGTGGCCACGTCGAAGACGTTCAAGCAGCTCGCCCGGATCGCCGGTGCGGCCCCCTCCGATCAGGGCCCGTACGTCAAGCGGGTCCTGAGCCACGCCCACGTGACCGAGTGGGCCGACCGGCTGGCCCGGATGACGGCGCGGGAGCGGGCGGAGCTGCCGGGCGTCTCCGAAGGCCGGGCGCCCCAGCTGGTCGCCGGTGCGCTGGTCGCCGACGCCACCATGGACCTGTTCGGGCTGCCCGAGCTGGAGATCTGCCCATGGGCGCTGCGTGAAGGTGTCATCCTGCGCCGTCTGGACGTGCTTCCCGGAGCGCTCCCGGCCGGTGCCCCTGATCCCGTACGCACCGCCAACGGCGTGCTCTGACCGGAAAAGTCCCGCCTGCCCCGTCGGAGTCTCCGGCGGCCCTTCGCGCGTTCCGGTGCGGGAGACCCGGCGTCACCGCGATCTGGCCGCTTCCCGGGCCGTGCGCACGGCTGTGGCGTGAGTGCCGCTCCCCGAAGTACGACACACTAGGGCGAACGTCCAGAGAGGAGCGTTCGCGCATGGAGGACGACCCCCGCGGAGCCTCGGAACAGCCCGCCGAGCCCGGCACACCCGGGCCCGGAACGTCGGCCCCTGGAACGCCCGGCGCTGGAACGCCCGGCCGGGGAGCACCCGGTCCTGGAACGCCCGGCCGGGGAGCACCCGGTCCTGGAACACCCGGTCCTGGAACTCAGTGGCCTGGAACTCAGGGAACTCAGGGGCCTGGAACTCAGGGGCCGGGAAGGGCACCCGAGCCGGGACCGCAGCCGCAGTGGGGGCCACCTGGCGGGCCCGCGCCGAGCGCGCCCGTGCAGGGCCCGCACGGCCCGTACGGTCCTCCCGGCACTCCACTGCGACCGGCCGGCGGGCCGGGATGGGCCCCCGCTCCTCCGCCGCCGGGCTCTTTCCAGCAGCCCTACTACGGCCCGCAGTACCCGCCCGGCTACGCGGGATCCCCGCGGAAGGGGACACGCGCCTGGATCATCGCCCTCGGCGCCTTCGGGATCCTCGCGGTGCTGGTGATCGCCGGCGTCCTGGTCGTGCTCGCCAGGACTGGCGGCGGAGGGACCGGGCTGATCGGCAACCCGCCCGGCGCGAGCCAGGGTCCGGGCCAGGATCAGGCCGGCCAGGCCACCCGGCAGCCGGACGGCTCGATCGCGCTCGCCCGGCCCGGGGTCGACCAGCCGGTTCTGGAGATCTACGAGGACTTCCAGTGCCCGGTCTGCAAGGCCTTCGAGGAAACGAACGGCTCGACACTGCGGCAACTGGTCGCCGACGGCAAGGTGAAGGTGGTCTACCGGCCGTTCCAGCTGTTCACCCGGGAACCTCTCGCGTCCAACTCCCGACGGGCCGCCGGGGCCGCGCTCTGCGCGCCGGCCGGCAACTGGATCGCCTTCCACGATCTTCTCTTCCAGAACCAGCCGCCGGAAGGGCAGGACGGGTTCGCCGCGGCGGACCTGCTGAACTGGGGCAGGCAGGCCGGCATCGACGATCCCTCGTTCGCCACCTGCGTATCAAGCCTGCAGAAGGACGGCGAGGTGCGACAGGCCACCCAGGCGGCACTGGCGGCCGGCGTCCAGGGCACTCCGACACTGCGGCTGGACGGGACCACGTTGCCGCAGAGCCAGATCTTCACCCCGGACGGGCTCCGGGAGGCCGTCGCGAACACCCGGCCGGCCCCGGTCGCCACGGCATAGCGCCAGGAGACGGGCGCCTGGACCGCCGCGCGGGTTAACGCAGGGTTCGGAGACGGAAAACCACGGCACGTCACTCGCCGATAGGCGATAGACACGGAGCGTAGTTGTCCGCAACACCGAAGGAAACTCATGCTCAAGAAGATCACCATTGCCGGGGCGGTGGCGGCCGGCGTGCTGTCCGCCGGATCCGTCCTGTCCGCCCACGCCGCCACCGTCACCGTGGCCGTGGCCAAGCCCAAGTCCCGCTGCCACCTCCACAAGGCGGGCACGACCTGGTCTTGCGTGACGCCGGGAGCGCACTGCACGACCGCCGCGCACGGCCAGTCCGGGACCGCGTCCACGGGCACCCAGCAGTACCGCTGCATCAAGTACAGCGACGGGAAGTGGCGCTGGTTCAAGGCCTGACCGCATAAGCGGGCGCCCCGCCTCTTCGCCTCCACCTGCACCCGGCACGAGGCGGGGCTCCCTTCCGCGGTGGTGACATGCCTCACAGCCGGGTAGTCGCGGAATGACCGGCGTGTCACCATTCAGGGCGATCCCACTCCCGCCCGCCGAGGAGGCCCGGTCATGGCCACACCGCCCGTGACTCTTGTGATCGAACGGAACGGCGGGGCGAGCTGGCGCTCCCGGGCGCTGGGCGCGGGCATCGGAGCGGTGGTGCGGCGCAGGGCGAACCGGGTCAAGGCCAAGACCGGGTCCCCGGTCGGCTTCGGCCCCGACGATCTGCGCCGGCTGGCCGCCCTGGACCGGCTCGCCGGGTACGCGCCACTGCCCCGCGGGACCCACGTCGAGCGGGTCCGGCTGGACGGGTTCGGAGCCGAGTGGGTGCACGGCACCGGGATCGGCCCCGGCCGGGACCGGGGGGTGATGCTCTACTTCCACGGCGGCGCCTGGGTGACCTGCGGTCTCAACACCCACCGCCGGCTGATCTCCCGGCTCTCCGCCGCAGCGGGGGTGCCCGCACTGTCGGTGGACTACCGCATGGTGCCGACGGTGCCCTTCGAAGCGGAGGTCGAGGACTGCCTGACCTCCTACGAGTGGCTGCTGGACCAGGGAGTCCGGCCGCAGGACATCGTCGTCGCCGGCGACTCGGCAGGCGGTTACATGTCCTTCGCGACGACCCTGCTCGCCCGGGAACGAGGGCTGCCGCTGCCCGCCGGTATCGTCGCGCTGTCCCCCATGCTTGACATGGACCTCACCTCGAAGCTGGAACACCAGAACGCCCGGCTCGATCCGACGGCGCCGATGGAGGTCCTGGAACTGCTGGTGGAGTTCCTGCTGCCCGGGGCGGACCTCACCGACCCGCGCATCTCCCCGATCCAGGCCGATCTGCGAGGCCTGCCCCCGGCGCTGATCAGCGCGAGCTCCACCGAGATCCTCTACTGCGACGCCGAGCGGATGGCGCACCGCCTCGCCGCGGCGGGGGTGCCCTGCACCCTGAAGGTCTGGGACCGCCAGTTGCACGTCTTTCAGGCTCTCGGCCCGCTGCTGCCCGAGTCCCGCGCGGCCATCGGCGAACTGGGCGCGTTCGTCGCCGCCACCCTGACCCGGACTGCCACGGCCTCATCCGTCCCGGCCGAGACCACCTGAGAACGGATCGGGTACCCCACGTACCCCCGCATCAAGTTGTACGGTAGAAACTATTGTAGCCGTACAACCATCGTGGGGATCATGCCCGAACTCAGCCACCGCCGCCGGATGCTCGTGCTCGCGATCTGCTGTATGAGCCTGTTCATCGTCGGGCTCGACAACACGATCGTGAACGTCGCGCTTCCCGACATCAGGCGTGACCTGCACGCGGGGGTCTCCGGCCTGCAGTGGACGATCGACGCCTACACGCTGGTACTGGCCAGCCTGCTGATGCTGTCGGGTTCGACCGCGGACCGGATCGGCCGGCGCCGCACCTTCCAGTCCGGGCTGGTGCTCTTCTCCCTCGGATCACTGCTGTGCAGTGTCGCCCCCGGGCTGGGTTGGCTGGTGCTGTTCCGGATGGTGCAGGCGGCGGGCGGATCGATGCTCAACCCGGTGGCCATGTCGATCATCACCAACACCTTCACCGACGCTCGCGAGCGCGCCCGGGCGATCGGCGTGTGGGCCGGGGTGGTGGGGATCAGCATGGCGCTCGGCCCGGTGGTGGGCGGCGCGCTGGTCGGCACGGTGGGCTGGCGGGCGATCTTCTGGATCAACCTCCCGGTCGGCCTGGCCGCCCTGGTCCTGACCGCGCTGTACGTACCCGAGTCCAGGGCGCCGCGCCCACGTCGCATCGACCCCGTCGGGCAGGCGTTGATCGCCGTCATGCTGGCGTCGGTGACGTACGGGATCATCGAGTGGCCGGGGGCGGGCTGGGGCTCGGCCAAGATCCTCGGGTTCTTCGGCCTGTCCGCCGCCGCGCTGACCGGCCTGCTCTGGTACGAGCCCAGACGTGAGGATCCGCTTATCGACCTGCGTTTCTTCCGCAGCGCGCCGTTCTCCGGTGCGACGGTCATCGCGGTGAGCGCCTTCGCCGCGCTCGGCGGCTTCCTCTTCCTCAACACCCTCTATCTCCAGGACGTACGGGGCTTTTCGGCACTGCACGCCGGGCTGTGCACACTGCCCATGGCCGCGATGACGGTGGTGTTCGGGCCGCTGTCGGGCCGGCTGGTGAGCATCCGCGGGCCACGCCTTTCGCTGCTGGTGGCCGGCGTGGCCATAGCCACGAGCGGCCTCATGCTGACCGGGCTGACCGTCCGGACACCGATCGGCTGGCTGATCTTCACCTACGTGGTCTTCGGGTTCGGCTTCGCGATGGTCAACCCTCCGATCACCAACACCGCCGTGTCGGGGATGCCGATCTCGCAGGCCGGGGTCGCCGCCGCCACCGCGTCCACCAGCCGTCAGGTCGGCCAGTCGCTCGGCGTCGCCATCGCCGGATCGGTGGTGGCCATCGGCACGGTGGACACCGGATTCGCCGAGGCCAGCCGCACCGGGTGGTGGATCGTCACCGGGTACGGCGCCGTCGTCTTCTGTCTGGGTATCCTCACCACGGGACGATGGGCGCGGCGGACCGCCGAGCGGACCGCGGCCCGGCTGATCCCCGAGGAAGCGAAGATCCCGGTGAAGACACCATGAACACTCCCGAGGCCGAACCCCGCACCGGACCGTACGCCGACACCGCCGCCCGGGTGTGGAACGGCATGCGCACGCTGGTGCTCGACCTTCATGACAAGCGCGACGAGGTCTGCGGCGCACTCGGCATGAGCTTCATCCGGGCCAAGGCGCTGCGCCGGCTGGCCAAGGGCCCCCGGACGATGCGGGAGCTGGCGGCGGAGCTGTCGACCGACGCGCCGTACACCACGCTGGTGGTCCAGGACCTGGAGAAACGCGGCCTGGTGGAGCGCACGGTGCATCCCGGGGACCGGCGAGCGAAGATTGTGACGGCGACTGCTGAGGGCCTGGCCGCCGCAGCGCTCGCCGAGCGGATCCTCGGCGAGCCCCCGGCGCCGCTGCTCGCTCTCACCGGCACCGACCTGGAGTCGCTGGACCGGATCGTGACGGATCTGCTGGGCACGCACCCGGGCTGACCCCGGAGCCGACCGGGCCGGTACGGCGGTCAGGCGCGGCTCAAATGCGCCCGGCGTTCCCGCCCAGCCCGAGCAGGTCCACGGACCGCTCCCGCATCTCCACCTTGCGGATCTTCCCGGTGACGGTCATCGGGAACTCCTCCACGAGATGGAGGTACCGCGGGATCTTGTAGTGCGCGAGACGGCCCGCGCAGAACTCGCGCAGCGACCCGGCGGTGAGCGGCCCGGCACCGGGCCGGAGCCGGATCCAGGCCATCAGCTCCTCGCCGTACGTGGCGTCGGGCACCCCGATCACCTGCGCGTCCAGGATGTCGGGATGGGTGTAGAGGAACTCCTCGATCTCCCTCGGGTAGACGTTCTCGCCACCCCGGATGACCATGTCCTTGATCCGGCCGGTGATCGTCACGTAGCCGTCCTCGTCCATCACCGCGAGGTCACCGGTGTGCATCCAGCGAGCCGCGTCGATCGCCTCCGCCGTCGTCTCGGGCTGCTCCCAGTACCCGAGCATTACCGAGTAGCCACGGGTGCAGAACTCCCCCGCCTCACCGAACGGCAGGGTGACCCCGGTCTGCGGATCCACGATCTTGACCTCGAGATGCGGGTGCACCTGGCCGACCGTGGACACCCGGCGGTCCACCGAGTCGTCCACCCGGGTCTGGGTGGAGACCGGCGAGGTCTCGGTCATGCCGTAGCAGATCGACACCTCGGCCATGCCCATCCGTTCGATGACCTGCTTCATCACCTCCACCGGGCAGGGTGAGCCCGCCATGATCCCGGTGCGCAGCGAGGACAGGTCGTAGGCGGGCGCATCCGGTTCGGACAGCACCGCGAGCTCGGCGATGAACATCGTCGGCACCCCGTACAGCGAGGTGCATCGCTCGGCCGCCACCGCCTCCAGTGTCGCCTTCGGGTCGAATCCGGGAGCCGGGATCACCATGCAGGCGCCATGGCTGGTGGCCGCCAGGTTGCCCATCACCATGCCGAAGCAGTGGTAGAAGGGCACCGGGATGCAGATCCGGTCGAGCTCGCTGTAGCCGCACAGCTCCCCGACGAAATAGCCGTTGTTGAGGATGTTGTGGTGTGAGAGCGTCGCGCCCTTCGGGAACCCGGTGGTGCCGCTGGTGTACTGCAGGTTGATCGGGTCGTCGGCCGAGAGCCCGGCGCCGATCTCCGCGAGCCGTTCCGCGTCACCGGCCCGGCCGGACGCCAGCAGCGCGGTCCACTCTTCCCCGCCGATCAGCAGGACGTCGAGCAGCCCCGGGCAGGCGGGCCGCACCTGGGTGATCATCGCGGCGTAGTCGGACGTCTTGAACCTGGGCGCCGCCACCACCGCGCGGACGCCGGACTGGTTGAGGACGTACTCCAGTTCGTGCACCCGGTAGGCCGGGTTGACGTTCACCAGGATGGCGCCGATCTTGGCCGTGGCGTATTGCACGAACACCCACTCGGCGCAGTTCGGCGCCCAGATGCCCACCCGGTCGCCCTTCCCGACCCCCAGGCCGAGCAGGCCCAGGGCCACTGCCTCGACCTCGGCGGACAGCTCCCGGTACGACCAGCGCCGCCCGGACGGCACGTCCACTAAGGCGTCCCGGTCGCCGTACCCGGCCACCGCCCGATCGAAGTCGGCGCCGATCGTGTCACCGAGCAACGGGGCCTGGCAGACCCCGGACGTGTAAGACAGCGCCGTCATGGCACGCCCCCATCCACCGGTAGGTGGTCCTATGAGAGAGCAGCAAGGGCACCGCGGTCAAGAGCGAGCCGGATGAGCGGGCCGCGCCTGGCCGCCGGACTCCGAGTGTTCGAGGGGCTCGACGGGCTCGAAGGGCTCGCGGAAGGTGAAAGCGTCGGGCGTCGGCCCGTGCAGGCGCAGGAGTTCGAGGCGCTCGACCGCCTCCGGCACGGTGGGCCGGTGACCTGCCGGGATCCACCACAGCACGACGTACGGCTCGGCGACCCGGGTGAACCACTCGCGGCGGCGCCGCAGGACGTCGAGATGGGCACTGCGGTAGACGAAGTCCCACAGGGCCGGCCGCGACGTCCAGACCGAGAAGTTGACCAGGACGGCGTCGTCGGCGAAGGGCCGGACCGACGTGGCATCGTTGGCCGCCCCGTCGGTGAAGCGCCAGACCAGGCCGGGCGTGCCGTCGGCGAGCGCGTTGATCGGGTCGAGCAGGGCCATGAACTCGGCCATCTCGGGGTGGTCCAGGGGGAGCCGGATGCGGGACAGGTTGAACTGCGCCAGATGGAAGTCGCTCATGACGGCCACCACATCACCGGCATCCGTTCTATGTCAACAGTCATTGGTTTTAGAGAGCCGGACGACGACGCAGCACCACCCGGGACGGGAGGCCATCCCGGCAGTGGCCGCGGCTCCCATCCCCTCCAGCAGGCCGCCCAGGAGCGCGAGGTTCATGCCGCAGACCAGCGGCGGGAAGTGCTCGGCGAGCGGGTGGAACGGGCAGTTGCGCAGCCGGATCTCGTCGCCCTCGACGACCGGCGCGTAGCCGCGCCCGGTCAGCAGCGCCGTCACGTCGGCACCACCGCCGGCCACCTCCCCCAGTGCCCGGCCGCGCCGGCGCGCCACGTCCTCCAGCTCACCGTCCAACCGCAGTCCCTCGGCCGCCTCGGCGAGCAACGTGGCCGCCGTGCGGTAGTCACGCGGCGGCAGGGACACGGCGTGTTCGGTCGCGGAGGGCCGGTAGAGCTTGGCGGGTCGCCCGGCGCCCGGCCCGCTCCGGCCGCCGAGCCTGCGGAACACCGCGTCCAGCAGGCCGGCCTCGACCAGCTTGTCCAGATGGAAGGCCGCCAGCGTGCGCTGAACACCCGCGGCCTCGGCCGCCTCGTTCCGGCTCACCTCGTGGTCCTGTGCCACCACGTGGTCGTACAGCCGCCGCCGGAGCGGGTCCTGCAGCAGGGCGATGGCCTCGATGTCACTCACCCCGCCAGTCTAGGAACAACCGGCGTTGGTGTTAGAACGGTCGCGCCTGGTACGAGCGGCTGACGCCGCTCACCCTCTCGTCGGTCATGGCGGTGATCGGATTCGGGCAGGCACTCGCCAGCGGCGTGTTCGCCACCACGCAGCAGATCGCGATCGCGCTCGGCATCGCCGGGGTCGGCACGGCGCTCTTCACCGTCGCCGCGGACCACGGTTTCGGCACCGCGCGATGAGCGCGGGACTGATCGAGGCGGCCCTGTCGGTGGTCGCCGCGGCACTGGCCTGGCGGCTTCCGAGCGGAAGCTAGCGGTCAGGCGGGCGTGCCGGCCGAGGTCCGCCGGCGGACGGCGGCACGCCAGCCGAGCGTGGTCACCCCGAGGAAGATCAGCGTGACGACGACGAACGCCGCCGCGGTCCCCTGGCCGGACAGGGCGCGCAGCACCATGCCGGCGACGACGGCCGACAGCCAGACCCCCACCCCTGTGGGGATCACCGCGGCGGGCCGCCGCCAGGCCCGGGTGAGCGCCCAGCCGATCGCGAGCCCGGCCAGGAACGGCCAGGCCGTCGACGCCAGCCCGGCCGCGGAGTAGGCCTCGTCGTGGCTCGCTCTGCCGATCACGACGAACACCACCACACAGCACAGGTCCAGCACCGCCGCCGTCGCCCATCTCATCCCGCCAGCGTATCGGGGCGCTCCCAGGACGCCCGGCCGGGCAGGACCTCCAGTGCCCGGTCGATGTCGGCCTCCGCCCGTGGACAGGTGGAGGGCACCGCGCAGCCGGCGGCCGCGAACTCCCGCTGCCTGGTGATGATCGCAGTACTCATACGCTGATCATGGAGCACTCTCCCGGCGGCACAAAAGATGCGCCGCGAGGATCGCTGGAGCAGATTTTCATGATCTTCTTAGGGTATTCCCAGTGCATTTTCGCGAGGTCTGACCCGATAATCTCGGTGAGACGCAGAACGGCGATCGTGCGCGCTGAGGCGGCCGGAGAGGGAGCTGCGGATGGGGAGGCATCGGCGCAAAAGGTCGTCACGTGCGCTCGTTGCTCCTTCCCTGTCAGTGCTCGGCCTGGGTGGCCTCGTCGGCGTCATCGTCGTCGTGGGGCTGCCGATCGCGGGACGCGGCGACACCGCCCAGCAGGCCAACGCCCGCCTGCCCCGCAAGGTCTCCGTGGCCTCGACCATGGCGCCCTCGGTGCCGCTGGCCGGCACGTCCTTCGCCGGTACCCCGGCCGTCGGGGCCCTGTTCGTCACCGACGGGAACCGGCTGACCGGGCACTTCTGCACCGCGAGCGTGGTCGACAGCCCCGCGGGCAACCTGGTCATCACCGCGGCCCACTGTGTCAGCAGCCCCCAGCGCAACGCCGAGCACCTCGCCTTCGTGCCCGGCCTGCACGACGACACCAAGCCCTACGGCGTGTGGTCGGTAACGAAGGTCATCGTCGACGCCAAGTGGTCCTCCACGGCCGATCCCGACCACGACGTGGCGTTCCTGACGGTCGCCCGGGACGGCGGCTCCGCCCGGATCCAGGACTTCACCGGGGCCAACAAACTGGGCATCGGCAGGCCGTCCGGCGTCGTCCGGGTCATCGGTTACCCCAACGACCAGGGCAGGCCCATCCGCTGCCAGAACCGCACCGGCAATTTCGCCGGCCAGCAGCGGTTCGACTGCAAGGACTACAGAGACGGCACCAGCGGCGGGCCGTTCGTCACCGACACCGCGTCGGACGACGGCAATGGCACCGTGGTGGGGGTGGTCGGCGGCCACGACGAGGGCGGCCTGACCCCCGACATCTCGTACTCCATTGTCTTCGGCCGCGACACGAAGGCGCTCTACGACACCGCCGTCGCCCAGGCCTGATCCGCCCGGGGCCCTCACCGGACGAAGGCGCGGTCCCGGGTCGGCACCGCCGCGGCGGGCAGCGCGGATCGCAACACGACGTCGAGAACGCCGGCGGGGTCGGCGGCGTAGCAGTTGCTGAACCAGGCCTCGTTGGCCGCCACGACCGCCAGCTCACGGCGGCCGTCCCCGTCCACGATCACTCCGACGTCGACGACGACCGCGCTGGGCAGCGTCTCGGCGTCCCGGCCGAACAGGTCGGCGGCGAAGGCGAGCACCGACGGCCACTCCGGGAGCAGGTCCGGCGGGGCCGGGTCGAGCACCCCGTGCACGGCGTACCGGCCGCCCGCGCGCACCGCGCCGTCCAGCACGTGCAGGCGGTACTCCGCCGCGAAGTGCACCGGCTCCGCCACCAGCACCGGGGTCTGTCCCGGCACGCCGGAGGGCAGGTCACCGCCGGAGGCGTAGACCCTGGCGGGAAAGGCCTGGCCCGCGGCCGGCTTGACGAAGCTGGCGTGGTCCAGCCGGTAGGCGGCACCGAGCGTGGTGAAGGCGATCTCGCGCCGGGTGAACTCGGCCGGCAGGTCGGCGAGCCATCGCAGCGGCGGCTGCAATAGGGCCGTCCCCAGTTCGGGGGCCACCGCGTCGGCGAACACCTCCCCGCCGTACAGGTGGGTGCGGCCGAACAGCCGACGGGGGACCGGCCTGCGGGCCAGGATCCGTACCTCCATCCGGCGGGATCGCGCCACGTCGGCCAGCAACTGCGCGGTGACGGTCGGTGCCGGCGGCAGGATCAACGCCGGCCGCTCAGCGCCGTGGCCCGTGATCGTCACGCCGAGATCGTACGGTCTGGACGCCGTCAGGGCGATGGGCGGTCTCCGCGGGGCTCAGCTCATTCGGGAGCGCCCTCCTCGCGCAGGACCCGCTGGGCGACGGCGAAGGCGCTGTTGGCCGCCGGGACCCCGCAGTACACGGCCACCTGGAGCAGCACCTCCTTGATCTCGTCGGGTGTGAGACCGTTGCGCAGCGCCGCGCGCACGTGCATGGCCAACTCGTCCAGGTGCCCGAGCGCGGCGAGCGCGGTCAGCGTCATGCAACTGCGGGTGCGCCTGTCCAGCCCCGGCCGGGTCCAGATCTCGCCCCAGGCATAGCGGGTGATGAGGTCCTGGAAGTCCGCGGTGAAGGCGGTGGTGGTCGCGACGGCCCGGTCGACGTGAACCTCGCCGAGCACCTCCCGGCGCACCCTCATCCCTTCGGCGTGACGCCGCTCGTCGTCCACTCGCGTCCCTCCAGATGGCTGAGCACGGCCTGGGCGACCAGGCCGGGCTGTTCGTAGGGGGCCAGATGCGAGGCGTCCGGAACGATCGTCAGCACGGCCGCCGGGATGCCCGCGGCGAGCTCCTGCCCATGGGCGACCGGGGTGACCGGGTCCTGGGCACCGGCGATCACCAGGGCCGGCGCTCGTACCTCGGGGAGCCGGTCCCGCAGGTCGAACCGGGCCAGCGCCGTACAGCAGGCGGCGTAACCCTCGGCGTCGGTCCCCCGCAACATGTCCATCACGCGTTCGAACCTGTCCGGATGGCGGGCCGCGAAACCCGGGGTGAACCAGCGGCCCGCCGAGGTGTCGGCCAGCCACCGCATGCCCTCGGCACGCACCCGGCCGGCGCGCTCGAGCCACGGTCCGGGCTCCCCGAAACGGGCCGAGGTGCAGCACAGGATCAGGTTCGTGACCCGCGCGGGCGCCCGCAGCGCCACGGCCGAGGCGATCGCACCGCCGAGGGAGACCCCGCCGATCGCGAACCGGCGGATCTCCAGCCGGTCGAGCAGGGCCGTGACGTCATCCGCCAGTTCCTCCACCCTCACCGCGCCGGGGATCACCTCGGATCCACCGTGGCCGCGCAGGTCGTAGCGCAGCACCCGCCAGGAGCCGGTGAGAGCAGGAAGCAGCGGCTCCCACAGCTCCAGTGTGGTGCCGAGCGACGGGCCGAGGACCAGCACGGGCGCGTCGGCGGGGCCGTCCACCCGGAAGTCCAGGCGGGCGCTCACGAGGTCCGGTCCCGGTAGGCGGCCAGTGCCCGGTCGACCAGGGCGGGGGCGGCGCCCAGATATCCGGCCGGGTCGAGCAGCTCGTCCGCGCCGCTCACGCCGTCCTTCGCGAGCACCTCGCGCAGCGGGGCCCCCTCCCGGGCCGCCCGGCACAGCAGTTCGGTGGCGCGGTCCCGGCCGAGGCGTGCGGCGAGGCGCTCGGAGACGATCCCGCCGTCGGTCAGCCTGAGGTTCTCCGCCATCCGGCCTGGGAACACCTCCAGCCCCTCCGCCAGCTCGGCGGCGGTGGCGGCCGCTCCCCCGGTCAGCCGCAGGCACTCGCGCAGCGGCTGCCATTCGGCATGCCAGGCGCCCGCCGCCCGTTCGTGCTCGGCCAGCCCGGCGGCGGCCAGGACCTGGGCGTAGACCGGAACCTGCAGTGCGGCCGACCGGATCATGACCGACAGCACGGGGTTGCGCTTGTGCGGCATCGCCGACGATCCGCCCCGCCCGCCGGCCGCGGGCTCGGCCGCCTCGGCGACCTCCGTCTGGGCGAGCAGCACGACGTCGGTGGCCATCTTGCCGAGCGCCGTGGTGGTCTCGGTGAGGGCGGCCGCCAGCCGCGCCACCGGGGTGCGGCGGCCGTGCCACGGCAGCACCGGATCCGCGAGCCCCAGCTCCGCGGCGTACATCGCGGGCAGCTCCGGGCCGCTCAGCGCCGCAAGGGTCCCGGCGGCTCCGCCGAGCTGCGCGGGCAGCGCCCCCCGGGCCCGTACGAGCTCGTCACGGGCGTCCAGGCAGCCGAGCAGCCAGCCGCTCGCCTTGAGCCCGAACGTAGTGGGAACCGCCTGCTGGCCGAGGGTACGGGCCGCCATCGGCGTGCCGCGATGCCGTCCGGCCAGGAGCGCGAGGGCCGCGAGGACCCGATGGAGATCGCGCAGGATCACGCCGGCCACCCGGGCGGCGACCAGCATCGTGGCGGTGTCCATGATGTCCTGGCTGGTGGCCCCGCGGTGCACGTCCCCGGCCACTTCCGGGCCCACCGCCGCTCTCAGGTCGGCGACCAGCGGGACGACCGGGTTGCCGGCGTCCCGCGCGCGGCGCGCGAGCCCGGCCGGGTCGACGGAGAGGTCGCGGGCCGTGCGTGTGATGACCTCCGCGGACGTGGCCGGGATCGCACCGGCCTGGGCCTGGGTGCGAGCCAGTACGGCCTCGGCGAAGACCAGCGCCCGCAGGTAGGCCGCGTCCGAGGTCTCGGTTTCGGCCTCCAGCCCGGCGCGGACCGGCGACAGCAAGCCGGCGTCCAGCGCGGCCGGCCCGGAGGGCGGCGGGACCGGCCCGGCGCGCAGTCCGGCGTCCGGCCCGGGCGGCGTGCCGGAGGGCAGGTCAGAAGGCAAGGAACACCGTTTCCCGCGCACCCTGCAGATGGATGTCGAAGCGGTATCCCCGCTCGTCCCGTACCGCGATCAGGGTGCTGCGGCGCTCGGGCTCCAGCGTTCTCAGCAGCGGATCGACCACGGCGTCCTCGGGGAAGTAGACGCGCGTCGCCACTGGCTTGAGCAGGCCACGGGCGAACACCAGCATCGCGATGTACGGGTTGGTACCACCGGGCTTGACCGTCGTGAACCAGTAGCCGCCCTCCCCGTCGGTGGCGCTGCGGCCGAAGCCGGAGAAGCCGTTCCCCGCCCGCCGCAGCGCGCCGACCTCGGCGGGCGGGCGACCGTCGGCGCCGGCCTGGGCGATCTCCACGATGGCGTCGGGAACCGGGTCGCCCGCTCCGTCGACGACCCGGCCGTACAGCAGGACGGCGTCCGCTTGCCAGGGCGGCACCACATGCTGGCCCTCGGCGTAGGGCAGGGCGTAGCCGAAGAACGGCCCGACGGTCTGCGAGGGCGTGATCATGAGTCCTCCGTGGGGGTGCCGCCCAGCTGGATGTCCCACTGGTAGCCCAGCGCCCATTCAGGCTCGGTGGTGTCCATGTCGAAGCGGGCGATGAGCAGCTCGCGGGCCTTGTCGTCCGGGATCGACTGGAAGATCGGGTCGTAGGCGAACAGCGGGTCGCCGGGGAAGTACATCTGGGTGATCAGCCGCTGGGTGAAGGCGGTGCCGAACACCGAGAAGTGGATGTGCGCGGGCCGCCAGGCGTTGTGGTGGTTGCGCCACGGGTAGGCACCGGGCTTGACCGTGACGAACCGGTAGCGGCCGTCGGAGTCGGTCAGGCACCGCCCGGCGCCGGTGAAGTTGGGGTCGAGCGGGGCGGGGTGCTGGTCCCGGTCGTGGGCGTACCGGCCGGCGGCGTTGGCCTGCCACACCTCGACCAGCGTGTGCGGCACCGGGCGGCCGCCGCCGTCCAGGACCCGGCCGGTCACGATGATCCGCTCGCCCAGGGGCTCGCCCGGGTGCCGCCGGGTCAGGTCGTGGTCGAGCGGGCCGATCTCGTGCGCCCCGAACACCGGGCTGGTCAGCTCGATCGCGTCCGGGCCGAGCGCGGGCATGACCGGCTCGCGGGCCGGTGCGCGCAGCACCGTGCTCCCGTACTGGGGATACAGATACGGAGGATGCGTCATCACATGCGTCCTTCCAGCCTTCCCCCTTGATCATGCAACCGATCGCCGGGCGATTGCATGATCACGGGGACGAGACGGGTGGTTCGGTTTTGGATCGGAGCTCTTCGGGGGTCACCCCGGGGGCGGTCTCGACCAGGACGAGCCCGTCATCGGTGATGTCGAGGACGCCCAGGTCGGTGATGATCCGGTGCACGCAGGACCGCCCGGTGAGCGGCAGCGAGCACTCCTTCACGATCTTGGGGCTGCCGTCCCGGGCGGTGTGCTCCATGAGCACGATGACCCGCCGGGCGCCGTGCACCAGGTCCATCGCCCCGCCCATGCCCTTGATCATCTTTCCGGGGATCGACCAGTTGGCGAGGTCGCCGGTGGCGGAGACCTGCATGCCGCCCAGGATCGCGACGTCGATATGGCCGCCGCGGATCATCCCGAACGACAACGCCGAGTCGAAGAAGCTGGCACCCGGCAGGACTGTCACCGTCTCCTTGCCCGCGTTGATCACGTCGGGGTCGATTTCGGACTCGCGCGGATAGGGACCGACGCCGAGAATCCCGTTCTCGGAGTGCAGTACCACCTGCACGCCCGGCGGGATGTGGCCCGGCACCAGCGTGGGCAGCCCGATGCCGAGATTGACGTAGGAGCCGTCGGTCAGCTCGGCCGCAGCGCGGGCCGCGATCTCCGCTCTACTCCAGCTCACCGGTCGCTCACCGTCTTCTTCTCGATTCGTTTGTCGGCGGCCTGCTCAGCGGTCAGCTCGACCACGCGCTGCACGAACACGCCCGGGACATGGATCTCGTCCGGGTCCAGGACGCCCGGCTCGACCAGCTCCTCGACCTCCGCGAGGGTGATCCGCCCGGCCATGGCGCACAGCGGGTTGAAGTTGCGCGCCGACTTGGCGAAGACCAGATTGCCGTGCCGGTCACCTTTCGCCGCGCGCACCAGCGCGAAGTCGGTGACGATCGCTTCCTCGAGGACATGGGCAAGGCCGCCGAACTCGCGTACCTCCTTGGCCGGGGAGGCGACCGCCACGCCCCCGTCCGGCGCGTACCGCCACGGCATTCCCCCCTCGGCCACCAGGGTGCCGACCCCGGCGGGGGTGAAGAAGGCGGGAATCCCGCAGCCCCCGGCGCGCAGCCGCTCCGACATGGTGCCCTGCGGGACCAGCTCCACCTCGAGCTCCCCGCTGAGGTAGCGGCGGGCGAACTCCTTGTTGTCGCCGACGTACGATCCCGTCACCCGGCCGATCCGGCCCGCGGCCAGCAGCACGCCCAGTCCCCCGCCGTCGACTCCGCAGTTGTTGGAGACGACCCGCAGGCCGCCGGTGCCCCGTTCGTACAGGGCGTCGATCAGCACCACGGGGACCCCGCACAGCCCGAACCCGCCGACCGCGAGCGATGAACCGCCGCCGATGTCGGCGACCGCCTCCGCGGCGGAGCTCACGACCTTGTCCATGGTGTGCTCCTCACTTGTCTCACTTGTCGTAGGGAAGGCCGACGTAGTTCTCGGCCAGCGTGGTGGCCGCGGCCTCCGACGAGGTGACGTAGTCGAGGTACGACAGCTGAAGCCGCCGGCCGTAGGCGTCGTCGGACTCGAACGTGTGCAGCAGCGTGGTCATCCACCAGGAGAAGTGCTGCGCCCGCCATACGCGCTTCAGGCACGCCCGCGAATAGCCGTCGAGGAGTTCGGCGTCGCCGGTGGAGCACCACGCGGCGAGCGCCTCGGTGAGCAGACGCACGTCGGCGACGGCAAGGTTGAGGCCCTTGGCCCCGGTGGGCGGCACGATGTGCGCGGCGTCCCCGGCGAGGTAGAGCCGGCCGTACTGCATGGGCTCGGCCACGAAGCTGCGCATCGGCGTGATCCCCTTCTCCAGGATCGGCCCGGTGGTCAGCGCGAAGCCCGGGACGGTCTCCAGCCGGGCCTTCAGCTCCGACCAGATCCGCTCGTCCGGCCACCCGGCGAGATCCTCGTCCGGTGGCACCTGGAGATAGAACCGGCTGAGCAGCGGTGAGCGCATGCTGTGCAGTGCGAAACCCCGGTCGCTGTGCGCGTAGATGAGCTCCTCGGTGGACGGCGGCACCCGGGCCAGCACGCCCAGCCAGGCGAACGGGTAGTCGCGCTCGTAGGCCGTGAGCACGCCCTCGGGGATCGACGGCCGGGTCACCCCGTGGAAGCCGTCACAGCCGGCGATGACGTCGCAGTCCAGCCGTAGGGTCTCGCCGTCCCGGATGAAGGTGATCGCCGGAGCGCCGGAGTCGATGCCGTGCACGGCGACGCCGGACAGGTCGAACAGGACCTCGCCGCCCGCCGCCAGCCGGGCCGTGATGAGGTCCTTGACCACCTCTTGCTGCCCGTAGACGGTGATGGCCCGGCCGGGGACCAGCTTCTCGAAGGCGATCCGGTGCGCCCGCCCGCCGTAGCGCAGCTCGATGCCGTGGTGCGGCAGGCCCTCCCGGCGCATCCGCTCTCCCACGCCGGCCTCGTTGAGGGTGTCGACCGTGCCCTGCTCCAGCACCCCGGCGCGCAGCCGCTTCTCCACGTACTCCCGGCTGCGGATCTCCAGCACCACCGAGTCGATGCCCCTCAGATGCAGGAGGTGCGACAGCAGCAGCCCGGCCGGTCCCGCGCCGACGATGCCGACCTGAGTGCGCATGAGGGTCTCCGGGTACTAGGGCGAATCCGATTCTCCGATCATGCGCGTTCAGGGCCGGCCGGACACGGTTTGTTTCCGCTGGGCGGAAGCGAGGGGGTCAGGAGGGCGGGAAACCGCCGGTGGCCACGGGGCCCCATCGCTCCGGGGTGATGCGCAGCAGCGACTTGTCCTGCCGGACCATGGCCTCGCGGTACTCGTCCCAGTCGGGGTGCTCTCCGGCGATCGCCCGGTAGTAGGCGACCAGCGCCTCGACCGCCTCGGGGACGTCCAGGATCTCGGCGGAGCCGTCGACCTGGATCCAGGGTCCGTTGAAGTCGTCGGAGAGCACGACGACGCCGGCCCGGGGATCACGGCGGACGTTGCGGGCCTTGGCGCGTGCCGGGTAGGTCGCCACGACGATCCTGCCCTCGTCGTCGACCCCGCAGGTGACCGGAGAGGCCTGTGGCCCGCCGTCGGCCCGGGTCGTCAGCAGCACCGCCCGGTGGCGGGGCCGGATGAAGTCGAGGAGTTCGGCACGGGAGACGACCGTGGTCGTGGCGATGTTCGGGCTCATCCGACCACCCTAAACGGACTCCTGGCCCGGCCGTCCACAGGGCAGGTAAGTCGCGACGGCACGAATGACCCCTTAGCGTCGTGCGGAGCCGACGCGAGGGAGTGGTGACCATGGATGACGGTGCGCTGACGAGCCGGGTGGCCCCATGGGCATCGGAACCGGCCCGGCGGCGGCTGAGCGAGCTCGAGACCCTGCTGGCCGGACGGAGCGGCCCGGAGTCCGTCATCGAGACGGTGACCTGGTCCCTGGAGGCCCACCGCAGGCGGTTCGACGCCGAGGGCATCGTGCTGTACGCGGGCACCAACCTCATGAGCCCGGCGGCGGTGCGGGCCCACGACGTCGCCGTGTCCAGCCGGCCGAGCATGGGCTGGCCCGGCGAGAAGTTCCAGGCCGGGCTGGACCATCTCGACGTTCTCGAGGTGCTGGCGCCGCTGCTGATCGCGGAGCTGATGGAGGGCACCTTCGCGGAGGTCCGGCTGCAGAGCGCCACGCTGGCCAACCTCGCCGTCTACACCGCGCTCACCGAACCGGGCGACACCATCGCGGTGCTGCCCGAGGCCGCCGGCGGGCACACCAGCCACCACCGCCAGGGCGTGCCGGGAGTGCGCGGGCTGCGGGTGGTCGATCTGCCCTACGACGCCGCGAACTTCGACCTCGACTACGCCGCGCTGGGTGGGTTCCTGGGACGCGAGCGGCCCCGCCTGGTGGTCATCGGCGCCAGCCTGATGCTCTTCCCGCACGATGTGGCGGCGGTGCGCGCCGCCGCCGACGAGGCCGGGGCGACCGTCCTCTACGACGCTTCGCACGTCGCGGGGCCGGTGGCCACCCGGACCTTTCAACGGCCGCTCATCGAGGGCGCGCACGTGCTGACCTTCTCCACCTACAAGTCCTTCGGCGGGCCGCCCGGGGGCTGCGTCGTGACGAACGACGAGCGGATAGCGCGGGAGGTGTCCGCCGTCGCCTATCCCGGCATGCTGGCCAACTACGACATCGGACGGCTCGGTTCGCTGGCCATCACCGCCGCCGAGTTCGCGGACGGCGGCGCGGACTACGTCGGGGACTGCCTGGCCAACGCCGGCGCGCTGGCGCACGCCCTGCACGAGCAGGGGTTCGCGGTGGCGGCGGCGGCCCGTGGCTTCACTCGCTCCCACCACGTCGCGCTGGACGCGGGGCCGTTCGGTGGCGGTGCCCTGGCGGCCGTACGGCTCGCCGAGGCGGGGATCTATCTCAGTGGCATCGGGCTGCCGGACCAGCCGCCCGGCGAGGAAATGCGCGGGCTGCGGATCGGCACCCAGGAGGTCACCCGGCGCGGTTTCACGGCCGCAGACCTGCGGCGCGTCGCCGTGCTGACCCGCCGCGCCCTCATCGACGGCGAGCCCCCGGCCACGGTGCGCGCCGAGGCGGTCGCCCTGCGCGCCACGGTGGACGCCCGGCACCGGCACCCATGATGTTGTTCCGGCACCCTCAGGAGGGGGCCGGAACAACATCATCAGGTCGGCTCGGGCGTCAGGGGATCGCGGTGATCCTGGTGGTCGCCGGAACGGCCAGGCCGGCCGGACCGGCGGCGGTGAGATAGTCGGCGAACGCGTCGATGTCCTGAGCGCCGCCGAGCGGGTCGGTGCCCTCGTTGAAGACGGTGAATCCGTCACCGCCGAAGGCCAGGAAGTTGTTCATCGTCACCCGCAGGCTGGTCGTCGGGGTGACGACCGCACCACCCACCTTGACCTCGCCTATCTTGTCGGCACAGGCCGTGGCGGCCGGGTTGGACTGGTAGGTCAGCGTCGAGGAGATCTGCAGGACCCTGCGGGTGGTCTGGCCCCCGCAGCCGACGAACTGCTGCTCGAGCACCCGGCGGAGCACGTCACCGCTGAGCGTCTTGGTGACCAGGCTGTTGCCGAACGGCTGCACGGTGAACGCCTCACCGTAGGTGACCTCGCCGATCGCTTCTCCACCGGAGGAGACGGCGGTGGCCTTCAAATCATCGCGGATGCCGCCGGGGTTCATCAGAGCCAGCTGCGCCCCGCCCTTGGCCGGGTCCGAGGTGGCGGCGAGTTGCGCGTCGGCGATCACGTCACCGAGGTTCGACTCGCCGAGCGCGGTCTGGGTCCGGGTCAGGTCGCCCTGGATCTTGCCGAGGACCTTGTTGGCCAGCGGGGCGGACGCGGTGACGTACTGCTTGACGATGGCGGCCACCGTGGGGTCGGCCTTGGACGGGTCGTCCTGGCGCACTACGCCGGGGCCCGGGGTGTTGAGCGCGTTCTCCACGATCGAGTTGGCCGCATCGGCCGCGACCAGCTCTCCGGTCCGGTCGTCCACGGTGAGCGTGATGTCACTCAGGATGCGGGCGAACGACGCGGCGCTGGTGACCAGCCGCGTCACCCCGTTGGTGGTGATCGTGCACCGGTACTCGGCGTGCGTGTGCCCCGAGACGATCACCTTGATCGACGGGTCGAGCCGCTTGGCGATCGTCTCGATGTCGCTGCCCGCCAGGTTGCCCGCGCAGCCGTTGGGGCCGGTGAGCGCGCCGGTCTGGAACCCGCCCTGGTGGATCACGAGCACCGGGACATGGACGCCCTTGGCCGCAAGTGCACGGGCGGCCTTGTTCGCCGCGTCCGCCTCGTCGACGAAGGTAAGCCCGGCCACGCCGGACGGCGTCACGATCGAGGGCGTGGACTGCAGGACCTCGCCGATGAAGCCGACCGAGATCCGTTTCCCGCTGTCGGACTGGAACCTCTTGACCCCGTACGCGGGGAAGAGCGGCTTGCCGGTCGCGTTGTCGATGACGTTGGCCGCCAGGTATTGGAAGTCCGCGCCCGGGAAGGTCTTGCGCTGCTCCACGCCCCCCCTCTCCGACACGGCGTACGGCGCGCCGGTGCAGGCGGTGGCCCCGCAGCCGCCCCGCTGAATGCGCAGCAGCTCGGTCTTGCCCTTGTCGAACTCGTGGTTGCCGACCGAGGCGAAGTCGACGTTCATGAAATTGCCGGCGATGGTCGCGGGCTCCCCCTTGAACAACCCGTCCGCGAGCGGGCTGGCCCCGATGTTGTCCCCGGCCATGACCGTCGCCACGTGGCCGGCGTACAGCTTCTGCTTGTCCAGCACCGCCTTGGCCAGGTACGCGCCGCCGCCCGCGAACTTACCGTAGATGTTCAGGGCCGCCGGCTCGAGGTTGCCGTGGAAGTCGTTCCAGCCGAGGAGATGGATCGCGGTGGTCTTGGACGGCTTGGTCTTGCCCGCCCAGCTGACCGCGACCTTGTCCGACAGGGTCTGGGCGCCCGCGATGGTGACGGCATCGGCGGACGGCGCCTTCGTCACCGCCAGCGGCGCGGCGACCACCGCACCGAGCGCTGTGATGATCATTCCCGCGCGGGCGGCGCGGGAACGCAGAAAGGCAGGGGGCACTGGTTTCCTCCGACTCCATCGGACCACGCTCCCCACGGCGCGGTCACGCCTTGATATACGGCCCTGACGGTGTCACGTCGCGACGGCGGAGAAGAAGACGCCGGGTTAAGTCGTACTGGCGTTGTGACTTTCCCCGTACACAACAGGCTCTGGCGACCATTACATTGCCGTTCGTGCACAAACCGGTCACCCCTCCGGCCCCGGCCGCGCCGCCCGCCGGGGACCCGCCCGCCGGCCGGCGCCGTCTCCCCGAGGCCGGTCTGCTGCTGGTCACCGTGCTCATCGTCGCCGCCGTGGCGTTGCGCCCGGTGCTGACCGGTCTGCTGGATCGGCCCGCCGCCGCGAACTGGGCGACGATCTTCGTTGCGATCACGATCCAGGCCGTCCCCTTCCTGGTGCTCGGCGTCGCGGTGAGTGCGACCATCGCGTCGTTCCTGCCGCCGGGGGCGATCGCCCGGTGGCTGCCCGGCCGTCCCGCGCTCGCGGTGCCCGCCGCCGCGGTGCTCGGTGCGGCGCTGCCGGGATGCGAGTGCGGTTCGGTGCCGATCGCGGCCCGGCTCACCGCCGGCGGAGTGACCCCTGCGGCGGCGTTCGCCTTCATGCTGTCCGCCCCGGCCATCAACCCGATCGTCCTGGTCTCCACGGCGGTGGCCTTTCCCGGCAACCCCGAGATGGTGGTCGCGCGGCTGCTGGCCAGCCTGGCCGCGTCCGTCGGCATGGGGCTGCTGTGGATCATGCTGGGCCGCGACGACCTGCTCAGGGCGGCCCGTACGCAGCGCACCGAGGACGGCTCCAAGCCGGCCGTCTTCCTCGCCACGGCCCAGCACGACTTCCTGCAGGCCGGCGGCTTCCTGGTGATCGGCGCCGCCGCGGCGGCGGCTCTGCAGACCCTGGTGCCGCGCAGCCTGGTCGACTCCCTCGCCTCCCCCGGCCCGGTGTCCCTGCTGGTGCTGGGGGTCTTCGCCGTGCTGATCTCCCTGTGCTCGGAGGCGGACGCCTTCGTCGCCGCCGGGCTCAAGCAGTTCTCCCTCACCGCGCGCCTGGCCTTCCTGGTCGTCGGGCCGATGGTCGACGTGAAGCTCTTCGCGCTGCAGGCGGGCACGTTCGGCCCCCGGTTCGCCTGGCGCTTCTCGCTGGCGACCTTCGTGGTCGCCCTCACCTGCGCGGCGCTCGTCGGGTGGTGGCTGCTTTGACCGAAGAGGCCCGCGCGACCACCGTGCTGCTGGTCGGCGCGCTGATGGTCCGGCTGTGGGCCGGCGGCGCCTACGCGAGGTACGTCCGGGTCGGCATGGGCTGGTGGCTGCTCGTCGCGGGGGTGCTGCTCGTCGCCCTGGGCCTCACCGGAGTCGTACGAGCCCTGTGGCCGCGGCGTCAGGCCGTGGCCGCGCAGGGGCCCGCAGACGGGCACGCTCATGGGCACGGGCATGGGGATCGGGTGGGGTGGCTGCTGCTCGCCCCGGTCCTCGCGCTGCTGCTCGTCACCCCGCCCGCCCTGGGAAGCTTCGGGGTCGACCGCAGCGCGGCGGTCAACATCACCTCGACCGGGAGGACCTTCGACCCCCTGCTCGCCGGCGGGTCGGTGGTGCCCATGTCACTGCTCGAGTTCGACGAGCGCGTGGCCGACCACGACGGCGCCAGCTTCGGCTCCACGCCTGTGCGGCTGACCGGTTTCGTGGCCCGCACGGCCGACGGCGGCGGCTTCCGCATCGCGCGCTACCAGATCGCCTGCTGCGCCGCCGACGCCGTCTCCGCCGTCGTAAGGGTCACCGGCACCATCGGAAACCCTCCGGCCCGCGACCGGTGGGTGACGGTGACCGGGACCTTCCAGCACTCGGCGGACGCGGTCGCCGAACTGCACGCCACCAGCCTGACCGAGGTGCCCGCACCGGCCGACCCGTACGAGTGACCGATGGCGGGCGATAGCGTGCATCAGGTGACCCGCGACCCAGGCTCCCCCGCCACCACACCGGCCGGCCCGCAGGACGCCGCCGGAGAACCGCCGGCGGAACGGCCACCCCGGTCCCGGCTGCGCCGCTGGTCGCGCCGGGCCGGCCTGGCCGTGCTCGCGGTGATCCTGGTCGTCACGCTCGCCTCGGTCGGCTACAACGCCCTCACCTCCGGCCGGGCCACGCCGCCGGAGGGGATGTCCTACACACGGGCCGGTGACGTGCTGACCCGCTACCGGACCTGGGGTTCCACCGGAAGCCCGGTGGTGCTGGTACACGGCGCCTTCGAGTCGGCCGACACCTGGTCGCGCCTGGCCCCGCTGCTGGCCCGTGACCACCGGGTGTACGCGCTCGACCTGACCGGCTTCGGCTACAGCGACCGGCGCGGCCCCTACACCACCGGACACCTGGCCCAGCAGCTGCTCGGATTCCTGGACGCCATGCATCTGGGCGGGCCGCGCGACCGGCCCGTGCTGGTGGCCCACTCCAGCGGCGCGGCGGCCGCCGCGGAGGCCACCCTGCGGGCGCCGGACCGGATCGGCGGGCTGATGTTCCTCGACGCCGACGCCCTCTCGACCGGGGCCGGCTCGCGCTCCCCGGTGCGCTTCCTGCTGATCCCCCCGTACCGCATCAGCCTGCTGCGCGTGGCCCTGCGCTCGGACTGGGTCATCCGCAGCGTGTACTCCCGGCAGTGCGGCCCGTCATGCCCGCGGCTGGACCGCGCGGGGGCCGACCAATGGCGCCGCCCCTTCCAGGTGCCCGGGGCCGAATCCGGCCTCTGGGGTCTGGTGGGGGCCGGCGTGCCCGGCGTGCCCCCGGACCGGCTGGCCAGGCTGCGGGAGGTCGCCGCGCCCAAGGCCGTCGTCTTCGGCGCGTCCGACGACGTCTTCGACAAGGACAGTCCCGCCCGGACCGCCACCCGCATCGGCGCTCCCGTCCCCACCCTGATCCCTGGCGCCCATCACCTGACGATGATCTCCGACCCCGCCGCCGTGGCGACCGCCGTCGAAGCGCTGGCCGCCAGGGCGCGCTGACCGGTGATACCGCCCCGGCGGGTATACCGTGCCGTCTCCGGACCGGAGCATCGGATCCCCGAGAGGAGTTTCACAATGGTCGGCAACCTCGTGTGGGTTCCGGCGGGCGGAAGGCCGGACCTGCTCGCCGAGCCGGTGGCACGCGCCGTACGGGAACGCAGCGACGCGCAGGTCGCGGAGATCGATCCCGAACTGGCGGACACCGCGGCGTTCTGCGAACGCTATGACGTTCCGCTGCAGGCCAGCGCCAACTGCGTGATCGTCGCGGGCCGACGCGGCGGTGAGATCCGCTATGCCGCGTGCATGGTGCTCGCCACCCGGCGGGCCGACGTCAACGGCGTCGTACGACGGCGTCTCGACGCCCGCAAGACCTCGTTCGCCCCGATGGACCAGGCGACCGCGCTGACCGCGATGGAATACGGCGGCATCACCCCGCTGGGCCTGCCCGGAGAGTGGCCGATCCTCGTGGACGAAGAGGTCGCCCGCGAGCCCTACGTCGTCATCGGCTCCGGCGTCCGGCGCTCCAAGCTGTGGCTGCCGGGCCGGGCGCTGGCCGGTCTGCCCGGCGCGGAGGTGCTCCCGCTGGCGCTTTGACGGCGGTGGCCACCCGGGCGGAACGGGACACCGGCCACTGCCCGCCGGGATACCGGGCAAGGCACCGTGGGTACCATGACGAGCGAGACTGCGACGGCCTGGACCGAGGTCGCCCACGCGCTGGAGTCCTTCAGCCGGGGCGGCGGAACTCACCTCGACGAGACGACGGAACCGATGACGCCGGCCACCGCGATGCGCGCGCTGGCCGAGGCCGGGGTCAGGATGGCGGAGCAGGCGGCGGCCAGGACCGGACGAAACCCGGCCGAAGCGGAACGGATGGGCGACGCGGTCGCGTACGCACTGTGTGGGGCCGTGCTGGCGATCCCGGCCACAGGACGGCACGCGACCAGGCCGCCCGCCCCCGCGGCGGACGAACTGGACTGGCCGTCCAGGGATCTGCCCGAGAAGACGCTGCTCGCCAGTCCGGAGGGCCAGCTGATCGTCGTGACGGTGCCCCCGGGCGAGGAGCCCGACGAGGAGACCTACCCGCTGGACCAGTTGCTGCTGGTGCTCAGCGGGAACGGCGAGTGCGTGACCAGTGGTGAGACGCTGCCGCTGGCGGAGTCCGGTGCCCTCTGCCTGCCGAGCGGCACCGCACATGCCGTCCGCGCCCGGGGGGCGGAACCGCTGCGGCTCGCCTGCGTGCTCGCGACGCCCCGCCATCGGTCCGCGACGATCCCGGCGTCCGGCTGAGCCGCCCCCGGCCGTGACGCCGTCACCGGGTACGGTCCGCGGCTGCCCGATCTGCCCGCACCTGACCAGCGGTGATCCGGATCCAGCGCAACCGGAGCCGCCATCCCGTCAGTCCGTGTAGAACTTGCCGTTTCCAGGTTCGCGCCCCGGAGGCTGGGAACGGTGATCAGCATGGGAGGGGAGGGACATGGATGACAAGGAGTTCATCCGAGCGGTGGCCGAGGAGACGGGGCTGTCCCGCGAGGAGTCGGCGGATCTCGCCCGCGCGACGCTGGAGACGCTCGCCCGCCGGTTGAGCGCGACGGAGGCCCTTCATCTCGCTCCGCACCTGCCCGAGGGACTGCGGGCGTCGGCCCGGCCGCAGCCCAAGCAGGAGCGGTTCGACCTCGGGGAGCTCACCCGCCGGATCAGCGAACGCACCGGCCTGAACCTCCAGGAGACCCGGAGCGGTGTGCGGGCGGTGCTGCGCACGCTCCGCGCGGTCGTCGGCAACGAGGTGTACGACCACGTCATGTCGCAGCTCCCCGCCGAATTCCGGGACGCCGCCGAGAGCGACGCCCGGTCGTAGGAGCACTGCCGGAGGCGCGGCGGCCGCTGAACAGCGCGAACAGGCCCGCGCAGGTGAGTCCGATCATGACCGCCGCGATCGGGAACTGGCCGCGGACGACCCGGCCGGCTGGCCGGCTGGGTGCGCAGCACGAGGTCGTGCGCGGCGACGGGTGGCATCGGCCGATAGCACATGAGCCGATGGACAGGTCGCGCCGGGCGGCGGTCAGCGCGTCCGGCGGGTCCAGAGGGGAGCGGTCCGGACCCAATCGCTGTCCCACTGGTCGTATCGGCACCGGTCCAGGCGGCGCCGGAACACCAGATAGACCACAATGCCGGGAATCGCCACGCCGAGGGTGCCCACGGCACCGGCCCAGGCGGTGTCGGACCGGGTGAGCGCGTGTGCGCGGGGCCGATGGGAGAGCGCACCTCCGGCGTTGATCCAGGCCGGCAGCGCGGCACCCGTCCGCACCCGGTAGTGCAGGTCCGCTGTCCCCTCCCTCATCCTGCCGCGGCCGTCCGACCACCGCAGCCGGACGGTCTCGCCGATGAACCGGCCGGCGCCGGTGGCCTGTACCTCCCCGATGCGGACCACCGCGGCCGGGACGAGCCGGTAGGCGGCCCACTCCCGGTGCTCGGTGCGCAGCCCGTGGCTGTAGGCGTGGCCGGCCATCAGCCACCCTGTCAGTGGGGCCGCGAGCATCAGCAGCACGAGCAGAACCGCTGTCAGGATCGTCTGGAGGCGATCGACCGGACGCCGAATCGGATTCCGGTCCCACCCCAGGCGCCGGGTCACGGACCCCAAGTACCGGTACATCGCCCACCTCCGGGCCGGCGCCGTGCAAGCCATCTGCCCCAACGGTAGATCCGCACCCCCACCGCTGAACAGAGACAGAAACGCGCTCCTCGTTACGCGTGCCGAACCGGTCGAAGTAAACCAGCGAAGAGCCGATTTCGTACAGGTGCCATCGCACCGGCCGCCGGCACTCAGCGGAGCGGACCAGCGGCCGCGGTGACGGCCGTGACGGCGGCGAGCACGTGCGGCCAGGCCGGGGACAGCGGGTCGATGAGGCCGAAATGCTCGACTCCCGGCAGTTCGGCCAGGGTCACCGAGTCACCCGCCCGGGCGGCCCGCGCGGCGTACTCACGGCTCATCTCCACCGGCACCCGGTCGTCCCGCGTCCCGTGCACCAGCGTCACGGGGACCCCGAGGGGCAGCAGCGCCGCCGGATCGGCGACCGCGTACCGCTCGGGGACATCGGCCGCGGAGCCGCCCATCAGCGCCGCCGCGGCCCCATCATCGAGACCCCAGGCGTCACACAGCTCCAGCGAGCCGCAGCCGGCGAGCGAGACCACACCGGCCGGCCGGCCGGCCGCGTGCCAGCGCGAGCCCGTGGGCAGCCGGTGCCTGGCCGCGGCCCACAGCGCGAGGTGCCCACCCGCGGAATGGCCCACCCACACCACGCGTGCCGGGTCCGCCCCGTACGGCTCCACCAGCCCGCCGAGTGCGTCGAACGCGGCGGCCACGTCGTCGAAGGTGCCCGGCCAGCCGCCGCCCGGAGAGCCGGACCGGCGGAACTCCGGCACGGCGACGACATGGCCCACCGATGCCAGCGCGTCCGCCATGGGCCCCGTGTGGGTCCGGTCGTACTCCGCCCGCCAGAACCCGCCGTGCACGATCACGACGAGCGGGGCCGGAAGCCGCGCGGGCAACCGGATGTCGATGACCTGGTCGGGGTGCGGGCCGTACGGCACGGTCTGGTCGGGCTCCGGCGCGGTACGGCTGAGCACCTCGCGGCTCATGCGGGCTCCGCCGGGACGACCGGCCGCCAGAGCACCGGGCTGGACAGCACCATCGTGCTGGAGGGCGGGCCGTACTCCGCGAGCCGGTCGATGAGCGCCTCGAAGGCCGCCATGGCGGGCACCGCCACCATCAGCACACAGCAGGCGTCGCCGGTGACCCGGTGCAGCTGGACGACCTCCGGCCAGGTCTCGACCTCGAAGTCGCGCAGCACACAGCGCGGCCCGTAGCACTGGACCTGGACCAGCGCGGTGATCGGCCGTCCGGCCCTGGCCAGATCGACGTGGGCATGGTGACCGGTGATGACACCGTCCGCCTCGAGCCGCCGCACCCGCTCCGCCACGGCGGGCGAGGACAGGTTGACCCGGCGCGACAGCTCGTTGAACGACAACCGCGCGTCGTCCTGCAGTTCCGCCAGCAGGCGCCTGTCGAGCGCGTCCATGTCTTCTCCCGAACACAACGCTGTATCCCGAAATACCTTTCAAACACCAAGTCATTATGGCATAACAGCATGCGATGCCTCTTCTGCGTAGAGGAGGACAGGGCAGACAATGATCGCATGATGCACCAGAGAGTGGCCGCCCCGAGGCTGTCGTCGCCGGCCGCCACCCCGTACTCGACGTACGCGGAGATCGCCACGCTCCACTCCCTCCAGCGGCCGCGGACCGGCGCGAGCGCGGAGACGTCCTTCATCGTGACGACCCAGGTCATGGAGCTGCTCTTCGGGCTGCTGCGGCACGAGTGGGTGCAGGCACAGCGCGCCCTCCGCGAGGACGACGTGCCCGGGGCGATGGAGGCGCTGCGCCGTGGCCTGGGCGTCCAGGACGTCCTCGTCGGCTCATGGGACCTGCTGGCGACCCTCACCCCGGGCGAGTTCAACGTCTTCCGCGGCCATCTGGGCGAGGCCTCGGGATTCCAGTCCTACGCCTACCGGCATCTGGAGTTCCTGCTCGGCAACAAGTCGCCGGCGATGCTGCGCCTGCACGAGGCCGATCCCGAGGTGCACGCGGATCTCGCCGGCGCGCTGCACGGGCCCAGCCTCTACGACGACGTACTCGCACTGCTGGACCGGCGCGGCCTGCCGATCCCCCTGTCCCACCTCGACGGCGACCGGACGGCGCCGTACGAGGCCCACGCCGAGGTGGAGAAGGCGTGGCGGATCGTCTATACCGGTGAGGCCCACCGCGACCTGGCGCGGCTCGCCGAACTCCTGCTCGACGTCGCCGAACGCGTCACCCGATGGCGCCAGCGGCACCAGTCCGCCGTCAAGCGCGCGATGGGCGCCAAACCCGGCACCGCCGGCTCCAGCGGCCTGTCGTGGCTGCGCAAGGCCGTCGAACAAGACGTCTTCCCCGAACTGTGGACCGTACGGAACGAGATCTAGGCACGTGATCACCCGCACCGACTGCGCAGCCTGTGACGCCGCGGACCCGCTCGCGGCCTTCCGCGCGGAGTTCACCCTCCCGGAGGGGGTGATCTACCTGGACGGGAACTCCCTGGGCGCACTCCCCCGCCGTACCTCCGCCCGGGTCCGGGAGATGGTCGAGAACGAATGGGGAAAGGGCCTCATCCGGAGCTGGAACGACGCCGGATGGTACGACCTGCCCCGGGGCCTGGGCGACCGGCTGGCCCCGCTGGTCGGCGCGGGTCCCGGCGAGGTCGTGGTCTGCGACTCCACGTCGGTCAACCTTTTCAAGGTGCTGGCCGCCACGCTGCGGTTGCGCCCGGGGCGACGGATCATCGTCTCCGACCCCGGCTCCTTCCCGACCGACCTGTACGTCACCGAAGGGATCGGCGGCCTGTTCGACGGCTGCGAACGCCGCCTGGTCGACCCGGGCCCGGACGGCGCCCTCGAAGGCGCACTCGACGGCCGGGTCGCGGTGGTGCTGCTGTCCCATGCCGACTACCGCACCGGACGGCTGTACGACATGGCCGCGGTGACCGAGCTGGTCCACCGGCACGGGGCCCTCGTGATCTGGGATCTGTGCCACACCGCCGGCGCGCTCCCGGTCGAGCTCGGTGACTGCGGCGCGGACTTCGCCGTGGGCTGCACTTACAAGTACCTCAACGGTGGTCCCGGCTCGCCCGCCTTCGTGTACGCCGCTGAGCGCCACCAGGGCTCGGTCTCTCAGCCGCTGACCGGATGGTTCGGGCACGCGGACCCCTTCGGCTTCGACGGCGAGTACGCGCCCGCGCCCGGCATGGGACGGTTCCTCGTCGGTACTCCGCCGCTGCTGAGTTTTGCCGCGCTTCAGGCGAGCCTGGAGGTCTGGGCGGGCGTGGACCTGCGGGCGCTGCGGGTCAAGAGCCTGGCGCTCACCGAGCTGTTCATCCGGCTGACCGAGGGCATGGGGCTAGAGCTGGTGACCCCCCGCGAGCCCGGGCGCCGTGGCAGCCAGGTCTCGTTCCGCCACCCGTACGGCTACGCCGTGGTGCAGGCCCTCATCGACCGCGGGATCATCGGTGACTTCCGGACTCCCGACATCATGCGGTTCGGGTTCGCCCCGCTGTATCTGACCTACTGCGACGTCTGGGACGCCGCCGGGGCACTGGCGGACGTCCTGAACTCCGGGTCCTGGCGCGACGAGCGCTTCGCCGCCCGCGGCGCCGTCACGTGAGCGTTCCGCTTCCGGGCGCCGGCCTGGGCGCTGAGTTCTGCGTGCTGAGCCCGCACCGGTCGCTCATCGGCTGACGGCCCCACCGGGGCGGGGCGAGACCGGCCCGGCCGCCGTGCCGCCGGTGACGGTTCGCCGGGACGTCTGTGGCCCTTTCCCTGTTAACGCCGGGACCACAGACGCCTCGGCCCGCTCGCCCCTCCTCTCCTCGTCTAGCGACTCAAACAGGGGGACGATCAGCAGTACGCGAGCGGGCTCCGTCGCGGTTCACCCGGGCTGATGGGAGTACCGGAGATCCATCGTGTCGGTGTGCCCCGACCACTTCAGGGTGAGATGCCAGCATCCGGCCTCGGGCAGGTCGACGCCGGAAGGACCGGGTCCGCCGCGCACCGTGCGGGTCACCCTGGTCGCCGTACCTTCCAGACTGGCGTCGATGACCAGCGAGTCTCCGGCCACCAGCGGTACACGCGAGACCCAAAGGATCTTGTTGCTCAGGTTCTGGCGTGGCGGCGCCGCCAGCGGACTGCCGAACAGGATGGCCACGATGTCACCACGGGCCCCGAGGACGTACGCCATGCGCGGCTCGGCCGCGCTGAACCCGCTCCGCGCCCACGGCGGGATCACCCGGATGGGCACGTTCAGGGCACACGAGGTGACGCCGGCCGGAGGCTGCTGAAGCGGGCTCGCTTTGGGCCGCTGCGAGACGGAGCCGCCGCGGCTCGCGGAGACGTGACCGTCGCCGTCCGCCGTGACGAGCCCGTACACGGGCAGGACTCCCACCGCCAGCGCGGCGAGTCCCGCGACGGTGAGCGCCCGGTTCCGTACGACTCGGCTGCGATGGCGCCGTTGTACGCCGGCCAGGAGATCCGGCGAGGCCGTCACATCGGCCACGTGGTCGCTCATCGCCTGACGCAGTCGGCTCTCAGTGCTCATTCGATACTCCCGCGCTCACGAAACCGGCATTGCGGAGACGGGCCAGCGCCTTCGAGGCCTGCGACTTGACCGTTCCGGCGGAACAGCCGAGCAGGGTGGCGATCTGGAGCTCGGACAGGTCCTCCCAGTAGCGCAGGACCAGCACCGCCCGCTGGCGGGGCGGCAGCCGATGCAGTTCCCGGATCAGCAGATCGCGCAGCACGACCCCGTCTTCGGCCGAGGACGCCAGCGGCTCGGGCGGATGTGCCATGTGGACCTCGCGGAGCACCTTCCAGCGCCGCGCCCGGCTGATGATGACATTGACCAGGATGCGGCGTACGTACGGCTCGGGATCGCCTTCGACCCTCCCCCAGTGCCGGTAGGCCTTCTCCAGCGCGGTCTGCACGGCGTCCTCGGCGTCATGCCTCGATCCCGCGCACAGCAGCACGGCCGTCCGCAGCAACGCGGATCCGCGCGCCACCACGAAGTCCTCGAACGCGTGCTCGTCGCTCACCGTCCGGCCGTCCTCATAGGTGCTCCTCCCGGCTTTCCACCGACGACACATACGCGCCGGCCACCCGCGAGGTTGCCTGGGCTCACGAGGAATGTCGCGGACGGCCGGACGGCTCGGCCGTCAGCGCCGGGGCCATCGGGATTCTGCCCCGAGCCGCGGGGTCATCATTTCCCCTAGTCGACGTGGCGGGCATCCTGGAGATGCCGGGCGATCCTGGCGACGGACCGCGAGGCCGATGGTGGCGTGGGCGCCTGCGGGAGGTTTTCCCGCAGGCGCCCTGACCGCATCACCAAGCCCGGGAGCACGGGCATCCAGGGGTACGGCCCACTCCACCCCACCGGTTCAACGGAATCCGGCCGGTTGTGCACGAGGGGCACCAACCTTCTCCAAACTCTCGATCCATGC
>JAOPYK010000081.1 GCA_025964695.1 Streptosporangiaceae bacterium | reverse complement strand
CGTCGCCGGGCCGCCGCCCGGACCCGCGGCCGGCTGGGCGGCGACCGCCACGGCCCTCGCCAGGGGAGCCGTGGTGCGGATCGGGCCGGTATCCGCCGGCCCCTGCCGGGGCACACCCGCGCCCAGGCGGGCCGGGACCGCCGTACGCGAGGGCGGTCCGGCGGGCCGTTCCGAGGTCACCAGCAGGGTCCCGGGCAGCACGATGCGCGCCGTGACGCCGTTGAGCGGCGAATCGTGCAGCCAGACCTCGATACCGAGCCGCTGGGCCAACCGGCCGACGACGTAGTGGCCCAGGGCCCTGGTCGGGGTGACCAGGAAGCTCTGCTCGCCGCGCAGCCGGGCGTTGGCGGTGGCCATCGCCTCCCGGCTCATGCCGACCCCCTGGTCGACGATGGCGATGTGGTACTGCGAGCCGGTACCGCGCGCCTGGATCTCCACCTCCTGGTCGGGCGGAGAGAAGGTCAGCGCGTTCTCGACCAGCTCCGCGAGCAGGTGCGAGACCTCCGCCGCCGCCCCGCCCTGGACATGGGCGTTGTCGGCCCTGCGCAGGATCACCCGCCGGTAGTCCTCGACCTCGGCGAAGGCCGACCGGAGCACGTCACCCACCTCGACCGCACCGGACCAACGCCGGGGACTGTGCTCGCCGACCAGGACCAGCAGGCTCTCGGCGTTGCGGCGCATGCGGGTCGCCAGGTGGTCGAGCTCGAACAGGTTGGCCAGCGCGCTCGGGTCGGCCTCCTCGCGCTCCAGCGCGCTGATGAAGCCGAGCTGCCTGCGCACCAGGTTCTGGTTGCGGCGGCCGAGGTTGGCGAGGGACTCGGCGGTGTTGTGCCGGATGACCGCCTGCTCGACCGCCAGCCGCACCGCCGTCTCCTGGAGATGGTCCAGCGCCCCCGCCACCTCGGCGAACTCGTCGTTGCGGCGGGCCAGCGTGGAACGAGACGAATCGAGCACCACCTCGCCCGGCTCCTCCGCGGCCCGGATGCGGGCGACGGCGCCCGGCAGCCGGCGTTCGGCCGCCTCACGCGCCTCCCGGGTCAGCATCTTCAGCGGCCGCATGATCGATCCGAAGGTGTAGAGCCACAGGAGCAGGGCGAGCGCGAGGGTGACGGCGGCTCCTATGGCGTAGAAGCCGAGCAGCCAGTCGGCGTCGTTCTTGATCTGCTGGGCGCGGGCCCGGACGTCGTCGCTGATGCCGCGCTGGATCTCGCGCAGGTCGTAGCCCACCGTGGTCATGGCCGCCGACCACTTCGGCGGGCTGAGGTTCAGCTTCCTGCCGCTGGCGCCGCCCAGCGCCCGCTGTTCGTAGCCGGCGGCGAAGACCGCCTCGGGGGTCCGCTGCGCGGCGTCCAGCGCCGCCATGCGCTGCGGGGTCGCCACCCGGCGGAACTCCGCGAGCGCGTCGATCTTGGCGGCCCGGGTCTGAGCGAACCTGAGGTAGTCGTCCTGGCTGAACCGGCCCAGCGCGAACACGCCGTTGAGCTGGCCGCGCTCGAGCGCGGTGGCCTCCTTCGCGTCCCCGAGGGCGTGCAGGGATTCGAGGGCGCGCCGCAGCACCACATCGTCCTGCCCGGCGTTGCCGTCGATGGAGGCGGTGCTCAGCGCCACGATCGCGTTCGTGTAGAAGTCCAGCATGGCCGGCCTGGCCAGCTGCCCGCCGTCGATGGAACGGCGCACGGACTCCAGCGGATCCAGGTTCCGCAGGGCGCCGCGCACCGCCAGCGCGCTCGGGCTGTTCTTGCTGGCCAGCAGCCGGCCGAGGGTCGCCCGGTTCTGGTCCGAGGCGCGGCGCTGCGCCTCCATCTGCGCGCGATACTGCTCGGCGCCGCCGAGCACCCCGCTGGTGAGGTCGCGTTCGCGCTGGAAGGAGTGGATCAGATCCTGCGTGGACAGCACGAGCTCGACGTTGCCCGTGGCGGCGGCCGCGTCAGCGGAGACTCTGAACTGGTT
Source organism: Streptosporangiaceae bacterium (assembly GCA_025964695.1). Lineage (GTDB taxonomy): Bacteria > Actinomycetota > Actinomycetes > Streptosporangiales > Streptosporangiaceae > Actinomadura_E. The sequence goes on along the minus strand of JAOPYK010000081.1, from coordinate 32,177 downwards.
GACCACCCCGAGACAGGCGAGCGCCACCAGCAGGATCGTGGGCACCGAGAGGATGAGGGCCAGCCGGGCGCGGATCGTCCGCAGCCGCGCGAAGCGGCGCCGCCGCTCCTCGGGACGGTAGGCGATCCCGGGATCGGGCGAGTGCGCGGGCGGGGGACCCGAGAGTCTTGGAGGCGCCGAGAGCACCACGTCGAATCCGCCGGTGGTCTCTGCGTCCGGGCCGCGCCCCGACGCGCGGTGCCGTGCGCTCACGTGTACCCCTCGCCCCGTGACCCGGTGGTGCGCTCATCGGACGGCCCTGTCGGCCTGTGCATGGGACTCACGTGTTTCTTCCCAGGTTCGGCGCTCATGCGCGTATCCTTCGTCGTCCGTGCGGCGTCCGACGATCGTGGAAAAGACCCCGATGGACCGGGAAAAGGCCGGTAATCCATGGCGAGGTTAGGCCCATCGCATTGCGTATGTGTTTCGGCGAAGTGATGGCTGTGTGGCCGAACCCGCCTAGATGGGCAAAAGGTGGCGTCGTCATCCCCGGCTGAGTTTCCGGCGCCCGCGGGTGAGGCGCCCCATCGGCTCACTGTCTGAGCGCCTTGACGAAGCGCGGGTCGATCAGCCTGTCGAGGGTCGGCTTGATCTGGGTCAGCCGGTTGTCGAGCAGGAAGCCCGACAGCGCCGTGGCCTGGTAGGAGAGGTGGGCCGAGGTGCGGCCCGGAGTGAACGCCCGCAGGTTGTCGTCGAGGGAGAAGATCGTGGTTCCCGCGTCGTAGGTCCGGTACTCGGCCTCGCTCACCCCGGCCCGCTTCGCCATGATGCGTACCGCCTCCGCTCTGTTGGCGGAGATCCACGCGATGGTGTCGAACCAGGTCTTGACCAGCGCCTGTACGGATCCGGGCTGCTGGTCGAGGAAGGCCCCGGAGACCACCAGATGGTCCGGGATCGCACCCGGGAAGTCCTTGGAGGTCGTCAGCGCCCGGCTGCCGCGGAGTTTGAGCGCCGCGGTGGTGAACGGCGCGAACACCCCGACGGCGTCGATCTTGCCGCTGACGAGCGCGGTCGCCGCGGCGTCGGTCGCCAGCGGCTCGAAGGTGACGTCCTTGGCCGACAGTCCAGCCTTCTTCAGGGCCAGCATCAGCAGGTAATGGTCGACGGTCCCCTCTTCGGCGGCGACCTTCTTGCCCTTGAGGCCGGCAACGGAGGCGATGCCGGGCCGGGCGATGATCTGGTCGTTGCCGGTGGAGTTGTCGTTGACCAGGACGATCGTCTCCCTGGAACCGTCCGTCACGGAGGACAGGGTGTCGTTGAGCGTCTGGCTGTTGGCCTGGATGTCGCCGTTGGTGAGCGCCGTCAGGCTGTCGGTGTAGTTGTCGTAGTACCGCAGGTCGACGTTGAGGCCGTTGCGCTTGAAAAAGCCCTTCTCCTGCGCCACCTGCCAGGGGAACCAGCCCGGCCAGGCGCTGAAGCCGAGGGTGATGGGCCTGCTCGACGCCGGCGCGCCCCCGCCCGGGAGACGGCACGAGGCGACCGGCGTCAGTCCGAGAAGGAGGACGCAGAGCAGCCGGAAAGTCCTGATCATCCGGGGGATTATGCAGGATATATGTGACTTCGGGGTAAACAGCCAGTTCGGGCAGTGTCTCATTTATGCGGGTGTCGCCCCGGATGGTCGTGCGGAAGTGACGGTGAGGTGATGTTCACACAATGGTTACATCACCGAATTGAGTGCGGTACCGGTCCCTACTTCAATGGTCGGCGACTCACAACGTGAGGCGCGCCTAGGGTTCCGCCGCATCGCCTGTCCGGCGAGTCGCGGGTCTGGTCCGAGAGGCGAGGCGGGTGTCGCCGACGGCATCCGTTCCACGGCGGGATAAAAGCCCGGGAGGTCAGCGAAAGCCTGGCTTCTGCCTGGACCGGGCACCGTCATGGAGGCTCTATGCACTACCACCCCAAGCACCTTCCGGAAGAGTTCAACCCGGAGGAACTGCACGGCGACTACGGGCCCGAGGCACGCTACGCCGTCGCGGCGGAGCGGGTCCTGCCGACCACCCGGCACCAGGAGGAGATCGCCCGTGGCCTGGAACTCGGCCTGCAGGGCGCCGACTCGATCGTCGACCGCTCCATCCCGACGTTCTCGCGGGGAGAGCTGCCGCACTTCGCGGGCATCAACACCTTCCTGAAGGCGCCCTACGTCGAGGACGTCCGGCGCTGCGGCGAGTACGACGTCGCGGTGCTGGGCGCGCCGTTCGACGGCGGCACGACCTACCGCTCGGGGACGAGGTTCGGCCCGCAGGGGATCCGCAAGATCTCCGCCCTGTACGGACCGTACAGCTTCGAGCTCGGCGTGGACCTGCGCGAGACCATCACGATCGCGGACCTCGGAGACATCTTCACCATCCCCGGCAACATCGAGAAGACCTTCGATCAGATCAGCAAGGCGGTCTCGCACGTCTACGCGTCGGGCGCCCTGCCCGTGGTGCTCGGCGGCGACCACTCCATCGGTTACCCGACGGTGCGCGGCGTGGCCGAGCATCTGTCGGGCAACCTCGGCATCATCCACTTCGACCGGCACGTCGACACCCAGGAGACCGACCTCGACGAGCGGATGCACACCACGCCGTGGTTCCACGCCACCGACATCCCCAACGTGCCCGCGGAGAACCTCGTTCAGATCGGCATCGGCGGCTGGCAGGCCCCCCGCCCGGGCGTGAAGGTCGGCAGGGAGCGCGGCACCACGATCATGACGGTCACCGACTGCGTCGAGATGGGGATCGAGGCCGCCGCGGAGAAGGCGCTCGAGGTGGCGTGGCGCAACGCCGAGGCGGTCTGGCTGAGCTTCGACGTCGACTGCCTCGACGCCGCGTTCGTGCCCGGCACCGGCTGGCCAGAGCCCGGCGGGTTCCTGCCCCGCGAGGTGCTGAAGTTCATCCAGATCATCGCCGACGCCGCTCCCCTCGCCGGGATCGAGATCGTCGAATGCTCACCCCCCTATGACAACGCGGAGATCACGTCGTTGATCGCGACACGGGTCATCTGCGACACCCTCGGCTGTCTCGTCCGGTCCGGCCACCTTCCCAGGAAGGAGGCCGCACGATGAGACCCAAGAAGGAGACCGCGCGATGAGAGCCCCTCTCGCCTGAGCGGCCCTGACCCGGTTACTGATCGCCCTCGTCCGCACCGCCGTACCCGCGCCGGCGGCATGCGGCGGCTCCGCGAAGTCCGGGACGTCCGGCGGCGCGTCCGGCACGAAGTCACCCTCGGGTCCAGCGCCTAGCCCGGTTGAGGCCGGATCCGGCGCCGCCGCACCGTCGCGCGGCGCCGGAACCCGGGCGTCCTGGCCGGGTCCGGGCGCCCTGGCGGCAGAATGCTTCCGTGACCTCCGAAGCGCCGCACGAACCGACCCCCGCCGCCGCCTACCTGACCGGCGTACTGCGCCGTCAGGTGCTGCATCTCGAACGGGTGCTGCACACCGACGCCGGCCGCATCGACGAGGTGCACCTGCCGGCCTGGCTGCGCTCCACCAGGGGTGAACAGCGGCTGCCGGTCACGGTCGCGGTGCTGATCGCGATCGTCCTCCAGATCGAGCTGCCCCGCCGCTTCGCCCTGCAGCCGCACCTGCTGCTGCCCGGCCTGGAGATCGCGCTGGCGGCCGGGCTGATCGCGGCCAACCCCACCCGGATCGACCGGGAGTCCCGGCTGCTACGGGCCGTCAGCGTGACCCTGATCGCCGCCATCAGCGTCGCCAACACCATCTCGGCCCTCAGGCTCGTCTACGAGCTGCTCCACGGCACGGCGGGTGACAACGCCGCGGCCCTGCTGTCCACCGGCGCGGCCATCTGGGGGACCAATGTCATCGTGTTCGGGCTGTGGTACTGGGAGCTCGACCGGGGCGGACCGGTCGCCCGCGCGCACGCGCGCAAGACCTATCCCGACTTCCTCTTCGTGCAGATGCAGGCCCCCGAGCTCGCGCCGCCCGAATGGGAGCCGGCCTTCGTGGACTACCTCTACCTGTCGTTCACCAACGCGACCGCCTTCAGCCCCACCGACGTGATGCCGCTCAGCCGGTGGGCCAAGATGATGATGCTCGTGCAGTCCGGGGTGTCCCTCGTGGCCATGGTGCTGGTCGTCGCGCGGGCCGTGAACATCTTGAAATGACCCGCGTGACCGCTCAGGGGGACGCCGCCTCGAACCAGGTGAGGAACTCGTCGTTGCCGAACATGCGAGCGGTGTCGATGGCCGAGGGCCGCCCCGCACGCGGGTCGGCGCCGGCCTCCAGCAGGGCCCGCACCACGTCCGGCTCGTTCTTGAACACCGCTCCGGCGAGAGGCCGCTGCCCTCGGTCGTTCGTGCGCTCCGCGTCGGCCCCCCGGGCCAGCAGCGCGCGCACGGTCCCGGCGTGCCCATGGTAGGCCGCGAGCATCAGCAGGCTGTCGCCCTTGTCATTGGTCAGGTTCACGGGCACGCCGGCGTCGACGTAGGCGACCAGGTCGTCCGCCGCGCCCGACCGGGCCAGCTGGAATACTTTCGTCGCGAGCTCCACCAGCTCCGGGTCGACCTCGTTCACGTCCGTAACTCCCTGTACTCGATGCGAGTTTTCCCACCCTGTGCCGTTGTTCGGACGGGATATTCGCATACCTGCTCGACGCATGGGGACACCAGACGTGTCCAGCGCGGACACCCCGGGGACAACAAGTCACGTCCGAAGCGGGCGCGACACGGAAGGGAACACCACTGTGCCAACGCTGGCCAGAACACGGTCCTCGTCGAAGGCGAAGACGAGCCGTAAGACCTCGTGGTATTTCACTCCGCTGCGAGTGGCCGCCATCCTCATCGCCCTGGCCGCTCTCGGCGTGTTCTCCGTGTGGGCCTACCGGCTCACCCTCACCCCGGTCCACGACCACGGGCAGGCGGTCGGCAACACCCAGCCCGGCCACACCCTGCGATTCTACCTCGACCGGCCCAGCATCAAGGAGGCCGTGCTGCAGATCGGCGGCAACCTCGCGCTGCTCGCTCCGCTCGGCGTCCTGCTGCCCGTGGTATTCACCCGGCTGCGCGGTCCGCTGCGGCTGGCGCTGGTGTGCGGGCTCATCTCACTGACGATCGAGACCCTGCAGGGCAGCCTCATCACAGGGCGGGCGTTCGACTCCGACGACGTCATCCTCAACACCGTGGGCGTGGTCCTGGCCTACCTTCTCATCGGCCGCAGGCTCTCCCGCCTGATCCGGGGCCCCAAATAACATCTGCGCTCAGCCCCCCGTGCCGAACCGCACCCGGACGGCGGCGGCGCCCCGGGCGGCGGCCAGGTGACCGGCCTCCTCGTCCACGGCGGTACGCAGGGCGGCGGCCGGCGGATCGAACGCGGTGACCGTCACCTCCAGCGTGGCCCGGCCGGTCAGGCGCGCTCGCCAGACTCCGGCGACCTCGCCGTCCACCAGGAGCGCGCCGGGCTTGGCCAGGGCCCGCCATACGGCCTTCTGGCGCTCCCTACCCGGCACCAGAAGGTCACGGTCGCGGGCCTGGAGAAACGGATCCGACGGCGGGAGCAGCCGGACCATCGGCGGCGGGGACGCCGAACGCAGCGCCTCCAGCCGGTCGGCGGGCAGCCAGGCACGGCGCCCGTCCACCCGCACCTCGGCCAGGTCCCGCGGCCAGGCCCGACGTATCTCGGCCTGGGTGGTGCCCAGGAACTTCGCGACCTCGGCGGGACCGGCGGGGCCGAGCAACCGGAGGTAGGCGGTCACCAGCGCGGCGGGGTCTCCCGGCTCCCCGGGGACCTCCGGCCGGTCATCGAGGGGAACGAGCACGGCGGGCGAGGCACCTGCGGCGAGCCGTACCCCCGCGGCCAGTCCCACCTGCTGGAACAGACCGCCCGAGATGTGCCGGGCGTCGCAGGCCGAGCACTGATAGGTGAGCGGCCGCGGGATCCGGGAGCTCACGGCCGTGCTCACCTCGCCCCTGGCCATCGGCCCGGTGACGACCTCGCGCATGGCCCGCGCCGCCGCGGTGAACGCCGCCACGCCGAGCCGCGTCCCCTCCTTGATCTGGGCGCTCGCGATCCGGGCCGAGGCGTCGGCGTCGCTCATCGGCCACAGGGCGGCGGCCAGCCCCGGCAGATCGGCCCAGCGATGCAGGTGCGGCGCACCGCGCGCCGTCCACAGCAGCGCCAGCGCACCGTCCACGGGAGGCATCGGCGTGCGCGCCGCCAGCGCCTGCCGCGCGGAACCGGACGGGGTGTCCTGCACACCCACGCCGAGCACGGCCAGATCTTCGGGCCGGCGGCCGGGCGACCGGTCCAGCTCGTGCGCCACCACCCGGTAGGCCAGCACCCGCGCGCGATCGACCTCGACAGCGGGGGGTTTCACGTCTTTGCTCACGCGTCCATGGTGGACCACGAACCTGTCAGCGCCCGTCAGGATCCCCTGACGGTCCCGGGGGAGGGACTCAGCCGAGCGCGTCGACGAAACGCTCCGCCTCGCCCTGGCTCATGCCCGTCTCGGCGCACACCAGCGCGACGGCGGAGACCGGGTCTCCGGCGGCCTTGAACGCCCGCACCCGCTCCGACAGCAGGGTCCCGCCCGGCTCCCCGCCCGACCGGACCGCTGCCGGAGGCGCCTGCAGTGGGATCCGGCCCGCGGCCATCGCCTCGACGTAGTCCTTGGCGTCCTTGAGGCCCATCCCGGTCTCCTCCCGGACCACCTTGATCGCCTGGATCTTCTGGCCGCGCGACAGCAGCATGCGCACCTGCGTCAGCGCCGGCCCCGGCAGCATTCCCGTCCCGGCCTGGTGCGGGCCCGCGGCCGCAACCTGGCCGGCGGGCGGGCCGGTGTATCCCACCGGCGGAGCGTAGCCCATCGGGTTCGCGCGGCTCCTTCGCGACCCGGCGGCCACGACGACCACGACCAGCAGCACACCGCCGAGGACGGCCACCAGCGCCACCAAGATCAGAAGTCCCATCATGCGCCCAGCCTAGAGGCGCGGATCCGAGTCCGGAGGAGTTCGCGGATCGGTCCGTCCGGCGGTCCTCCAGTCCTGTCCGTCCCGGCTGTCGGCGCCCAGCCATGGGCCGGCGATCGCCAGGATCACGAAGATCACGGTAAAGACGATCAGGGGGAGCACGATGCCACCTCATCCAGTAGGCAGTCCATTTCTCGATCCAATTTCGGCCGACCACTTGCGTTGGTCCTTCCATTCTCGAATGATTGGATCGATTGCAACAGTGCCAATGGAGGCTTAAGTGGATCGCTCTGATCTGGTGACCATCGACGCGCCCAAGCTGGCCGAACTGCTGGGCGACTGGGTCACCGGGAGCGGACCGCTCTACCGCAAGCTCGCCGCCGCCGTCCGCTCGGCCATCGAAGAGGGCACGCTGCCGGCGGGCGCGGTGCTGCCGGCCGAACGGCGGCTCGCCGAGCTGCTCAGCGTCAGCCGGGCGACCGTCGTCGCCGCCTACGACCTGCTGCGCGGGGAGGCCCTGCTGGAGAGCCGCCAGGGCAGTGGCACTCGGATCGCCGCCGACGTGCCGGTCCGGTCCGCCGTCGACGACGGCCGGGTACGGGGCGGCGCCGCTACGACCATCTTCCAGCGCCTGGTCGACGGACCGGGCACGGTGATCTCATTGACCAGGGCCGCCGGTACCGGGGTGCCGGCCGTGGGCACGGCCCTGCGGGAGGTCCTGGACGCCGACCTCGACGCGCTGCTGGCCACCGACGGCTACCACGCGGTGGGCCTGCCGGCTCTGCGCGAGGCGATCGCCGAGCACTTCACCGTGACCGGTCTGCCCACCGCCCCCGACCAGGTCCTCGTCACCACGGGTGCCCATCAGGCGCTCGGCCTGGTCAGCGAGCTCTACCTGCGTCGCGGCGGCAGCAGCGTGCTGATCGAGACTCCCAGCTTCCCCGGATGCACCGACGTGTTCCGTTCCCACGGCGCGCACGTGCTGTCGGCCACGCTCGACGAGGAGGGCATCGACGCCGACGAGGTGGCGGCCGCCCTGGCCCGGCACCGGCCGACGCTGCTGTATGTGATGCCGACCTACCAGAACCCCACCGGGACCCTGATGTCGGGGGAGCGCCGCCAAAGGATCACCGCCCTCGCCGCCCGCCACCAGGTGCCGATCGTCGAGGACTCGGCCTACGACGCCTTCCGGTCCACGCCCGAACCGCCTCCGCTGGCCGCCTTCGCGCCGCCCGGCGCCGACGTGCTCACCCTCGGGTCACTCGGCAAGACGGTGTGGTCCGGACTGCGGACCGGCTGGGTCCGCGGCCCGGCGACGATCATCGAGCGGCTCGCGCGCCGCAAGGTGCTGGCCGACCTCGGCAGCGCCGTGCTGGACCAGGCCGTCGCGGCACGGCTGCTGCCCCGGATGGAGGAGCTCCGGGCCGCCCGTGACGTGGAACTGCGCGCCAAGCTGGGCCTGCTGGAGGATCTGCTGCACGCCCGACTGCCGTCATGGCGCTGGCGCCGCCCGGACGGTGGCCTGTCGTTGTGGGTGGAGGTCCCGGGCGTCGACACCGCCGCCTACGCCCAGGTGGCGCTGCGGCACGGCGTCGAGATCGTGCCGGGACAGGCGATGGACGGCACCGGCCGGTTCCGCAGCTTCTTCCGGCTGCCGTTCGCCTTCCCGGAGCCGGTGATCGAGGACATCGTGCTGCGGCTCGCCGGTGCCTACGCCGATCTGACCCGCAACGGCCCCGTGGAGACCACCCCCGTGCGCGTCATCGTCTGAGCGCGGCGGAAACAGCCGAGGGCCCGACCCGGACCGGCGCCGTTCACCAGCCGCGGGACCACCACTCGGGGATGCTGGGACGCTCACGGCCCAGGGTCGAGTCCTTGCCATGGCCGGGGTAGAACCAGGTCTTGTCGGGCAGCCGGTCGAAGACGCGCTCGGTGAGATCGGTCATGAGCTGCTTGAAGTTGTTCGGGTCCCCGAACGTGTTGCCCGCGCCTCCGGGGAAGAGGCTGTCGCCGGTGAACAGGTGCGGGGTGGCGCTCAGCTCGCCCCCGGCGTCGTAGAGCAGGGCGATCGAGCCGGGGGTGTGCCCGCGCAGATGGATGACCTCGAGCGTCGCCTGCCCGACGCGTACGGTCGCGCCGTCCTCCACCGGCTCCGCCACCGGCACCGGCAGCGCCTCGGCATCGAAGGGATGGGCCACGACGGCGGCGTTCGTGGCCTTGGCGACCTGACTGAGCGCCTGCCAGTGATCCTGGTGACGGTGGGTCGTCACGATGCGGCCCAGCGGTCCGTCACCGACGAGATCCAGCAGCCGGTCCGGTTCGTTCGCGGCGTCGATGAGCAGTTGCTCACCGGTCGCGGCGCAGCGCAGCACATAGGCGTTGTTGTCGTAGGGCCCCACGGCCACCTTGGTGACCGTGAGCCCGGGCAACTCCCGGACGTCGGGCCTGCCGCCCACCTTGACATCTCCGTTGTAACTCAAGCCTGCCTCCGGTCGGTCGCGGGTCCCTGTGGCCAGGGCGGCGGCGCGGGCAGCGCCGCCCCCTTCGTGATCGACAAAATCGTGCCGCTGGTACGACCCATCAGCCAGCCCAGCAGTTCCCGCTGAGGCCCGCTGATCTCAGGCCCGTCGCCGAGCCGCACATCGAGGTCGGCGTCGGTGGCGCGCACCCGCCCGGCGGCCAGCCCGCCGCGCTCGGTGAGCCAGGCGAGGGTCGCGGTGAGCTCCCAGCCGACGTAGGGGTCCGGCCAGTCGGCGCGGGAGTAGCCGGCGTCCAGGTCGGCGTGGTGCACCTCGACCTCGCGCCACCGCCGGTACACAGTGAACCACGCGGGGTGCTCCCACCCGTGGAGTGCGCGCACGGTCGCGTGCCATGCGCTCTCCGGCAGAGTTCGGGCCTGGCGCGCGAAGCGGGCGGCGGACTCGCGCAGGTCGTCGAGCTGCTGCGCGGCCGGGCGCCCGGACCCCAGGGCGACGTCGTCTTCGCGGCGCCGGGCGCTTTCGTACTGCGGGATCTCCCGGCCGGTGCGGGCCCACTCCAGCAGGTTCCAGCAGGAGTCGGCGTTGCGCGACAGATGCGCGGCCACGTGCCCCCGGCTCCAGCCGGGCAACCGCGAAGGGGCGCGCATGTCCTCGTCCGACAGCCTGGCGGCCGTGGTGAGCAACCGCTCGGTGGCGGCGTCGAGATCCGCCAGCGCCGCGCGCCGATCCTCCACCCAATGCTCCTCCCGCCGGCTCCGGCACCTATCTTGACGTACCCGGCGCGGGCTTCGCGCACCTGCCCCACCGATGACGGGGGCGGTGCGCCGGTGAACTCAGCCGGTGACGATCTCGTCCGGGCGGGGCAGGCTGAGGACCTTGGCCTCCGCAGTGAGCGGCAGATGCGGTCCGGGCTGCCGGGGCACGTTGTGCTGCGCGATGAGCGCCGCCCGCCGGGCGCGTCCGGCCGGGACGTAGGTGTAACCCTGGTACGAGGTGCCCTTCACCTTGATGCGCAGCGGCCGGAAGCGCTCCGGATCCAGCGCGCAGAACCCTGTCCTGACCACGTCCTGGTAGAGCGAGCCGGAGATCACCAGCGCCAGGTCGAGATCCTGCCGCTGGGCGAGATGGGTGCGTACCGGCTTGGCGTCGAGCAGCCGGCTGACGACGATCGGCGCGTCCCCCGCGGGTCCGAACGGGCCCGGAGTGAGCGTTCCGTGGTGCAGGGCCAGCCGCACCCGCAGCCTCGGTCGCTGCGGCTGCCTGAGGTTGACCGCGCCGATCGCGCGCCCCAGTTCGCGGGTGAAGCCGCTGATGACCTGTGAGGCGTCCACGCTCTCCGGAAGGACCGAGAGCTCCCCGTCCCCGCGGACCTCCCGCTCCCAGAGCCGGCGGTTGAGGCCCGTGCGCAGGGCCGCGGTCTCCAGGGCCTGGGACAGGTCGGTCTGGGCGAGGAACTGCTCCCGCGCACCTCGCACGCTGTACTTCTCGATGTCCACGGCGAGCAGGAGACGGTAGACGAGCCGCCCGGCATTCGCCGCCGGGTCGCTCGTCATCGACTCGCCGATCATGATCGCATCGTCCGGTGATGTGGTACTTCGCATGGCTGCCTCCGAGATCAGGGGCGGGCCTGCGCCCGCAGTCGCCCCAAACTGGAGAGAGTGCGCTGTCGTCGAAGACCGCCACGTGCTCGGTGCTCACCGGTCCCACAAGTGGGACGCCTTCTCTGCGGCCTCCAGTTCCCCTCGGCGTTCCGGATGTGCGTTGGACGCCGGACCCCCGGCAGGGGTTCGGAAGGTAAGGGGAAGCTGGCCTCCAGGACAGGTGAGCGTCGGCGGCCGTTCGTCCGGGTAGCCGGGCGTGCGCGCACCGTGAATCGCTCGATAACGAATGGTGACTCCACGCAAAGCCGCAGCTCACAAAAGAACGTTTAGGGCCTACCTTGGAGACATGGCCACATCTGGTGTCACCGTCCTCCCCGCTGACCCTGACAGCTCGCGGACATGCCCGTGTGGCGATCCAGCCGACTTCGTGGTCCAGACCCTGTGGTTCCGTGGGCGCCGCTCCAACGACGCCGTCTGCGACTACCACCTCCAGGCGGTGGTCGGTGGCATCAAATCGGAGCTCGCCAAGCGCAACGGCGGGTAGCCGGACCGCGGCCGCCGGTCAGCCGACCTTGATCGGCTTGGAGGGCGCGCTGGTGACGACGTTGCCGAGCGGGTCGGTGACCCGGATCCGGTAGGAGTGGCTGGAGCCGCGAGCGTCCGGTGCCACGACTGGGGGCATGTCCCGGTCTTTTCGCGAGAGCCGGCGGGCGTGGCCGGGGATGACGCGCCGCCGGACTCCGCAGCCGGGTCCAGGACGTATTCTGGAGTCCGCAGACCCCCGCGGCGGACGCCTGCGGAGTCACCGCCGAACTCCCGGGCCGCGGACGGACCGTACACCGTTCTGTGGGTGTCCGGCTTCGAACACGTGTACGGTCTGTGCTTGGTGAGGTGGGGTGCCGCCGTTGTGAGCGATTCTGTCGTACCCCCTCGCTAGCCTGACAGTGGTACGTCTTACCCAGGCCCAAGGGGAACCGGAATACACCGTGCATGATCGACTCATCGTTCGTGGAGCGCGCGAACACAACCTCAAGGACGTCTCGCTCGACCTGCCGCGGGACGCCCTGATCGTGTTCACCGGGCTGTCCGGTTCGGGAAAGTCCAGCCTGGCGTTCGACACGATCTTCGCCGAGGGACAGCGGCGCTACGTCGAGTCGCTCTCGTCCTATGCCAGGCAGTTCCTGGGCCAGATGGACAAGCCCGACGTCGACTTCATCGAGGGGCTGTCGCCGGCCGTCTCGATCGACCAGAAGTCCACCAGCAAGAACCCGCGGTCCACGGTCGGCACGATCACCGAGGTCTACGACTACCTGCGGCTGCTCTACGCGCGGATCGGCCACCCGCACTGCCCGGTGTGCGGCCGCGCGATCAGCAAGCAGGCCCCCCAGCAGATCGTCGACCGCGTGCTGGAACTGGAGGAGGGCACCCGGTTCCAGGTGCTGGCCCCGGTCGTCCGCGGCCGTAAGGGCGAGTACCTCGAGCTGTTCAAGGAACTGCAGAGCAAGGGGTTCTCCCGGGCCCTCGTCGACGGGGTGGCCGTCCGGCTGGACGAGCCGCCCACGCTCAAGAAGCAGGAGAAGCACGACATCTCCGTCGTCGTCGACCGGCTCGCGGTCAAGGACGGCGCGCAGCGCCGGCTGGCAGACTCGGTCGAGACGGCGCTGGGACTGGCCGGCGGCACCATCGTGCTGGACTTCGTCGACCTGCCCGACGATCACGAGCACCGGCAGCGGATGTACTCCGAACACCTCTACTGCCCCTACGACGACCTGTCCTTCGACGAGATGGAGCCTCGTTCCTTCTCGTTCAACTCGCCGTACGGCGCCTGCCCCGACTGCACGGGGCTCGGCACCCGCATGGAGGTCGACCCGGACCTGCTCATCCCGGACGGGGAAAAGACCCTCCGCGAGGGCGCGGTCGCGCCGTGGTCCAACGGGCACATCAGCGAGTACTTCCTGCGCCTGCTGGGCGCGCTCGGCGACGCCATGGGCTTCGACCTGGACACGCCCTTCGACAAGCTGCCCGCCAAGGCCCGCAAGGCCATCGTGCAGGGTCACGACACCCAGGTGCACGTCAGCTACCGCAACCGGTACGGCCGGCAGCGCTCCTACTACACCAGCTACGAGGGCGTGGTCCCCTACATCCAGCGGCGGCACTCGGAGTCGGAGAGCGACGCCACCCGCGAGCGCTTCGAGGGCTACATGCGGGAGATCCCCTGCCCGACCTGCCACGGCGCCCGGCTCAAGCCGGTCGTGCTGGCCGTCACGATCGGCGGCAGGTCGATCGCGGACGTGGCGGGCATGCCCATCGGGGAGTGCGCCAAGTTCCTGCTCGGCCTGGAGCTCAGCGAGCGCGAGACGCACATCGCCGAGCGGGTGCTCAAGGAGGTCAACGCCCGGCTGGGCTTCCTGCTGGACGTCGGCCTGGACTACCTGAGCCTCGACCGTGCCTCCGCGACGCTGGCGGGCGGCGAGGCACAGCGGATCCGGCTGGCCACCCAGATCGGCTCCGGGCTGGTGGGCGTGCTCTACGTCCTGGACGAGCCGTCGATCGGGCTGCACCAGCGCGACAACCACCGGCTGCTGGAGACCCTCGTCCGGCTCCGCGACATCGGCAACACGCTGATCGTCGTCGAGCACGACGAGGACACCATCCACGCCGCCGACTGGGTGGTCGACATCGGCCCGGGCGCGGGTGAGCACGGTGGCAAGGTCGTCGTGTCCGGCACGGTCGCCGACCTGCTGGCGTCGCCGGACTCGATGACCGGCGCCTACCTGTCGGGGCGGCGCTCCATCCCCGTCCCGGCCACCCGCCGCGTGCCCGTGAAGGGCCGCGAGATCGTCGTGAAGGGCGCGCAGGAGCACAACCTGCGCAACGTCGATGTCGCCTTCCCGCTGGGCGTCTTCACCGCGGTCACCGGGGTCTCGGGTTCCGGCAAGTCCACCCTGGTCAACGACATCCTCTACAACTCGCTGGCCAAGCAGCTCAACGGCGCCCGGACCGTCCCCGGCAGGCACAAACGGGTCACCGGCGTCGACCAGCTCGACAAGGTCGTGCACGTCGACCAGTCGCCGATCGGGCGGACCCCCAGGTCCAACCCGGCCACCTACACCGGCGTCTTCGACCATGTCCGCAAGCTGTTCGCGCAGACCACCGAGGCCAAGATCCGCGGCTACATGCCGGGCCGGTTCTCCTTCAACGTCAAGGGCGGCCGGTGCGAGAACTGCTCCGGTGACGGCACCATCAAGATCGAGATGAACTTCCTGCCGGACGTCTACGTCCCGTGCGAGGTCTGCCACGGCGCCCGCTACAACCGGGAGACGCTCGAGGTCCACTACAAGGGCAAGACGATCTCGGAGATCCTCGACATGCCGATCGAGGAGGCGGCGGAGTTCTTCGAGAACATTCCGGCCATCCACCGGCATCTGCGGACCCTCAACGACGTCGGCCTGGGCTACGTGCGGCTGGGGCAGCCCGCGCCGACCCTGTCCGGCGGCGAGGCGCAGCGGGTCAAGCTCGCCTCCGAGCTGCAGAAGCGCTCCACCGGCCGGACGATCTACGTGCTGGACGAGCCGACCACCGGCCTGCACTTCGAGGACATCCGCAAGCTCCTCGGCGTGCTCGGCCGGCTGGTGGACGGCGGCAACACCGTCATCGTCATCGAGCACAACCTCGACGTGATCAAGACCGCCGACTGGATCGTCGACATGGGCCCGGAGGGCGGTTCCCGGGGCGGCACCCTGGTCGCGGCCGGTACGCCCGAGGACATCGCCAAGGTCGAGGAGAGCCACACCGGCACCTTCCTCGCGAAGCTCCTCGGATGACCGGTACGGCCGTCCGGGCCGGAGGCCCCGGTACGGCCGATACCTCATCGTCACCTGGCCGTTGAACCGGTCGCCGTCACTTTCCGTATCTCCCAGTGTGCGTCCAACCACCCGCTCAGGCCGGGCGGGTTTGAACTGAGGGAGGTCGGTGCATGCGACAGGAGTCCGCACCGGATGGGGAGCGTTTCACGCCCGTGTCCGCGCAGGATGGTTCGGGGCAGGAATCGCCGGTGGAGGGGAACACCCGGCGTGGACTCCTCATGGGAGTGGGGCTCGCCGGGGTCGCCGGCGTGCTCGCGGCCTGCGGTAACTCCAGCGGTTCGGGGAGTTCGGGAGGCAGCGGGTCGTCGACGAGCGGCGCTCAGCCTTCGGCCCCCGCGGCCAAGGGCCTGGGCAAGACCAGTGCCATCCCGGTCGGCGGCGGCAAGGTCTTCGAAGCCGAGAAGGTCGTGGTGACCCAGCCGAAGGCGGGGGAGTTCCACGCCTTCAGCGCCGTCTGCACTCACATGGGGTGCACGGTCGGCGCGGTCTCCGGCGGCACCATCAACTGCCCCTGCCACGGCAGCAAGTACAAGATCACCGATGCCTCGGTGGTGGCCGGTCCCGCGCCGCAACCGCTCCCGGCCAAGAAGATCAAGGTTCAGGGCGGTGAGATCAGCCTGGCCTGACGCCCGGCGAGGCCGGACCGCGGCCGGGGTCCCTCGGGTGTTGCGGTCCGGTCCGGCACCCGCCGGGCCGCAGGGCGAATTCGCGGGGCACGGAGTGTCACACGGCCGCACTAGTCTTGGTGATGTGGCAGATCCGGCGAGTTACCGGCCCGCGTCCGGGTCGATCCCAGAATCGCCCGGCGTCTACCGGTTCCGCGATGAGCACGGCCGGGTGATCTACGTCGGCAAGGCCAAGAGCCTGCGCTCACGGCTGAACTCCTATTTCGCCGACTTCGCCGGCCTGCATCCCCGGACCCAGTCGATGCTGCAGACGGCCGCGAGCGTCGACTGGACCATGGTGGGCACCGAGGTCGAGGCCCTCCAGCTCGAATACTCCTGGATCAAGGAGTTCGACCCGCGGTTCAACGTTCGTTACCGCGACGACAAGTCCTACCCCTACCTTGCTGTCACGGTCAACGACGAGTATCCGCGGGTGATGGTCATGCGGGGGGCCAAGCGCAAGGGCGTCCGCTACTTCGGGCCCTACTCCCATGCCTGGGCCATCCGCGAGACGGTCGACCTCCTGCTGCGCGTCTTCCCGGTCCGTACCTGCTCGGCGGGCGTCTTCAAGCGGGCCGAGCAGATCGGCCGGCCCTGCCTGCTGGGCTACATCGGCAAGTGCGCGGCGCCCTGTGTCGGCAGGGTCAGCAAGCAGGAGCACCAGCTGCTCGCCGAGGACTTCTGCGACTTCATGGCCGGCAACGCCGGCCGGTTCATCAAGCGGATCGAACGCGACATGCTGGCGGCCGCCAAGGTCGAGGAGTACGAGCGCGCCGCCCGGCTCCGTGACGACATCCGGGCGCTGGAGCGGGCCCTGGAGAAGCAGGCCGTCGTGCTCCCCGACACGACCGAGTGCGATGTGATCGCGTTGGCCGAGGACCAGCTCGAGGCCGCCGTCCAGGTGTTCTACGTGCGCGGCGGGCGGATCCGGGGGCAGCGCGGCTGGGTCGTCGACAAGGTCGAGGACGTCAGCACCAGTGACCTCGTCGAGCATTTCCTCATCCAGGCCTACAGCGAGAGCGAGTCGGTTCCGCGCGAGGTGCTGGTGCCCGAGGAGCCGCCGGAGCCCGGGGCCATGGCCGAGCTGCTGTCCGAGCACCGCGGCGGGCCCGTACGGCTGCGGGTGCCGCAGCGCGGTGACAAGAAGGCGCTGATGGAGACCGTCGCGCGTAATGCGCACGAGGCGCTCAAGCAGCACAAGACCCGCCGCGCCAGCGACCTGACCACCCGCAGCAAGGCGCTGCAGGAGATCCAGGAGTCCCTGGAGCTGGACCAGGCGCCGCTGCGCATCGAGTGCTATGACGTGTCCAACCTGCAGGGCACCAACGTGGTCGCGTCCATGGTGGTCTTCGAGGACGGGCTGGCGCGCAAGAGCGAATACCGGCGCTTCAGCATCCGCTGGGTCGAAGGCCAGGACGACGTCCGCTCCATCCACGAGGTGATCACCCGCCGGTTCCGGCGCTACCTCGACGAACGTGACCCGGTGCCCAGGCCGGGCGCCGCCGAGGCCGCCGGCGGCACCGGCGGCACGGGCGGCACGGGCGCTGACGACGCCGTGGCCGCGGGCCATGTGCTCACCGCCTACGGCTTCGACGACCACGAGGAGGGCCGGGCGCAGCCGATCGACCCGGAGACCGGCAAGCCGCGCAAGTTCGCCTACCCGCCCAACCTGGTGGTGATCGACGGCGGCCCGCCACAGGTCGCGGCCGCTCAGCGGGCCCTGGACGAGCTCGGCCTCGACGACATCGCCGTGTGCGGGCTGGCCAAGCGGCTCGAAGAGGTCTGGCTCCCCGAGGACGAGGACCCGGTGATCCTGCCGCGCGCCAGCGAGGGGCTGTACCTGCTGCAGCGGGTCCGGGACGAGGCCCACCGGTTCGCGATCACTTTCCATCGCGCCAAGCGGTCCAAGGGCATGACGGCCAGTGAACTCGATAAAGTTCCAGGTCTCGGCAAGGCGCGGCGCACGGCCCTGCTGAAACACTTCGGATCGGTGCAGCGGCTGAGGCAGGCGACGCCCGACCAGATAGCCGAGGTTCCCGGCATCGGCCGCCGCACCGCTGAGACGATCACGGTGGCACTGCACGCCCAGGAGCCGGGCGGACGAGCGGGGGGAGCAGGGTGAGCGAGACACACGGGAAACAGATCCCGGACATCGTCATCATCACGGGGATGTCGGGTGCGGGACGCAGCACCGCGGCCAAGTCGCTGGAGGACCTCGACTGGTTCGTGGTCGATAACCTCCCGCCGGGACTGCTCGCCACCATGGCCGATCTCGGCGGGCGGGTGCAGGGCGCGGTGCCGCGGATCGCCGTCGTCGTCGACGTGCGCAGCCGCGCCTTCACCACGGACCTGCACACCTCGATCGAGGAGCTGGAGGCCCGCGGGGTGCACCCCCGGGTGGTGTTCCTGGAGGCCAGCGACGACGAGCTGGTGCGGCGGTTCGAGAACGTACGCCGCCCGCATCCGCTGCAGGAGGACGGGCGGCTGGTCGACGGCATCGCCCGGGAACGGGCGCGGCTGCTCGAGGTGCGCGCCGAGGCCGACCTCGTGCTCGACACCACCGGGCTCAACGTGCACGAGCTCCGCGCCAAGATCGTCGGATTCTTCGGCGACGACAGCGGCGAGTCGAGCCTGCGCGCGACCGTGGTCTCCTTCGGCTACAAGTACGGGCTTCCGGTCGACGCCGACCTGGTCGTGGACTGCCGCTTCCTGCCCAACCCGCACTGGGTGCCCGAGCTCCGCGCGCAGAACGGCCGCGACGAGGCCGTACGGGACTATGTGCTGAGCCAGCGGGGCGCCAAGGAGTTCCTGGACGCCTACACCGAGGTGCTGCGGCTCCTCACCGAGGGCTACGAGCGCGAGGGCAAGCACTACGTGACGCTCGCCGTGGGCTGTACCGGCGGAAAACACCGTAGTGTGGCCATGACCGAGCAGCTCGCCGCCCGGCTGCGGGACGAGGGTCTGGACGTCCAGGTCGCCCACCGCGATCTCGGCCGGGAGTAGGCCTGCGGCGTCGGGCCGAGGTCGTCGGGAAACGGTGGTCGCGGAGCACTGCGGGAACCGCGGGGAACCGCGGGGGGATAAGGAGACGGGCTACCAGGTGAGCGGATCCCCCAAGGTCGTGGCGTTCGGCGGTGGTCATGGCCTCTACGCTTCGCTGTCCGCGCTGCGCCGCGTCACCGACCGGCTCACCGCCGTGGTGACGGTGGCCGACGACGGAGGCTCCAGCGGACGGCTGCGCCGCGAACTCGGGGTGTTGCCTCCCGGCGATCTGCGGATGGCGCTGGCCGCCCTGTGCGGTGACGACGAGTGGGGCCAGACCTGGAGCCGGGTCGTCCAGCACCGGTTCCGCAGCCAGGGAGATCTGCACGACCACGCGGTCGGCAACCTGCTCATCGTCGCCCTCTGGGAGCTGCTCGACGACCCCGTCGGCGGCCTGGACTGGGTGGCCCGGCTGCTCGGCGCGCAGGGCAGGGTGCTCCCGATGTCCACGGTTCCGCTCGACATCGTCGCGGAGGTCGAAGGGGCCGACCCCGCCGCGCCGTACGAGCTCAGCCAGGTCCGCGGCCAGGTCGCCTGCGCGATGACCCCCGGCAAGGTGCGCAGTGTCTCGCTGGTGCCGCCGGATCCGCCCGCCTGCCCCCAGGCGCTGGCCGCGATCCAGGACGCCGACTGGGTGGTCTTCGGCCCCGGATCATGGTTCACCAGCGTGCTCCCGCACCTGAAGGTGCCCGAGCTCGCGCAGGCGCTGGTGAGCACCCGGGCGCGCCGGGTCCTCGCGCTGAACCTGGCGCCGCAGCAGGGGGAGACCGACGACTTCTCGCCGCAGAACCATCTGGAGGTCCTGCAGGCCCATGCACCCGGGCTGCGGATCGATGTGGTCCTCGCCGACGCGAGCCTCGTGGAGGACGCGGGCGCGCTTGACAAGGCCGTGCAGGCGCTCGGCGGCACCCTGCTGCTCGCCGAGGTGGCCGCCGCCGACGGATCCCCCCGGCACGATCCCGCCCGGCTGGCCCAAGCCCTCGGCCAGATCTTTGCAGCTCCGCAAGCTTAAGGTCGGGCGGCTGAGGCCGGGATGCGGGAGACTGGCTGTAGCGTGTGTTTCAACTGGGGGAGGGGTTACACCTATGGCGATGACCGGCGTGGTGAAGGACGAGCTGAGCAGGCTGTCCATCATGAAGCCGTGCTGTCGCAAGGCCGAGGTGTCGACGCTGCTGAGGTTCGCCGGGGGGCTGCACCTCGTCAGCGGTCGCATCGTGATCGAGGCCGAGATCGACACCGGGTCGGCGGCACGCCGGCTGCGCAAGGACATCGCGGAGGTGTTCGGGCACACCTCTGACGTGGTCGTGCTGGCACCGAGTGGACTGCGCAAGGGCAACCGCTACGTCGTCCGGGTCTTCCGCGACGGAGAGTCTCTGGCACGGCAGACAGGGCTGATCGACAACAACGGCCGCCCGGTGCGGGGCCTGCCGCGGCATGTGGTGTCCGGGGCGGCCTGCGACGCCGAGTCGGCCTGGCGGGGGGCGTTTCTGGCCCATGGCTCGCTGACCGAGCCGGGCCGGTCGATGTCCATGGAGGTCACCTGCCCGGGGCCGGAGGCCGCGCTCGCGCTGGTCGGCGCCGCCCGGCGGCTCAAGATCCATGCGAAGGCGCGTGAGGTCCGCGGTGTCGACCGGGTCGTGGTCCGTGACGGCGACGCGATCAGCGCGCTGCTCACCCGGCTCGGGGCGCACGACAGCATGATGGCGTGGGAGGAACGGCGGATGCGCCGGGAGGTGCGGGCCACCGCCAACCGGCTCGCGAACTTCGACGACGCGAACCTGCGGCGCTCCGCCCGCGCGGCGGTCGCGGCCGGCGCGCGAGTGGCGCGGGCCCTGGAGATCCTCGCGGACGAGGCGCCCGAGCACCTGGTCGCCGCGGGGCGGCTGCGGCTGGAGCACAAGCAGGCGTCGCTGGAGGAGCTCGGCCAGCTCGCCGAGCCGCCGCTCACCAAGGACGCTATCGCCGGGCGCATCAGGAGGCTGCTGGCGATGGCCGACAAGCGCGCGGGCGACCAGGGCATTCCCGGCACGGAGGCCAATCTGACAGCCGACATGCTCTCGCCGTAGCGGAACGGCTCGGACGAGGAGGCGCCGTGGCGGATCGACCGCCCAGCGCCTCCTCGTCATGCGACCTCAGGGCGTACGCGGGCTTGTGCGGCCATCGGGGCGGCCGAAAGCCTGCGAATAACGGCCCTGCCCGGCGGAATGCCGCTCTTCCCTGCCGCTACTCGCCGGTAATGGTCTAGACCACACTGGTATAGACCAATAAGATGAGTCCGGCTCCCGCGCGACCACTCACTCGAGTGGCGAGCCGTACGACCGCGTTGCCCGGTTATGCCCGGGATCCCCTGCCAGGGGAAGACCAACTCACCCCTGGTCTCACCCGGCGTCGTGTCGGGAGCCGGGGGGCGGTTCGATAGGGTCGCTTCAGGGAGAACCCCTGCTGTCAGGTTGTGAGAGCACCGCCGGGCCGGTCACGAGAGCCGCCGGGCGGGCGGAAGACGACGTACGAGGAGATCGGTGCCGTGACCATCCGGGTAGGCGTCAACGGGTTCGGCCGCATCGGCCGCAACTTCTACCGTGCCGTGAAGGCCAGCGGGGCAGACATCGAGATCGTGGCGGTCAATGACCTGACCGACAACGCCACGCTCGCCCATCTGCTCAAGTACGACAGCATCCTCGGCCGCCTCGGCGAGGACGTTAAGGCCACCGACGAGGAGATCGTCGTGGGCGGCAAGGCGATCAAGGCCTTCGCCGAGCGTGACCCGGCCGCCCTCAAGTGGGGCGAGCTGGGGGTCGATGTCGTCATCGAGTCGACCGGATTCTTCACCGACGCGAACAAGGCGCGGGTGCACGCCGACAACGGCGCCAAGAAGGTGATCATTTCCGCGCCGGCCAAGAACGAGGACGTCACCATCGTCATGGGCGTCAACGACGACTCCTACGACCCGGCCGCGCACACGGTGATCTCCAACGCCTCCTGCACCACCAACTGCCTCGCCCCGATGGCCAAGGTGCTGCACGACACGTTCGTCATCGAGAAGGGCCTGATGACGACGATCCACGCCTACACGCAGGATCAGAACCTGCAGGACGCGCCGCACAGCGACCTGCGCCGGGCGCGGGCCGCCGCGATCAACGTCGTGCCGACCTCCACCGGCGCGGCCAAGGCCATCAGCCTGGTGCTGCCGGAGCTCAAGGGCAAGCTCGACGGCTACGCGCTGCGGGTGCCGATCCCCACCGGCTCGGTCACCGACCTGACCGTCACCGTCGGCCGCGAGACCACGGTCGAGGAGGTCAACGCAGCGATGAAGGCCGCTGCGGAGGGCTCGCTGAAGGGCTACCTCACCTACACCGAAGACCCGATCGTGTCCTCGGACATCGTCACCGACCCGTCCTCCTGCATCTTCGACTCAGGCCTCACCAAGGTGATCGGCAACCAGGTCAAGGTCGTCGGCTGGAACGACAACGAGTGGGGCTACTCCAACCGCCTCGCCGACCTCGTCACCCTGGTCGGCTCGCAGCTCTGACCCCATAGCCCGTCCTTCCGCCGTGGTCATGCGATCGATCCACGATCGAACGCATGATCACGGCGGTGTTTGAGTCAGTGTTCAAGTCACAAGGAGTCCGATGCGGACGATTGACGATCTCGACGTGAGCGGGAAGCGGGTGCTGGTCCGCTCCGACCTGAACGTACCTCTCGAGGACGGCGCGATCACCGACGACGGGCGGATCCGGGCCAGCGTGCCGACGATCAAGGCGCTCGCCGAACGCGGCGCCAAAGTGATCGTCTGTGCGCACCTCGGGCGGCCCAAGGGCGAGGTGAAGGCCGAGTTCTCGCTCGCTCCCGTGGCCGCGCGGCTCGGCGAGCTGCTCGGCACGGAGGTGGTCTTCGCCTCCGACACCGCGGGCCCCTCCGCGGCCGCGATCAGCGCGGCACTGGGCGAGGGTCAGGTGGCACTGCTGGAGAACCTGCGCTTTGAGGCCGGGGAGACCAGCAAGGACGACGCCGAGCGCGGTGCGTTCGCCGACCGGCTCGCGGCGCTGGCCGACCTTTACGTGGGCGACGGCTTCGGGGCCGTTCACCGCAAGCACGCCAGCGTCTACGACGTTCCGGGGCGCCTGCCGCACGCCGCCGGCGGCCTCATCACCACCGAGGTCGCCGTGCTCCGGCGGCTCACCGAGGACGTGGCGCGGCCGTACGCGGTCGTGCTGGGCGGAGCCAAGGTCTCCGACAAGCTCGCCGTCATCGACAACCTGCTCGACAAGGCCGACCGGATCCTGGTCGGCGGCGGCATGGTGTTCACCTTCCTCAAGGCCCAGGGCCACGAGGTCGGCAAGAGCCTGCTCGAGGAGGACCAGCTCGAGACCGTCCGCTCCTACCTGAGCAGGGCCGAGGCCAAGGGCGTCGAGTTCGTGCTGCCGGTCGACATCGTCGCCGCCACCGCGTTCTCCGCCGACGCCGACCACGACGTGGTCGCCGCGGACGCCATCCCGGCCGACCGGCTCGGCCTGGACATCGGCCCCGAGTCGGGCAAGCTGTTCGCCGCCAGGCTGGCCGACACCCGGACGGTGTTCTGGAACGGCCCGATGGGCGTGTTCGAGATGGAGCCCTACTCGCACGGCACCCGTGCCGTCGCCCAGGGCCTGCTCGACTCCACGGCCTTCACCGTCGTCGGCGGCGGCGACTCGGCCGCGGCCGTCCGCACGCTCGGATTCGACGAGACCGGATTCGGTCACATCTCCACAGGCGGCGGCGCCAGCCTGGAATACCTCGAGGGCAAGACCCTGCCCGGTCTCGAAGCGTTGGAGGACTGAGCAGATGGTGACACCGGCCAAGAAGCCCGCTTCCGGACGCCGCCCGCTCATGGCCGGCAACTGGAAGATGAACACCAACCACCTCGAGGCGATCGCGCTCGCCCAGAAGATCGCGTTCACGCTCAAGGACCCCGACTTCGACGCGGTCGACGTCGCGGTGCTGCCGCCCTTCACCGCCATCCGGTCCGTGCAGACCCTGGTCGACGCCGACCGGCTGCGGATCGTCTACGGGTCGCAGGACGTCTCGGCGCACCTCAGCGGGGCCTACACCGGGGAGATCTCCGCCACGATGCTGGCCAAGCTCGGGTGCACGTACGCCACCGTCGGCCACTCCGAGCGCCGCCAGTACCACCACGAGGACGACGCCCTGGTCAACGCCAAGGTCAAGGCCGCCTTCAGCACCGATCTCGTGCCGATCATGTGCGTGGGCGAGGGTCTGGAGATTCGCAAGGCCGCCGAGCACGTCTCGCACACCCTGTCCCAGGTCGAGGCCGGCCTGGAGAAGGTGCCGGCCGACCAGGCTCGCAGGATCGTCATCGCCTATGAGCCGGTCTGGGCGATCGGCACGGGTGAGGTCGCCACCCCGGACGACGCCCAGGAGGTGTGCGGGGCCATCCGGACCCGGCTCGCCGAGCTCTACGACGGTGGCCTGGCCGATCAGGTGCGTATTCTGTATGGAGGATCGGTCAAGGCCGGCAACATCACCGGCATCATGGCGCAGCCGGACGTGGACGGTGCCTTGGTCGGGGGTGCCAGTTTGGACCCGGTCGAGTTCGTCAAGATCTGCCGTTATCGCGATCTGCCGGCCTGACATGGGAATTCCTGCTGAACCAGCCGGTCTTTCGTCGTACCCTTCTTAGAGAACGGGTAAACCGAACGGCCTGATCCGCCGTCCTGAATACAAGAACACACCCCGCGCCCGCGGGGTCGGCCCAGAAAAGGCGCTGAACTACTGTGATCATCGCAATGTCCATCGTGCTCATCATCACGAGCGCGCTCATGGTGCTGCTCGTCCTGCTGCACAAGGGCAAGGGCGGCGGCCTGTCGGACCTGTTCGGCGGAGGGATCACATCGTCCCTCGGCGGATCGTCCGTGGTCGAGCGCAACCTTGACCGGTTGACCATCGCGACCGGGGTCATCTGGTTCGCCTCGATCGTGGCGCTGGGCCTGCTGTTCAAGGGCAAGGGCGTCGGCTGAGCCGAACCCATACCACAGACACGAAAGATCGCCGTACACCGACCTGCTCGGTGGCGGCAGAAGCCAACGAGGAGTAGTCCGTGGGTAGTGGCAGCGCGATTCGGGGTAGCCGTGTCGGTGCGGGACCGATGGGAGAGGCCGAGCGCGGGGAGGCGGCTCCCCGGGTATGGGTCACCTTCTACTGCGCCAACCGGCACGAGATCCGGCCGAGCTTCGCCAGCGACGTGGCGGTTCCCGAGCAGTGGGATTGCCCGCGCTGCGGGTTCCCGGCAGGCAAGGACTCGGCGAACCCGCCGGCTCCGCACAAGACCGAACCGTACAAGACCCACCTCGCCTACGTGAAGGAGCGGCGCAGCGACGCCGACGGTGAGGCCATCCTCGAGGAGGCCCTGACCAAGCTCCGCGAGAAGCGTGCCGCGGTGAAGGCCGCCATGGCGGCAGCCGCCCGCGGCTGAGTCGATAGATCAGGTACGGCCCGTTCCCTGGTGGGAGCGGGCCGTTTCGCTTGCCCGCGGGGAGCGGCCTGCTCAAAGCGGTTGCAGCAGGCGACGCGGATGGGCCAGCTGCCCTCCAGCGGGTTCGCGCTGCTCACCGACCAGTCGGTCAGCCGGCCCCGGCAGCGCGGCGGAAGACGGTGATCATGCGCCAGGCCTCCGGGGCGCTCAGCGGGACGTCGCCGTCGAAGTCGCCGTACTGCGCGACCATCTCGAGCGCCCCGGACAACCGGACTGCGGCGTCCAGCTCGGTGGCGGTCCAGAAGCGGTAGGGCACGACGCCCTGGATCACCTGGGTGTCATCGTCGCGGTGCACGGTGATGGTGACGTGATCGTCGACGATCTGGGTGATCGGGTCGAGCCTGTCCTCGGGCTCGCCCCAGCGGACCGCACCGCGCACATCGTCCTGCTCGAACGTCCAGCTCGTGCTGACCCGCTGGTCGTCGGTCAGCCGGTCCGCGGGATGGCTCATCTCCAGGATGTACAGGCCGCCGTCCGCCAGATGCGTGGCGGCCCGGTCCAGGTGCGCGACGAAGGCGTCCAGCGTCATCAGATGGGCGGTGGAGTCGAGCATCGTCACCACCAGGTCGAAGCGGCGGCCGAGGTCGAAGTCGGTCATGTCCGCCTCGACGACCTCCAGGTCGATCCCGGTCGCCTTCGCCCGGTCCGCGGCGTAGCGGCACATCGCCGGGCTCAGGTCGAGCGCGGTAGCGGCAATGCCCCGCCGGGCGAACTCCCGGGCGTGCTCGGCCGGCCCGGCGGCCAGCTCCAGCACACTGCGCACCGGTCGCGCAGGCTCCCGGTGGCGGCCGCACCAGCCGAGCAGCGCGTCGACCTCACGCGGAACGACCCGGAAGTCGCACGCGAGCTCGTACGCCCAGGGATTGTCGTAGATGCCGCTCACCGCACCATGGTGTCAGGCGGCCGCCATCCAGAGCACCTCCAGCCGGGAGGAACGCCACGACCGGGCGAGGCCGCCCGGCCGTGGAATGTGCCATCAGCACGCCGTCGAACGGGCCTTTCCCGGCACGGCGGCCGACCGTCCGTCGGGCCGCAGTTTGACCTCGATGACCCCGGGGTCCTCGGTCCGGCGGACCCGGCCGCCGAAGGCGGTCAGCAGCCGCCGCATCCGGGCGTTCTCGCTGAGGACGGTGGCCCGCAGCTCGACCAGGCCGCGTTCTCTCGCCAGCACCAGCAGCAGGCCGGTGAGCGCCCGGCCCAGGCCACGGCCCTGCCAGTCGTCCTCGACCAGGAAGGCCAGCTCCGCGACCCCGGGATCCAGCACGTGCACCAGATGGGCCAGCCCCAGGATCGAGCCGTCCGGGCCCTCAGCGACCAGCGTCAGCCCGCGCGAGGGCTCGGTGAACACCTCCAGGACACGCTGCGGCAGGAACGGCTTGACGCTGAAGTACCGCAGCCGCCGGCTCTCCGTGGAGCAGCGCTCGTGCATCGCGCGGACCGGCTCGTGGTCACGGCCCCCCATCGGCCGCACAATGATCTCGGTGCCGTCCCGCAGCTGCACCGTACGCGAGGTCGGGACCACGCCACCGGGCGGCAGGGCCGCCCGGACGAGGGCGTCGGCGCGCGCGGCCTCGGTCGCGGTGAACGGCAGCCCGGTACGGCGCAGTCGTACGGCTCGCAGCTGGCCGACCGGCACCGTGAGGAGGCCCGCGGGCTCCTGCGCGGCGGCGGGGCCGGACACCCAGACCGCCTCGTCGGCTCGCAGCAGCTCGGCGAGGGTCTCCGGCAGCGCGCGGGGGTCGGCGCGCAGCCGGGCGAGCAGGCTGAGCGCCCGGGTGGGCTCGTCGGTGAGGTCCTGGGGACGTGCGGGCACGACGGCCGTACGGACGCCGCCCGCGGCCTCCAGCGCCACGCCGAGCTCGCCGGGTTCGGTGTGCGGGGGACAGTCGACGACGAACTCGTCCACGATCCCCTCTGTATCGACCTGCACCGACAGATCGAGAATGTTGGCCCCCCGCGCGGCCAGCGCCGCCGTCAGGACGGCGAGCCGGCCGGGCCGGTCCTCGATCTCCGTGCGAATACGCAGCAGCCCCATGAGTCCCCTTCGTGCTCTCCGCCCCGGGACGGGCCTCTGCCGAGGCCCGGTCACCTCCGCGGCGTCGTGCCGACCCTTCCGTGGGACTGTTACGAAACCGCTACGTCACCGTGAGCGCGCCGTTTCACCTGACCGTCCGGCGGTGAGTCCCGGCTTCACCGCCGGGTGACCGAGCTCTCCCTCCGGCGGTGGGGGACCCCCGATGTGCTCCGCCCCTTCATCGCATAACCTGCCGTGGGTGATTGACGATGACATCGATCCGCCCGGCGAAGACCTACCGGTACGGCTGCCGCTGTTGCGTCCGGACCTCCTCAGCGCGGAGCAGCGCGAGGTGTACGACGCCATCGTGGACGGCCCCCGCGCGGAGCGGCCACCGCTCTTCCGTTTCGCCGACGACGATGGGCGGCTGCTCGGGCCGTTCAACGCGATGCTCTACAGCCCGGTCGTGGGCCGCCCGCTGCAGGAGCTCGGCTCCGCCCTCCGGTTCCGGATCAGCCTGACCAGGAGAGAGCGGGAGATCGCGACCCTCGTCGTCGCCGCGCACTGGCGTTCCGACTACGAGTGGTATGCCCACGAGCGGCTGGGCGGCCAGGCCGGGCTGACCGCCAAGGAGATCGCCGCGCTCAAGGCCGGCCGCGATCCCATCCCTCCCGTGCTGCGGGAACGGATCGTCTACGAGGTGGCCCGGTCGATGGCCGCCGACCAGGATCTCAGCGACGCCCTCTACAACGAGGCGGTCGCCACCCTGGGGCGGCCCATGCTCGTCGAGCTGGTGACGCTGGTGAGCTACTACGGCGCGCTGGCCCTGCAGTTGCGGGTCTTCCGGATGACCGTGCCCAAGGGAGAACCGGACGTGGAGTGGGAGGACCCGTGAGCGACACCGGCGAGCTCCGGACCCAGCGGCTGGCCCTGCAGCCGCTCAACATGAGCGATCACGCCGCGTTGCTGACCCACTGGACCGGGCGGCTGGTCCGCCGGTTCCTGTTCGACGACTACGTCCTGACCACGGCGGAGGTCACCGAGACCATCGTGACCAGCCAGCGGTCCTTCGCCATGGCGGGGTTCGGGCTCTGGGCGCTGCGGCCCGCGGCACGGCATGCGGTCCTGGACTCCAGCATGCTCGGCACCGCGCTGCTGGGCACGGCGGGGCTGCGGCCGCTGGACGACTCCGAGGACCCCGAGATCGAGATCGTCTACAGCCTGGAGCCGGATCGCTGGGGGCACGGCTACGCCGCCGAGGCCGCCGCAGCGATCCTGGACTACGCCTTCGGGATCATCGGCCTCAGCCGCGTCATCGCCGAGATCGACCGGGACAACACGGCCTCCGAGGCGGTGGTGCGCCGGCTCGGGATGCATCCCGTCCAGACGGCCGCCGAGCCCGCCGGCGAGCCGCCCGGGCCGATGACCCACGTCGCCGTCGATCGAGCCGGCTGGCTCGGATCCCGTCGTTAGGGGACGGATTGACAACAGATCCGCTGCTGATAGTGCGTACTCACGACGGATCTAGCAGTATGTGGCCATGACCGCCCATTCCTCATCCGCAGCGCTGGCCGACGGGTTCGTCAACGGCCGGGTGTCACACTGGTTCGACGCGATCGGCCTGCTCGAGCCCGGCGCCCGGCTGCCGGGCTCCCGTGACGCCGACGTGTGCATCGTCGGGGCCGGCTACACCGGCCTCTGGACCGCCTACTACCTCAAGCGCGAGCGGCCCGACCTGCGCATCGTGATGCTGGAGAAGGAGTTCGCCGGGTTCGGCGCGTCCGGGCGCAACGGCGGCTGGATCGTCGGCGAGCTGGCCGGTTCCCGGGACCGCTACGCCAGGCGGCACGGCCGCGCCGCCGCCGTCGCGCTGCAGCGGGAGATGTTCGGCACCGTCGAGGAGGTCGTCCGGGCCGCCGCGGCGGAGGGCATCGACGCCGACGTGGTCAAGGGCGGCATGCTCACCGTCGCCACCAACCGGGCCCAGCTCGGCCGGCTGCGCGAGATGGTCGCCCACGACGCCGAGTGGGGCTGGGGCCCGGAGGACCTGCGGCTGCTGGACAAGGCCGAGCAGGAGGACCGGCTGCGGGTCGACGGGGCCCTCGGCGCCACCTGGAGCCCGCACTGCGCGCGCGTCCAGCCCGCCAAGCTCGCCCGCGGGCTGGCCAGGGTGGTCACGGACCTCGGCGTGGAGATCTTCGAGGGGACCCCGGTCACGGCCATCCGCCCGCGCACGGGCTCTGCCCCGGCCGCCGCCACGACCCCGTACGGCACGGTGTCGGCCGAGTACGTGATCCGGGCGACCGAGGGCTTCACCGCGGGCCTGGCCGGGCACCACCGCGACTGGCTGCCGATGAACAGCTCCATGATCGTCACAACTCCGCTGCCGGCGGAGGTCTGGGACCGCATCGGCTGGTCCCGGTCGGAACTGCTCGGCGACATGGCGCATTACTACATGTACGCCCAGCGGACCGCGGACGGTCGGATCGCCTTCGGCGGCCGGGGCAAGCCGTACCGGTACGGCTCGAAGGTAGACGACGCCGGGCGGACCCAGGGCTGGACCGTCGACACCCTCTGGCGGATGCTCACCCGGATGTTCCCCGCAGTGGCGCCGGCGGGACAGGTCGCCCACGCCTGGTCCGGTGTCCTCGGCGTGCCCCGGGACTGGTGCTCCGCCGCCGTCCTGGACCACACGACCGGTCTGGGCCACGCCGGCGGCTACACCGGCCATGGCGTCGCCACCACCAACCTGGCCGGCCGCACGCTGCGCGACCTCGTCCTGCGCCGCGACACGCCGCTGACGGCGCTGCCCTGGGTCGGCTGGAAGGTCCGCCGCTGGGAGCCGGAGCCGCTGCGCTGGCTGGGCGTGCAGACGATGTACGCGCTGTACCAGTTCGCGGACACCGGCGAGACCCGCGGACGGGCGACCACGTCGCCGATGGCCCGGTTCGCCGACAAGCTCTCCGGACGGTGATCACCCGAAACGGACCCGCGCCCGGCCTCGTTGCCGACGTCGCTAGGGAGAGGTCGCTAGAGAGAGAAGGTCGCCTAGGGAGAGGCGATGCGGTCCATGCCGTGCGGCAACTGGGAGGCCGCGGCGCGGTCGAGCAGGAACAGCGTGCTCTGCCGGCCGCGGGCGCCCGCGGCGGGGACCTGGACGGGCCCGGCGTCGGACAGCGCGAGCCGTACGGCCTTGGCCTTGGACTCACCGGCCGCCATGATCCAGACCTCTTTGGCCGTGCGGATCGCGGGCAGTGTCATGGTCAGCCGGGTCGGCGGCGGTTTGGGCGCGCCGTGCACGGCGACGACCGGCCGTTCCTCGTACAGCGCTGGCATCCCGGGGAAGAGCGAGGCGACGTGCGCGTCCGGGCCCAGGCCCAGCATGAGCACGTCGAACGACGGCACCGGGCCGTGGTCCTCGGGCCGGGCGGCGGCCCGTAGCCAGTCCGCGTAGCGTTCCGCGGCCGCTTCCGGGTTGTCGCCGTCGGGGCCGTCCGGCCCGGGCATGGGACGCACCCGGGCCGGATCGATGTTGACGTGGTCGAGCAGGGCCTCGCGGGCGCCCGTCTCGTTGCGCTCGGGATGACCGGTGGGCAGGAACCGCTCGTCACCCCACCAGATGTCGAGGTTGCGCCAGTCGATGGCGTCACGCGCCCCGGTGGCGGCCACCTCGGCCAGCACCGCCGTGCCGACGCCACCACCGGTGAGGACCACCGACGCGCTGCCGCGGGCCGCCTGGACGTCCACCACGCGGGTGACCAGCCGGGCCGCCGCCGCCTTGGCCAGCAGCGGCTGGTCCCGGTGGATCAGCACCGTGGGGGTGCTCACGAGGCGGCCGGCTTCCGGCGGGAACGCGAGGCCGGCTTCGTGGCGTCGCCGTCGGCCGCGGGTGCCTCCTCGGCCTGCCGCATGTCCTTGGCGAACCGGGTGACCGCTTCCTCGTAGACGTCGTCCGGATCCAGCCGGCGCAACTCCTCCGCGAGCAGTTCCGGCATCGGACGGCGGTGCAGCGCCACCTGGCGGTCCGGCTGTCCCGGGCGGGACAGGGAGGCCACCCGGCCGTCCGGGCGGGTGACCGCGAGGTCCCCCTCGGCCGTGCCCAGCCGTACCGCGGTCACACCCGGGCCGCCGGAATCGAGCCGTTCGACCGGGATGCCAAGCCGCACCGACAGCCAGGAGGCCAGCAACTCGGCGCTCGGGCTGTCGTGTTCGGCCTCGACCACCCCGGACAGGATGTCGCCGTGCGGCTGGTCCAGGGAGGCCGCCAGCAGGGTGCGCCACGGGGTGAGCCGGGTCCAGGCGAAGTCGGTGTCCCCGGGCTTGTACATCTCGCCCAGCCTGGCGAGCGTGCCCAGCCGGTCGCGGGCCGCGTAGGCGTCGGTCACCCGGCGCTGGGCCAACTGGCCGAGCGCGTCCTCGCTGGGGGACTTCGGCGCCTTCCCCGGCCACCAGGTGACCACGGGGGTGTCCTGGACCAGCAGGGGGATGACGACCGTGTCGGCGTGCTCGGCGACCGGCCCGTACATCCGCAGCAGGACCGTCTCGCCGGGCCCGGTCTCGCCCATCCGGATCTCCGCGTCCAGCCGTGAGGACGTGCCGCGGGCGTCCCGGGAGATCACGGTGATCACCCGGCAGGGGTGCTCGCGGGCGGCCTCGGTGGCCGCCCGCACCGCGTCGTACTGCGCCGACTCGTCGGTGACGATCACCAGGGTCAGCACCATACCGACCGCCGGACCGCCCATCAGGTGGCGAGCCTGGCGCAGCGACTTCTCGATCTGCCTGGTAGTGGTA
This sequence comes from Streptosporangiaceae bacterium, assembly GCA_025964695.1. Lineage (GTDB taxonomy): Bacteria > Actinomycetota > Actinomycetes > Streptosporangiales > Streptosporangiaceae > Actinomadura_E. The sequence continues at coordinate 247 of JAOPYK010000081.1, read as the reverse complement.
TCCGCAAGGTCAATGTTCATTTCAGAGCCTTCTCCAGGTGCGGCCCTCACGCGCCATCATCAGGTCCGCGGACGTGGGGCCATAGCCGCCGGAACGGTACTGCTCCGGGCGGCCGTGCGTGGCCCAGAACTCCTCGATCGGGTCAAGGATCTCCCAGGAGAGCTCGACCTCCTCCTGGCGGGGGAACAGCGGTGGGTCGCCGATGAGGACATCCAGCAGCAGCCGCTCGTAGGCCTCCGGCGAGGAT
>JAOPYK010000051.1 GCA_025964695.1 Streptosporangiaceae bacterium | reverse complement strand
CCGTACTCGGCAGGAGTTCGCGGCCGAACTGAGCGCCGCCAAGGACCGGGCCGGACTGACGATCCGTGACGTGGCCAAGGCGCTCGGCGTTCCGGACAGCACCATCGGCGGCTACTTCAGCGGCCGGCATCTGCCCACCGCGCGGCAGGCGCCCTTGTTCAGCGGCATCCTGGAGCTCTGCGGGATCACCGGCGAGGCCGAGGCCGGGGAGTGGCTGGCCGCCCTCGGCCGGGTCCGGCGGGCTCCGGGCCGGCGCGCGGCCGGTGGCCCGGTTCCCTACCGGGGGTTGTCCAGCTTCCAGCCCGAGGACGCCGAGTGGTTCTTCGGCCGGGAGCAACTGACCGGCGTGCTCGTCGAACAGCTGGCCGAACACCGGCTGCTGGCCGTTGTCGGCCCCTCCGGATCGGGCAAATCGTCTCTGCTGCGAGCCGGCCTGATCCCCGCGCTGCGTGCGGACGGCCTGCGGGTGACCCTGCTCACGCCGGGTCCCCGGCCGCTGCTCACCCTTCCCGCGTCCGGGCTGGAGGCGGGCACCGCCGTCGTGGTCGACCAGTTCGAGGAGATCTTCACCGGCGGCTGTGACGAAGCCGAACGGCAGGCGTTCATCGACACGCTCTGGACGGCGTCCGGGGCGCTGGTCGTCATCGGGCTGCGTGCCGACTTCTATGCCCAGGCGCTGCGGTACCCCCGGCTGGCCCGGCTGCTGCAGCAGGCGCAGGTCATCGTCGGGCCCATGACCGAGGACGAGGTGCGCCGCGCGATCGTGGAGCCGGCCGCGAAAGCCCGGATCGATCTCGAGGACGGGCTGGTCGAACTCCTGCTGAGCGATCTGGCGCCGACCGCAGTCGACGGCACTGTACAGGGTGCCCACGACCCGGGTGCTCTGCCGCTGCTGTCCCACGCCCTGCTCACCACCTGGGAACGCGGTGATCGTCGGCACCTGACCGCGGCGGACTACCGGGGCAGCGGCGGGATCAGCGGCGCGGTCGGTGCCACGGCCGAGGAGGTGTACGGGGGCCTGACCACCGGGCAGCGGCGCCTCGCCCGGCAGATCTTCGTTCGTCTCGTCCATGTCGCCGACGACACCGGCGACACCCGGCGCCGGGTGTCCCGCGACGAACTGCCCTCGGACGGCAGCGGCGACACCGAGTCCGCGCTCGACGGCTTCATCGGCCACCGGCTGATCACCGTGCACACCGACCACGTGGAACTCACGCACGAGGCGCTGCTGACGGCCTGGCCCCGGCTGCGCGGCTGGCTCGACGCCGACCGTACCGGGTCGCGCATCCATCGGCAGCTCACGGTGGCGGCCGGGATCTGGCGTGATTCCGGCCATGACCCGAACCTGCTCTACCGGGGCGTGAGCCTGGCCGCCGCGCGGCAACGAGCGAGCGACCCGCTCCACCAGGGCGAGCTGAACCCGCTGGAACAGCGGTTCCTGGACGCCGCCATCGAACACGACCAGATCGAGGCGCGAGCCGCACGGCGGCGGAGCCGGCGCCTGCAGGGACTGCTGGCCGCGCTGGTCGGCGTCGCGCTGATCGCCGGCCTGACGGCCGGTTACGCCCTCGTGCAGCGCGGATCCGCGGATCATCAGCGCGACCTCGCCATCTCACGGCAGGTGGCCGGCGTGGCGAACAAGCTGCGCGGCACCGATGTGGCGCTCGCCGCCCAGCTGTCCCTGGCGGCATACCGCATCTCGCCGACCCCCGAGGCGCGTTCCAGCCTCCTCGGTTCCTTCACCACCCCCGCCGTGACCCGGGTGCCAGGCCCTGCCGGGGTGATGCAGGCGGTGGCGGTCAGCCGCGACCGGCGTGTCATGGCGACGGCCGGCGCGGACCGGACCGTACAACTGTGGAGCCTCGCCGACCTCGACCACCCCGTACGGCTCGGCGGTCCGCTGACCGGGCACACCGACACGGTCTTCGCCGTCGCCTTCAGCCCGGACGGCCGGACGCTCGCCTCCGGGGCCGGGGACAAGACGGTACGGCTGTGGAACATCGCGGACCCGCGTCGGCCGGCGCCGCTGGGTGCCGCGCTCACCGGATCCCAGAGCACCCTCTACACGGTGGTCTTCAGCCCCGACGGGCGGACCCTGGCGGCGGGCGGCGCCGACCAGACGGTGCGGCTGTGGGACATGACCGACCCGCGCCGGGCCGCACCGCTGGGAGCGCCGCTCACCGAGCCCGGCGGTGCCGTGCAAGGGGTCGCGTTCAGCCCGGACGGCCAGACGCTCGCGGCCTCGGGTGCCGACAAGAAGATCTGGCTGTGGGGGCTCGGGAATCGCGCCCGGCCCGCGCGGCTCGGGCCCCCGCTGACCGGTCCGGCGAAGACCGTGTTCGCCGTGGCCTTCAGCCCGGACGGTCGCACGCTCGCCGCCGGAAGCGCGGACGATTTCGTCTGGCTGTGGCCGCTGCACCGAACGGGAGCGCCCCGCCGGCTCACCGGGCCCGCCAGTTTCGTCAACTCGGTGGCGTTCGGCCCGGATGGGCGGAGCCTGGCCGCCGCCTGCTCCGACGGGAACGTCTGGATCTGGGACGTTGACACCTCGAAGGTGCGAGCGTCGCTGCCACACCCCGGACCGGTGACGACCGTCGTCTTCCACGGCGTCGACACGCTCGTGACCAGTGCCTCCGACGGTACGGCGCGGATCTGGCGCCTTCCGGGACCACTGATCGCAGGCCCGGGCGGCAACATCTTCTCGGTCGCGTTCGGCGCCGGCGATGTGCTCGCCGTGACCGGCACCGACGACACCGCGCGGTTGTGGAACGTCGCGGATCCTCGCCGGCCGTTCCCGCTCGGACCCGTCATCACCGGCATCACCAGGTCCGTCCGCACCACCGGTGCGGCCACGTTGAGCCCCGACGCGCACACCTTGGCGATCGGTGACATCGCGGGTGGTGTGCAGTTGTGGGACGTGTCCGCCCCCGCCCGGCCGGTCGCCCTGCCCACCCGGCTCACCGGCCCGACGGGGAACGTGGAGGGGGTGACCTTCAGCCCGAACGGGCAGATCCTCGCCGTCTCCGACGACGACAGGACCGTGAGCCTGTGGAACGTCCGCGATCCCCGCAACCCGGTACGGCTGGGCGCGCCGCTGACCGGTCCGGCGAACTACGCGTACTCTCCCGCGTTCAGCCCGGACGGGCGCACCGTCGCGGTCGGAAGTGCCGACAAGGCCGTGCACCTGTGGGACCTCACCGACCCGAGCCGGCCGGCGCCGCTCGGACCTCCCCTGCAAGGGCACAGCAACTATGTCTTCTCGGTGGCGTTCAGCCCGGACGGCCGTACTCTGCTGTCCGGCGGCGCCGACGACACCGTACGGCTCTGGGATGTGAGCGATCGCCGCCGGCCGAAGGCGTTGGGGCCGCCGCTGACGGGCCCCAAGAACTACGTCTTCTCGGCCGTCTTCGACTCCACCGGCCGTACCGTCGCCGCGACGGCGGGCGACGGGACGACGTGGTTGTGGGACGTGCGCCGGCGGGACCGGCCGCGGACGCTCGGCACCCTGACCGGGCCGGCCGGGGCGGTATACGTCGATACCTTCGACACGCGCCGTCCGCTTCTGGCCACCGCGGGCGCCGACGGGATGGTGAGCCTGTGGAACACCGACCCTGATCAGGTCGCCGCCTCCGTCTGCGCCGGGGCGGGTGCACCGCTCACCCGGTCCGAATGGCGAGAGTACGTTCCCGGCCGCCCCTACCGGCACCTCTGCCAGAGCTGATGAGCTGAGCGGCCCTGGCGGTCACCGGGCGGTCAATGAGGATCATGCGTTGACAGAGGTTGCCAACCAAGCGCATGCTTCCGGACGTGAGGATTCCGGCTCACTGTTCGTCGTGGGTACGACGGCGTACGCGGCGGTCCGGGCGGTGTCGGCGGGTAAGGGCGACACGGTCGTCGTCTCCGGTGCCGCGGGTGGCGTTGGCTCGGTCGCCGTGCAGCCGGCCAAGAACGCCGGTGCGACGGTGATCGGCCTGGCCGGTGCGGCGAACCACGACTGGCTGGCCGAGCACGGCGTGCTCCCCGTCGCCTACGGCGAAGGGGCCGCCGATCAGGGTGGCCGAGCACGTGAGGCCCCGTCCCGTGGTCGGGGCGGGGCCTCACGGTCGCAGGTCCGTTATTCCAGGTAATCGCGCAGGGCCTGAGAACGCGACGGGTGACGCAGCTTCGACATCGTCTTCGACTCGATCTGGCGGATCCGCTCCCGGGTGACCCCGTAGACCCGGCCGATCTCGTCCAAGGTCTTCGGCTGGCCGTCGGTCAGGCCGAATCGCATCGACACCACACCCGCCTCCCGCTCGCTCAGCGCGTCGAGCACCGAGTGCAGCTGCTCCTGGAGCAGGGTGAAGCTGACCGCGTCGGCCGGCAGCACCGCCTCGGAGTCCTCGATGAGGTCACCGAACTCGCTGTCGCCCTCCTCACCGAGAGGAGTGTGCAGCGAGATGGGCTCCCGGCCGTACTTCTGGACCTCGACGACCTTCTCAGGGGTCATGTCGAGCTCACGGGCCAGCTCTTCCGGCGTCGGGTCGCGGCCGAGATCCTGGAGCATCTGCCGCTGCAGCCGGGAGAGCTTGTTGATGACCTCGACCATGTGCACCGGGATGCGGATGGTGCGTGCCTGGTCGGCCATCGCCCTGGTGATCGCCTGCTTGATCCACCAGGTGGCGTAGGTCGAGAACTTGAAGCCCTTGGTGTAGTCGAACTTCTCCACCGCACGAATCAGACCGAGGTTGCCCTCCTGGATCAGGTCCAGGAACAGCATGCCGCGGCCGGTGTAGCGCTTGGCCAGCGACACCACGAGCCGCAGGTTCGCTTCGAGCAGGTGGTTCTTGGCCCGGCGACCGTCCTCGGCGATCCACTCGAGGTCTTCGCGGTCCTCCTCGGACAGCACAGGACCTTCGGCCGCGAGCTGCTCCTGGGCGAACAGGCCGGCCTCGATGCGCTTGGCGATCTCGACCTCCTGCACGGCGTTGAGGAGGGGGACCTTACCGATCTGCCGGAGATAGTCCTTCACAGGGTCGCCGGTCGCGCCGGCGACGGTGATCTTTTGCGCCGGGGCGCCATCGTCCTCGTCGTTGTCGGTGAGGACGAACGCCCCCTCCTCGGAGCCCGCCTCGTCCGCGGATGCCTCTGCGGACGTCGGGATCTCCTCTTCGGAGTCGGGCTTACGCAGCCCCTCGGCCACGGCAGCTGTCACGCCTGCCTCCTCGAACTAAGTGTGCTGTGCGGAGTAACGCGTGCAAGCCGTACGAGATTCCGCTCGTTAGTCCGCGAGCGTACCTTGTCAAAAAAGCTGTGCGCCCGCTCCCGGTCTCCGTTCTCCTTGAACCAAGCGTCGAAGTTCGGTCTGTTGTCACCCCTCACCTGGTGGACTCCCTCCCGATCGGCGCTCCCCATCCTGCACTCCCCACTGCCCTTGACTACAACGTTGAGGACGCGGAGAATCCTCCCTCGGTTCCAAGGAAGTTGCCCCAATCGTCGGTGAACATGCTCGCAGTGATCGCGGAAGATGGCGAAACGGGCGCTGGAGACCGGCTCTGGAGGGGGCATCGGCGGTGGTTCGGCGGTGGTGAGGACACCCATCCTCCGATAGGCGCCGACCGTCGAGCAGGCGGGCCGGCTGCGGGGGAAAGTGCGCGGAAGCCTTGGTCGACGCCGCGGCAACGGGCAGAGTGTGGAGTTCCCCGCTAGGTATATGGGGCGGAAAGTCCAGCATGCCCAACCCCCCGAAGGACCAAGAATGATCGAAGTTCGTGACCTGAGTAAACGTTATGGTGACAAACTCGCCGTCGACCATCTGAGCTTCACGGTCGAATCGAACAGGGTGACCGGTTTCCTCGGCCCGAACGGCGCCGGGAAGTCGACCACGATGCGGCTCATCCTGGGCCTGGACCGGCCGCAGAGCGGTACGGCGACCATCGACGGAAAGCCCTACAACCGGCTGCACGATCCGCTCCGGCAGGTCGGTGCCCTGCTGGAGGCACGGGCGGTGCACACCGGCCGCAGCGCCTACAACCATCTGCTCTACCTGGCCCAGACCCAGGGACTCCCGCGGTCGAGGGTGGACGCGGTGCTGGAACTGGTCGGTCTCACCGAGGTGGCACGGAAGCGGGCCGGTGGATTCTCCCTGGGCATGGGACAGCGGCTGGGGATCGCCGCCGCGATGCTCGGTGACCCCCGGGTGCTGATCCTGGACGAGCCGGTCAACGGCCTGGACCCGGAGGGCATCCTGTGGATCCGGAATCTGCTGAAGGCGCTGGCCGCCGAGGGACGCACCATTTTCGTCTCCAGCCATCTGATGTCGGAAATGGCGCTGACCGCCGAGCACCTCATCGTGATCGGCCGCGGCAAGCTCATCGCCGACACCGGGGTGCAGGAGTTCGTCGAACGGAGTTCCAAGCGCCTGGTCCTGGTCCGCGCGCCGCATCCGGACGAGCTGACCGCGGAGCTGACCGGCGCCGGAGGTGAAGTGAGCCGTGACGGTGACGGCGCCCTGCTCGTGACGGGTATCGAGGCCCCGCGGATCGGGGAGTTGGCTTCGGCCGCCGGTCTGGTGCTGCACGAGCTCACCCCGCAGCGGGCCTCGCTGGAGGAGGCGTTCATGGAGCTGACCAGTGGCTCGGTGGAGTTCCACACCACGGTCGCCACCGCTGACGGCACCGTGGAATCCCCTGGAGGTGCGTTGTGACGACCGCGACCGTGTCCGCCGACCAGGCCACCGGCCCGCGCATCGGACGGCTCCTCCTGGCCGAGTGGACGAAGATCCGCTCCGTACGCTCCACCTTCTGGTCGCTGCTCCTGCTGATCCTGATCACCTTCGGCTTCACGGCTCTGTTCATGGGGCTTACCGTGGGCCAGTGGGACAAGATGGATCCTCCGCAACGGGCTCAGATGATCGCGGACCCCGCCGGAGCGATCCTGGGCTCGGGTTTTCAGCTCAGCCAGCTGACGATCTGCGTCCTCGGCGTGTTGGTCATCACAAGTGAGTACTCGACCGGCATGATCCGGTCCACGCTCCTCGCCGTGCCGGCGCGGCTGCCGATGCTCGCCGCCAAGTGCGTCGTCTTCGCCGCGCTGGTGTTCGTCGTCGCCGAGGTGATCGCTTTTCCCTCGTTCTTCCTGGGCGCCGCGATCCTGCACAGCAAGGTGCCGGTCTCCCTTTCGGATCCGGGAGTGCTGCGGGCGGTCATCGGAGTCGGTCTCTACCTCGCCATGCTCGGCCTGTTCTCGATGGCCATCGGCGCGATCGTCCGGCACTCCGCCGGTGGGATCACCGGGGTGATCGGCTTCGTGCTGGTGCTCGCCCCGCTGACCCAGCTGCTTCCCGGCAGCTTCGGCGACCATCTCCATGCCTACATGCCCTCCGAAGCCGGTCACCTGATCGGCCAGGCTCACCAGGGGACCAACGATCTGCTCACCCCCTGGCAGGGTTTCGGGGTCTTCGCCGTGTGGACGGTGGTGCTGCTCGCCATCGCCGCCTACCTGTTGAAGCGCCGCGACGCCTGACCGGCATCCTCCCTCGTGATCTCGCAGTGGGCGTCCACGAACTGCAGGATCACACTGCGGGATCACGAGGAGGCCGCCGGCACCTTCGCCCGGTATCGGTCGCAAGCCCTAGAACGACGAGCCGGTCAGTTCCTCACTGATCTGCCACAACCGCCGGGCCGAGGTCTGGTCGCGGGCGGCGGCGGAGGGCGTGATCTGGCGGCGGTCTGCGAAGTAGGCGCCGGACACCTCGGCGACCTCGGGGGCGGTGGCGAGATGGACGACCGTGTCGGCGCCCCGCTCGGGGGAGAGCAGGAACGGGCGGGCCAGCCGGAACCCCAGCCGGTCCAGCATGGTGCCCTCGCGGGCGTAGCCGGTGGCGACGACTCCCGGGTGCAGGCAGTTGGCGGTCACCCCGGAGCCTGCCAGCCGCTCCGCGAGTTCCCGGGTGAACAGGATGTTGGCGAGCTTGCTGTTGGCATAGGCCCGGCGGCCGCGGTAGCCGCGGGTCTGCTGGAGGTCGCCCAGGTCGAGGCGGGCCCGGCGGTGGGCACGCGAGGCGACGGTGACCACCCGGGCGGGCGCGCTCGCGGTGAGTCGTTCCACCAGCAGGGTGGTGAGCAGGAACGGCGCCAGATGGTTGACGGCGAAGGTGAGCTCCAGGCCGTCGGCGGTGGTCCGCCGCTTGCCCATGATCAGGCCGGCGTTGTTGATCAGTACGTCGATCCGGTCGAGGGTCCCCAGCCGCGTGGCGAGCTCCCGAACCTCCGCGATGGACGACAGATCAGCGATCTCCAGCTGCGGCGGGTTCTCCGGGCCGGCGACGGCCGTGACCTCCTCGAGGGCCGCCCGGCCTCGGACGGGATCACGGCACACCAGCACCACCGTGGCACCGAGCCCGGTCAATTCGTGGGCGGCGGCTTTGCCGATGCCGGAGTTGCCGCCGGTCACCACGCAGATCCTGCCTCGCACCGAGGACGCGTCCGGCCCGGGCTCCGGGGTGGTCATGGATTCCTCCCAGGGCACGCTGATGCGGGAGGGTTCACTCTCTCAGGCTTGCGAAGAGGTCGTCCAGGAGGGGCCCGCCGGGGGCGCGGCCGCGCTCGACGTACCACTCATGGCCGAGCGCCCAGCGGAACAACGGGAAGGGGAGCTTCAACAGCACGGCGAGGGTCCGGTCCCCGCCGTCGGAACTGGCCTGGCTGGCGTGCGCGGCCATGGCGGCGCGCTTGTGCCGGGCGAAGCGGCGGACGTCGATCCGGTGGGTGAGCGCTTCCGTGGCCGTGTAGGCCTTCGCGAAGCGATCCGGGGCGAAGTCCGCGGGAACGCCGGGCACCCGGCTGATGACGCGCAGGGCGCGCTGCAGCAGTCCCCGATCCACGGTGGCCTCGAGTACGACCGGGGTGGCCGCCAGCTCGGCGGCCCGGATGCCGACATGATGGATCTGTACGTGATCGGGATGACCGTAGCCGCCGGCCGGGTCGTAAATAGTGAGGACGTCGGCCTCCTCCTCAAGGAGGATTTCCGCGAGCCGCCGAGCCGCCTCCTCGGTGTCGACCCGGGCGAACGCGTTTTCGATTCCAGAGGGGGCATCGGCCATTCCGGAGTCCGCATAACCGAGGCACTCGACCCGGGCGCAACCGAGCGCCTCGGCCGATCGCATCAACTCGGCCGTACGCCGTTGGGCCAGCACATCGCCTGTTCCCATGGCGGTCGAGGCAAGTCCGGCCTCACCGCGGGTGGCGACCACGAGGACCACCCGATGACCCGCCGCGGCCGCCCGTGCCAGGGTCCCCGCGGTGAGCAGAGCCTCATCGTCGGGGTGCGCGTGGAAGGAGATAACGGTGTGAGGCACGAGGTAAGTCTCGCAAAGGGTGCGGAGGTGTCAGATAGCGTATGCGGGCCTGTAGATCCGGAGAACATTGTATGAGAATTGCCCACGTCACCGACTTCTACCTTCCGCGCTTGGGTGGCATCGAGATGCACGTCCGGGATCTCGCCATGCGCCAGCAGGCTGCGGGACACGAGGTCGAGGTGATCACGTCCTCCCCTCGGCCGGCCGGTGAGCGCCGCGCGGAGCGCCGCGGTGACGGTGCCGGTGGCCTGCACGTACACAGGGTGACCGAGGCGGTGCCCTTCTCGTCGTGGTTGCATCCGGCCGGCCTGCGGGCCGGCCGGCGCATGCTCCGCGAGGGCGGGTACGACGTCGTACACGCGCACGCGGGGCCCTTTTCGCCGCTGGCCTTCGCCGCGGCGGCCGGCGCCGCGCACGTTCCCACCGTGGTGACGGTGCATTCCTTGATCTCTTATTTGGAGCCCGCCTTCCGGGCCTTGGATACGGGCGTAAACTGGTCGTCTTGGCCCGCCGTTTGGACGGCCGTGAGCGACGCCGCGGCCGAGCCGCTGCGGCGACTCGTCGGACCGGCGCCGGTGCTCGTCCTGCCGAACGGAATCGACGCGTCGGCGTGGCGGGTCGAGCCGTTGCCCAGAAAACCGGATGAGGTGCTCGTCGTCGCGGTGATGCGTCTGGCGGCCCGTAAGCGGCCCATTCACCTGTTGCGGATGCTCCGCGCGGCTCAAGCCGCGATGCCGCCGTCCACCCGTATCCGGGCCGTGATAGTTGGAGAAGGCCCGAAGCGGCCCGTGCTGGAGCGCTATCTCCGCCGTCATGCGATGACCGGATGGGTGAGCATGCCGGGGCGGCTGCCGCGGTCCGAGATCCGGTCCCTGTTCGCCCGGGCCGACCTGTTCGTTGCCCCCGCGATTTTGGAGTCCTTCGGCATCGCCGCCCTCGAGGCGCGGTGCGCCGGGCTTCCCGTGGTGGCGCGGGCCGAGGGCGGAATCGGAGAGTTCGTCAGCGACGGTGAGGAGGGCATTCTCGCCGACAGTGACTCAGCCATGACCCAGGCCATCATCAGGCTGGCAACCGACGCCGCCGAAAGGCACGCGATCGCGGCCCGCAACCGGGCGGTGCCGCCCACCGTGACCTGGCCGGATGTGGTCGACCTCACGACCGAGATGTATGAGCTTGCCATCGATCGTCTGCGTCTGCCGCTCAAGCGCGGCCTGTTCGGAATGGCGGGCTGAGACATTCATCCGACCATGCCGCGCCCCGCGGAAATCCGCCCGGGCCAGCCCAGCGATCCGGCTGAGGCATCACGGAACAGGCAGTCGCTCGAGATCAAGCGTCCGCACCTGATCGGCGAACTTCTCATCGTGCTCGTTCTGATCAAGGTGTACGACTACGTCCGCTCGCTGGCCTCGGTGCGTGGTGGTCCGGCGCTGCAGCACGGCTGGGACGTCCTCTCGATCGAGCGGGTGCTCCGTCTGAACCTCGAGGACGAGGGCAACCACTGGCTGACCGACCATGACGCGCTGTCGCTGGTGGCGGCGTACTGGTACCAGTTCGCCCACATCAGCGTCACGCTCACGGTCCTGGCCTGGTGCTACATCAGCAGCCCCACCCTCTATCGGCGTGCCCGTAATGCGCTGGTGGCGACCAACCTGGTCGGGATGACCGTCTTCTTCTTCCTGCCGGTGATGCCGCCCCGGCTGCTTCCCGGTGCCGGCTACATCGACTCGGTGGCGGAGGCCGGCTTCGGAAGCAGCCACGGCGGCCCGGTCGAGGCCGATCAGTATGCCGCCATGCCCTCACTGCATCTGGCCTGGGCGGTATGGACGAGCCTGGTCGCCGTGGCGCTGCTCCGCCGCTACCGGGGGCGCCTGGGCTCTCACCTCTACCCGGCCGTCACCGCCGTCGTAGTGGTCGTCACGGCCAACCACTATGTGCTGGACGTCGTCGCGGGGGTCGTCGTGGCCCTCGCCACGACCTGGGCCACCGGGCTGCTCCGGCCGGACAAGCCCGCACTGGTCAGCATTCGCCGGCCGACCCTGCGGTCGTTGCCGTTCTGGTGGTGGGCGTTCCCCTGGTGGTCGCCCGTAGGCAGCGGAGCGTTCTCCGGCCGGAGCCGGTTTCAGATGATCCGGCGGCGGAGCAGCACCGCGAACACACACGCTCCCGGCAGCAACGGCACCCAGACGGTCAGCAGCCGATACCCCAGGACCGCGGCGAGCGCGGCAGGGGAGGAGACCCCCACCGCGGCGAAGGCCGCCACCAGCGCCACGTCGAGCGCCCCGATGCCACCCGGCGAGGGGATGACGGCGGACAGCGAGGACACCACCACGTAGATCGCGATGGCGGTTCCCATCGCGATCGGGGTTCCGATGCTCCGCAGCACCGCGTAAAGGATCATGCCGTGCAACAGCGGTACCGACAGGGACCCCAGCCAGAGCGCCGCCGCGCGGGACGGGTTGCGCACCACCGTGCCCAGCGACTTCATCTCACGCACCAGGCGCTTCCACGCCCAGCGGCAGCGGGCGATCAGCGCCCGGCCCCAGTTGCCCGGCCTGCCGCGGGTCACCAGCAATGCGATCAGGATGAGCGCGCCGGCCACCGCGCCCACGACCCACAAATTGTTCCCCGCGGCCCTGACGGGCTGCTTCCAGTCGATCTTGTCCCGGACGCTGCTCAGCACGGCCGGGCTGATCAGGACGGCGCCGGCCACGAGCATGATGTGCGTCACCAGGCCTGCCAGTGAGTTCAGCCCCACCGACCCCACCGCCGCGCCACGGCTGAGCCCGTGCCGCTGGAGGAAGCGCACGTTGACGGCGATGCCCCCCGAACCGGCGGGCAGCAGGTGGTTGGCGAACGACGCCGCCACCTGCACGGCGAACACCCGGCTGACCGGTGGAAACCCCGGCATCGAACCGAACTGGGTCACCGTCCCGGCCACCCAGATCGCGACGGTGGCGACTACCGCGAGGATGAGCCACTGCGTGTCCGCACCGGCCAGGCTGGCGCCCCCGGCCCGTACGGTGTCGAGGTTCATGAGGCCTAGAATGATCACTGCGGTGGTGACACCGATGGCCAGCAGGATCTGAGAGATCGATGAACTCGCTGAGGCGCCGCGTAGCAGGGTCAGTGCCGAAAGAACCGAACCGGTCGGCTCCTCCCGCTGAAAGTCCTTCTTCGCCATCTCCCTGGCTTCCTGCACGTCGCCGGGGCGCGAGCGTACCGCACCGGCGGAAACCTCAGCCACAGGCAGGCCCGGTCGCAAGATTCATCACATCGTCACATTACGGTAGTGGTCCCCCGGACCGTCCCGCGGACCGCCGGACTGGGCAAATGGTCACGGGCACTGTGCCTCCGGTAGCGGACGCGGGTCACGCAGCGGCCCAGCAGCGGCCCATCGGACAGCATCCCAGCCCGTTCTGACGTGCGCAAACCTACGGTCTCCATTGCGTATCCCCGCAGGCCGTCCGATCGATGACCTGGTAGGCGGTAGAGGAGACTGCCTCAGTCCCAGCCGCCGTTCCAGTTGCTGTTGAAGTTCCAGTTGCCGCCGCCGCCGTTCCAGCCGCCACCCCAGTCGTTCCAGTCGCTGTTCCAGCCGCCACCCCAGTTGTCGTTCCATCCACCGCCGCCGCCGCCGCGGTGGTGGTGGTGATGATGATGGTGGCGGTGGTGCCAGCAGCCGCCGTGCCAGCAGTCGCCGGGCGTCATGGCCCCGGTCGTGCTGGCGATGGTGCGGGTGGTGGTGGCGGCGTCGGCCTGGGTGACCGGACCGGCCACGAAGACGCTTCCGGCCGCGAGACCCAGGCCGGTGAAGGTCAGTGCCAGGCGCCTTGAGATCTGCATGGTCCTACCTCCTTGTAGAACGAAGCCGAGAAGGCTGGATTCACTCCTTCGCGAGATACGACTACATACGCGCGCGTGGTGCGCGTCGGGGCTAGATATGGTATTCCCTAATTTCTCATGGTATGTCTTTGGCCTGCGTGGAGTGCCGCTGAACCGGCGTCCTGAATTCGCGCAGGGTGATGCTTTACCTGTGGATGGGAATTCACTGAGACGCTTTGACCGGAGATTCCCATTGGCACGGGAAAAGCCGTTGTTCCCGGTCGACGGGCCCGTGTGCGTTGCCGTTGTTCTCCACCCGTCAGGGTTCCATGGCGATCGGCTCGGAGAACGAGAAATCCCGGTAGCCTCCCACGGGTGCAGACCCGTCACCCGGTGCCCTACTACTCCCAATGGGAGTCCGCCGAGCTCGTGGGTGAGTTCATCGAGGGCGTACTCTCGGCGTCCGCCGATCCGCGCTGGGCGTCATCCGACGCGAGCAGCCCGCAGGAGTACGAGTTCTGGTCCTGGCGGACATGCGGCATCGCCTGCCTGCGCATGGTCCTCGCGCACCGCGGCATGGCCGTACCCGCGGCGGTGCCGCTCGCCGAGGAGTGCGCTGCCGCGGGAGGATACGTACGCCATCCCGACCGTGTGGACGGGCTGATCTATGCCCCGTTCGTCGCCTGGATCGCTGAGCGCTTCGGGATCAAGGCCACCGTACGGGCCGAACTCCCGGTGGCCGAGATCAGTGAGCGTGTGCACGACGGCGGCCTGGCGATGATCTCAGTGCACCCGTGGATCCGCTGGCTCGACCGCACCCCGCCCAAGGCGGGCGGGCATCTGGTGCTGGTGACCGGAGCCGGTCCGGGTCACCTTTTGATTCACAACCCCTCCGGCCTGCCCGGGCACAGCCAGCAGCACGCTCGGATCGCGCTGGACGCACTGAATCGCTTCTACGCCGGGCGTGGCGTCCTCATCGACCCGCCCTGACCCACGCCCAACAGATCCCTGCCCTCGCCTTCGACGACCTGATCGTCATCAGCGCCATTGGGCCCTTGGTATCTCAAGCATGTCGGGAAATGCAAGGTCCGGTAAACCGTGACAATCTGCGGTTTTGTGAGCGTGCCCTTTGGGGACCGTTCCATCGAGGTGAGATATGCCATAACGAATGGACGTTAGTTATTATCTGCAACAATACGGACATCACTGAATGAACCTATTACCGCATCAAGGTCGAATGCGGCCTTGAGTGGATTCGACGAGGAGATAGGGCAATGCGAACCCCAATGTGGCTGGCGCTGACCGTGTCCAGCCTGGGCCTGACGGCCGGCGGTGTCTTAGCGGTGGGCGTGGTCGGCCAGGCCGCCCCGGCGAACGCGACCGTCGGACATCGGTCGACGGCCACCAAGCACGAGCACGGGTCCCATGCGCACCACACAGATTGTCAGGACGGTCGCGACAAGGACCAGAACTGGGAGTGGAACAGCGACTCCGGGCGCAACTGGGGCAACGACGGAAAAGATCACTGGAATCACAGCTGGGGCGGCGGCGGGGGCGGCGACTGGAATCGTGACTTTGACGGCGGCAATGCTGGACCGAACTGCGAGAAGGACGGGAACCGGGAGCCAGTGAACCGGGAGCCGGTGCGCAAGGAGCCGGTGCGCCAGGAGCTAGGGAGCCGGGAGCCGGTGCGCAAGGAGCCGGTGCGCAAGGAGCCGGTGCACAAGGAGCTAGGGAGCCGGGAGCCGGTGCACAAGGAGCCAGTGAACCGGGAGCCGGTGCACAAGGAGCCGGTGCACAAGGAGCTAGGGAACCGGGAGCCGGTGCACCGCTGACGCGGATACTTGATAGCGCTCGGTGGGGGGTCGGCCAAAGACGGTTTCGCCCGTTTTGTGGAGCCATGCGTGACGGCGATGGCGACCATGCGGATCCTGCGTTGGTAGCGGCGCGAATCCGCTCGTAGGGTCAATCGTCATGAACCTGACGATCGGACTGCACACCCCCAACGGGTACGTCGGCGCGGACAGGCACGGCGCGGCCCGGATCGCCTCGCTGGCCGAGGAGCTGGGCTATGAGTCCCTCTGGGCGGCCGACCACGTCGTGCTGTCGAGCCCGCGGGTCGAGCCGTCGGCGGCCACAGCCCGGCCGCCCATGGCCGGGCGAGGCGGCTGGCCGACGGATGGTACGGCTGGATGCTCATGCCTGCGGGCCACCGCCGCCCAGCTAGAGTCGCTGCGGAGTGCCGGGCACGGAACCGACCGGCGCCTGCACATCTCGGTCAGCCCCGCGCGCAGACTGGACCCGGAGACCGTCCGCGGCTACGCCGACCTCGGCGTGGACCGGCTCATCGTGGTGCCGCCCGCAGGCCTGCCGCTGGCGGAGTTGGAGCGATTCCTGGCGCACAACGCCCCCAGAGCGCCTCGGCGTGCGTCTTCTCGGCGCCTGAGCCGCAGACCCTCGTGCCGGCGCCAGAGTCAACCAAGCGCTCCGATCACGGCTCACGCAGATCTTTACCGACACGCCCGGCGGAAATCGGAGGGCGCCAGGCCATTGTGATAAGCAGTGGGAGCGTCATTTCGACATTTCAGCTCCGCCCGGGCGCCCGGACAAACACTTGGCATGCCCGATATAGATCGCCCTCGCTTTCTCGAAAAAGCTCGGTAAAAGGGCAGTCATCGCCGCTCTGGGGCCGCAACCATGACCTGGGCATGACCCCTAGCCTTTATGGCTGCCGAACTGCCTGCCCGGTCGGCGATATCGACCAATCCGCAACATCGAAGAAAACGGGAGAAGAAATGCGTAACTGGATGAAGAACGGTGCACGTATCGCCCTCGTCGCCGCCGGATTCGCCGCGGTCGGCGCGGGTATCGCCAACGCCGACACCGTCGGCGGGGACTCCCACCTGGCAGTCGGGCCCGACACCACGATGGGCGCGGCTCTGAACGGCAGCTCCGCCGGCCGATCCGGATGGAATTCGATGAGCGGCGACGGCGGCGGCGTCGGCACGGCGGCCTCCAGCGGCCTCTCGCTGGGCAAGAAGGGACTGCAGTCGTCGGGCACCCTCTGCGGCAGCTCAGCGCTCTCCACAAACGTGGCGAACGCGGCCTGCGGTAACGCGGCGGTCACCAACCACCACCTGGGGACCGGCCTGGCGAGTTCCGGCACGCTCACCAGCGGCCTGGGCAACGCCTCGACGGCCGGTTCCTCTCTCGCCCGGTAGGGACGCAGGAAACGACGCAGGGAACCTCGCCCCGTAGGGACGGGGAACAGGGTGCGGGTGCCGGGGTCCGGCACCCGCACCTCTTCGGCTCCGGCCGGTCACGGCACCCCATATCCGACTTTCCCCACAATTACCGACAAATCCCGGCTAGCCGTGAATGGCGGGCCCACCGGCTGTTCCCCGCCGGGCTCTCGTTTATCCCCCCTCATCGCCTGTTCCTCCTCGGAATTTCGCATTAGCCCATCCCATGCATTGCCAAGAACGAGCAAATCAGCACATTCCACGGTTTCACCGGCTTGGGCCCGGGGAGGAGCGTAGGTGGAATATGTGACATGGAATCGCGAATGGCAACACCTGCGTCACCATTTGTCTGTTGGTGATGTGAAAGGAACGCCACGGTCAATGGATGGTGCAGGACCGAATTAGCCTTCATGGGCCTGTTCTACGAGGAGGTAGAACAATGCAGATTCCAAGGCGCCTGGCGCCGACCATCTCCAGCCTGGCTCTCGTGGCTGGAACCGTTTTCGGGGTGAACGCGGCCACCCAGGTCAACGCACAAGCCGCGTCCGTGCCGCAGAGCGCGATCGCCACCTGCGGATGCGGTGGCTGTCACCACCGCTGCTGGCACCATCACCACCACCACCATCGCTGCTGGCACAGCTGCGGAGGGTGCAGCTGGGGCGGCTGCGGGAGCAGCTGGAGCAGCTGGAGCAGCTGGAGCAGCAACTTCAACGACAACGGGGATTGGGACGATGACGACGATTAGTCGTCCGCACTGATCGCAGCCCTGAAAACATGCCCCGTCTCCCGCATCGGGTGACTGCGATACCTCGATGTGGGAGACGGGGCACCCTCATGTGGTGGAGGGGCCGGCGCCTACCGCGCGGGCCGCACGACGAGCGCGCTGCCGCCGTTGCGGCGCACCGGCTCGGCGACCGCCTGCACCAGACCGGACCGCAGGAACTCCAGCCCGGTCGCGGCGCCGATGAAGGGAGGCGACGCGTTGTAGAGCTGGATGATCTGCCCCTTGGCCGTCAACGCAGCGCCGTACTGATCGATGAACGCCTGTTCCGCGAGGGTGCCGGCGGTGTTGCGCTGAGTGGCGCGTGGAGCGGCGATCGCGGCGGGCAGGGTCATGTCCAGGTCCAGGCGGTTCAGCAGGATCTGCAGCACGGTCGTGATGATCGTGGATCCACCGGGGGAGCCTACGGCCAGGAGGGGCTTGCCGTCCTTGAGCAGGATCGTCGGCGCCATGCTGCTACGCGGTCGCTTGCCCGGGGCCGGTAGGTTCGGGTCGGTCGCCGACGGGGTGAAGTTGAAGTCGGTGAGCTCGTTGTTGAGCAGGAAACCCCGCCCCGGCACGGTGAGCCCGCTGCCGCCGAACTGCTCGATGGTGAGCGTGTAGGCCACCACGCCGCCCCATTTGTCGGATACGACGAGGTTCGTGGTCTGTGGCCCCTCGTAGCCGAGACTCCGCGCCGAGCCAGAGGGGTGGGCGCAGGTCTGGTACGAACCATCAGGCGAACCGGCGGCCACCGGCGCGGTCAGAGCGGTGTTCGGGCTGATCAGGCAGGACCGTTCGGTCCCGTACGGCTTGGACAGCAGTTGCGTCAGCGGCACCTTCACATATGCGGGGTCGCCGACGTAGGCGGCGCGATCGGCGTAGGCCAGCTTCGACGCCTCCAGGTAGTCGTGCAGGGCCTGCACCGGGTCGTTCTTGGAGAGCTTGAAGTTCTCCAGGATGTTGAGCGCCTCGCCGACCGTGGACCCGCCGGACGACGGCGGTGCCATGCCGTACACATTCAGTCCCCGGTAGCTCACCTGGGTGGGCGGACGAGACGGCGCGGTGTAGGAGGCGAGGTCGGAGCTCTCCATCAGGCCCGGCCGGACGATCCGCTTGGCGGCCGGGTCGACCGGCGGATGCTTGACAGTGTTCACGATCTGCCTGCCCAGGTCACCCTGGTAGAACCAGCCGATGCCGCGCTTGGCGATCGTGCGGTACGTCGCGGCCAGATCGGGATTACGGAACGTCGATCCGATGGCGGGGATCTGTCCGCCAGGCAGGAACAACTGCTTGGTGGAGGTGATGTCCGCGAACCGGTCGGCGTTCACCGCGGTCTGGTCGTAGAACTCCTTGTCCACGGTGAAGCCCTGGTCGGCGATCTTGATTGCGGGCTGGAGCAGGGCGCTCAGTCTCTGGGTGCCGAATCGGCGTAGTGCCTGGTCCCACTGGGCGAGCGTGCCCGGCACGCCCACCGACAGGCCGCTGGTCACCGCGTCCGGGAACGGCAGCGGCTGTCCTGTGGCCGGATCGATGAAGGCGTTCTCCTTCATCGCCTGCGGTGCGGTCTCCCGCCCGTCGATCGTGTGGACGTGGTGGGTCCTGGGGTCGTAGTAGACGAAGAAACCGCCCCCGCCGATCGCCGCGACGTACGGCTCGGTCACCCCGAGCGTGGCGGCCGCCGCGACCGCCGCGTCGACGGCGTTGCCGCCCCGCTTCAGCACGCTCAGCGCGGTGCGGCTGGCATCGAGGTCCACGGTCGAGACCGCGCCCCCGTACCCGGTCGCCACGGCCTGCTTGGCCGGCTCCGGTGCTCGTATGGGCGAAGCGGTCGCCTGGCCGGGCACGACCAGCGATGCCGCGGTGATCAGGATGAGCCCGAGAGCGGTACGGAATGTACGGCGGTGCGGCACAAGACCTCCCCAACGGTGATCGATGCTCCCAACATTGTCACCGAGGTCCCATCGGCACCATTCAGGCGGCCGACCCCGGCCACCGAACGCGTGTGATCGCGGGCAGCGGGCGATGACGGAGGTAGCTCGCCGCCCTTGTCAGCAGTACGGCGGCTGCCCGGTCAGTGCTGTGGCGACCCGCATGAAGACACCGAAAAGGCGGAAGACGTCCGTCATCGGGCCGGTGACCTCGACGGTCCGGCCGTCCCGGAGGGTCACCCCGGGAATGCCCAGTAGGTGGGAGGCCACCGAGGTGGACTGCCAGCGCACCGCCAGGGTGGTAGCCTCCGCCGCCGATGGGACGCACCGCCCGCCCGGCCTGGCACGGACCGCCGCCCCCACGGCCGCCTCGATCCGCTCACGCGCCTCCACCACCGGATCGAGTTCGGCGGCGAACCGATCCCGGGTGCGCTTGACCGCGACGGTGGCCACCTCGGCGTCCCAGTCGATCATCTCCGCGCAGGCCGCGTCGTCGCCCGAGAGCATCACGACCGGGACGCCCATCGCGGCGGCGGTGGCGTGCAGCAGGCCGATCTCGCCCACTCGCCGCCCGTCCAGCCAGATGTCCTCGATCTCGTGCCCCATGAAGCTGTGACTCAGCACCCCGAAAGTGCCGGCCCGGGCGTGAAAGCCGATGCACACGGCGGCGTCGAAGCTGCCGTCCAGTCCTTCCAGCATGCCCATCGGCTTGGGTCCTCCCCGGACCAGCCGGGCCACCGGGTGCAACCGGTCCGGTAACAGGTTGCGCATCGGCTTGTGCGCGTCGTTGACCACCACGGCGATGGCGCCCGCGGTCAGGGCCCCACGGACCGCGGCATTGACGTCCTCGGTCATCATCACCCGGCCGTGCTCGTAGTCCCGGCCGTGCGGCTGGACGTCCTCCGCGTCCACGAGCCCGGTGATGCCCTCCATGTCCGCGCTGATGTAGACCTTCATGTGCCTGCTTTCAACCGGATGCGCGTGCGGTCGGGCCGAGGGAAGCCTGGCCATGAATCTTCCCGTTCAGCCGACCGATAACACGAACCCGTGTCCAAACCGGCTCATCGAGGCGCGCGGACCTGATGCTCTAGCTCGTTCTGGAGGGGGAGCCGTCCGGTTCGGCGGAGGACCAGCTGAGAGGCATGGACTCCATGCCGTAGATGCCCTCGATGCCACCGAGCACGGGGGATCCGCCCAGGGTGTCGGGCACCCGAACGGCCTTGTCCACGCCACCGCGGCGGCCGGCCGCACGCCTCGCGCTCCCAACCGGCCGATGAGCCCCGGGAGCCGGTCGGCGATCTCACCGAACGTCTGCATGGTGACGAAGCCCTTGACCGCCACGTACGGCTGTGCGGCGCGTTCCACGATTCCTGGCTCTGTCGGCATCTGTTTCCTCATGACCGTGTAGACGGACTGTGGTCGTACCTCTGCCCTGCCGGATACAGCCGAAAATAGCGCGAAGGAGGGGTCAGCCGAGGGACTCGGAGGCCGGATCCTCGGCCTGCTGGGCGCCGATCCAAGCGTCGACGCGTTCCCATTGCGCGTACAGCCATTCGACCTGGGCCGCACGCTCTCCCGGCACCTCCTCGGCGGTCACCCGCCACCAGTGAGCATGGACCACGTGCCGCAGCGGGAGGTGCCGCCAGATGTCGCGGACCGAGCGGAGATGCTCCAGCCCGCTGTGCGCCACGAAGATCACGTCGGCTTCGGGGGCGGCGTCGATCGCGGCGAGGGTGCCACCCGGCCTGGGCGGCATCACGTTGGGCATCCGGCCGGCGCGGATCGCCTCGCGGTGGCGGTGCAGCCGCACCAGCCGGCGGATCGCGCGGCGTCGCCGGTCCGGAGTGAAGTTGCCTCCCTCAGGAAAGATCACTAATGCGTCGGCCGGCCCGAGGCCTCCGGCGAGCCGCTGGATCTCCTCCGTCATCCCGTCGCCCGCCGTGTGCACGAACACGTTGGGCAACCGGTTGGCGGTGATGTCGATACAGGGATCCAGCTGCAGCAGCGCCTTCATCACCACCCGTGGCCGCCGCCCGTAGTCGGTGAGCAGATGGTGGACCAGCAGCAGGGCGTCCCCCGGGCCGGCGTGCCGGCTGAGGATGATCACCGGCCTGGCCGGCCGTTCGGACGCGTCGTCGGCCGTGAGCCATGATCCGTCGATCTCGATGCGCAACCCGAGATGCCGTTCCGCGGCCTGGTGGAGCCCGGCCGTGTATCTGCGGATGATCTCGTAGTGCCGGTCCCAGTACCGCTCGGCACGGACCCGGCCGCGGAAACCGCTGATCAGCCAGGGCCACAGGCAGGCGAGCACGGCCGACGTTTCCAGCGTCCCCCACGCCAGGGTGAACCACAGCAGCCGTACGACCCGATAACGGCCTCCACCGGCCAGCGACATCAGGGCGGCGACCGCGTAGACCGGCGGGAAGGCGACGGCGATCGCGAGGGTCAGCGCGAACAGCAACGGAGTGAACACCAGGCGCCGGATGATCGGAGGTGGCAACATGGCGCGGCTCAGGCCTGTTGTTCCAGGTAAGTGGCGGAAGAACGGTAGGCCCGCTCGATGTGCGACTCGATCGCCGACATGTTGCGGTAGCGCACCTGGGAGAGGTCCACCCCCGCCTTTCTGCTCTCCCCGCCCGTCGGGAGGACGTGCACGGTCACCTCGTCCGGCAGCGAGGACATCTCCTCGAAGAAACGATGGCGGCGGGCGATCTCGAAGGCCACCAGACCGACCTCCCAGGGGCGCCGAGGCGGCGCCAGGGCCCGCTCGATCCGGCCGACATGCAGCACGTAGACCGTGGTGGCGCCCAACTGGACGGCCCGGCCGACCGGGATGCTGTGCACCAGCCCGCCGTCGAAGTAGTGTTCGCCGTCGATGCGGACCGGGGGGAGCAGACCCGGCGCGGCAGCCGAGGCCAGCACCGCGGGGATGATCGGCCCGCTGGTGAACCAGTGCGCCATCGCCCGCTCGATGCTCGCGGCCACGCACTGGAACGGCACCGCGAGATCCTCGAACGAGGAGACCGGCAGAAGCTCCTCGAGCATCCGGCGGAGCGGCTCGGCCGAGTGCAGATGGGTGCCCGACCGGGCCAGTGTCCAGAGCCGCTCCCACACCGGCGCGCCCAGCGCCCCGCGGGCCGCGTTGTCCGACCACAACGTGGTGAGCCTGGCCACCGCGTTGGCCGGGTCGGCCGCGACGAGCGCGCCGTTGAGCGCTCCGATGGAGGTCCCGACGACGAGGTCCGGGCGGACCCCGGCCTCGTCGAGGGCCCGCAGCATGCCCACCTCGTGTGCGCCCAGCATGCCGCCTCCGCCGAGCACGAAGGCCACCCGCGTCCGCTGCTCCACTGCGTCACCCCTTGATCCAGCAGCGAGCCTGTCCGATGACGCCGCCGCTAAACCTGGCCGGCCACCGCCCAGGGCAAAGGCGGTCAGATAGTCCTCTATCTCGCAAAACGCTGTGCCATAACTACGCATCACCAATGAAACGAAGTCAAAGGCGAGGAAGTTCTGCCAAAACATGCGCTGGAGCACTATGGTCTGTCTCCAGTCATCGGCCCTCTACACAGCGCGAGAAGCCTTTCCGCACCGCGCGATGGTTCCCCCACCCCTTCTGCCACCCCCTCTGTTACCCCTCTGCCTACGAGGAACTGATCGATGTCAGCACACATGTTCGTGCGTCACCAGGCAGGACGCCCGCCGCTCGGCCGGGCACTGCTCGTCCTGCCGGCCACCGCGGTCGTCACCGGTGGCGCGTGCTGGTGGGCGGTGGCCGAGGCACCGGCCGGGGCACGGGCCCTCGTGGGCATGACCCTCGGGGCGGCGGCGGTGCTGGTGTGCGTGGCCGTCACGGCCGCGGCGTACGGGGCGCAGGTGGTACGCCATCTTCGCGACCGTATCGAGGCGATGAACGCGGAAGCCGCACGGCTGGCCGACGACATGCTGCCCGTTCTGGTGAAGCGCCTGCGGGACGGGGCGTCGGTGGACACCGCGCTCGCCGAGATACCCGAGCCCGTCGACGGGGCTCACCGGCGCATCCTGCGCACGCTGGCGCAGGAGGTCGGCAAGGGGGATCGGATGCGAGCGGCCGCCATGTCCGCCTGCGCGAACGCCGCGGGCCGGGTCCAGGCGCTGGCCACCAGCATGCTCGCCGACCTGCGGGACATGGAGCACCGGCACGATGAGCAGGTCCTGGGCGACCTGCTGAAGCTGGACCACAGCACCGCGCAGGCGGGCCGGCTGGCCGACAGCATCGCCGTGCTGACCGGCGCGCGCTCCGGCCGGCGCTGGACCAAGCCGATCGTGATGGAGAGCGTTCTGCGCGGAGCGGTGGGCCGCATCGGCGCCTACCAGCGGGTACGGGTGCACTCGAGCAGCACCGCCGCGGTCGCCGGGTACGCCGCCGAAGGCATCATGCATGCCCTCGCCGAGTTGATGGACAACGCCACCAGCTTCTCGCCTCCCTCGGAGGAGGTGCACGTCTACGTCGAAGAGGCCTACGCCGGGGTGGTGATCACCATTGAGGACGGCGGCCTCGTCATGAGCGCCGCCGCGCTCAGCCGTGCCGAAAAGGCGGTCTCCTCCGAGCCGCTGGACCTGACGACGCTGTCCGGCACCCGGCTGGGCCTGGCGGTGGTCGGCTGCCTGGCTCGCAAGCATGGCCTGACCGTCTCCTTCCGGCCGTCCGCACGAGGTGGCACTGGAGTGGTGGTCATGATCCCGCCGCAGCTGATCACCCAGCCCGGGCCCGGCTCCGTACCGGATGCGGCGCCCCCGGTGAGCCTTCCCGCCTCGTCTGCCTCGTCTGCCTCGTCTGCCTCGTCCGCCTCGTCCGCCGCGCCCCGTGAAGGCGTGGCGGCCGCCGAGTCCACCGCCTCAGCCGTGCCCGTCGAGGAGCGAGAACCGGGTGGACTGCCCAAGCGCCCTCGTGGTCGGACGCTTGCGGCGACAACGCCGTCCGTGGTCTCGCCGGCGGCGAAACCCGCCCACCCCCCGTCCGAAGCCGGAGCGAGGTTCAGCGCCTTCCGCAAGGCCGGCCAGGGTGGCGGCGCCTCCTCTCCCCAGGAAGGTCCCCCCGAAGACGACACGCACTGACCGGCTCGGTTCTCGTCCCGGACCGGGGACACCACAAGAGATTGGAGGGAGGGGCCATCTCTCCGGCATCGAGCCCGGAACCGCCCCAGCATCCTGATGAAGACCACAGACCGCGACCTGGCCTGGTTGCTGGAGAACCTCCTGGAGAGGACGCCGGAGAGCCGGCATGCCTTGGTGTTGTCGAAGGACGGCCTCAAGCTCTGCCACACCCAGGCACTCACGGTGGACAGGGCCGACCAGCTGGCCGCCATCGCCTCGGGTATTCAGAGCCTGTCCTACGGTGCGTCCGTCGAGTTCGGCGACGGCAGCGGCGGAGTGCGGCAGTCCATGACGGAGTTCCACGGCGGCATCCTGTTCATCGTGGAAGCCGGAGAGGGCGCCCATCTCGCCGTCGTCGCGGGTGATGAGGCCGATGTCGGCATGATCGGTCACAACATGAACGAGCTGGTGGAACAGATCGGCGAGTACCTGACCGCCCCGCCGCGCGAGTCCCGGCAGACCAGCCGGCCGGCATGAGCTCGCACCCAGTCCACAGCGAGGACCCGGACCGGCTGTACACCGTCACCGGCGGGCGCAGCAGCGCGGGCGAGAGCACCATGGACGTGGTCACGCTGATCGTGACCGAATGCGATCCGGCGCCGGGCATGCAGTCCGAGCACGTGAAGATCCTGCGGATGTGCCGTTCTCCGATGGCGGTCGTGGAGATCTCCGCGGAGCTGGGACTGCCGGTGAGCGTCGTGAAGATCCTCCTGTGCGACCTGCTCGACACCGGCCGCGTCACCGCGCGCCATCCGTCCTCGGCGCCCGCCAAGGCGCAACTGCCCGACCGCGAAATACTGAAGCAGGTGCTCCTTGGACTTGAAAAGCTCTGAGCAGGCCACCCGCACGCCGCTGCGGAGCACCGCCGACCAGGGGCTCAAGATCGTCATCGTCGGCGGTTTCGGGGTGGGCAAGACGACCATGGTCCGGTCCGTCAGCGAGATCCGCCCGCTGAGCACCGAGGAGACCATGACGCGGGCGGGCGTTGGAATCGACGACGCGGGCGGCGTGCAGGGCAAGTCCACGACCACCGTCGCCTTCGACTTCGGCCGCATCAGCCTGAACGAGCAGATGGTGCTGTACCTGTTCGGTGCCCCGGGCCAGGAACGGTTCTGGTTTTTGTGGGATCGGCTGTTCTCGGGGACCCTGGGCGCCGTCGTCCTGGTGGACACCCGGCGCCTGGCCGACTCCTGGTACGCCATCGACCGCCTAGAACATCACGGGATGCCGTTCATCGTCGCTCGCAACCACTTCGGCGGGCCGCAGTATCCCCTGCAGCAAGTGCGCGACGCGTTGTCGCTGTCCGAGGACGTCCCGCTGATCGACTGTGACGCGCGTCGGCGTGATTCCAGCAAGGACGTGCTGATCGCTCTCGTCAACCACCTCTACGCCCTGTCGTCCGCCCGGGAGGGCACACCATGACGCAACCCCACCACGCACCAGATCCGGCGCCACCCGCGGGTTGCCCCGCCCACGAGGGAGCCGCGGCGTTGTACGGGCCGCAGTTCCGGCGGAATCCGGCCGAGGTGTACCGGGAATTGAGGCGGCAGTACGGGCCGGTCGCCCCGATCGTGCTCGAAGGCGATGTGCCCGGCTGGTTCGTGATCGGCTATCGCGAGCTTCGCCAGGTCCTCGGTAACGCGCAGCTCTTCGGCCGCGACCCCCGCCGCTGGAACGCCTGGGATCGCGTCCCCTCCGACTGGGGCCTGCTACCGGTCGTCAGCTACGTCCCGCTTTTCACCGAGGGGGCGGAACATCAGCGGCATGCCCAGCCGATCGGGGACGCCCTCACCGGCATCGACCAGTTCGAGCTGAGGTCCCACTGCGAGGTGATCGCCGATCGTCTGATCGACGGGTTCGCCGGGAGCGGCGAGGCCGAGCTGATGTCCCAGTACGCGCATGCGATACCGCTGCTCGCCCTTGCCAAGATCTCTGGTCTGCCCGACTCCGAGACGCCGGATCTGCTGCGGGACATGAACGCCACGATGGACGGCGGCCGGGGTGCGATGGAGGCCCAGGGACGGCTTCTCGCCAGGATGCAGCGGCTGCTCGACAGCAAGCGCGAGCGGCCCGGCCCGGACCTGGTCTCGCGTATGTTGGCGCACCCGGCCAAGCTCACCGACGAAGAGCTCATCCAGGACATCATCGTGGTGATCACCGCGGGCCAGCAGCCCACCGCCGACTGGATCGGCAACACCCTCCGGTTGATGCTGACCGACGACCGGTTCGCCCTGACCCTCTCGGGCGGCCGCCGCAGCGCCGGCCAGGCACTGAACGAGGTGCTGTGGGAGGACACGCCCAGCCAGAACCACCTGGGGCGGTGGGCCGTACGGGACACCCAGCTGGGTGGGCAGCGCATCCAGGCCGGCGACCTCATCGTCCTCGGTTTCGCCGCCGCCAACAGTGACCCGCAGGTTCGGCCGGACTCCTACGCCGGCTCCGTCGGCAATCACGCCCAGATGTCCTTCAGCCATGGCGAGCACCAGTGCCCCTACCCCGCGCCGGAGCTCGCCGAGGTGATCGCCAAGGCCGCCGTCGAGGTGCTGCTCGACCGGCTCCCGGACGTGCTGCTGGCCGTGCCCGCGGACGAACTCGAATGGCGAGAGTCGGTCCTGCTGCGCGGCCTGTCCGCTCTGCCGGTCACCTTCACCCCCGCCTACGTCACCGGAGGAGCCGGCTGAGCCTTCCCGCCGGGCCGAGCCGTCCCGGCGGCGTCAGCCGGGCAGGCGGCTGCCGGTACCGGTGCCGGTACGGGCAAGCTCGATGAACCGGGTGGCGTTGCGTACGGCGGCGCCGCCGGGATCGTTGTTGAAGTAGACGTAGGCGTCGGCTTCGGCGCCCCAGGTGTCGGTGAGCCGTCCCGCCCAGGTGCGCAGCGCTCTGTCGCCGTACGTCGGCCACGGGTGCGCCGCACCCTCGTGGAACCTCAGATACGCCCAGCCGGCGGTCCGCCACAGCGGGGTGAGCGGTCTGCCACGCCGATCCGCCCAGCACAGCGCCGCCGCGTACCGTGTCAGCACGTCCCGGACCTCGTCGGTCCACCAGGACGGGTGCCGTGGCTCGACGGCCACCCGCACTCCGGCCGGGAAATGATGCAGGCACTCGGCGAGCAGGCCGGGATCGGCCCGCAGGTTGGGCGGCAGCTGAAGCAGGATCGGCCCCAGCTTGGCGCCCAGTCCCTGAGCCGTCCCCAACAGCCTTTCCACCGGCTCCGCCGGATTCTTCAACCGCCTGATATGGGTGAGGTACCGGCTGGCCTTGACCGCCATCACGAACCCGTCCGGTGTGCGATCCCGCCAGCTTTCGAAGGTCTCCCGCCTGGGCAGCCGGTAAAAGGCGTTGTTGTTCTCGACCGTGTCGAAGCACTCGGCATACCGTTCCAGCCACAGGCGCTTGGGCAGCCCGGGCGGATAGAGCCGGCCGCGCCAGTCGTCATACTGCCATCCGGACGTGCCCACGAGCATCGACATACGAAACCAGCCACGCAGAGTGATCGAAGCAGAGTGATCGAAGTGGTTACCGGTGGCCATCCACATTACGCCAGGGCGATTATGGGCGGCCCCGGCCACCCGGCGCTCAGATTCTTGATCGGGACCGGACGGGACTTTTGGGACCTTCGGCCCTTCCGGGCGGTCCGGCGGCGGAGCAGCGTGGCAAGGGAGATGGAACCGTGGACCACGTCCCGACGAATCTTCGGTGATCGGGGTCCGGTAAAGGAGGCCACGATGACCAAGGCACGAGACATCATGCACGGCGACGTCCAGTGCATCGGCGAACACGACACCCTCGACGTGGCGGCCCGGCAGATGCGTGACCTCGATGTCGGTGCGCTGCCGATCTGCGGCGACGACGACCGGCTGCAGGGCATCATCACCGACCGCGACATCGTGGTGAAATGCATCGCCGAGAACTGCGACCCACGCAACATGACCGCAAGCCGGCTGGCACAGGGCAGACCGGTCACCGTGGATGCTGACGCGGACGTGAACGACGTCCTCCAGGTCATGGAACAAAATCGGATCCGCAGGCTGCCCGTGCTGGACAACCGGCGTCTGGTCGGCATGATCAGTGAGGCCGACCTCGCCCGTAACCTGCCCGAACAGGCCGTCGGGCATTTCGTCGAGGTCATCTCGGACAGCCGATGAGTCCTTAGTTATCCTCGCTGCCCGCAGTGACGCCGCAGGTTCTCGGTGGGGTGTCGACGATCGTCTTGAGGGGAGGAGGGGAGAGACGCGGGTGTACCCGAGGCATCCGCCACCGTGAAAGGCAGCGCTGATGTCCGAACCCGTACCAGACCCGTCGCCGGTTCCCCCGATCCCGCCTGTTCCGGAGCCATCGCCGGTGCCTCCTACGCCGGAGCCCTCTCCGGTCCCGCCCCTCCCGGCTCCGGGGCCCATACCGACGCCTCCGCCGGACCCGACACCGCCCACTCCGTTCCCCGGCCCGAAAATCACCGCTCCCGGGTGACCCGGACACGGACACGGCCGGGGCCGGGGCCGGGGCTGTGGTCGTGCGCGTCGTGCCGGATGGCAGGCTCGAAGGCCCTAGAACCGCGGGTCACGGCGCATGGGGTGTTCGGCGGGGACCTCGACCAGGACGATGGGTATGCCGTCCGGGTCCTCGATCCACATCTCCACCAGTCCCCAGGGCTCCTGCCGGGGCTGGCGGAGCACGCTGACACCGGCGGCGGACAGCCGCCGGTGCTCGGCCCCGACGTCCCGGACCTGGATCCAGATCATCAACGACCGGCCGGGAGCGTCCGGTGCACGGCCGGAGACCTCGAGGAACCCCGAGCCCAGGTAGAACACCAGCCCGGGATCGTCCGGCGGCCCGAACTCCCGGTGAACCGCCAGGCCCAGCACATCCCGGTAGAAATGCCGGCTGCGCTCCGGATCGATGGGCCGCACCAGGATCCGGCTGCTCAATACGTCCATGCCCGATTGTGAGACGATCCCGCCGTTGACGCGAAGAAGCTGGCCGTTGACGCACCGCGCGGGTCTGGGCCGTGAGGTCGTCAGGCGTCGTCGGCCGCGTGGACGCGCCGGCCGCCCACGAAGGTCTGCAGCACGCGGGTCCGGCCGATCGCCTCGGCCGGCCCGTCGAAAAGGTCCCGGTCCAGGACGACCAGGTCCGCCAGCCGCCCCGGCTCGATCGTCCCGGTGTCGTCGAGATGGTTCACGTAGGCGCTGCCCGCCGTGTACGCCGCCAGCGCGGACCCGAGGTCGATGCGCTGGGCGGGCAGGAACACGGGCACGTCCGGCTCTGATTCCGGCGCCCGCCGGTTCACCGCGACATGGATGCCCTGGATGGGGTCCGCGCTGCTGACCGGCCAGTCGCTGCCCGCCGCGAGCGTCGCCCCCGCCCGCAGCAGGTCGCCGAACGGGTACTGCCAGGCGGCCCGCTCCGCGCCCAGGAACGGGATCGTCAGCTCGTCCATCTGCGGCTCGTGCGCGGCCCACAGCGGCTGGATGTTGGCGGCCGCGCCGAGCCGCCGGAAGCGCGGGACGTCGTCGGGATGCACGACCTGGAGATGCGCGAGGTGCGGCCTGGTGCCGGTCCAGCCGTTGGCGTGCCGCGCCGCCTCTACGGCGTCGAGCGCCTCGCGGACGGCGCGGTCGCCGAGGGCGTGGAAGTGCACCTGGAAGCCGTGCGCGTCGAGTTCGGTGACGTAGGCGCACAGCGCACCTGGTTCGACGAAGGAGATGCCGCTGTTGTCCGAGGCGCAGCCGCAGCCGGTGAGGTACGGCCCCAGCATGGCGGCCGTCTGGTTTTCGGCGATGCCGTCCTGCATGATCTTCACGGTCGTGGCGCGCATCCGCCCGACCGTGTACCGCTCCCGCAGCTCCAGGAGCCCGGGGATCTGGTCGGCTCCACGGGCGCGGTCCCACCACAGCGCCCCGACGACGCGTGCCGTCAGGGTGCCCGCGCGAGCGGCCGTGACGTAGGCCGGGCCCGGATCGCTCATCGTCCCGTGGCTGCCGACCATCGCGTCCTGCCAGGCGGTGACGCCATAGGAGTGCAGCAGGGCCTGCGCGGTCAGCAGGGCGGTCACCTGCTCCCCGGCCGTCGGGCGCGGCACCAGCGCGGCGACCAGGGCCATCGCGCCCTCCTGCAGCATTCCGGTGGGACGGCCCCGCGCGTCGCGTTCGATGCGGCCGTCCGCGGGATCGGGAGTGGCGGAGCTCAGACCCGCCATCTCCAGGGCCCGGCTGTTCACCCAGGCGCCGTGGTGATCCCGGTTGGCGAGATACACCGGGCGGTCCCGGACGAGCTCGTCGAGCAGCCGGCTGGTCGGCATGCCCCCGGGGAAGGCCTCCATCGACCAGCCGCCACCGGTGATCCACTGCGCGTCCGGATGGGCGTCGGCGTACGCCTGGATCCGGTGCCGGTACTCCTCCACTGTCACCGCGCCCGTGAGGTCGCACTGGCCCAGCTCGGCGCCGCCGCCGACCGGGTGCACATGGGCGTCCTGGAATCCGGGCACCAGCAACCGCCCCGCCAGGTCGACGACCTCGGTCCGCGGCCCGATGAGGCCGCGGACCTCGTCGTGGCCGACGGCGATGATGCGATCCCCCCGTACGGCGACGGCGGTGGCCCGGCTGCGCGCGGCGTCGACGGTGTGCACCGGGCCGCCGGTGAAGACCAGGTCGGCGGTGTGCGCGTGTGCCATGTGCGGTGTGCTCCTGTGCTCTGGTGAGTTCGTTCGCCGGCGGAAAGGCCAGGCCACAGCATCATCCATGGCAGGCGTGATCGCATCGGCCTCGGGTGTACGGGGCTGCCGGTCGCTGTCGGGAAGCTCGGGCTCAGCGGTGGTCGCTGAGGGCGAGGCTGCCGGCCGGCGCGTCGGTGCCGAGGGCGAAGTACAGCCGGAAGGTGGCGCTGCCTGGGGTGGTGTGCACCCGGACGAGGTCGGCGATGTGGTGGACGAGCAGCAGCCCGCGTCCACCGTCGGAGCCGAGGCCGACCGGCAGCCGTCCGGCCAGCGGATCGTCGAGGTGACCACCGTCATCGACCTGGCACAGCAGATGTGCGTCCTCGGCCCAGACCCGCAGGGTGCCACGGCCGCCGCCGTGGACCAGCGAGTTAGCGGCCAGCTCGTTCACGGCGACCTCGAGGTCGAGGACCCGGTCCGTCGGCAGGCCGAGACGGGCGGCGTGCTCGGCGGCGAAAGCGCGGGCCTGGGCGAGATTTCCGGCGTCGAAGTCGAGCGTGGCGACGTCGTCCGCATCGAGGTGGTCGAGAGGCAGGTTGCACTCGTCAATCATCTTTTCGGGCGCGTAGGCCGCGCTGGCCTGTTCCTCGCCGTTGTCGATCAGGAGGGGATGAGTGGCGGCTGCATCGGTCAGAGCGATCGGGTCGAGGCCTGCCGCGTCATAGGGGCACAAGATCGAAACCGCACGACCGGCGAAGGCGAGGTTGATCAACGCCTCGTGGTGGACACACGCTGGGTACTCCACCAGGCTGCGGCCCGGCCAGATCGGCTCACCGATGATGCGTATCCGGCCGGCGTCCGGATGAGAGTCTGCGAACGCCCGCAGGACGCCGGGAATGATACGTCCGGGGTTCCGGCCCGCCACCGTCATGTCGATCCACTGGACCTGATCCGCCGGGTTCTCGGCCTCACCCGTCACCGGGCCGATCGCGCGGAGCGCGTCACGCAGCAGTCTCAGCCTCGGCCCCGGCACGGCGACCGCGACCGGGTCCCCGGCCTCCAGGCCGGCTCGGATGAACGGAACCAGGGCGGTCACGTACTCCGCTTCCCCGCGATACAGCACCGCGGGATGCACAAACGGATCGACGAGCCTCATCCAGGAGCCATCCCCGTATTCATCGCATCCTCACCTCGATCGTCGACGAGCCTGAAGAACTCCGATGCAGTCCGCATTGCAGGCTACCCGCGAGTCGGCATTGATCACCTGCCGGGCCGGCCGCCGCCGGCATCTCGCCGGTGGCGGCGTGTTGCGCGGTGGTCCCGTTGTAAGCCCGGTCACAACCGGGCCGCACAAACTACGCGGAAGGCTCTGATACCGGCGGTCACAGCTTGGGCGATAGTCGGGCCAATCCCTCAGGCGCGGCACCCGGGAGCTCGGCCGGGTCCGGCGGCCACCCCTCCGGACCGCGGATCCGGCTTCCACGGCAGCCGCTCTCGCTCCGGGCAGACGGGCCAGAGTCCATCGACGCACCCGGCGATCCGGTCGGCGGGCGGGTGCGTCCTCGGCACAGCCCGTTGGGACGCCCGCCGGGTCAGGAGGGCTTGCGGGCGATGCCGCCGTACCAGTTGACCTCTTCGACCGGCGGCCGCGCGGCGTCGCCCTCGGGCCGCCACTCCGACACGAGGGTCACACCCGGATCGACGAGGTCCAGCCCGGTGAACGCGAGTTCGGCGAAGACGGCCGCGTCGCGGGCCTGGGCGGGAACGCCGCCCTTGCGGTAGGTCTCCTCGAGTCCGTGCACGCCGGCCGGGTCGTGCTCGGCGGTGACGTGCGAGGCCATGAAGTAGCTGCCGGCGGGGAGTGCGTCCAGCAGGGTGCGCACGATCCGGCGAGGGTCGTCCTCGTCGGGCAGGAAGTGCAGGATCGCCACCAGCCCGAGCGCGATGGGCTGGTCGAAGTCGAGGGTGCCGCGTACCACCGGGTCGTCCAGAATGCCCTCTACATTGCGCAGGTCCGCGTTGATGTAGGCGGTCCTGCCCTCCGGCGTGCTGGTGAGCAGTGCGTGCGCGTGGGCGAGCACGATGGGGTCGTTGTCGACGTAGACCACCCGGCAGGCGGGGTCGATGGCCTGGGCGACCTCGTGCACGTTGTTGGCGCTGGGCAGGCCCGTGCCGATGTCGAGGAACTGCCGGACCCCGGCCTCTTCGACCAGGTAGCGGACCCCGCGCCCGAGGAAGGCGCGGTTCTCCCGCACCGCGGTGCGCACCGCGGTCCAGCTGCGCATCGCCATCTCGGCGGTCTCCCGGTCGGCCTTGAAGTTGTCCTTGCCGCCCAGGTAGTAGTCGTACATGCGGGCCGAGTGCGGCTTGTCCGTATCCAGCTGGGTGGGGATGCGTCCGGCTTCCTCGGATCCGAAGACCGGGAGTTTCCACGGCTGCCGGGAATCACCGGACATTTGCATCCTCCAATATGTACTTCCGCTTTCCTCCGGAACTGTATCGGCGGCATCAGAATGCGGCGGAGGGCGGGCAGGGGGATGCCCGGTCACCTCGGCCCACCCGAGCGGCGGCGCGACCCGCCTGCGATCGCGCGCCCCGTACCGCCTCCGCGAGCACGATGCGCGCGGGCCGCCGCGATCGACCCGGATCGGTGCCGCCGGGTGCGGCCCGTGGCGTCCGCCGCCCCGCCACCAGTGGCGGGCCGTGACCGGAAACGGCGCCTGAAACATGCGGCTTGTGCTGCGGTTCTACGGTCCGGCGTTGAGTAGGGTCCTGTCGTGTTCGCCACGTTGAGCGCAGAGGGTGATAGAGCTTGACCACGTCAACGTCCCCGGAGACCGGGTTGCGACGGTGGCTACTGCACGGCCTGCACCGGCCCGGCCGGGGTGCGGCTCACCAGGAGGTTCCGCACAAGCAGCACGCCTGGTGGCAGGTCATGTGCCTGACCGGCGTCGACTACTTCTCCACCCTCGGTTACCAGCCGGGAATCGCCGCGCTGGCCGCCGGGGCGCTCAGCCCCATCGCGACGCTGCTGCTGGTCGCGCTGACGCTCTTCGGCGCGTTGCCGGTCTACCGGACGGTCGCCAAGGAGAGCCCGCATGGCCTGGGCTCTCTGTCGATGCTGGAGAGCCTGCTGACCGGGTGGCGCGGCAAACTCCTGGTGCTGTTCCTGCTCGGCTTCGTCGCCACCGCGTTCATCGTGACGATCACGCTTTCCGCCGCGGACGCGAGCGCGCACCTGCTGCACAACCCGTTCGTGCCGAAGTCGCTGGCCGATTGGCAGATCCCGGTGACGCTGATCCTGATCGCGGCCCTGGCCGCGGTGTTCCTGGTCGGGTTCAGCGAGGCCATCTCGATCGCGGTGGTCCTGGTCGCGGTGTACCTCTCGTTGAACGTGGTCGTCGTCGCGACCGCCATGCAGCACGTGTTCGCCGAGCCGCATCTGGTGACCAACTGGAAGAACGCCCTCTCGACCGACTATTCGAGCCCGTTCGCCATGATCGCCGTCTCGCTGTTCGTCATGCCAAAGCTCGCGCTCGGCCTGTCCGGATTCGAGACCGGGGTGGCGGTGATGCCTCTGGTCAAGGGTGACCTCGAACATCGCATCAAGGGCGCCCGAAGGCTCCTGACCACCGCGGCGCTCATCATGAGCGTCTTTCTGATCACCACGAGCTTCGCCACCACGGTGCTCATCCCGAAGAAGGAGTTCAAAGAGGGCGGGAACGCCAACGGCCGCGCTCTCGCCTACCTCGCCCACCGGTACCTCGGTGACTGGTTCGGCACCGCCTACGACCTCAGCACGGTCGCGATCCTCTGGTTCGCAGGCGCGTCGGCGATGGCGGGCCTGCTCAACATCGTGCCGCGCTACCTGCCGCGCTACGGGATGGCTCCCGACTGGGCGCGGGCGGCACGGCCGATGGTGCTGATCTTCACTGCGATCTCGTTCGTGATCACGTTCGTTTTCAAGGCCCAGGTCGAGGCGCAGGGCGGCGCCTACGCGACGGGTGTGCTGGCGCTGATCCTTTCAGCGGCCGTCGCGGTGACGCTGTCGGCATGGAAGAACGGCAGACACCGGATCGCCATCCCGTTCGGCATCGTCACACTGATCTTGGCCTATGCGACGGTCGCGAACATCATCGAGCGTCCCGACGGACTGATGATCGCGGCGTTCTTCGTCCTCGCCATCGTCATCACCTCGCTGATCTCCCGCGCCACGCGCTCGACCGAGCTACGGGTAACGGACATCACCTTCGATGACGAGGCCCGGCGCTTCATCGACGAGGCGACCAAGATCCGCTTCATCGCCAATGAACCGGACGCCCGCGACAGCCAAGAGTATGAGGACAAGGCCCGCGAGGCCTGGGAGCTGCACAGGCTCCGTCCGGACGAGGACCTGCTGTTCCTGGAGGTGACGGTGCCCGACGCCTCCGAGTTCGAGGCGGCGCTCGGAGTGGTCGGCGAGGAACTGCACGGTTTCCGTATCCTCCGGGTCGAAAGCCCCAGCATCGCGAACGCGATCGCGGCCATCCTTCTTGAGGTACGCGACGAGACCAAGAAGCTGCCGCACGTCTACTTCCACTGGGCCGAGGGCAACCCCATCGGCGCACTGCTGCGCTATCTGATCCTCGGAGGCGGAGACATCCCGCCGCTCACCCGTGAGGTCCTGCGCCAAGCCGAATCGGAGGTCGAGCGCCGCCCCCTCGTCCACGTCGGCTGACGCGGAGCCTCTCCTGACCCCGGCGCAACGTCCGCACTCGGTCTCGAGCATTCAACCGCACGATGCGGAGCAGGACTCATGGCACGGTTCCCTCCTCTTCGGCATGAACTCCTGATTCAGGACGAACTCCGCCGAGGCGGCAATGGGGCCGGTGTCGCCGGAGTTAACATCGGGCGGTGCGATTCGTGCGTGGGTTCGAGGCGGGTGTCGTCGCCCTGGTGTCGTGTCTGGCCCTGTCGGCCTGCGGGTCGGCAGGCCGTACCGCGGGACCGCCGGTGACCGTGCCGTCCAGCGCGGGTCTCGCCGGCTCCGAGTCACCGCCCTCCAGCCCGAGCCCGGCTCCGACCCGGACCCGGGTCCGGAAGCCGCCACCGGCAGCGGGCAACCCGAAGGGTCACGCCTCCGTGCCGGCCGCGGCGCGGGCGGCCGACACCGCGCATCCGACGCGCGTGATCGGAAAGGGTACGGCGGCGAGCTGTACGTCACAGGCGGTGGTCGCGGCGGTAGCCGCGGGTGGTGTCATCACCTTTTCCTGTGGTCGCGGCCCGGTGACCATCACCATGACGGCCACGGCGAAGATCCGTAACGCGAGCGGGCCGCGGACCGTGCTGGACGGTGGCGGCAAGGTCACCCTCAGCGGCGGCGGCAAGCGGCGGATCCTCTACATGAACACCTGCGATCGCGCTCAGGGATGGACCACCTCGCACTGCAACGACCAGGACCATCCCCGGCTGACGGTCCAGAACCTGACGTTCGCCGACGGCGACGCCACTGGCCAGCGGGTCGATGGGGGAGGCGGCGGCGCCATCTTCGTGCGCGGTGGCCGGCTCAATGTGTTCAACGCCCGGTTCGTCCGGAACCGCTGCGATGCCACCGGCCCGGACCTGGGCGGTGCGGCCATCCGGGTGCTGGACCAGTCACACGGACTGCCGGTCTACATAGTCAACAGCACCTTCGGCGGCGCCGCGGGCCTGGGCGGCGTGTGCGCCAACGGCGGAGCGCTGAGCAGCATCGGGGTGTCCTGGGTCATGCTGAACAGCGTCCTGAGCTACAACAGGGCGATCGGCACAGGTGCCAACCCGGCGCGCGGCGGTACCTCGGGTGGTGGCAGCGGCGGAGCGATATACACCGACGGCAACCGGTTCACCGTGCGGATCGCCGGCTCGATCATCGAGAACAACCACGCCAACGAGGGCGGTGGTGCCGTCTTCTTCGTCAGCAACGACCTGACCGGGACGATGAGCATCGAGGGCTCGACGCTGCGCCACAACCCCAGTGCGGGCTTCGAGACGAACGGCTACCGGGGCATCTTCTTCCGTGGTGCCCGCAACCCGGCGGTGAGCTCCTCCACGCTCGGATGAC
This sequence comes from Streptosporangiaceae bacterium, assembly GCA_025964695.1. Lineage (GTDB taxonomy): Bacteria > Actinomycetota > Actinomycetes > Streptosporangiales > Streptosporangiaceae > Actinomadura_E. The sequence goes on along the minus strand of JAOPYK010000051.1, from coordinate 54,459 downwards.
CTTGGGGCGGCGATCGTCCTGGGCGGCAGGAAGCCCGCATGGGGCGGGCCAGACCGGCGAGGAATCCTGGTACGTCCTCGCCGACCCCGAGGGGAACGAGTTCTGCCTCCTCCGCCGCCGCCGGATCGCCCCCGTGTAGCCCGCTATGAGACGAGTCCGCGGAGTGGGAGAGCCGGCTCGTCATCGAGGGCTACGCTGAAGGCCAGGGTCCGCTGTGCTGAGCAGGTGGGTGCATCCCATGACGACTAGAATCCGCGATCTCGTCACCATCGCGGCGTCGGCGGGCGGCGTCACCGCACTGCAACGGCTGTTCGCGACGCTCCCCGCCGACCTGCCAGCCGCACTTCTGGTGGTCATGCACCTGCCCGCCTCCGGCGGCAGCTCGCTGGCGCGGGTCCTCGGGCGCTCGAGCCGGTTGCCGGTGGACTTCGCGACGGACGGGCAGCGGCCCGAGCCGGGGCGCGTCCTGGTCGCACCGCCCAACCGGCATCTGATGCTGGACGGGGACCTTGTGCGGCTTTCCCCGGCTCCGCGCCAGAAAGGCGTACGGCCCGCGGCCGACCCGCTGTTCTTCAGCGCGGCGGTGGCGCGCGGGCCGGGGGTCATCGGTGTCGTGCTCAGCGGGGCACTCGACGACGGATCCGCGGGTTGCGCCGCCATCGAGGAGGCGGGCGGACTCGTCGCGGTCCAGGATCTGGCGGAGGCGGGATACGAGGGGATGCCCAGAGCGGCGATCGCGCTCACCCGCGATGCCTTCGTGGCGAACGTCGACGAGATCGCGGCCTATCTCGGCAGGCAGACGAGGCTTTCCGTACAGGAAGGGCGGGGGGCGCTCGCTCCCGAGATCGAGCGCCGAGTGCAGGAACTACTGCATCCGCCGGTCACGGCCGAAGACGTCCCTCCCGGGCCCGTCCCCGGTCGTAGGGAGTGGTAGGGAAGCGGTAGTGAATTGTGAGGAACCAGTGGCTTTTCGTGTTCGCTCTGGGCCGGTCCGCGCCTAGGCTCTGAAGGTGGGCACAGAGCTTGAGCATGATCAGGCGGAGCTGGAGAGGCTGCTCGTTCTCCTCAAGGAGACGCGTGGCATCGACTTCATGGGCTACAAGCGCCCGACGCTGGTGCGCCGGATCGCACGTCGGATGAACGCGGTCGGGGTCTCGTCCTATGCCGAATACCGGGACCATCTCGAGGTGCAACCGGAGGAGTACGGGCACCTGTTCGACAGCCTGCTCATCAACGTCACCTCGTTCTTCCGGGACCGGTCGGCCTGGGACGTGCTGCGCGAGAGGGTCGTCCCCGAGATCCTTTCCGCCAAGCCGCCGGGCGCGGGCCTCAGGATCTGGAGCGCCGGCTGCGCCACCGGAGAGGAGGCGTACACGCTCGCGATGATCCTGGTCGAGGAACTCGGCGTCGACGAGTTCCGCGCACGCGTGAAGATCTACGCCACCGACCTTGATGAGAAGGCCCTGCAGGTGGCACGCGCCGGCGTCTACGAAGAACGCCGGCTGAGTGATCTGCCCCCCGGGTTCCGGGAGAAGTACTTCGAGTCCGGTGGTGGCCGCCATACCTTCCGCAGGGACCTCAGACGCCAGGTCATCTTCGGGCGGAACGACCTCACCAAGGACGCGCCCATCTCCCGGGTCGACCTGCTGACGGTGCGCAACACCCTCATGTACTTCAATGCCGAGACCCAGGCGACCATCCTGCGCCGCCTGCATTTCGCGCTGTCCGACCCCGGGTACGTCTTTCTCGGCAAGGCCGAGATGCTCATGAACCACGTCGACCGGTTCGAGCCCGTCGACCTGCGCAAGCGCCTGTTCTGCAAGATCCCACGGACCACCCCGGTGATCACCCGCCGGGCCGACGAGTATCCCGCCGACAACGGCTCGCCGGTGACGCGGTTGCGCGCCGCCGTCCTGGCCGCGGGGCCGGTGGCCCAGCTCGCCGTGGACGCCGAGGACAAGCTGGCGATGGCCAACTCGCGCGCCGAGACGCTGTTCGGCTTCCGCGCGACGGACGTCGGCCGTCCGTTCCAGGATCTGGAGGTGTCCTACCGTCCTGTCGAGCTGCGCTCCCTGATCGACCGGGCCAAGCGGGAGGTACGCCCGGTGGAACTGCAGAGCGTGGAATGGCAGCGGCCCGGCGGGGGCGGCGCCACTGTGTACGACGTCTCGGTGGTCCCACTGTGCGATGACGACGGTCCGCTGATCGGCGTCAGCATCAGTTTCACCGAGGTCACCCGTTACAACCGGCTCCGCGCGGAGCTCGAGCACGCCAACGAGGAGCTGGAGCGGGCCTACCAGGAACTGCAGTCGCTCAACGAGGAGCTGGAGACCACCAACGAGGAGCTCCAGTCCACGAACGAGGAGCTGGAGACCACCAACGAGGAGCTCCAGTCGACCAACGAGGAGCTGGAGACCATGAACGAGGAGCTCCAGTCCACCAACGACGAGCTTCAGGAGATCAACGACGCGCTGCGCACCCGCACCGACGAACTCCACGGCACCAACGCCTTCCTCGCGTCAGTGCTGCAGAGCCTGGGAACAGCCGTCATCGTGGTCGACGTCGAGCTGCGGGTCAGCGTCTGGAGCCCGGGTTCCGAGGACCTGTGGGGCCTGCGGGCCGATGAGGCCACCGGACGGCACCTTCTGGCCCTGGACATCGGTCTGCCCTCGAAGGAACTGATTCCCGTGATCCAGCGGACGCTGAGTGAGGAACTGCCGGCCAAGTCCGCCGTCTCGATCGAGGCGATCAACCGGCGCGGGCGGGAGATCCGGCTGCGGGTGGACTCCTCGCTGCTGCGCGACGGCCGCGGGATCCGGGGGGTCATCCTCATGATGAACCATACCGATGCCGCGGTACCGGCCACCTGACCGCCGTCAGGTACAGCTGACCGGCCGTTATCCGTCGGCCAGTCGCTGGTCGGCGATCGCGGCCCGGCGGTGCGCTTCGGCTCGGTCGCGGTGGCGCTGGGTGTCGGCACCGCCGGCGTCGGCGAGTCTGTCGTAGGTCTGGGCCACGCGCCGATGGGCGGTGGCGGCGAGTGCAAAGCCGGCGGAGGCGAGTCCGAGGGCTTCCTTGGCCCGTTCGCCGGCCTGCCGGGCGTGCTCGATGGCCTGTTCTGCCCGCTCGGCGGTCGCGGGCGGTTCGGCGGCGCCGTCCTGGGCGAGCTCGGTCCGCCGCCGGGCGGCCTGGACAGCTCGCGCACCGGCCTGCGCGGCGCGCCGGCGGGCGAGCAGGCGGCGCTGTTCGGCCAGCTTGTTGCGGTCTTCCGCGGGGCTCGCCATGCCTTGGTCCTGCCCGCCCGGCCGGTGTCCAACCAACCGGCCCCCTCGGCTGATCCCGCCGACTGAGCCCGGTGATGGCGCCACCGGTTCACTGCTGTGATTCTCAGGTAGCGTCAACGCGTCGGTGACATCGCCGGTCACCACCTGCTGACGCACAGCAACGCCGATACCGCCGACGACACCTGTGTCATCGGCGTGGAGCTCATCTGAACCTGGCCGTGTCACCGTCGTTCAGGATGGGGCCGTGTCTTTGTCGTCGGACGGCCGGGCGGTGGTCTTGGACGTGACAGGAGAGGGAACTGATGTCTCATGGAGCTGTTTCCCGCGGTGCCGCTGGCCGAATGGCAGGACACCAAGTCCACGCTGCACCGTTTCGCCCAGGTGATAGGCAAGATCAGGCTCGCGGCCGGGGTCCGTCGCAACCACTGGTGGAACGTGCCGTTCCATCTCACCGGGCGAGGGCTCACCACACGGCCGATGGGACAGACGGACGGTAACCCGATCTTCACGATCGACTTCGACTTCGTCGGCCATCGGCTGGTCGTCACCGTGGTCGACGGCAGGGACCTGTCGTTTCCGCTGTACGGGCAGTCGGTGGCGTCCTTCTACCGTGCGGCGATGCGGGCCCTGGAGACGCTGGGCATCCAGGTGGACATGAACATCCCCCGGCCGTTCGACCTGCCCGACTCCGGCCGGCCGTTCGCCGACGACACCGAGCACGCGGTCTACGACCCCGCCATGGTCACCCGCTACTGGCAGGTTCTCAGCCAGGTGGGCCTGGTGCTGGAGGAGTTCGCCTCGGGCTTTTCGGGCAAGATCAGCCCGGTCCATCATTTCTGGCACACCTTTGACATCGCCTGCACCCGGTTCTCCGACCGGGTGATCGACCAGCCGGCCGAGGTCGACCCGGTGACCCGCGAGGCCTACTCCCGTGAGGTGATCAGCTTCGGTTTCTGGTTCGGGGACGACGCCTTCCCCGAGCCCGCTTTCTACTCCTATACGGCTCCCGAGCCGGAGGGACTGGACAGCGAGCCCCTGGTACCAGGCGCGGCCCGGTGGATCGCTCAGCGAGGCAGCCATCTGGCCGTGCTTCCCTACGACGGCGCACGGGCCGAGGCCGACCCGCACGCCGCCGTACTGGACTTCTACGACAGCGCCTACCAGGCCGGTGCGCGCCGCGCCGGATGGGACATCGCCGCACTCGCCTGCCCGGGCGGGATCACCGATCCCCAGCGGAGAGCCGGCATGTGACCGCGCCCTGACATCCTGCTGAAGACGGATCGCCTGCTGCACCGCCGAGCGCGCGTTCAGCCGCGGTTGGCCTTACTCACCCGCTCGGCGAGTTCGTTGAAGCGGGCCAGCATTCCGGCCAGCACCCGTACGTCCTCCGCCGGCCAGGTGTCGAGCATCGCGTGGAAGCGTTTCTGGCGGGCGGTACGGGCGACGTCCAGCCGCCGACGGCCCTCCTCGGTGAGGACCAGGAGGTGGGCGCGGCCGTCATCGGGGTCGGGCTGGCGTTCGATCAGGCCCAGCTGCTCCAGCACCTTCATCTGCCGGCTGATGGTGGCCTTGCCGACGCCCAGGTAATCGGCCAGATCACTGGGTCGCGAGCGAACGCAGTCGTGCATGCCGACGAGCAGCCCGTACGCCGCGAACTCCAGCTCCGGGTGCACCTCGCGGGCCATCTCAGCGGACAGTGCCCGCGCGCGGCGCAGGAGGACCCCGAGTTCGTGCTCGACCGCCTCGTAGTCGCCCTCGGTCGCTGTCGCTGGTGCTTCCATCATCGCTCCTCTTACCCGCCCGATCTCCGGCGACGATCAGGCTGACGGAAAGGATTCGCCCTGGACGGCCTGGATGTCCAGTTCTACCTTGAGGGTGGCGCCGATCATGGAGATCCCCGCTTCCAGGACCTGGTTGAAGGTGATCGCGAAGTCCGCGCGGCGCAGCTCGGTGACCGCGCGGAACGCGGCGCGCACGCCGCCCCACGGGTCGGGGCCGGTGCCCAGGTAGCTCAGGGCGAGATCGACCGGCCGGCTGATGCCGCAGAGGGTCAGCGTGCCGTGCACGATCCACCGGTCGGGGCCGGCGGCGGACAGCCCTGTGCCGCGGTACGTGATCGTCGGGTGGCGCTCGATGTCGAGGAAGTCGGGGGAGCGCAGGTGGTCGTCGCGCATGCCGTTGCCGGTCTCGATCGACGCCGCCGTGATGTCGGCGGTGACGGTGGACGCCTCGACGGCCGCGGCGATGTCGATCCTGCCGCCGAAATCGCCGAACCGCCCGTGCACAGCGGTCAGCCCGAGGTACTGCGTGGTCACGGCGATCGTCGAATGCGCCGGGTCGATGGTCCACACGCCGGGCGGTGGCAGCTCCACGCTGCCCGCCCGGGTGAGCACGATCGTGCCGAGCTCGGCGCTGCCGGAGCTGGTGGCGATCGCGGTCGAGGCGGCGGGCGCGTAACCGATCGCGGTCACGACGACGGTGTAGACGCCGGGTTCCAGCGCTTCGGTCACGACCGTGCCGTCGGCGTCCGCCTCGGCGCGGGCGGCCTGACGGCCGGAGGTGTCGGTCACGGTGGCGACCGCGTGCTGCACGGCCCAGCCGTCCCTGGTGCGCACCCGGGCGTGCAGTCCGCGCTGCTCGTTCGGTGTTCCCCTGGAGAGGTGCGGGCTGGTGTGCATGGTGCTCCTTGTCGTCACGTGTGATCCGCCCGCCGGGACGGCCTGTTCGCGGGCGCGGGCCGGCGGATTCAGGTCATTCGGCGGGATGGCCGAGCCAGACGTCGTGCGCGTCGTCGCCCTGGCCGGACAGGTTGACCCCGCTCGCCACAGGTGGGTATCCGCTGGCCATGACCGTGTACTGACCGCCGGTGAGGTCGGCGAAGGCGTACTCCCCGTCGGGCCCGGTGGTCGCGACGCCGACTACGTTCCCGGCGGCGTCGAGCAGTGTGACGCGGGCGTCGGCGACCGGGCCCCGTCCCTCGGCCCGGACCGTTCCGTGCACCCGGACGCCGGGCAGCAGCTCGATCTCGTGGCGGCTCTGCCCGTTGCCGGCCTCGACGGGTATCGCGGCCGGACGGTGCGCGGCCGCGCTGACCGCGAGCGTGTAGCTCCCCGCGGTCACCGCCGTGAAGGCGAAGCCGCCGGCGGCATCGGTCGTGCCGGCGGCGACGACCTCACCCCGTACGTCCGTCAGGACGACCATCGCGCCCCCGACGGGTGTGCCGTTCATGCCGCGCACGGTGACGGACAGGCCGCTGGAGCCGATGAGTACCAGGTCGAAGTCGACCGGCTGGTCACCGGCCACGAGCGTCGCGGCCTGCGGGTCGTGGTCATCCGCCGCGACGATCAACACGTAGGTGCCCCTGCCGGGGGTCGGTAGTTCGTATCGTCCGCCGGCGTCCGTGGCCGCGCGGCCGACCTGATGCCCCCGCACGTCGATCAGCGTGAGCGCGGCATGGGTCACAGCGATGCCGTCCCCGCCGCGCACGAAGCCGCGGATCACGCCGCCGTCGTGAGGCTCCCCGGTTCCCGCGGAGGCGTACACCGGCAGCGACGCGGTGACCTGGCCGTTCGGCAGGATCTGGGTGTCGGCGCCGACGGAGACCAGCTCGCGCTCCTGGCGGTGGGCGTGACGGCCGCCCAGCGAGGTGTGCCCCACGGGTGCGGGCGGCACCGCGTCGGCCTGCGACTGCCCGAGGTTCGAGGTACGCAGCGGTACCTCCTTGATGAGCAGGATCGCGAACAGGGCGAACAGGGCACACGGCCCGGCGTACAGGAACACGTTCCCGATGCCGTGGCCGAATGCCTCCTGGACGACCGCGCGGACCGGGGCGGGAAGCGCGGAGAGCTTCGGGATCGAGCCGCCGCTGCCGGTGCCATGGATCCCCAGTTGCGCGAGGCCGGCGGACGTGTAATGGGCGACCCGGTTGGACAGGGCGGCGCCGAGCGCCGAGACGCCGATCGCGCCGCCGAGCGTACGGAAGAAGGCGACGACCGAGCTGGCCGTCCCCAGCTCCTGCGGCCGTACCTGGTTCTGCACCGACAGCACCAGGTTCTGCATGGTCATGCCCAGGCCCGCCCCGATGCAGAACATGTAAATCGCGATCTGCCAGTAGGCGGTGTCGTAGCGCAGCAGACTCATGAGGTTGTAGCCCACGGTGAGCAGCCCACCGCCGAGCACCAGGATCATCTTCCAGCGTCCGGTCGCGGTGATGATCCGCCCGGCGAGAGTGGACGCCAGCGCCAGGCCCGCGATCATCGGCAGGGTCATCACACCCGCCGCCGTCGGTGTCTCGCCGCGAGCCAGCTGGAAGTACTGGCTGAGGAACGTCGTGGCGCCGAACATCGCGACGCCGACGAGCAGGCTGGCCACCACGGCCAGGGTCAACGTCCGGTTGCGGAACAGGTGCAGCGGCACGATCGGCTCGCTGACCCGGGTCTCGACGAACACGAAGCACAGCGCCAGGACCACCGTGCCGCCGACCATGGCGCCGGTCTGCCACGACAGCCAGTCGTACTTGTCACCGGCGAACGACACCCACACCAGCAGCAGGGAGGCCGTGATGGTGATCAGTGCGGCGCCACCCCAGTCGACCTTCACCCTGCGCTTGTACACCGGCAGATGAAGGGTCTTCTGCAGGACGAGCAGGGCGATCACGGCGAAGGGCACGCCGACGTAGAAGCACCAGCGCCAGCCGAGCCACGACGTGTCGACGATGACGCCGCCGATCAGCGGACCACCGATGGTGGCCAGCGCGAAGACCGCGCCCAGATAGCCGGAGTAACGGCCGCGCTCACGTGGCGAGATCATCACGGCCATGATCACCTGCGCCAGGGCGGTCAGGCCGCCGGCACCGATGCCCTGTATGACGCGGGCTGTGATCAGCATTGCCGGGTTCTGTGCCAGGCCCGCGAACGCAGAACCGGCCACGAAGACGACCAGGCCCAGCTGGACCAGGATCTTCTTGCTCGTCAGGTCCGCGAGCTTGCCCCAGATCGGGGTGGAGACCGTCGTCGCCAGCAGGGTCGCTGTGATCACCCATGTATAGGTGGTCTGGCTCGCGTGCAGATCGGCGATGATCGTTGGCAGTGCGTTCGCCACGACGGTCGATGACAGGATCGCAACGAACAAGCCGAGCAGCAGCCCGGACAGCGCTTCCATGATCTGCCGATGGGACATCGGGGCGGCCGCATCAGGTGCCGCCGCCCACACATCGGCCGATGCTGCGGTTGCCATGAAACTCCTTTTGCTCCGAAGTCCGGGGGTGACTTGCTCGCGCGCCGTGCAGCAGAAGCTCATGCTGAGCCGGACGAGGAGACCGGAGAGCTCCTCGTCGGGCAAGTCATCGAGGGGTGGCACCACGATCATTTGGTTGCCCTAAGCAATTATATTTATAGCGCACTTGATTGCCCTAAGCAACTTCCTTGGCGAAGCCCTCAGCGCCGGGGGGATTCATGCCGAGGTCACCCGGTGATCAGGTGGTCCGGGACGCCGGCTCGGCCCCGAGCTTTGACATACATCCGTATTCAGCTGCCTGTGTCAGGGTCCTGGGAGATGCGAGCTCGGGTCCGGGCCGGGCCGCAGAACTCGGAAGAAGGAGAGCCCGGCGCTTGGGAACAAGGGGCGGCAGCGGATGGTTACATAGATCGTGCCGGTGTGCCTGGTGTCCCCGGGCCTCACCTATTGCCTCCGCGGATTACCGTTCGGCTGGAGCCGCGTTGTGCCTTTCGCCGAGAGGCGACCCACACACCGGTACGCAACGTCGAAGACCCCGTCAGGAAGCTTCCTGACGGGGTCTTCGACGTACACCTCGACGATGCGCGAGGACGACGAGCGAGACGAGGCAGCGGCGGCCCATGGCTGTACGACGGGTCTCAGGACCTGGGCTTGAGGCCGTCCCAAAGGGTGTCGACGATACCGGGGAGTTGCTGGAAGAGGTCGTGTCCGGTCTCGACTCCCATGAGGCTGGTCATCGCCAGCATCAGGGTGCCACCGGTGAAGAGCGTGGTGGCCGCCTCCAGGTCGACGGCCGGTAGCCGCCCGAGACGTTGTTCACCGGCCAGGTACTCGATGATGCGCTGCTGGTAGAGCTGCGGGCCGTGCGGGTTGCGGTGCAGTTCGTCGATGAACCGGCGGAGCAGCTGGGCATCGGTGAGCAGTCCCGCCACGATGGGCAGGCCGTCCAGATGCGTCTCCAGCGCGGCGTGCGCGTAGGCCAGCAGGTTCTGCTCGACCGTGGCGGTTCCGGGGCGGGGCAGATCGGTAGAGCTCGCCGCCGCAGGACTGAGCAGCCGCGAGATAGCCGGCCGGCATCGCCGGCCGACTATGCCGGACAGCGGAGCGGGACCCTCAAGACGAAGCGGGCGCCTTGCTCGGAGTCCTCGATGGCCAGCATCCCGCCGTGCTGTTCGGCGATCTCTTTGGCGATCGGCAGGCCGAGTCCGGTGCCGCCGGTGTCCTTGTCGCGTGCGGTGTCGAGCCGGGCGAAGCGTTCGAAGACCACCTCTCGTTGGTGGGGTGGTATGCCGGGGCCGTCGTCGCTCACCTCCAGCACGGCCTGGTCACCGTGGTGGCGGACCGAGACCATGACCATGGAGGTGGCGTGCCGGTCGGCGTTGTCCACCAGGTTGGTGACCAGCCGGATCAGCTGCAGCCGGTCGCCGGTGACCACCACCGCCGGTTCGACGTTCGTGATGACCCTCACCCGGCCGTTGCGGTCTCCGAGCTCGGCAGCTACCAGCTCGCCCAGATCCACGGACTCCGTGGCGCGTTCAGTGCCCGAGTCGAGACGCGCGAGTGCGAGCAGGTCGGTGACGATCGCTTCGAGCCGGTCGAGGCTGCCTTCCAGGGCGTTGGCGGTCTTGGGCCAGTCGGTCTCGTCCGGGTGGAGCTGGGCCTCGTCTATCTGGAGCCGCATGGCGGTGATCGGGCTGCGCAGGTCATGTGAGGCGTCGGAGGCGAAGCGCTGCTGCTGCCCGACAGCACCTTGCAGCCGGTCCAGGGTCTGGTTGACGGCGTCGGACAGCTGCCGGATTTCGTCGTTGCGATCGGGTACGGGGACCCGGCGGCCCAGGTCGGTGGCCGTGATCTCCCCTAATTCGTGGACGACGTCCTCAACGGGAGCCAGGGCCCTGCCGACCGTACGGTGGGTGCCGGCCGCCGCGGCCGCGATCAGTAACGCTGATCCGCCCACGAGTGCGGCCAGCAACGACCGGCTGACATACCAAGGGATCACGGGGTCGGCGTCGTAGACGATCCATTCGTTCCCGAGCCCGGAGATCCGCACGGCCACGACCGTCACACATAAGTCCGGGAAGCCCGGTGCCGAGCAGATCACCCGATCCGCCGGTGTGGCCTCCGCCGAGGGGACGAAGTCGGCGACCCGCGGTTTGCCGATCATCTGCTCGTCCGTCGCCACGATCTGGCCCTTGAGGTCCACCACCTGGATGGCAGTGATCGTCCCATCGGGGATCAGGTGGGGAAGCGCGCCCCGCGCGATGAGGTCCGCCACCCGCAGGTCCGCCAGCAGCTCCTGGTCGGCCTGCTTGCTCATCCTGTACCAGTGCAGTTCGATCAGGACGAGACCGGAAAAGCCCGTGCACAACAACCCGATCGCGACACTGGCCAGCAGTGTCATACGAATCCGTACGGACCCTTTGTGCCACAGGCCCACCGCGCCTCCGTCCGCCTGACGATCACCCTAAATGCGCATTGTCCGAGGTCAAGGCTGCGAATAGGCAAGGCGGAACAAACTATGGATCAAGGACGGCGGATGCCGGCCACCCGCTTCCCCCTCCGGTTAGCTCTCCCGGGGCCGCACCCACCCCCGCACATCCGCATCAGGCCATCCAACGGTGAACGAGAGAAGTTTCGAAAAAAACCTGATCTGGCACGCAACCTCCCTGGGGTCCCATGCGTATTTGTCGGGCGCAAAAGGTTCATGGGCAGAGAGAGGGTAAATATCATGATCAGCCTCAAGATCGCCTTGGTGTCAGCGGCGGCGGTCGGCACGGTCACCGCCGGCGGTGTGACGTACGCCACCGTCGGCTACTCGCAGGACGGGCCGACGGCGGCCCAGGGGCAGCTCCCCTCGGCAGGGTCCCTGCCCGCGAAGCCGGCGCTGCCCGTTCCCTCGGACTGCCTGCCCACCCCCGCTGTGCCGAAGCTCTCCGGGCAGGCGCCGGCCGCTGTGCCCTCGAAGGTTCCGGGCGCGGTCGCCTCCTGTCTGGGTAAGGTGCCGACCGGAGTTCCCAGCGGTGTCTCGGTGCCGACCAGTGCTCCGACGTCCGTCCCGACACTGAAGGTCCCCGGCCTGAGCGTCCCGGCTCTGCCCCGGCTCGACTGCTCCCAGGTGCCGTCCGCCGTTCAGGTAGGCGGCTCGGCCGAGCAGTCCCTGTCCCTCCCGAACGGCCTCCACTATGACTCGGCCCGCTCTCTGAGCCACACTTTCCAGGGCCGGAAGATCTGTGAGGTCGGGCAGACCTGGAAGGACCGCGCAGGCCAGTGGATCAAGCTGGAGCGGTTCAAGGGAGAGGCGACCCTAAATCAGATCCGGCAGGCGATAAAGCTGCCCGATGCCCAGCCGATCAGTGTGGGCGGGTCTACGGTTTGGGAGTCCCCGCTCGGCGGGGGACAGGGCAGCGCTGTGATCTGGTCACCGGAGCCCGGCATGGCACTGTTCGTCAGTGCCAGCCCGGTCTACCGGTACCGGCTGGAGGACATCGTGACACGCCTGCAGAAGATCGGCGGCTGATCGTGGCCGCGGGCGGCCGCTCAGCGGACCGAGGTCGCCCGCGGCCCATGATCGGCATGCGTAGGGCGAGACAGGCTCTAGGAGAGCGAAATGCGGAGGCGGGATGACGAGTCGTTCGTCAGGTTCGTGGCGGAGCGTGGCAACGCGCTCATGTATACCGCGCTGTTGATGTGCAACTCTCGGCAGGATGCCGAAGACGCCCTGCAATCGGCACTGGAGAAGGCCTATCGGCACTGGGGCCGACTGGACGCCGACTCCGATCCTGAGCCGTACGTCAAGCGGATCCTGGTCAATCTGCTGATCAGCCGCGCTCGCCGATGGAAGGTCCTGCGGGAGATCCACATGGCCAGGCCTCCCGAGGTGCCGACCGTGGCGCCGATCCATGCCGTGGAACTGCGCGCGGAACTCATGAATGAACTACGGTCCCTGGGGCCTCGTCAGCGGGCGGTGATAGTTCTCCGCTACTGGGAGGATCTCTCGGAAATAGAGATCGCCAAGGTGCTCGACTGTTCGGTCGGCACCGTCAAGAGCCAGGCCTCCCGGGGACTGGCCAGGCTCAGAGAACGGCTCGATGTCAACTTGACACCCACGGGGAGGTGAGCAATGGATCTGGAAAGGGAACTGCGGCTGGCGATGGCGGAGCACTTGGAGGGTGCGTCGGCTCCGGAGGCACTCGCCACGGCGGTAAGCCATAGACACCATCGGAGGGTCGTCCGCAGGCGGATGACGGTCGCCGTGATCGCTGCGGGGGTGGCGGTCGCCGTGGCGGCGCCGACCTACCACGCGGTCCGGGCTACCCCCGTCGGAGGCGACCGGACCTTGTCGGCCCGCAAACAGGCAGGCCCATCATCCGTACCGGTACAGCCGCCGGCGCCGAGGGCCACGCAGACCGTGTCCTCCCCGGCCGGGGCCGTGGGCGTGCCGACGCCGGCGGCTACGGAGGCGCCGCACGGCGGGCATCAGACGCAGCCTTCCGGCCGTCCGGAGTTCTCCCCGAACCCGTCGTCGTGGGTGACCTACCTGCCGCCCGGATTGAAGTCGGCGGGTCCCTGTCTGCTTGACCGGGCCGCAGGACGGCAGAGCACGACCTGCCGATGGACGAGCGGTGCCGACTGGTTCAAGGTCAACGTCATCCGGGCGCCCACGCTGACCCGGCCGGATGAGCTCGGCGCTCCCTCCGCCCTGGCACAGCACACGACCGTGCATGGCCACCAGGCACTCAGCACGCTCGGTCCCGACGGTAGTGGCCGGATGGTGTGGATCGAGAGATCCGGAGTGGGCGTGATCGTCCAGGTGAGCCGGTCTCTGAATGATCAGCTCGGGCGGATCGCGGGTGGGATCCGGCTGTAGCAGGCGTGCGGGGCCGAGGCGGCGCGGTCGTCCCCCGTACCAGTGGAGTGGGGGTCGCACCCGCGCGGGGCGCGACCTCCACTCCACGCTGTCCGAACTCATTCCGTGTTCCGGCGTACGGTTGCCGAGGTGGCGACCGGGTGGGTCTCTGGATCGGCTTGACTGGGCGCCCGCCACTTCGATCGGCTCCGCAACGACTCGCGCGCACGCGCCTTCCTCGATGGAGCCGGCCCCGCCGCGATCGGCGCCATCCTCGGCACCACCATCCCTCTCGCGGCCGCGCTCACCCAACTCTGGCAGTACGCCGTCCTCGCCGCGGTCGCCGTCCTGCTCCTGGCGCTGCGGCGCGGTGTCGTGCCCACGCTGGTGGCCGCGGCTACGGCAGGCGTGCTCGTCAGCCTGGCCGGGGCGCCCCTGCCCCACTGATACCCGGCGACTCCGGGTCAGGTCGGGCAGGGCCGAAGCGACCCCATCCGCTCCACCGGAACGAGTCCGGCAGTGGTCTGTTCAGGGGTACCGCGGCGAGCCACTCGCAACAGCGTGACCAGTGCTGTTATCGAGTTGCTGCAAGCTGGTCCAACGGTGAAGCTCGGTTCTATGAGCGATCGGCTACCCGACCCGCACAACGGCGACCGCCCCCACCCCGACGATCACGCACACGACCACGTGCCCGACCACAGGCACGGACGCGGGTACGGGCATGGACACGAGGCGGTGTCTGGGCTCTGGGGGACGGTCATCCGGTCCCTCCGGCCCCATTCGCATGAGGTCGCCGACAAGGTCGACGCGGCGATGGAGACCTCCGCTGAGGGGATACGGGCGCTGTGGATCTCGCTGGCGGTGCTGGGCGCCACGACGGTCATCCAGGCGGTGGTGGTGGCCATGTCTGGATCGGTGGCGCTGCTGGGCGACACGTTGCACAATGCCGCCGACGCGCTGACCGCGGTCCCGCTGGGGGTCGCGTTCGTGCTAGGACGGCGCCCGCCGACCCGCCGCTACACCTACGGATACGGGCGAGCCGAAGACCTGGCCGGGGTGGCCATCGTGCTGGTCATCGCAGCCTCCTCGGTGCTGGCGGCCTACGTCGCGATCGACCGGCTGATCCACCCGCAGAAGGTCTCGAACCTGATCGCGGTAGCGGCGGCGGCGCTGGTCGGGTTCGCCGGCAACGAACTGGTCGCCCGCTACCGCATCACGGTGGGCCGCAAGATCGGGTCGGCGGCGCTGGTCGCCGACGGCCTGCACGCCCGCGCCGACGGGTTCACCTCTCTCGCGGTGCTCATCGGGGCGGCGGGGGTGGCGCTGGGCTGGAAGCGGGCCGACCCCGTCATCGGCCTGCTCATCACCGTCGCGATCCTGGCCGTCCTGCGCCAAGCCGCCCGCGAGATCTACCGCCGGCTCATGGACGCCGTCGACCCGGCACTGGTGGACCAGGCTGAAGCAGTGCTGCGCGGCACAGTGGGCGTGCTGGATGTCGGGCAGGTCCGGCTACGGTGGATCGGCCACCAGTTGCGCGCCGAATGCGAGGTCATCGTGGACGGCGCCGCCTCCGCCGTAGCGGCCCACAAGGTGGCTGTGGACGCCGAGCATGCCCTCATCCATGCCATCCCGCGCCTGTCGGCCGCTCTCGTGCACGCCGACCCCGAAGCTCGCGACGGCCTCGATCCCCACGCTCCGCTGGCCCCGCACCGCTGAGCCCGGCGACGGGCCCCCTAGGCGGCCACGCCGTCTCGCTGACCTACTTGACCTCGTGGCGGGGGACCGGCGCCGACCGGCTGCTGGACGAATCCGACGACCCGCTGGGCGCGGTCGCCCAGCGGGTCGGGTACGGCTCGGAGTTCGCGTCCGCCAAGGCGTTCAAGCGTGTTCGCGTCACCGGGTGAGGACGCCGGCGCGAAGAGCCCGGTGATCCCGAACACCGTGGTCAGCGCACCCGGTGCGGCTCCTGGAAAGGGTAGAGCCGAGCGGCCGCCCTAGCCGAAATAGGCGGCGAGCCCGATGGCCAGGGATTCGGCGATGCGCTGGCGGTACTTCGGGTCGGCCAGTTTGGCGATGTCTCCGGGGTTGGCCATGTTGCCGGTCTCGATGAAGACCTTCGGCACGGTGGAGAGGTTCAGCCCGCCCAGGTCGCTACGGACGTCAAGGGCGTCCTTGCCGATGTAGTTGGAGTACGCAATGCCGGTGCCCTTACGGTACGCGGTCCGCAGAGCCAGGGCGAGGCGGCCGGAGGACTTGACGATCTTGTCGGTGTGGCCCTTGATCGCGGCCGGTTCGATGATGTGGAAACCGTGGTCACTCATGGGCGCGCCATCGGCGTGCACGGACAGGGCCACGTCGGCCTTCGCGCGGTTGCCGATCGCCGCCCGCTGGTTGATGCAGGGACCGACGCCGGTGTCGCTGTTCCGGGTAAGGATCACTTTGGCCCCGCGGGCCTGCAGGATCTTCTTCAGCCGGTTGGAGACGTCCCAGGTGTAGGCGTGCTCGGAGTAACCCAAGGCGGACTCGGTTCCGGTGGTGTCGCACTCCTTGCGCCCGGTGACGATGTCCACCATGCGGTTGATGGCCGACGGATGAGCCCCGTTGCCACCGTTGTGCCCGGGGTCCAAAACTATGATCTTCCCCTTGAGGGGGCTGGATTTGTTGCTCGCACTCCTCGCGGCGGGCGTGCCGGCGGGTGTGGAGGGCGTTCCAGCGGGCGACCCTGCGGTGGCGCCGGGGGTCGGTCCGGCCGTGGTGCCAGGGGTCGCGCCGGGGGTGGCACCTCGGGCCGTTCCAGCGGCGGGCACCTGTCCCTGGCCTGTGTTCGCCTTGCCACCACCGCACGAGACCAACATACCGATCGACGCCACCACGATGGCCGCGCGGACGACGAACCTCTCCCGGTCTCTGCGCACCACCGAACCTCCGTGACTTCTCCGTTACCAACTTCGCCAGTGTGCACGCGGCGAGGACCCCTTGTGTCCGAAATCAGCAAACCACACGAAATAGACCACTTTGCGAAGGGTTGCCGTACCGTCGCGGGCAGCGATCGGCTGCGGACGCGCCTACGCCGGCGCAGGCGTGACGACCACCTGTCGGCGGGCCGGGCCACGAAGTCCTCGGCCGCCTGGCCTGCGGGGATTCCTCCGGGCGGGGTGACCAGCGGGTCAATGGCGTGGCCAGGAGTTCCAGCACGGGTTCGCGGGTCTCGCGATCGAATGCGGCCTCGTCGGCGTCGGCCGCGGCCCCGCCGGTCAGCCCGGTGAGCACCTGACGGTGGGATGCGCCGTCGCGCTCCTTGGCCGCGCTCCGGTAAGGAGCCGATTGTTCTCACGGCGATCGGTCCGGTCGGCCCCGGTGGGGATCTCAGGGCGTGGTGTCCCCGGTGAACGCACTCGCCCGCACGGCCTCCTCCAAGGAGCCGTAGAGCACGAAGATCTTCGTCAGCTGGGTGACGTGGAAGACACGATGCACGCGGTCGTTGGCGCCGGCGAGGGTCATCGAGCCGCCGCGCGAACGGAGCCGGTTGTAGATACCGATCAGCACGCCCAGGCCGGTGGAGTCCAGGAGGTCGACTTCACCGAGGTCGAAGACCAGGTGCAGGGCCCCGGACTCGACGAGTTCCAGGAGGGTTTCGCGGAGCTTCGGGCTGGTGAAGACGTCGATCTCGCCCTTCACGGTCACGATGGTGAGGTCTCCGTTGAGACGGTGGTCCAGGGTGAAGTCCACCGATCCTCCTTCAGCCGTTCGTCGCCGCCACCGTACTCTTCGTCGCAGACCCTACTCCGAACCGAGTCAGGCCGTCTCTTCGCCGTCAGCGCCCGGTCTGGGGAGGCCCTGGTGGCGGTGGCGTCAGGTGATGAGTGGCGGCGGCCCTCAGGCCGTGATGGGCAGGCCCAGGTAGTCGGCCCAGGGCGGGTCGGCGCCGGGGACCTTGCAGGTTTCGGCTGCGATGTTGGTCGCGCAGGCCATGGCCTGGTGGAGCTGGTCGGTGCTGAGGCGATCGAGCCGTCCGCCGAGCGAGTCATTGGTGTCGAGCCAGTACAGCAGCCCGGCGGTGAAGGCGTCACCGGCGCCCACGGTGTCGACGATCTCGATCTCCGGGCTCGGCACCGTGAGCCGGGTTCCGTCGAGGGAGGCGAAAGCCCCCTCCGACCCCAGGGTGACGATGACGAGGCGGACCCCGTTGTCATGCCAGCGGTCGCAGGCCTCCTCCAACTCGGTGTCGGGGCACAGGTGGTGGAAGTCCTCGTCGCTCATCCGGAAGATGTCGGCGAGCCCGGTCCATCGGTCCAGCCGGGCGCGGTAGGCCTCGGGTGCGACGACGCGCGGCCGCACGTTGGGGTCGATGGAGATCGTCGCGGTCGGCCGCAGCTCGGTGAGGAGATCTTCGATGAGCGGCCCGCCGGGCTCACGGATCAAGGCCAGGGAACCGGCGTGCACGCAGCGCACGCCGTGCGGACGGCGCTGGGCGAGCTCCGCCTGGGTCCACTGCCAGTCGGCGGTGCCCTCGGCGTAGAAGTCGTACGTGGCCTGGCCCAGAGAGTCCAACGCGGTGATGGCGAGGGTGGCCGGCTCCATCGCCCGCACGGAATCCGTCAGGTCGACCCGGGATGATTTCAGATGATCTCGGATGAGATCCCCGAACGGGCCATCGGCGAGCCGGCCGAGGAAACCGGTGGGGACGCCCAGTCGGCTGAGCGCGACGGCCGTGTTGACGGGGCTCCCGCCTGGCCGCACTTCGAGGTCCAGCACGCCTCGCCCGCCGGGTCTGGCCTTGGGGAACGCGTCGGCGACCGCCTCGCCGATCACCGCGATGTGACTCATGAATCTCCTTGACTCGTCAGGTCATGGCCGCGTGCGGCTGGCGGACCCAGCCGGCACGGTCGGCCTCCTTGGGGGAAGGTCATCCCGCCTGCTGGGCACAGCCGCAGGACTCGCGGTGCATGAACCGCGGTTGGAGTCGTACGGTCTCCGGCGGCCGTCGCGGGTCACTGATCCGCGACAGCAGCAGCTGTACGGCCCGGGCGCCGATCTCCTGTATCGGCTGCGCCATGGTGGTCAGCCGCGGCCGGAAGTGCTCGGCCCATTCGAAGTCGTCGTAGGCGGCCAGCACGATGTCGTCCGGGACTCGGACACCCAGCTTTCCCAGGGTCCGCATCGCCCCGATCGTCATGTGGTTGTTGGCGACCACCAGGGCGGTGGGCGGGTCGGCCAGGTCGAGCAGACCGCGGACGGCCTGTTCGGCCTGTTCGGCGTTGGAACCGCCGGTGACCACCAGCCGGTCGTCGGGTGCGAGAGCGCTGCGCTCGAGCCCGAGCCGGTAACCGGCGACCCGTTCGTCGCTGGTGGACAGCCCGGTCCGGCCCGAGATCATGGCGATGCGTCGGTGGCCGCTTTCGGCGAGGTGGGTGGTCAAGGCGGCCGCGGCCTCCAGGTTCTCGGCGCCGACCTGGTCGAAGGCGTCCGAGGCACAGCGGTCCACGAGGACGGTGGGCACACCGAGGTCGCCGAGGTAGCGCAGCGCAGCACCGTCAGGTCCGGCGGCGGTGGCGAGCAGCACGCCGTCCACCCGCCGCTGGTGCAGGGCCTCGACCACCTGGAGTTCCTTGGCCGAATCGTCATGGGTGTCGGCCAGCAGCAGGGTGTACCCGGCCTGGCTGACGGCGACCTCGATGGCGGAGACCAGGTCGGCGAAGTAGAAGTTGCTGATGGCCGAGATGGCCAGCCCGATCGTCTGAGTCGTGCCGCTGACCAGCGACTTCGCGATGGTGTTGTGGATGTAGCCGGTATCGGCGATGGCGGCCAGAACCTGCTTGCGGGTCTCTTCCCTGACGAACCGCGTCCCGTTGATGACGTGCGACACCGTCGAGACCGAGACTCCGGCCCGCTGCGCTACGTCGTTCATCGTGACCATCCGCGCACCCCTGCCGCTCCTGTCGTGACCCGTTTGTAATGGAAAGCGTTTGCGCGAACGCTTGCGCAAGCGCTTTCGTAGCCGCAAGATAACGCCTACGAAACCCTGACGTAACCCCTTCCGGTGATTAGCCGGATACATCACAGGAGGTTCCGATGGTTCCCACCCCCCGGACCAGGCGTGTCTGGACCGCCGCGGTCGCGATCGCGGCGGCGGGCGCGGTCGCGTTGACGGGCTGTTCCAGTTCGAGCAAGTCCGGTGCGTCCGGCGGCAAGATCAAGGTCGGTCTGATCACCAAGACCGAGACCAACCCGTTCTTCGTGAAGATGAAGGAGGGCGCGCAGAAGGAGGCGAGCGCCAAGGGCGTGACCTTGATGACGGCGGCGGGTGCGTTCGACGGCGACAACGCCGGTCAGGTCACCGCGGTCGAGAACATGGTCGCGGCCGGGGTGAAGGGCATCTTGATCACGCCCAGCGACACCAAGGCCATCATTCCGGCGCTCGCGAAAGCCCGCGCCAAGGGTATCGAGGTCATCGCCCTCGACACCCCCACCGACCCGCAGAGCGGGGTGGACGCGTTGTTCGCCACCGACAACTTCCACGCCGGCGAGCTGATCGGCAAGTACGCCAAGGGAGCGATGGCGGGCAAGGCTCCCAAGATCGCCACGCTGGATCTGGCCCCCGGGGTCACTGTCGGCATCCTGCGGCACAACGGGTTCCTCAGCGGCTTCGGTGCCGCCACCGTCGACAAGACCGCCAGCACCCTGGCCACCGCGCCCCAGGTCGTCTGTTCCCAGGACACCGCCGGCGACCAGGCCAAGGGACAGACCGCGATGGAGAACTGCCTGACCAAGGCGCCTGGCATCAACCTCGTCTACACCATCAACGAGCCGGCAGCGCTGGGCGCCTACACCGCGCTCAAGGCCAAGGGCCTGGAAAAGAGCGTGCTCATCGTCTCGGTGGACGGTGGCTGCACCGGCACCAAGGCGGTCCAGTCCGGCCAGATCGCCGCGACCTCCCAGCAGTACCCGCTGAAGATGGCGTCGCAGGGAGTGGACGCGGTCGTCAGCTACGCCAAGGGTGGCCCGAAGGCTAGCGGTTACACCGACACCGGTGTCACCCTCATCACCGACAAGGCCATCGCCGGCGTCGACTCCAAGGACACCGCCTTCGGCCTCGCCAGCTGCTGGGGCTGATGCCCGCACGCCCTGTCCGTGGTCATGCGGTCGGTGCTCAGTCGACCGCATGACCACGGTGGACCACACCCTTGGAGGTGCAAATGACCACGACCGCGCCACCGCCGTCCGCGACCCGTCCGCCGCCCGCTTGGCGGCAGGCGGTATCCGGCTCGACGATCGGGCCGCTCGCCGCGCTGCTGCTCGCCTGTGTCTTCTTCTCCCTGCGCACCGACACCTTCCTCACCGGCGGCAACCTGTCGCTGATCATCCAGCAGGTCATGGTGGTCGGCACCCTGGCGATCGGGCAGACACTGATCATCCTCACTGCGGGGATCGACCTGTCCAACGGCGCCATCATGGCGTTCGGCGGCATCGTGATGACCAAGCTGGCGGCCGACGGCACCGTCCCGCCACTGGTGGCCATCGCGATCGGCATCGCCATTTGCGGGATCTTCGGGCTGGCCAACGGGCTGCTGGTCACGAAGATCTCACTACCGCCGTTCATCGTCACGCTCGGGATGCTCAACATCGCGTTCGCGCTGACCCACCTGTACTCCAAAGAGCAGACCGTCACCCAGGTGCCGTCGCTCCAGACCGCTCTCGGCGGCACCTTCGCCATCGGCAGCACCGACGTGACCTACGGGTCGGTGCTGACCATCGGGCTGTTCCTGATCTTCGCCTACGTCCTGGGCCAGACGGCCTGGGGCAAGCACGTGTACGCGGTCGGCAACAACCCCGAGGCGGCCCGGCTGACCGGTATCCCCACCAAGCGACTGCTGCTCGGCGTCTACACGCTGGCCGGCGTGGTGTACGGGGTGGCCGCGCTGCTGCTGGTCGCCCGGACGGGTGTCGGTGACCCCAAGGCCGGCCAGACCGACAACCTCGACAGCATCACCGCCGTCGTGCTCGGGGGCACAAGCCTGTTCGGCGGGCGCGGCGCGGTCCTGGGCACCCTGATCGGCGCACTCATCGTCGGCGTCATCCGCAACGGCCTGCAGTTGATGGGCGTCAGTTCCATCTACCAGATCCTGATCACCGGCGTACTGGTGATCCTGGCCGTCGCCATCGACCAGATCTCCCGCCGGAGGACCACGTGACCACCCCTGTTCTTTCGGCTCGCGGGCTCGTCAAGCGGTACGGCCACGTGACCGCGCTGGACGGTACGGATTTCGACCTGCTGCCCGGCGAGGTGCTCGCCGTCATCGGCGACAACGGCGCCGGCAAGTCCAGCCTGATCAAGGCACTCACCGGTGCTCTCCAGCCCGATGAGGGTGAGATCCGGCTGGACGGCGAGCCGGTGCACTTCCGCAGCCCACTGGACGCTCGCCGCAAGGGCATCGAGACCGTCTATCAGGACCTCGCCGTCGCCCCCGCCCTGGACATCGCCAGCAATCTGTTCCTCGGCCGGGAGGTCCGCCGTCCAGGCGTCCTGGGCGCCGTGTTCCGGCTGCTGGACAAGCCGCGGATGCGCAAAGAGGCGGCCCATCAGATGGACGAGCTCAAGATCGGCCTGCGTTCGCTCACCCAGCCGGTGGAGAACCTGTCGGGCGGGCAGCGGCAGGGTGTCGCCGTCGCCCGCGCCGCCGCCTGGGCCCACCACGTCGTCATCATGGACGAGCCCACCGCGGCGCTCGGCGTCAAGGAGTCCGGCCAGGTGCTGGAACTCATCGGCCGGGTCCGCGACCGCGGTCTCCCGGTCGTGCTGATCAGCCACAACATGCCACACGTCTTCGAGATCGCCGACCGAATTCACATCCAGCGACTCGGCAAGCGGGTCGGCGTCGTCAACGCCGCCGACCACTCCATGTCCGACGTGGTCGCCATCATGACCGGAGCCGCGACGCTCGACGACCAGCATCCGATCGCCACCTGATCTGCTCCGGCACCATCTCACGCCCCCTGAACCTGCGTTCTGGTGAGCCACATCCTCGTGGATCAGATCGGCTTCGCCGACGCACCGGCCCTGAACAGCGTGCAGCCGGCGTGGAGAAGGACGAAATCGCGGGCTCGACGGTGTCAGGGTGATTCGAATCCGGCTGCGGTCAGGACGGCCTTGCCCTGTGGGGACAGGACGTACTGGAGGAATTCCTTGGCGAGGGCGGGCTGGGGGGCTTTGGTGAGGGTGACGATGGGGTAGTCGTTGATGGCGTTGGCCGCTTCGGGGAAGTCGATCCCCTTGACCCTGGAGCCGGCGGCTCGTACGTCGGTTCGGTAGACCAGCGCCGCGTCGGCCTCACCGGTTTCGACCTTGGTGAGGGCGCCCTTGACGTCCTGTTCCAGGGACACGGGTTTGACGGTCAGCTTCGCGCTGGTCAGGGCTTTTTTGGCGGCCGCGCCGCAGGGGACGGGGTCGGCGCACAGGACGACTTTGAGCTTGGGGTCGGCCAGGTCCTTGAGTGCGGTGACCTTGCCGGGGTTGTCGGGGGGTGTGGCGATCTCCAGACGGTTGCGGACGAACACCTGAGGTTGGCCGTCGGCGAGGTTCGCGTCGATGACGGTCTTCATGGTGGCGGGGCTGGCGGCGGCGAAGACGTCGGCGGGAGCGCCTTGGGTGATCTGGGTGGCCAGGGTGGAGCTGCCGCCGAAGCTGAAGGTGACCTTCACCCCGGTGCGGGCGGCTTCGAAGGCCTTGCCCAGCCGGGTGAACGTGCCGGTCAGGGAGGCGGCGGCCAGCACGGTGACGGTCTTGCCGCCGCCGCCGTCCCCGCCCCCGGCCTTGGGTGAGGCGGAGGACGAGGTGTCGTGGGTGCTGCCGCAGCCCGCGAGCAGCAGCACCACACTCACACCGAGCACGGCGGCGAGCGACGTCCGAGCTGGGCGGGGTCTACGACCGATCACGTTGGTGGTCTCCTTCTGGCACAGACCTCCTGCGCCACCGACACCTCACTGGTCTCGAACTTCGCCACCCCATCAGCCTAGCCCCGCATAATCGAGGATCCAATAGGAGTTAGTGGGGTATATACGAGTCGGATAGGCGATTTGGGCCAGCATCTGTGTACGGCATTCCGCAGCCGTCGGGCACACCAAGCACAAAAGCTGCACATACGACCTGGATATGGCGCGAACACTCGCACATGCCAGGGATGGTCATCCAGAGCGGCGGCCTGGTGGGCGCGGGGCGCGGGGCGCGTGGCGCGGGGCGCGCGATGTTCGGCGTCAGGGTCACAGCTCTACGTGGTGGTCGGGGTCTCCGCCTAGCCGGTTGCCGCGGTCCAGCGCGTCGAGCACGGCCATCTCCTGGTCGGAGAGGGCGAAGTCGAAGACGCTGAGGTTCTGCGCCATCCGCGCCGGTTGCGCCGACTTGGGGATGGGGACGTCGCCGAGCTGAACGTGCCAGCGCAACACGATCTGTGCGGGCGTCCGGTTGTGGGCGGCCGCCAGGTCGGTGATCTCCGGCTGGTTGAGGATGTCAGTACCGGCGCCGAGCGGGCTCCACGCCTGCGTCACTACCCGATGTTCGGTGTGCCAGGCGCGCAATCTTTCCTGGGAGAACTCGGGGTGCAGCTCTATTTGGTTGACGACGGGCCAGACGCCGGTCTCGGAGACGAGGCGTTCGATCTGGGTGGGTGTGAAGTTCGAGACGCCGATCGATCGCACCAGGCCTCGTTCGCGGAGTTCGATGAAGGCTCGCCAGGTGTCGAGGTAACGGTCGCAGCGGGGGAGAGGCCAGTGGATCAGGTAGAGGTCGAGGTAGTCGAGGCCGAGCCAGTACCGGGTCTCATCGAACCCGGCCAGCGCCCCTTGGTAGCCGTGCTGGAGGCCGCGCAGCTTGGTGGTGATGAACACCTGCTCGCGGGGAACGGGTGAGTCGGCGACCGCCTTGCCGACGCCGGTCTCGTTGCCGTACCGGGCGGCCGTGTCGATCAGCCGGTAGCCGCGGGCGAGTGCCTCCGTCACCGCCTCGCGAGTCTGTCGGTTGTTCATCGGCCAGGTGCCCAGGCCGACCCGGGGCATGGTGTGACCGTCCAGCAGGGTGATCGTCGGCACGGTCGTCATCGTGGCCTCCTTTTCGGAGATGCTCGGCTTCCTCCAGCGTGGCTCTTATTAGGCGATAAGGCAAAGAACGATTCTGCGTGAGGGTCATAGAATGGGTGCATGACGCTGCGTCAGTTCGAGTACGTGATCGCGGTGGCCGAAGAGGGCTCGTTCACCGAGGCGGCCCATCGGTTACTCGTGTCCCAGCCGGCCCTTTCGCACCAGATCAAAGCGCTGGAGCACAGCTTCGGAGGTGAGCTGTTCGAACGGCTCCCGGGCACCGTACGGCTCACTGCCCTGGGCAGCGCGTTCATTCCGCACGCAATGGCCGCGGTGGCCGGCGCCCAGGAAGCGACCCGGGCGGCTCGCGCGGTGGGACGGTTGGAAGCGGGCGAGTTGCGGATCGCGACCTTGCATTCGATTGCGCTGGGCATCATCCCGGCAGCCATCCAGGCATGGCGGCGCGATCATCCGCGGGTGCGGGTCCAGGTCCATGAGTTCACGCACGTCGACCTGTTGACGGCCGAGATGGCCCACGGAGTGGCCGATGTCGCGGTCGGCCCGCGGCCCGAGGGGTGGGATGGGCCGAGACGCTCGCTGGGGTCCGAGGAGTTCATGGTGGTACTGCCGGAGGGCGACCCTCTCCTGCGAGCCGACCGTGGATCGATCACGTTGGAGCGGCTGGCCGATCGCCCCTGGGTTCTGTATACGCCTGACGTCGGCCTGGCAGCGGTGGTCGCCCAAGCATGCGCACAGGCGGGTTTCATTCCCCGTGCCGCAGTACGTACGCATCACACCGCGACCGCGATCGAACTCGCCGCGGCCGGTCTGGGGCCCGCCCTGGTGCCGGGCAACGTGATCGGGCCCGACTTCGCCTCTTGCGCCCTGTACCCGGATCCGCTGATACGACGGGAACTGGTGGCGTTCACCCGCCCGCGCCCCGCCCCGTCGGCGTTGGCATTCATCGACGTGCTGACCGAGCACGCCACCCTTTAGCGGTCACTGCTCCGGTGTCGTGCCGCGTCGTGACCGGACGGCACCTCGTTCTGCCAGCACCTCGATGAAGGCCGAGACGTGTGGTGCCGCTCGGGCGGCGGTGTAGGCCACCAGCTCGCGGCGTATCGAGGGCCGCGGGTCGAGCAGTGCGCCATGGAAGTCGGACTCGATGATGCTCTTGGGCGCCAGTGCGGGGCCCAGGCCGGCCGCCGCCAGCTGGACGGCGGTCGCCGTGTGGCGCGTACGTACCGCGGCACGCGGGGCGAACCCGGCGACCGCGCAGGCCTGCGCCACCACCGGTGCCAAAGCGTTGTCGTCGGTGTACAGCACCCAGTCACGGTCCGCGAGCTCGCGCAACGGCAGCGTTCGGCGCCCTCGGGCGAGCAGCGGGTCGTCGGCGGGCAGCACCAGGACGAGCTCCTCGCTGCCGAGATCGTGTACCGGTCCGTCCCAGTGACGGGGGGGCGGGCCGACGGCGACGTCGGCCACCCCGCAAGCCATCTGCCGGGCCATGTCCTCGGTGCACCCGAATTCCAGCACCTCCACCTGCGCCTGCGGATACGATCGCCGCCAGGTCAGCACGGCGGGCGGCACGATGCCCAACGCGACCGAGTACGACGCCACTATTCGCAGGCCGATCCGCTCGGTTTCGCCGACGGGCCGGACGACATGGCGGGCATGCTGGGCGCTGCGCACGGCGGCCGCCGCGTGCGGCAGATACTCGCGGCCCATCGGCGTGAGCAGCACCGAGCCCGGTAGCCGCTCGAGCAACGGCTCACCGACGCTCTGCTCAAGGGCCCGGATCTGATGCGAGAGCGCGGGCTGGGAGATCGACAGGCGCTGCGCCGCCCGTGTGAAGGAGCCCTCCTCGACCACCACCAGCAGGTACTCCATCTGCCGCAGACTCATGCACAAATTCTATGCTCTACCAGCAGAAGCCGTCTTTGGCGCGTGGCGCAGTGTGCCGGATCGCCGTACGACGTGAGCCGATTTCCCGGCTGAGAGTGATCACTGGCGGGCGATCTCTGATGCCACGGTGGCGAAGACATCGCTCATCTCGGCCGCGGCGCCGCTGACGATCTGGCGCATCGCGGCCTCCGCTCGCTCTGGTTCGCCGCTGTGGATCGCCTCGGCGACCTCGGCGTGCATACGGACGGCGGCGGGATCAGGTTCCTCGGGCATCAGGCCGTAGGTGGTCCGGCCTGTGAGGACCTCGGCGACCGTGTCGGACAGCCGTGCGAACATCTCGTTGCCGGACGCCACGAGCACGCACCGGTGGAAGGCGATGTCGTGCTGGAGGAAGGCCTCGAGGTCGCGCGCCTTCGCCGTTGTGGAGAGCTGGACGATCAGTCCGGTGAGCTGGCCGCACTGTTCGGGAGTGGCCCGCAAAGCGGCCAGCCGGGCGGCGACCGGCTCCACCGCCGAGCGCAGCTCGGTGAGAGAGCGGAGCTGGCCGACCCGGTCGGCTCCGGCCAGCCGCCAGCGGATCACCAGCGGGTCGTAGAGGTTCCATTCGTGATTGGGCCGCACTGTCACGCCTACGCGCCGGCGCAGACTCACCACCTGCATGGACTCCAGGACCCGTACGACCTCTCTGGCCACGGTGCGGGACACGCCGAACCGGTCCTCCAACTCCTCGATCCGGAGCACCGTGCCGGGCGGGTACTCGCCCGCGGCGATCGACGGACCGAGCACGGTCAGGACCTGGCTGTGCAGGCCGTCGGCTGCCATTAGTTCCTCAATCCCCCAGCGCGAAGAGCGGCGTCCGCCCCCGGCCGAGCTTAGTCGTGGGTCGGTCCGCGCAAGGATGGGTCACCTCATTGTGATTACTTTTGAGTGACGAAGGCTTGAATAAGTATTATCTTTACTGCACAGTGGCTCCACCATTGAACTTCTGACCAGCCGCACCGCACTGGCGCGGTGCACGGAAGGAGGGGCGCGATGACAGCGCTCACCAGCACGGCCGCCCTGGCCCGCGGCACGGCCACTGCCTCGTCGTGGACGGGCCATGACACGCGGCTGACGGTGGCGGTCGCTGCCGGAATCCTGGTGATCGTCCTCCTGATCTCGGTTCTCAAGGTGCATCCGCTGCTCTCCCTGGCCCTGGGCTCCGGTGTGCTGGGCCTTGCCGCCGGCATGCCGGTGGAGAAGTTCGTCACCAGCTTCACCACCGGCTTCGGCACCACGGCCGGCAACGTCGGCCTGCTGATCGCGCTGGGCGCCATGCTCGGGAAGCTGCTCTCCGAGTCCGGCGGCGCTGATCAGATCGTCGACACGATCGTCGGCAGGACCAGCCCGCGGATGCTGCCCTGGGCGATGGCGCTGATCGCCGCGATCATCGGCCTGCCGATGTTCTTCGAGATCGGCCTCGTGATCCTCATCCCGGTGGTGCTGCTGGTGCACAAGCGCAGCGGCGTGCCGCTGCTCAAGCTGGGCATCCCGGCTCTGGCCGGGCTTTCGGTGATGCACGGCCTGGTGCCTCCGCACCCCGGACCGCTGGCCGCGATCGGCATCCTCAAGTCGGACGTCGGCACCACCATGCTCCTCGGCATCGTGGTGGCGATCCCCACAGTGATCATCGCAGGGCCGCTCTTCGGCAAGGTCGTCACCCGATGGATGCCCGACCTGACCGCACCCGAGCACCTCATCCCCGCACGGTCCGCCGAAGACGCGGAGAGCACCCGCCGGCCGGCCTTCGGGATCACGGTGGCCACGGTGCTGCTCCCGGTCGTGCTGATGCTCGGGAAGTTCTTCGCCGATCTGCTCATCAAGGACAAGGCCTCCCAGCTCAAGCATGCGCTGGACTTCATCGGCAATCCGCCGGTCGCGCTGCTCCTCTCGGTGGTCGTCGCGATGTTCGCCCTCGGCCGTCCGGCCGGATTCGGCCGGAAAGAGATCTCGGCGACGATCGGGGACGCTCTGCCGCCCATCGCCGGCATCCTTCTGATCGTCGCCGCGGGCGGGGGTTTCAAGCAGACCCTCATCGACGCCGGTGTAGGCGACATGATCAAGCAGCTCGCCAACGGCAGCACGGCGTCCGTGCTCATCCTCGGCTGGGCGGTCGCCGTCGCAATCCGGGTCGCCACCGGTTCCGCGACTGTGGCCACGGTGTCGGCCGCTGGGATCGTGGCCCCGCTCGCGGCCGGTCTCACTCCGACGCACGCGGCGCTGCTGACCCTGGCCGTCGGGGCCGGATCGCTCTTCTTCTCCCACGTCAACGACGCCGGCTTCTGGCTGGTCAAGGAGTACTTCGGGATGTCGGTGGGCCAGACGATCCGGAGCTGGTCGGTCATGGAGACGATCATCTCGGTGGTGGCGCTGCTCGGCATCCTGCTCCTGGGCGTGGTCGTCTAGGGTGCCGGGATGACGGCGAAGCTGTTCGACCTCACCGGCCGTCGCGCCATCGTCACCGGTTCCAGCCGGGGGATCGGACTGGCGCTCGCCGTCGGGCTGGCCGAGGCAGGGGCCGACGTCGTGCTCAACGGCCGCGACCCGGAACGGCTGCAGCAGGCGCGCGCATGGCTCGCCGAGAGAGCATTCGGCGCGGTGCACGCGTCGGCGTTCGATGTCACCGATCAAGCCGCTGTCGAGGCGGCGGTGAGGGACATCGGGCACCGGCTCGGGCCGGTGGACATCTTGGTGAACAACACCGGGGTCCAGCATCGCGAGCCGCTGCTCGAGGTCTCCGTGGCGGACTGGCGCAGGGTGGTCGACACCAACCTCACCGGCGCCTTCATCGTCGGCCGTACGGTGGCGAAGGGCATGGTCGAGCGCGGCCACGGGAAGATCGTCAACGTCTGTTCCGTGCAGACCTGGCTGGCCCGGCCGGGGATCGCCGCGTACGCCGCATCCAAGGGTGGACTGGGGATGCTGACGCGTGGCATGTGCGCCGAGTGGGCAGCGTCCGGCGTCAATGTCAACGGGATCGCCCCCGGCTACGTCGTCACCGAGCTCACCAGGCCGCTGGTCGAGGATCCCGCCTTCGACGGCTGGATCCGGGAGCGCACGCCGGCGGGCCGCTGGGCGAACCCTGAGGACCTCACCGGCACGCTGGTCTGGCTCGCGTCCTCAGCGTCCGACTTCGTCAACGGCCAAGTGATCGCCGTCGACGGCGGGCTGACGGCGGTGGTCTGATTGCTTCGTCATTGGCGCCACCGTCCAGCGTCCGTCCCCCCATGATGTTGTTCCGGCCACCTCCCGGGGGATCTGTTGCAACGTCATCGAGTGCTCTGGCGGAGGGGCCCGCCTTGGGTGTCTCGCTCGCTCATGATGTTGTTCGGGCCCCTTCCTGGGGGTCTGGAGGAACATCATCGAGTTGGTCCAGCTGGGAGCCGCCTGAGTCCGCTACCCCAGCTGCTGCGGCGGCGCGGAGGGTGGGGCCGCTGGGAGGGGTTGCAGGATCCCGTCGGCGGTGAATTGGAGGCGGGGCACGTCGCTGTAGGCCTGTGGGTCTTCCATGGATCGCAGGCCGGTGGCGGCGACGATGGGGGTGAGCCGCTGGTATCGGGTGGTCTCGCTGCCGGTGGTCTTGATCCAGGTGACGATGGCCTGCCATTGCGGGGATTGTGCGGTGCGGATCCAGGCGAGGAGCAGACCGGGTTGGTTGACGCCGTTGAGCCAGACCATCGGTGGCCGGTACAGGTGCGGCTGGTCGTTCAGGTTCATGATCAGTCGACCACGGAGACGAGCCGCCACACTTTGGAGGCCTCGTCGAGGGCGAGTTCGACCTGTCCGGTGCCGTGCGCGCTGGAGGCTTCGATCAGCCAGTGCTCGATCCCGCCGGCTTCAGCCCCGGCGGCTTGTTCTTGCCGCCACCATTCGGTGGTGGTGATCCAGTGGTCGAGGACCGGGCCGCCCTGGTAGGTGCGCTCGCGCCAGGTCCAGCGGACGGGCTTGCCGACGTGGTCGGTGTGTACGTTGGTGAGGCGCTCGTTGTAGGTCCGCATGCCGCCATCATGGCGAACGCATGTTCGACTCGCAAAGCGTGGCAGAGATGTTCTTGCAGGTAGCGGCCGTTGTTTGTCCTTGCCTACCGCCTGAATCGTCCACGTGCACACGGTTCTGGGTGAGGACGCGCCGCGCGCCTGTGGTCTAGATCTCAGCATCCGTATGGGGACATCGGGTAATCGTGTGCCCACGTCGAAGGCCTGCGAGTGGAGCACCGACAGGCCGCGAACGGGTCGACGATGGGCTGGTGGCGCGGCAGGCCGTGTCTGCTGAGTCGGGGGCCCATCCAAACAGCATGAGGGGCCCGGCTGGGCCGGACCCCTCATACATGCCTATGGAGTATGGAGTCGTACGAAACCAGGTCAGTGCGCGAGCGCCGGGATCGCCGCCGCGTCCTGCTCTCCCTCCTCGCCGGGCACGGCGACCGGGTTGCCGCCCTGATGGCCGGTGTTGATGAAGGTGATCACGATGACTGCGGACAGCACCAGGATGCCAACGGCCCACCAGATCGCGGCCGCGTAGCCGTGCACCGCCGCCTGGTTGGCGAAGGCGACCTTGCCGAGGGTGGGCGCCTGGGCGGCGTGCGAGGTGATCCAGGTGGTGGCGGCGCTGGCGGCGATGGTGTTGAGCAGGGCGGTGCCGATGGCGCCACCTACCTGCTGCGAGGTGTTGACCATCGCGGAGGCCACACCTGCGTCGCGTGGCTGGACCCCGTACGTGGCCAGGCTCATCGCCGGCATGAACGCGGTGCCCATGCCGAGCCCGAGCAGGATCTGTGCGGGCAGCACCAGGCCGAAGTACGAGCTGTCGGTCTGCATCTGAGTCAGGATCAGCATGCCGACCGCGGCGAGCGCGAAGCCCGGTGCCATCAGCAGCCGCGGCGAGAGGCGCGTCATGAGGCGGGCGCCGATCTGTGTCGAGCCGGTGATCATGCCCGCCACCATCGGCAGGAAGGCGAAGCCCGTCCGCACCGGGGAGTAACCCTTCACGATCTGCAGGTAGTAGGTCAGGAAGAGGAACAGGCCGAACATCGCGATGACGGCCAGGCCCAGCGAGAGGTACACGCCACCGCGGTTCCGGTCGGCCAGCACGCGCAGCGGCAGCAGCGGACCCCGTACCTTGCTCTCGACCAGCACGAACGCGACGAGCAGCACGACGGCCGCGACGAACAGGCCGATCGTCACGTTCGAGGCCCAGCCGTCCGACGCGGCGCGGGTGAAGCCGTAGACCAGGGAGACCAGGCCAAGGGTGGCCAGGATGACGCCCGGGATGTCGAGGCCGTTGCTGTTGCGGCTGCCGGCGGGCTCGCGGATGACGAAGAAGGCGCCGATGGCGGCGACGATGGCGAAGGGGATGTTGACGAAAAACGTCCAGCGCCAGTCGAGGTATTCGGTCAGGAAGCCACCGAGGATCAGGCCGACGGCACCACCGCCGCCGGCGATGGCCCCGTAGATGCCGAACGCCTTTGCGCGCTCCCTGGGTTCGGTGAACATCACCGTGAGCAGCGACAGCGCGGCGGGGGCCAGCAGCGCGCCGAACACGCCCTGGAGCGCGCGGGCGCCGAGCAGCATCGCCTCGTTCGCTGCGGCACCGCCGAGCGTGGAGGCTCCGGCGAAGCCGATCAGGCCGAGCGTGAAGGCACGCTTGCGGCCCCACAGGTCCGCGATACGGCCGCCGAAGAGCAGCAGTCCGCCGAATGCCAGGGCGTAGGCGGTGATCACCCATTGGCGGTTGGCGTCGGAGATTCCGAGGTCCGACTGGGCGGAGGGCAGCGCGATGTTCACGATCGTCGCGTCGAGCACCACCATCAGCTGGGCTATGGCGATAAATGCGAGGGCTTTCCAGCGGCGGGGGTCCAGTTGGATCTGGGCCGTTTCAGGCATGGATTAACTCACTAACGGTGCGAAGGGAAGCGAATTCGGCGAATTCGCACGAAAAAGTAGGTAATGATGTGGTGCTTGGGGAGTACGGGGACTTAGGCGCCCGGTGGGGTCGTGGTCAGTGGTGCCGCTGGAGGTCCTCGAACGTCGCGGCGGTTCCGGGCAGGATGGAGTGTCCCGGCGCACGCAGGCCGTCGAGGAAAAGCTGCAGATGACGGTCTACGAACCTGTCGAGATTCAGGCATGCCGTACCCGGCAGTGGCCGGGTGAGCTGCGGGAGTGCGATAAGGATGTCACCGGCGGTCACGTCGGGGCGGAGCAGGCCCGAACCGCGCGCCTGGTCCATGATGTCCTCCAAGGCCCGTTCGAGGCGAGTGCGTTTTTCGGCGAGCTCGGCGGCGATCAGCTCGTAACCGTCGGACATAATCGAGCAGAGGGCCCCGATCCGCTCGCCGGCCGCGCCGTGCACGAAGCGCTGCAGCGCCTCGAACGCGTCCGGTGACTCGGCGAGCGCCGACTCGGCCAGGTCCACGATCCGGTTCATGATCTCCAGGGTGACCTGGCGGATCAGCTCCGAGCGGTCGGCGAAGTGCCGGTAAACGGTGGCGTTGCCCACCCCGGCCCGCCGCGCGATCTGGTCGAGGGTCACCTCGGCGCCGTACTCCACGAACGCTTCGCGTGCGGCGGCCACGATCCGCTCCCGGTTGCGTGACGCATCGGCCCGCAGCCGCGGAACGTCGCTCCGCTCGGCGGTCGTGCCCGCGGTACCCACGTCGGCACCCCTTTCTGTCGTCTGCCGTACGAATCGGGGAATGTCTCCCCGTTTTGTGAGACGTACGTACAAACGGGGACAGCCTCCCCGGTTATTTCAAGAAGCCATATGAGCTGCATCACAGGGCCCACATCCCGCACGGCGGAAGGGCCACGTCTGGGAATCGCGTCCACAAACTCCACGCGTTTGGGGACTTTGTAGCTCGCCAGCCGCGCACGTACGTGCGCCGTGAGCTCGGCCGCGGTCACCGCCGTTCCGGGCCGGCGGATCACGTTCAAGTACCCGGCCATCGTGAACGGCGCGCGCACCACGACCTCGCCTGGCTCACCAGGGGCGGCGTCGGCGCCGTACTTGTCGATCAGTTGTATCTCGGCGTCGACGGACGGCTGCCCGCAGGAGCCGAGCGGCGCGTCGGCGCCGACGTGATCGTCGGCAGGCAGTCGCGCCTGCCTTGGACAGATTTTTCTACATGTATATGCCATCACCGCGTACGTGGCCCGTATCGGGCATCCGGACGACGATGGTGAGGCCGCCGCCGTTTCGTGGTTCGGCATGCACTGTGCCGCCGTGTGCGGTGGCGATCGCCCGGACGATCGACAGGCCGAGACCTGAGCCGCGCTCTGAATTGACCCGCTGACTGTGGAGCCGCCGGAACGGCTCGAATATCGTCTCGACGTCGTACGGCGGGACCACCGGACCGGTGTTGGCCACCTGCAGCTCGACGCGGTCCTGACGGTGCCCGGTGGTCAGCCAGATCTCGCCGCTGTCCGGGGTGTTGTGGCGGACGGCGTTCTCCACGAGGTTCTGTACGAGACGTTCCAGCAGGACCGGGTCGCCCCTCGTCGGTGCCGGGTCAAGGGAGCGATGGACGATGAGTTGGCGTTGCGCGGCCTCCGCCTGGTCGAGAACGTGTTCGGCCACATCGGCCAGGTCCACCGGGGTTCGGTCGGTGATCGCGTTTTCGCTGCCCGCGAGGGTGAGCAGGCCGTCGATGAGCCGCTCGTGCCGACCGTTCACGACGAGCAGTGACTCGCCGAGGCGGCGCACGTCGTCGGTCGCGTCCGGTCGCCGTACCGCCACGTCCACCAGTGTGCGGTTGATCGCGAGCGGGGTGCGCAACTCGTGGGAGGCGTTGGCGACGAATCGTCGCTGCCCGTCGAAGGCGCGTTCGAGCCGGGCCAGCATGGTGTCGAAGCTGTCGGCCAGCTCTTTGACGTCGTCACCCGGTCCGTCGTAGCCGATGCGTTCGTTCAGGTTGTGGCCCTGCGCGACCCTGCGGGCGGTCTCGGTGACCTGGTGTACGGGCCGTAGCGCACGGTCGGCCATCAGCCAGCCCAGGCCGACCGTCACCGCGCCGACCAACCCCAAGGCGATGCCGCCCCGGGTGAGCAGGGAGTTGAGCATGGTCTGCCGGTAGTTCTTCACCGTGTTGGTGACCTGATCCGGGCCCGGCTCCGGGGCGCCGTGAGAGTTCGCCGTCCCGCCAGGTGCGCCCAGGACGGTCTGGGATTGAAGCCCCTGCGGGGCCGACCCCTGGATCGAGATGGACTGCCCTTGGGGGTCCTGCGCCACCAGCGCATAGGTGACCGCGAGCAGGACGACGCCGGCGGCGAAGAACAGACCGCCGTACAGCAGGGTGAGCCTGACCCGGATGGTCGGCCGCAGCCGGCTCGCGAGCGTCCTTGTCACGGGATCCGGTACCCCACTCCTGGCACGGTCTCGATGATCGAAGGCTCGCCGAGCTTGCGGCGGAGCTTCATGACCGTGACCCGAACCGTGTTGGTGAACGGGTCGATGTGCTCGTCCCACACCTTCTCCAGCAGGTCCTCGGCCGAGACGACGGCGCCGCCCGCACGGAGCAGTTCGGCCAGCACCCCGAACTCCTTGCGGGCCAGCGGTACGTACCGGCGGTCCCGGTAGACCTCACGGCGGCCCGGATCCAGCCGTACGCCCGCACGCTCCAGCGTGGGAGGATCGGCCGGGCGGGCGCGGCGGCCCAGCGCGTGGATCCTGGCGGCCAGTTCCTCGAACGCGAACGGCTTGGTCAGGTAGTCGTCTGCCCCGAGGGACAGCCCGGCGACCCTGGCCGGAACATCGACGGCCGCGGTGAGCATCAGCACGCGTACGTGCGCGCCGGAGTCGACCACCGCCCGGCACACGTCGTCGCCGTGCACCACGGGCAGATCACGGTCGAGCACCAGCACGTCGTAGTCGTTGACACCGAGTCGCTCCAGCGCCGCGTCCCCGTCATAGACCACGTCCACCGCGAGCATCTCGGCCCGCAGCCCCTCGGCGACCGAGTCCGCGAGCATCCGCTCGTCCTCGGCGATCAGCACGCGCACTGGCCCCTCCTCGGCTCCGTTTCGCGCCCAGCCTCCTCGGAGGGGTGTAACGCCGGCATAACGCCGGATGGTTACGCCCAGGTTATGGCCGGCTGGGTGGAATCCGGTGCCAGGCGCAGGGATTCACTCGGCGCGGACAGGAGATCCACCGATGCGACGACACACGTTCATCGCGCTGGCCGTCATTCCGGTGCTCGCCTTCGGGCTGTCGGCCTGCGGTTCCAACGGGGGCAAGAACGCCGCGGGCGGCAGGAGCACCGCGGCGAGGGCCGGCGAGCAGGCACAACTGGTCAAGTACGCGCAGTGCATGCGGTCCAACGGCGTGGACATGCCGGATCCCGAGCCGGGGGGCGGCTTGACGATGGCACAAAGAGAGGGAGGCGTGACAACCCAGGAAAAGACCAACGTGGCCCAGGAGAAGTGCCGCCATTTCCTGCCGAACGGTGGGCAGCCGCCGAAGCTGTCGCCCGCGGATGTGGCCAAAATGCGCGAGTTCGCCAAGTGCATGCGCCAGCACGGCGTCCCGATGGAGGACCCCGGTGCTGGCGGGTTGATCCGGGTCAAGGAGACGGCAGGCCCCGGGGGAGCAAAACGCCTGGACGACAAGACCGCCGAGAGGGCCTGCGGGAAGCTGAGGCCGGCGCTCGGGGGAACGGGGTGATACCCAGGCTTCCCAAGACGGTGGCCCTGGTCGCCTGCGGAGTCGCGGTGCTCGGTGGGGCGGGGCTGGCGGCCGCGGGTGTGGGAGGCGGGGGAGGCGCCGCGCCCGCGCGCAGTTCCCTGCCGCCCGCCACCGCCGCGATCGAGAAGACCACGCTGACCGCGACCCAGAAGGTCGACGGCACCCTCGGGTACGGCGACCCCCGCGCCGTGGCCGGGGTTGGGAAGGGCACGCTGACCTGGCTGGCCAGGGCGGGCAGTACGGTCACCCGCGGTGAGCCGGTCTACAAGGCCGACACCCATCCGGTTCCGCTGGTGTACGGGTCGTTGCCGCTCTACCGGGCGCTGCGCACCGGCGTGAACGGTCCCGACGTGCTGCAGCTTGAGCGCAACCTGCGGGACCTGGGCTACAGCGGCTTCACCGTGGACAAGACCTTCAGCTCCGCCACGGCCGACGCGGTCAAGCGCTGGCAGGGCGACCTGGGAGTCAAGAAGACCGGCGCGATCGAGCCCGGCAGCGTGGTGATCGCGCCTGGTGCGATCCGGGTGGCCGAGCACAAGAAGGCCACCGGCGACCCGGTCAGCGGGGGGCCGGTGCTCACCTGCACCGGCACCACCCAGAGCGTCACCGTCAAGCTCGACGTCGGCCTCCGGCAGCTCGCCAAGAAGGGCACCAAGACCGCCCTCACGATGCCGGGCGGCGGCTCCACCCACGGCACGATCACCAACGTCGGCGCCGTGGCCACCCGCCCCAGCAAGGATTCCAGCACCTCGACCATCGATCTGACCATCTCGGTCAGCGACCAGAAGGCCCTGGGCGGCCTCGACCAGGCCCCGGTGGATGTCCGGCTGACCGCCGACCGGCACCGCGACGTGCTGGCGGTGCCGGTCGCCGCGCTGCTGGCCCTGCCGGGCGGCCGCTACGGCGTTCAAGTGGTGGAGGGGACGACGGCCCGTACGGTGCCCGTCGAGACCGGCATGTTCGCTGACGGCAAGGTGGAGATCAGCGGCGGCACCGGGCTGCGTGAAGGCATGAAAGTAGGGATCCCCGCATGACCCACGTCGTGGAGCTCCGCGAGGTGTCCAGAACCTACCCCGGCGGCGTGACGGCGCTGGACGCGGTGTCGCTGTCCATTGAGCCCGGCGAGCTGCTGGCCATCGTCGGCCCGTCCGGCTCGGGAAAGTCCACGCTCCTGCATCTGCTGGGCACCCTCGACCGGCCGAGCTCCGGGACCGTGCTCGTCGAGGGCCGGGAGGTGTCGCGGCTGTCGGACCGGCAGCTGTCGACGCTGCGCGGCAGCCGCATCGGCTTCGTCTTCCAGCAGTTCCATCTGGCCGCCGGGGTACCGGCGCTCGGCAACGTCGCCGACGGCCTGCTGTACGCCGGCGTACCGATGGGCGAGCGGCGGCGGCGCGCCAAGGCGGCGCTGGAGCGGGTCGGTCTCGGCCATCGGCTGGACCACCGGCCGCACCAGCTGTCCGGCGGTGAGAAGCAGCGGACGGCGATCGCCCGGGCCGTGGTCGGGGAGCCGGCGTTGCTGCTGGCCGACGAGCCGACCGGCGCGCTGGACTCGGTGTCCGGCGCGGGGGTGCTCACCCTGCTGCGTGAGCTGGCCGACACAGGTACGACCGTCGTGGTGATAACCCATGACCGGGACATCGCGGCGTCCCTGCCCCGGCGGATCGAGATGCGCGACGGCTGCGTGGTCCGCGATTCCGGCGCGGACCTGGTGGTCGCGTCGTGAGCCGTACCAGGGCGAGGACCACCGACCGGGCGTCCCGCCTGGGTCCCCGGGACGTGCTGCGGGTCGGTGCCGCCGGCCTGCGGGCCCGGCCGCTGCGGGTCTTCCTGTCCGCACTGGGCATCGCGATCGGCATCGCCGCCATGATCGGGGTCGTCGGCATCTCCACGTCCAGCCGGGCCGACCTGCAGGCCACCCTCGACCGGCTCGGCACCAACCTGCTGACCCTCTCGCCCGGCCAGGACCTCTTCGGAGACGCCGCCGAAATGCCCACGGAGGCCGTCGGAATGGTCGGCCGGATGCCCGACGTCCTGTCGGCCTCGGCCACCGGCAAGCTCAGCGACGCCAAGGTCTACCGCAACGACCACATCCCCACGGAAGAGAGCGGCGGGATCAGCGTGCAGGCGGCCCGCCTCGACCTGCCCCGGACCGTCGGCGCCACGATGGCCGACGGAACCTGGCTCAACATCGCCACCACGAAGTACCCGGCCGTGGTGCTCGGCTCCGCCGCTGCCGGTCGGCTGGGCATCGGTGCCGCCGGGCCGGACATCCAGGTATGGCTGGGCGGCCGGTGGTTCACCGTGATCGGCATCCTGAACCCGGTCGACCTCGCCCCCGAACTCGACGACGCCGCACTGGTCGGCTGGGACGTGGCCCAGACCCGGCTCGGCTTCGACGGCCACCCCACCACCGTCTACACCCGCGCCGCCAAGCACAGAGTCGAGACCGTACGGAACCTGCTCGCCGCCACCGCCGACCCCCAATCGCCCAACGAGATCAAGGTGAGCCGGCCGTCGGACGCGCTGGCCGCCCAGAATGCCGCCGACAGGGCCTTCACCGGGTTGCTGCTCGGGCTGGGCGGTGTCGCCCTGCTGGTCGGCGGGGTCGGCGTCGCCAACACCATGGTCATCTCGGTCCTCGAACGCCGCGCTGAGATCGGGCTACGCCGCTCGCTGGGCGCCACCCGCGGGCAGATCCGCATCCAGTTCCTCACCGAGTCGCAGCTGCTGGCCGCCCTCGGCGGGATCGGCGGGGTGGCGTTGGGCATCCTCGTCACCGCCGTCTATGCCTCCACCCAGCACTGGCCCACGGTCGTCCCACCTTGGGCGATGGTCGGCGGGGTGGCCGCCACCCTCGTCATCGGCGGCCTGGCCGGCCTCTATCCCGCGATCCGGGCCGCCCGCCTGGCGCCCACGGAAGCCCTCGCCTCCTCCTGATCACGACCAGCCGGCGACCAGCTGCCGGCCGGCCGCGTTGAGCCGGTCCTCGAACGGCAGGTCAGGGCAGTGACACATCGCGCAGTGCACTCCTGCCGGGAGCGGTGGCCGGGTCAGCGGGCGAGTCCCGCGGCCACCGCGACAGCGCCGACCGTGCACGGCCGGGATTGACAGGGGAGTGAAGCTGGTTTTTGCTGCAACGAGATGGACGGAAGGGCACGATCGTGATGCGCTTGCGGTTCGGGCATTGCATGTCCACGGTACGGCGGCTGGTACTCGTCCTGGCTGTGTTCGCCACGCTGGTCGGCGCCGCCGTGAGGCCGGCGCTGGCCCGTGACGCTGGGCCGCCGGCCGGTGGGCCCGGTGTGTCCTCACACTTCGGTCTCGCGCGTAAGGACTGCGTGGGGACGGCCACCGGCACGGCCTCCAAGGTCTGGTACACCATCGCGGGCGGTGTCCTGTCCGATGTCTACGAACCCACCATCGACAACACCAACGTCGAGACGATGCAGTTCCTCGTCAGCGACGGCAGCACGTTCACCGAACTGCAGACTCGCGACACCACCTACAAGGTCACCGTCGACCGCTCGGGTATGACCTGCACGATCACGTCCTCCAGCAAGAACGGCCGCTATCGGCTGACCACCACCTATCTCACCGACCCGGGCAGCGACGCCGTGGTCGTCCGGACGCGACTCCAGCCGGCCGGGCTGCGGCTGTACGTACGGCTGGACGCGAGCGTCAACGGGAACGGGGGCGGTGGCGCGGCCAACGGAGGCGCCGACAGTGGCGTGGTGGACGGGCCCAGCGGTGCTCCGGTGATCTCCGACGAGAACACCGAGACCTCCGCCACCGCCCGCGACTACGCCATGCCCACCCATATGGCGCTGCGTGCGGGGCGGCGGTTGCCGCAGGCGAGCGTCGGATACGCGGGCACGCCCAGCGACGGCGCGGCGCAACTGGACACCGACCACGCGCTGACGCCCTACGCCGCCGCCCCCAACGGCAATGTGGTCGCGACCGCCCGGCTGCCCCTCGACGGGGCGGGCTCGGTGACCTTCGCGCTCGGCTTCGGCCGCACCGCGGCCGCCGCGTTGAGGACCGCCGGTGACGCCGCCGCGCGCCCGTTCGAGGCCACCCGCGCCCGGTACGAGGCGGGTTGGGCGGCCTACGATGCCCGGCTGCGCAAACCGCCCGGTTCGCTGGGCGACGGCTACCGGCTCTCGGCCAACGTGCTGAAGGCCAGTGAGGACAAGACCTTTCCTGGGGCCGTGGTCGCCTCGCTCGCCAGCCCCTGGGGTCAGGCGGTCGGCGCCGGCGACAAACCCGGCGGCAAGGCGGTCTATTTCGGGTCCTACCGCGAGGTGTTCGCCCGCGACCTGTACGAGGCGTTCACCGGGTTCCTCGCCGACGGTGACCTGGCGACGGCCCGGGCCACAGCCCGCTTCCTGCTGGAACGCCAGCAGTTGCCCGACGGCCGGCTGCCCCGCAACTCGCTGCTCAACGGCCGGCTCGCGCCCGACTCCGGCGGTGATCAGCTGGACGAGACCGCCTACCCGATCCTCATGACCTATCAGGCCGGGCTGGGCGGTGACGCGGGATTGTGGGAGCACGTGCGCGGGGCGGCCGACTTCCTGGTGGCGCACGGCCCGTCGTTCGGCGTAGAACGCTGGGAGGAGCAGTCGGGCTACTCGCCGTCCACGATCGCGGCCGAGATCGCCGGTCTCGTCGCGGCCGGGGAGATCGCAGCCGGGCGGGACGACCCGGGCCGGGCCAGGCTCTACCGCGCCACCGCTGATCACTTCGCCCGCTCGATCAAGAGCTGGACCGTCACCACCACCGGCCCGTACGCCCCCCGCTACTTCTTGCGGCTGTCGCGCACCGGCGACCCCAACGCGGCCGCGTCGTACAATCTCGGCAACGGCGGCCCGACCGAGGACCAGCGCCGGGTGATCGACGCGGGGTTCCTGGAGCTCACCCGGCTGGGCATCCTGCCCGCCTCCGATCCGGACGTGCTCGCCAGCCTGTCCGTCGTCGACCAGGTGATCCGGCGGACGACGCCGAACGGTCCGGGCTGGTACCGCTATGGCTCCGACACTCAGGGCACTGAGGACGGCTATGGCGACTGCTACGAACCCGACCCGACCTCCTGCACTCCGTCCGGAAAGCCCTGGCCCACCGGCAACACGGGCTCGGGCCACCTGTGGCCCGTCCTGTCCGGGGAGCGGGCCGAGCAGGCCCTGCAGACCGGCGACGTCCGTACGGCGGCGTCCCTGCTCACGGCGATGCACGCCATGTCGTCCGGCGCCGGCCTGGTCCCCGAGCAGGCGTGGGAAGGCCCGGATCTGGCCGCCTCCGCGTACGGCAGCGACCCGGCCACCGCCTCCATCGGCTTTCGCAACGGCGAGCCTGCGGGCTCGGTGTCCCCGCTGACCTGGGCCCAGGCGCAGCAGGTCCGGCTGATCCTCTCGGTCGCCTCCGGCCATCCGGTCGAGCAGCCTGGAGTCGTACGAACCCGCTATGCCGTCCACGGCATGCCCTCCGCGGCACCGCTCACCGTCACCACTCCGGCCGACGGCACCGCGGTCGCCGGGACGTCGGTCACCGTCGAGGGGACCACCCTGCCCGGCGCGCAGGTCGACGTCGCGGCCGCCCCCACCGACACCGGGGCCCCCGCCAAGGTCGTTTCGGTACGGGCCGGATCCGACGGCGGCTTCACCGCCCAGGCCCCGGTCTCATTCGGCGAGGTGGTCCTCACCGTGACGGCCACCACCGCCGACGGCCGCACCGCGTACGCCCGCCGCTCGGTCGTCGGCGACATCGTCGGGGCCACCACGGTGCTCGACGTCACCGACCCACAGGGCGACGACAACGGCCCCGGGACCTACGCCTACCCGACGGCCGCCGACTTCCACGACGGAGCCTTCGACCTGCGGCGGTTCCAGGTCATCACCGACGCGACCACCGTCTACCTGCGGACCGAGATCCGTGACCTCAGCCCCACCTTCGGCAACCAGATCGGCGCGCAGCTCCTCGACGTCTACGCGCAGGACCCCGCCGTGGCCGCCCGATCCACCGCCGCGGCGTTCCCGCAGCGCAATTACCGCATCGCCGAGCAGGACGCC
Organism: Streptosporangiaceae bacterium; assembly: GCA_025964695.1. Classification (GTDB taxonomy): domain Bacteria; phylum Actinomycetota; class Actinomycetes; order Streptosporangiales; family Streptosporangiaceae; genus Actinomadura_E. The sequence goes on along the minus strand of JAOPYK010000051.1, from coordinate 12,343 downwards.
TGGTCGCAGCGGATCGAGGTGCAGGGCTTCGCCGCCCCGGTCTGGCTGACCGCCGCCGGTGCCGCCCCCTCCGGCGCCGTGGTCCGCTCGTCCGGGACCACCCGTACGATCACCATCGCCCTGCCCAGGGCGACCTTCGGCAAGCCGGGCGCGGGCTGGCGGTTCGCGGTGGTCCTCACCGGCCAGGACGGGTTCAGCCCCGACCAGGCCCGAGGCTTCGCCGCCGTTCCGCAGCCCTACCAGTTCGGCGTCTGCGCCTCGGGCGGGACCGGCCCGCTGTGCTCCCTCGACCCGGCCACCGTCCCCAGGGCCATCGACGTGATCACTCCGGCGGGCCAGTCCCAGTCGGAGGAGCTGAATCCCACTCTCGGCCCGGTCACCCTGCGTGCCGTGCCCGTCCCCTGACAAGCCCGCCGCGGCATGTTGCGCTCGGGCCCGCCCGGGGTGTCCCCGACCGCAGGTCGACTCGGCCGCTGGACGCGGCGGACCGAACTCTGTGCTCCGCGTTCCAGCAGGTAGACGGCGGCGTCCTGCCGGCCGCCGTGGCAGGCACCCCAGAACGCCCGGTCCACGTCAGCGGGCGCGGGCGGTGCGGCACCGTCGAAATAGGTCTCCAGACGGTCCATCTGGACGCGCTGACCGCCCGCGCCCTGGCCGGCGCGGCGGGATGAGCAGCCTGCCCCGGAGGCATGAGAACTCCGGCGATCGGTGCGATACTTGGGTGGATCAAGGCCCGCTTGCCTGAGAACCTTACGTGCGCTTCTAAGCTCCCATGCATGGCTAAGTACTTCGACGTGCATCCGGACAACCCGCAACCCCGGGCGCTCCGTCAGGTGGTAGACCTCGTCCGCGCGGACGGGCTGATCGCATACCCGACGGACTCGTGCTTCGCACTCGGGTGCCAACTGGGCAACAAGGAGGGCATCGACCGGATCAGGGAGATCCGCCGCCTCGACAGCGGCCACCACTTCACCCTGGTGTGCAGGGACTTCGCTCAGCTCGGCCAGTTCGTCCAGGTCAGCAACGCGCTGTTCCGCTCGATCAAGGCGGCGACTCCCGGCAGCTACACCTTCATCCTGCCGGCGACGAAAGAGGTGCCGCGCCGGCTGCTGCACCCCAGAAAGAAGACCGTCGGCGTCCGGATCCCCGATCACGTGGTCACGCAGGCGTTGCTGACCGAACTCGGCGAACCGCTGCTGTCGAGCACCCTGCTCCTGCCCGACGAGACCGAACCCCTGACGCAAGGCTGGGAGATCAAGGAAAGACTCGACCACGTGGTGGACGCTGTGATCGACTCCGGCGAGTGCGGCGCGGTGCCGACGACGGTTATCGACTTCTCGCAGGCCGAACCCGAGATCCTCCGCAGAGGCGCCGGAGACCCGTCCCGCTTCGAGTAGAAGGATCGGTGTCACGTAAGGCGTTGCCGTTCCGGCCATCGCCTTGAGTCGACGCCCTAAATGCCCGGTAAGTCCTGGGCCGGATGGAGGTAGCCGAGAAGTTCGTTGTCCTCAGGCCGGTGGTGACTGATCCAGCTGGTGGGGATCATGGTTGGGGGCCCCCTCCGGCCGTGGGCGGCGAGACCCCTCCTGCGGAAGGCTGGCGCCTGAAGTGATCTGGCAAAGGGATGCCGAAGGCGGGCCGGGAGTCTGCAGCCTCCCGGCGGGTCCCGTCGGAGTCAGCTCAGCCGGGCATCGGCGTAGGCGGCCATGGCCTCGCTCTGGTACCGGGCCAGCCCTTCGGTGATCCGGTCGTAAGCCGACCGCCATTGCGGGTCGGAGGCGAACGTCTGGCCCAATCCCTTGTAAGCGGCCGCGTTCGGGGTCCAGAACCGGCAAACACCCTGGTAGTGAGTGTCTACTTCGGCTTGTACGGCCGGGTCGGTGACCGGGGCCCCAGCGGCCATGAACTCGGCCATGCGGACCATCTGCGTGGTCGACTCGCGCTGCATCCGCTCCTGGTCCTCGGCCGTGAGCGTGTCGGTGTACTGCTTGGACTGCTCCCACTCCTGCGGCCACCTGCTGCGGGCCTCGGACTCATAGTGCGAGGCGTCGAACCCCTCGAACAGGTTCTCCGGGTTGTTGATCTTCGACATGCTGCTGTCGTCCTTCCCTTCCTGCAGTTCGGCGATGGTGCGGCTCACGGTGCGGGCCAAAATGTCGAGCCTGTCCCGCGCCGCCAGCAACCGCTGATGGTGCGCCCGTAGTGCCGTCACTTGATCGAGTTTGTTGTCCAGGACATCCGCGATCTCGCTCAGGCCCAGATCCAGCTCCCGCATCAGAAGGATCTGTTGCAACCGCAACAACTCGGCCTCTTCGTAGTAGCGGTGACCGTTGCTTCCGATCGATGCCGGCGCGAGCAGGCCGATCTCGTTGTAGTGCCGCAAAGTCCGGGATGTCACCCCGGACATCCGGGCCACGTCCGCGATCGACCAGGCCATCTCAACGTCTCCCGTCGCCAGGCCGGTCTTCCCGGCCACACAGACGACTGTAGAAGTTGACGTAACGGAAAGCGCAACCCAGAACCTAGACCCGCGTACGGCGCCGCTGGTCACACCGGTCACGCGATGGGCACGTCGCCCACGGCACCATTGAGTGGCTGCCGTGCTACGGGGAAACCTCACCCACCACCAAGACCGCCATTTGACGGTCGCCCTTAACCGGATAGTGAACGCCAGACGACCCGGGGGTCACGACACGTCCGGAGTGTCGACCGGGCGGATACACGGTGCGACCCTGAGGGTCCCACCTTCAACGTCGCATCGTGAGCCAGCCGCAGGCCCCCAGCAGAGCCGTACGATCGCTACATCGGGCAGCCTGAGCCCCCGCAGCAGGCGCGGTACTGCGAGTCCCGCAGCCCTACTACCAGCCGGTGCCGTACCCGCAGCCCGTATGTCCAGCACGGGCGGGCCGTCAGTCCGTCCCACATTCGCCAGACATGGTCGGTCACCTGCAAAGCGCTCCGCCCTCGGGAGGGTGGGGCGTTTCGCTGTGTTCGGTCCGCAGCACTCCGTCCAGGAGGAAGGGCAGGCCAAGGACGGCCGGCATCCACATGAGGGCTCCCAGGCGGTCCGCCTCATACACCAGCGGATGCGCGACGATAGTCGACAGCCCGAGCCCTGCGGCGGCGACGGCGAGCCAGCCGAGTGCCGGGCGGCGGCGGAAGAGCAGCCACAGACCCAGGGCGGCGGCCAGCAGCAAGGCCGGGGCGGACGCCTGGAGCCGCAGCCATTCCCTCCAGCAGACCACTTCGAGTTGGGCCAGCAGACCCCAAACACCGTCGACGGGGCGGTGATGGAAGTGCCTTGTGAAGGTGTCCTGCAACGTCTCCGAGAGGCCCGGCAGACCCAGCGCCGAGGAGAGCAGCCATACTCCCGCGGCCAGGAAGGCGCCACCGACCGCCAGTATCGCGCTGCCCGCGTGGCGGTATCGGCGCACGGTCACCATGCAACCGACGCCCGCGCCGGCCAGGCAGGCGGCCATCAGGGTGCCACCGGAGTACTTGACGGTGACGACCGCCGCCAGGCCCAACAGGCAGACGGTGCCGCCCAGCAAAAGGCGGCGCTGGAGCAGCCACCAAGCACCGAGCAGAGTTGCGACGACGGCGGTGTTGAGGGCGCCTTCAGCGAGCGGGTAGACCCCCCATCTGCCGAGCGGCCCCAGCAGGAAGATCAGCTCACCGGCCAGCAGGGCGGCGGTGCCGAGTCCGGCTTCGGCCAACAGCACAGCGACGAGGAAGCCACCCAGCGCGGTGACAGCGACACTGGTCACCCAGAGGCCGTGCGAGATGCCGAAGAGCTTGATGGGCAATCCTGCGAGTAGCGGATAGCCGACCCGCCCATTGAAGATCGCCTCATAGCGCAGGCTTCTGGCGGTCGGGGCCTGCACCTGCTGAGTGGCGCAGGCGCGGCGCAGGTCCTGCGATGACCCGGGAGTCCGGAAACGTAGCGGGTCGACCGCTGAGCCCCACTCGACGCTACGCGCTTTGTCGAGACAAGTGGCGTAGGCGATCTCCTGCCGGGCCTGAGCCTCTGGAGTCCCGTACAGCCGGAGGCTGATCAGAGCGTAGGACTCCGAGTCGCCGCCGAACGTGATCCGGGGGCCGCCGATCCCCTGGAGCAGTGCGAACGCGAGGGCCACCGCGGCAGGCAGCAGCCACCACCGCTTCCTGGACCGGATTGCCCGAGCCGATGGCTCCATCTCCATCTGCTGCGTCGAGTTGATCGCGTCGACTCCGGACACGCGCCACCCTCAGATTCGGGACGGGGAACCTGACCCATGCACACGCCCCCGCCGTGGTCGCGGCACGCTACGCCCGGAACGTTAACCAGAGGCGAAGCCACCCCTGCCACCAGACGAACACCTCCCCAGACCGCCCCGGTGGGATGACCCTGTTCAGCCGGTTGACGCAGACGTCCCGCCTCTCCACGGTGGCGGCAGGCTCCCATTTGTGTTGCACACGGTCGGTGCGTGCCGATGCCGATCCTGTCCGGCTCTAGCCGCTTCCGCGCGCTGGTGAGATGGTAGGTGCAGTCCCGCCCCGACCGTCGCCCCCGTGCGGTCGGGGCGTTCGGCTGTCCGGTCGGTCTACAGACCTGCGGAGGGCGTGATGTTTTCGTCGTTCTGCTGACGGAGCCCGCCAAGCCCCTTATCGTCGTGCCCTTAATGAGCCCGCTGTTGCGGGAGTGATCCGTGGCTCTGCCCGCGGGTACCATCGGCCCCGCATCGCGGGGATGATCCATAGCTCAGTGCCGGGTGAACAGCCGGCCTCGCCCAGGCGAGGGAACCACGAAGCCCTGCTCTCCTCGTTGGGGGGGCAGGGCTTCGTCGTGCGTGGGCTGCGTTTCAGGGCGCTGTCACCACGGCAGGACGGCTGCCCGGCTGGGCGGGTCGTCCCTACGTTCGCCGGCACGGCGGATCAGGAACCGGTACCCAGCCGGGGGACCGTTGACAGCGATGCGGGGGAGCCCGCTCGGCCGAAGCCCGCGACACCGGGGTCAGCCGGTCCCCACGATGCCTGCCTCGTAGGTGATGATGACGGCGTGGACACGGTCGCGGGCGCCGATCTTCGCGAGGACCTTGCTGACATGGGTCTTGATGGTGGATTCGGACCCGGACCTGGCGACGGCGGCTGACGGCACTGTCCGTGGCCCTCCGGCACCATGCCTGACCTGGTCGTACCGCTGAAACTCAGCGGATTCTTTGCACATCACCAGCACGGCTCTCACGCCGTTCTCAGAGTAGTTTCATGGAGAGTTGCGAGGTTTGGGGGGTGGGCAACCCCCTCAGGGTGAATCACCAGATTTGCCCGGTTTGCCCGAGATTGGACCTTGAATCATGCGCTTCAGCAAGCCCCTCGCAGCGGCCGGCATCCTCGGCGTGACCCTTCTGGGCGGTACCGCGTTGACCGGCACCGCGTTCGCCGACGCCGCGCACTCCCACCCGGCTGCGGCCGCACGGCACCCGCACCCCCATAAGACCGCGCCCGCCACCCCCTCGGTCGCGGCCAGCCTTAGCCCCGGCACCATCGGGCAGCGCGGCTCCTACACCGTCTCCATCACCACCACCAACGTCGCCGACGGCACCGACGCCACGGTGAGCGGCCCCGACGGCCAGAGCTCCACGGTCGCCGTGGAAGGCGGCGCAGCGAGCACCACTCTGTCGCTCACCCAGCGCACCAAGCCGGGCACCTACACCGTCTCGGTCGACGTCGACGGCGTCTCCGCGACCACTACGCTCACCGTCACGCGTTAGGGCAGTGCCCGCTCTTCCATGATCGAGTTGCCGCCGTCGACGACCACGTACTGGCCGGTGATCGCCGATGCCCCTGGGGAGGCGAGCCGGCCGACGTGGCGGCGACCTCGGCCGCCGTGACGCTGGGGCCGATCGGGGTGGCCAGTCCCTGCTCGTACTCCGCCGCGGCCGTCTTCCTCACTGACCAACCGGTTAACTTTCCGCGGACCGTTCCTGACGAGAGTCCGGATGGGGATAGGTGGTCAGGACGAGGTCGATCAGCGCTCGGGCCGCCGCTGACGGCGGACGGTCGTCCGGTGTGATGAGTGATACGGCGAACACCGGTCTCGGCCGCACTGTGCGCAGGGCGATACGGCGGGAGCCGGGGACGAGGGACGGGCTCAGGAACGCGAACCCGAAACCCGCCCTGACCAGATCGACAACGGTGGGGATATCGGCCACCTCGACCGCGATCTCGCGTTGTAGACCGGAGTCCAGGAAGATCTGGTCGACGCTGCGTCGGGTTCCCCAACCGGGCGGAAAATCGACGAACCGTGCGCCGTCGAGTTCCGCAAGCGGGATGACGCGGCGGCTGGCGAACGGGTGATCGGGTGGGCAGGCCAGTGACATCGGTTCGGATGCCAGTGGGCGCACGGTCAGGCCCGGCGGGTACCCGCCGGGAAGCGCGGCGAAGGCGAGATCGAGCCTACCGTTGGTGACTTGGCGGGCCAGTTCGGTGGAGCCGCCCTGCGCGGCGCTCGGCACGATCTGCACCTGGGGGCGCTCCCGGTTGTAGCGGACCAGCAGGTCGCCGAGGTCGATGAGCGCCAGTGAGTGCATAATGCCCACCCGCACGGTGCCGCGCACCCCGCCGTGTACGGCGGCGACGGCGTCGCGGGCGGCCTCGGCCGCGGCGAGCGTGCGTTGCGCCTCGACGAGTAGCGCCTGGCCGGCGTCGGTCAACTCGACGTGGTGGGTGGTGCGCTCAAACAGTCGGCTTCCGAGTTCGCGCTCCAGCGACCGGACCGAGACGGACAGGGCCGACTGCACAAGGTGCACCCGCGCCGCGGCGCGGGTGAAGCTTCGTTCCTCGGCGACCGCGACAAAGTGCTCGAGATGGCGCAGCTCCACTTCATGCTCCAGATTGATGACAGTCATGCGATCTCTTCGTTGTACAGCATAAACGCAGCACGGAAGAGTGTGGGAGGTGGCGGCGCGGCTGCCTGTCGGCTACAGGACGAGGAGATCCACTTCATGACTTCTGCCATCACCGCCGGAACCGACCGGGTCGGTGCCAGGCACCCGGCCCACGCACGTCGCAGCCGACACCACTCGTTCGGTTTCTGGGCGGCCGCGCTGGCTTTCCTGGTGAACATGGGATTCTCGGCGGTGCCTACGCCGCTGTACGTGCTGTACCAGCAGCGCGATCACTTCTCCACGATCATGATCACGGTCGTCTACGCCGTGTACGCGGTCGGGGTGATCGCCAGCCTGCTCCTCGGCGGCCACGTGTCGGACTGGGTGGGCCGCAAACAGGTGTTCGTGCCTGCGCTGCTCATCAACGTGGCCAGCGGCCTGATCTTCCTGTTCGCACCCAGCCTGCCCGGACTACTGGTGGCCCGCGTCGTCTGCGGGATCTCCATCGGACTAACGACCGCGACGGCCACCGCGTACCTCGGTGAACTGCACGCCGGCGTGTTCAACGGCAAGGCGGTGTCACCACGGCGCGCCCAGATCGTCGCAACGGCCGCCAACCTGGGCGGCATCGGCTTCGGGCCGATGGTCGCTGGGCTGCTGGCCCAGTACGCGCCGCAACCGCTGCGGGTGCCCTATATCCTCTTCGGCGTCGTGCTGATCGTGCTCGCCGTGCTCGTGGCGGCCTCACCGGAGACCGCCGAGCGGCCGGTTCCGGCGTCCAGGTGGCGGCCGCAGCGCATCGCGGTGCCCGCGCACTCGCGGCGGATGTTCTTCGCCGCCACCGCGACGGGCGTTGCCGCCTTCGCGGTCTACGGCGTGTTCAACTCGCTGGCTCCGACGTTCCTGGCCGGCACACTGCACCAGAGTTCGCACGCGGTGGCCGGCGGGGTGGCCTTCGTCGCGTTCGCCGCCGGAGCACTCACCCAGATCGCCCTTAGCCGAGCCGGCATCGCGCTGACCCTCCGGGTCGGTCCGTTGCTGCTCCTTCCGGGACTCGCGCTGCTCGCGGGCGGGATGTGGTTGCCGAGCCTGGCGATGTTCATCGTCGGCGGCGTGGTCACCGGCGCCGGCGGCGGCTTGGTCTTCCGTGGCGCGCTCGCCGCCGCGGGTTCGACCGCACCGCCGGTGTCCCGGGCCGAGGTGCTCGCTGGTTACTTCGTCGGCGCGTACGTCGGCCTGTCGGTTCCAGTTGTGGGCCTGGGCATCGCCACGCAGTATGCGCCGGCTCGCGAGGTGATGCTCGTGTTCGTGGTGCTTGTGGCCGTCGCCGTGGTGCTGTGCACCCGCGCCGTCCGCGCCGAGCAGGAGCGGGTGCGGGATCTGATTTCCGTCGGTGCCGACGCCCGGGTCCGGTCCAACGGCTGATATGGAGGGTTCACCTGTCAAGTGGGTGAGCGGGATCGGGCCCGGTGCGGGGCATCGGGTCTGGTTGAGGTGTGTTATGTGGGCCGGTGAGAGGAGTGCCCGGGGGTTGCGGCGACGCACGGTCAGGCTGATATGCGCGGGTTGGTTACCGCATGACCGGGCGTGGTGGATGCGGCACTGGCTTCTGGGCACCCGTTGCATCCAGACCATCGAAGTCTTCGAGCGTCGCGAGCCTGTCCTGCTGGTCGGTAACGACGCCGACGACGGGCTCTGGCAGCTCATCGGCGCTACGGACGCGGGCAGCACCGGCAAGATCGGACACCTCCACCACGCCGTGGACGAAGATCCGACGTTGGTTGATGTCCTTGACCTGCCGCCCGGCCACAGCGCGAGCCGAACCCGCGTTGGAGGACCCTGGACGCGCCATCTCGGCTACCCGGCATAGGCCGATCGCACATGGCTTTCCGGTCGCTTCATCAGCAGGCCCGGTAAGGACACGGACTACTTTGCAGCGGGCCGAGCGCCGCCGGTCTCTGCAGCGAGGTCGGCCGGCTCTGCCGATATGCGCGCACGACCGTAGGCCACCACATGCCCCGACGGTTTGCGAAGTGGTCGTTACATACCACGCTGCAGTCTGTGCCGATGCATCACGACGAGCTCCAAATGCCGTCTCTCCGTCGGGACGGATCTGTGGCTGGCCGATAAGTTGGGGTACCGCGCCGGTCTACCTACTAACACCACCTGACTTGAAGGGGTCATGCCCGATGGCAAAGATCATCTCCACCCTGTTCATCTCGGCCGACGGTGTGGCCGAGATCGACCCCGATTGGCACTTCCCGTACTTCGACGAGAACATGGGCCGCGCCGTCAGCGAGGACTATGACACCGCTGACGTGCTGCTCATCGGCCGCGAGACTTACGACAGCTTCGCTGGGGCCTGGCCCGACCGCGAGGCCGCGGGTGGGGACGACGCACCGTTCGCCAAGCAACTCGGGGACGTGCGCAAGGTGGTCGTCTCGCGCCAGCCGCTGGAGTTCTTCTGGCGCAACTCCGAGCTGATCAAGGGCGATCTCCTAGATGCCGTCACCTCGCTCAAGGCCGATGCCGGCAGCAGAGGCATCCTCATCCCCGGGTCGATCTCCGTAGTGCAGCAACTGCTCGCCGCAGGGCTGGTCGATGAGCTGCGCCTGCTGGTGCATCCGGTGGCGGCGCGTAAGGGCCGCAAGCTGTTCGACGACGGCGACGCGCCGTACCACCTGAGAATGACGGCGACGGAGGCGTTTCCGACGGGCGTGATCCGGGTGATCTACTCGCCGACCGCGGCACCCACCAAGGTCGGCTACGACGAGGTCAAGGAGCAGGTACCCGAAGGGAAGTAGCCGCCTTTGCGGTGAGGATCGCCGCATCGGCGCCACATCCATCGGTCAGCGATGTGATTGTCCGATACCGCCACACCTGGGTGCGATCTGCGGACAAGAACCTCACGTCCACGGCAGCGCGCTGCTCACCTACCGGATCCTGCGCACTGTCATGCCGCGTAGCGAGCGCGAGCATTGGACGAAGAATCCCGGCGCTGGGGTCGTTGAGCTGCCTCGGAGCCCATCAAGAGCTCCTGCCTTGCGATCCGCCGCCAGCCACAGGAAGAGGCCCACTCCTCAAGCGTTGGTCAAGAAACGGCATGGGTTCGACTCGTCAACGGGGAGCCAGGCAGACCCGTGCTCGACTGGCGCCATGGCAGGGGTTGCGTGGTCGTCATCGCTGGCCGATTTGCCCTGGGGTGATTCGTCCACCGCGCATGGTGGTTCATGACGGTGTGGGACTAAGACCCTTTCCCCGAGCTCCGCCACATGTGCGAGCGGTTTGTGTCCGATGGGGGACGACAGCCGAGTTCGATTTCCCCCTGGATGTGTCGGCCCGGCTCGACCGTGATCCAGTCGCCTGACTGGGTTTCCGGGAGTCAGCGCTCCTGTGAATCACGGGCAGGGGCTACTTGTTACTTGTTGGCTGTGAGTTGTGCGTTGATGCGGAGTGCTTCGGCGAGCTGGTCTTCCAAGATGATGATCCGGCAGGCCGCTTCGAGGCCGGTGCCGGCGTCGACGAGTTCCCGCGCCCGTTGGGCGAGGCGGAGCTGGTAGCGGGAGAACCGGCGATGCCCGCCGTCGGAGCGCAGTGGCTCGATCAGTTTCGCGGCACCCAGGGCCCGTAGGAATGCCGGCGTCACGTCGAGGATCTCGGCGGCGCGTCCCATGCTGTAGGCGGGATAGTCCTCATCATCGATCCGGTCCGCCACGGAGGCGGGTTTTCCTGCTGGTGTGGTTCGCGTCATGAAACCTTCCGTAACGACGCCAGGGGCCCCGGCGCGTGTGCGCCGGGGCCCGATCCTTCTGAGGTTGCACATCATCTACCGGTAGCGAGACCGGCCTGTTGTCTTCCACATCCCTCGACGTGCAGGGGACGCGGGGATCGCGAATGCTTGACCGAAGACCACCACCCAATCTGTGGAACTGCGGTACCCGATCAGCCGGCAACCACTGATCAGGCGATCCCGATGATGCGAACACTCCCTTCTCACTACTGGTGGAACCTTCGCACTGCTGTTGCCTGTACTGCTGTTGTTGCTGACCTTCGCTGAGGCAGACCGATGGCCCGAGCCCCTTGCCTTGCGCTGGCCCCGGCACATCCCACCTGCCTTGCCCACAACCTCTGGGCATTCCAACTCCACTGCTACGGCGACCTACCGGGCCGCCAAGGGCGCGCGCCTGCCGTACCGGCCTCCTACTGCATCAACTCCGGTACGCCTGGCCTTCGCCCTTACTGCGATCCATCAAAGCGGGCAGTTCGTCCTCTGCCTCGTTCATGGACTTGCGCTCTCTCGATGACAGGAACACTACCCACAACCAACCCCATTGTCTACACCGACCACTACAGATTTCAGGTTTCGCTGACAGCGGATCCTGCTGGCCGCAGCCCATCAACGCACCCGACCGTGACCGGCACCGCCCGTGGGGCCGTCGGGTGGCAGCGAGGGCCACGACGGCCGGTATAACCGTCACGATTGCTCGTTGTGGCTACGTCGATCTACCCCCTGACCCGGTTGAGGGAGGCCGAGGGGCCCGAGCGGTACACCTCAGACGCTCAGCGAGTCGGCGCAGAAGCAAGGGGCATAGTAGAGCCGTACTCCTGGCAGGCTGACGGCGCGTGCACTCGCCTTCCCAACGGGGAGCGGTCAGTGCAGGTGAAGGATTTCGAGGTTACTTGGCCAACGGGGGATGGTTCGATGAGCGCACGTTTTGAGGAGATCGACTGGCGGCCGACGGCGAAGGGTGACATCAGCCTGCGGCGCCGCCGCGACCCTTCCCTCGGCATCGATGTGTACGAGATCAAACTCGGTGACGAGTTTCTCATGTCGAGTCTGTTCACAGAGGGCGAGATAGCGCTGGCCCAGCTGGGTCTGAGGAAACTTCCGGACACCGGGCTGGACGTCGTCGTTGGGGGACTCGGCCTCGGCTATACCGCCCAGGCCGTACTGGAAGACCCGCGCGTGCGCACTCTGGCCGTCGTGGAGGCGCTCGGCGAAGTGATCGAGTGGCATGAGCGGGAACTGCTACCGCTCGGCCCCGTCCTGACGTCGGATCCCCGGTGCCACCTGGTCCATGGGGACTTCTTCGCGTTGTCCGGAACCACCCTGGGCCTGGATCCACAGGCACCGGATCGGCAGTTCCACGCCATTCTCGTGGACATCGATCATTCGCCCCGCCACGTGCTGCATCCGGACCATTCAGCGTTCTACGAGCGAGCCGGCATGCGCCGTCTTGCCGGGCACCTCCGCCCCGGCGGGGTCTTCGCGTTGTGGTCGAATGACCCTCCCGACGAGGCCTTCAACGCCGTGCTCGCGGAGACCTTCGCGGAGTCGGAGGCGCACATCGTCGCCTTCCACAATCATCTCCAGGACCGTGAAGGGGCCAACACCATCTATGTCGCGAGGTCAGCGGCATCCTGAGCCGACGCTTCCCCGGCACCGCAGCCAACCGTCTTCCTTTCCAGACGGCCCC